>NZ_JNIL01000001.1:678913-1357827 GCF_000702485.1 Alicyclobacillus macrosporangiidus CPP55 | reverse complement strand
GCTTGGGCTAAAGCCGCTGTCGGGGCTGGCGGCGCTGTTGTACGACGCGCAGATGTCCGGCGCCTACCGGGACATCACGGACGGAGACAACACGTACAATGGGGTGGCCGGTTACGCAGCCGGTCCGGGCTGGGACGCGTGCACCGGCTTCGGATCCTTTGACGCGTCCGCGTTGGTGGAGCGGTTGAGCCAGGTCGGATCGACCGCGCCGGTGCCGGATCCGACGCATGAGCCTGAGCCGGCACCGAGCCCAACGCCGACGCCGGTGCCGGAACCCGAGCCGGTGTTTCGGCACCTGCCATCGCCGCCGCGGACGGACCACGATTTCGTCGTCCGGGTGAAGGCACGCATCCGCAGCGTGGAACCAGACGCGCAGGCGCACGGGGCGCATCACCACCGGCTGCTGGTGGATCACATCCAGGTCCTCAAGGTCTGGCATGGCTTTTCGTACGAGGTGGAGGATCGGGCGTTCGTCGCCATCCGGTACGGCGACGAGTTGGGGCTTCCGGGCCCCATTCCCGGGTTGGCGCCTGGGCGGGAGATCGAACTGCAGGGCCGGTACATCCCCGCCTGGCTGGCGCGCCCGGGAGACGACAACGCGGGGGAGGCGGTGCTGGACGAGACGCATCATCCGTTCGGGTTCGTGGTGTTCGAGGGGCGCCTGTACCGCTGACCGGAGTGCCAGTCCATAGACGGCCCCCGCCAGGTGCGCGATAATGAGAAGGGTTGGACTTGTCGCAAAGGGGGCCTGTGTACGTTGCGGAACAAGGAGATGCTGCTCATCCCAGGGCCGACGCCGGTGGCAGACGAGATCTACGACGCCTTGGCGAGCGAGACCTGGGCCCACACCGACCCGCGCTTCGTCAAAATCTTTGAGCGCGGCATCGCGCTGACCAAGGAGATGTTCCACACCGACGGGGAGGTCTACATCTTTGCCGGGTCCGGGACGCTGGCCATGGAGATGGCCGTCGTCAACACGGTTGCGCCCGGGGAGAAGCTGCTGGTGGTCAGCCACGGCTACTTTGGCGACCGGTTCACGCAGCTCGGGCGCGCATACGGGATCCAGGTGGAGACGGTGCAGGCGGAGTGGGGCCGCCATGTCGATCCCGATGCCGTCCGCCACGCCCTCGCCCAGGGCGGATTCAAGGCCGTCACCGTCACGCACGTGGACACCTCCACCGGTGTCGCCGCCAATTTGGACGCCCTCGTCCCGGTGGTCAAGGAGGCGGGAGCGCTCTTCCTCCTCGACGGCGTGTGCGCCACGGCGGCTCTGGAGGAGGACATGCAGAAGACTTACGGGGCGCCCGGATACACCATCGATGTGGTGCTGACCGGATCGCAGAAGGCCATCGGCGTGCCGCCTGGGCTCGGCATCGTCGCCTTCGGGCCGCGAGCCCTCAAGGCGCGGGCGGAGATGGCGCGCGTGCCCGCCTACTTCCTCGACATCGACAACTGGCGGCCCATCATGGAGAATCCTGGCCGCTACTTCGCGACGCCGCCGGTCAACATGATCTACGCCTACCGCCAGGGCATGGAGATGGTGATGGCTGAGGGCTTGCCTGCGCGCTACCGGCGCCACGCGGCGTTGGGCAGGGCGGTCCGTGCCGGCCTCGCCACGTACGGGATGCGGGCGCTGGCGGAGGAGGACGTCGCCGCCCCTACCCTGTCCTGCATCCTCTATCCCGACGGCGTGGACGATGCCGCGTTCCGCGCGAAACTCGCCAGCAAGGGTGTGGTCGTCGCCGGGGCGCTCGCGCATCTGGCCGGCAAGGCCTTCCGCATCGGTCACATGGGCAACGTGACGGGGGCCATGTTCGCGGAGGCGATCCGCCGGATCGGCGAGACCCTGGAGGAACTCGGCCACCCCGTGGAAGTGGCCTCCGCCGTCGCCCGCTTCGAATCGGTCTACGGCGAGGGTCGGTGAAGGGTGTCCGTGGCGTCTACGGATCGTCCGGAACCCGCCCGTCCGCCGGCTGTGGAAGCCGAGGGTTGTGAAAGATCTCCGGCCCCGGACGGCGGCGGGTCGCCTGAATCCCGGGACCCGGTGGTGACCGTCGTGGTGCACGGGGTCCCGGTCCGCGGCGTCGGGGTCGACGCGCAGACGCGGTGTGTTCATTATGCCAGCGACGTGGACGTGATCGCTCTCCGCTTTGATTGCTGCGATACTTACTACCCGTGCCACTTGTGCCACGAGGCGGCGGCCGATCACCCGCCGCGGCGCTGGCCGCGCAGCCGCTTTGGGGAGCCGGCGGTGCTGTGCGGCGTGTGCGGGCACCGGATGACCGTCTCCGAGTATCTCTCCTGCGCGTCTCGGTGTCCCCGCTGCGGGGCAGCGTTCAATCCCGGCTGCAAACATCACCTGCATCTCTACTTCGAGCTCTCTCCCTGAGGGCTCGTCCAGCAGGATTTTTCGTATTTCGTGAGGAATTATGAATAGGATGTTGGAGTGTGGTGAGGAGGTGGCCCAGTGCAGATCGCGGGGACGAAGGATTTCCCGACCAGTCCGATCCAGACGTTTCAGCTGCTGACCGATCCGGACGCTATCGTCAAGGCGATGCCCGGGATGAAATCGCTGCAGGCGAAGTCGGACAGCCTCTACGAGGCGGAGATGGAAGTCGGAGTCGCCGGCATCAAGGGCAGTTACCAGGGGACGCTGGAGATGCTCGACGTGGTGCCGGGCGAGCGGTACCGGCTGAAGGTCAACGGGGAGGGCGCCATGGGTTTCATGGAAGCCGACGTGACGGTCCGTTTGAACGAGCTGCCGACGGGCGGCACACAGGTGGCTTATGACGGCGAGGCGAAGGTGGGCGGCGTCGTCGCGGGCGTTGGGCAACGCGTGCTCTCGGGCGTGGCGCGCTTTCTCATCAACCAATTTTTCAACGGGCTCGTGAAAGAGTCGCAGCGGGTTGTGGGCGGATGACCGAGCGGGTGCAGACGGCGGCCTGCCAGGCCGCCGGAGCGGAACCCTGCCCACCGGCGCCTCACCCCTCGGCGGAGCACTCGCCGACGGGACACTCGCAGGAGGGACACGCGCAGGAGGGGCAATCGTCTGCGGACTTGCAAGCCACGTCGCCTGGGCCGTCAGACCCCGCGCCGCCGGCCGCCCGCCCGTGGGCCGAGCGCCTGGAGGCGCTGCGCTACGTGGCGGGGCCGGAGTTGTGCACCATGGTGGAGTTGGCCCTCGCCCTGGAGCGCCCCCTGTTGCTGGAAGGGCCCGCGGGCTCCGGCAAGACCTCCCTGGCCCGAGCGTTGGCGGATGCGTTGGGGCGGGAACTGGTGCGGCTGCAGTGCTTCGAGGGGATGGATGCTTCCCATGCCCTGTACGACTGGAACTACCACAAGCAGCTGGCCGAACTCACCCGGCGGTCGGACGCCGACGTGTTCAGCGAACCGTATCTCTTACCGCGCCCGTTGATGCGTGCGCTGCAATCGGAGGCCGGGGCGGTGCTGCTCATCGACGAGGTGGACCGGGCCGACGAGGCGTTCGAGGCGTTGTTGCTGGAGTTTTTGGCAGAGTACCAGATCACGGTGCCCGAGTGGGGGACCGTCCGGGCATTGCTGCCGCCGGTCGTCGTGTTGACCTCCAACCGGACGCGGCCCCTCGGGGACGCCCTGCGCCGGAGATGCCTGTACTGCCACGTGGACTGGCCGGAGCTCCAGGAGGAGTTGCGCATTGTCTCGCTGCACGTCCCGGACCTGCCCGCCGAACGGGCGGAGCCGCTGGTGCGAGCCGTGCGGACCTTGCGCACCTGGGGTCTGATGAAACCTCCTGGCGTCGCGGAGACCATCGACTGGGCACGGGCGTTTGCGCGCTCGCCCGTTGCCGAGTGGAGCGAGGCGTGGGCCGGCCGGACCCTCGGGTGTGTCGTCAAGGACGCGTACGACCTGGAAACCGTTCGGCGGCGGTTGTCCGACTTGGTGAGCGGATCGACCTGACTGACCACGGAGGAAGCGGCCGGGGTCTCCCGGGTGGAGGCCCGCTGGCGTCCCGACGCCCGGGCGGCGAATCAACGGCCGCAGGACGGACCCGCGGACGCGGACAGGAGCGCGCGCGAGCGGGGCATGGCTGCCAGCCGAAAGCCCGGCCAGCGATTGGATGAGGCATTCGGCCTGGCCGCGGCGGGTTGGGTGGACCAAGTGAAGGGCCGATTGGCGTTCGTGCCGTGGGTGCCGAGCCGCCGGCCCATCCAGCCGCTGGGCGTCGGGGGTTTGGATGCCCGGGGCACTGCCCGCCTGTGGGCGCGCTGGGGCCGGCCGGGCCCGCGCTTCGCCGCCCGGCCCAGGTTCGTGCAGCCCGCACGTCTGGTGGTGCTGTGGGACGTGTCGGGATCGATGTCCGCCTATGTGACGCTGTATCTGCCCTGGCTGCATCGCCTGGTGCAGGCCTCGCCGCGAACCGGGGTATTCCCGTTCGGGACGGAGCTGTTGGACGCCACGCCCGTCCTCCGTCAGCCCCTGCCGCGGGCACTCCGCGCCCTGGCAGGGCTGGAGGGTCCCTGGGCGGGGGGCACGAGCATCGGGGAAGCCATGCACCAGTGGCTGAAGGTGTACGGTCCCCGGTGGCTCGGCGGGCGTACAACCGTGATCGTCATCAGCGACGGCTGGGACAGCGGCCAGCCGGAGGCAGTGGCGGAAGGACTGCGCCGGATGCGGCAGAGCGGGGCTGTCGTGTACTGGATGAATCCGCTCGCGGCCACGCCTGGATTCGAGCCGCGCACGCGCGCCCTGCGCGCCGCGCTGCCGTACGTGGAGCGCCTGGTGGCGGGCGATTCGCCGCCGGCTCTCCTGCGATTCGGCCGGGAGGGAGCGGCCCGCTAGCGCGCGTCCCAAGAAACGCGGAATGGAAAGAGGGGGAGCCATGAAACCAGTTGCCTTTGCGTATCACCGGCCGCGGACCCTGCAGGAGGCGCTGGAGCTGTTGCGCAGCGAGCCGGACTGCAAGGTCCTGGCGGGCGGGCAGAGCCTCGTCCCGCTGATGAACTTTCGCTTGAGCCGGCCAGGGGCGTTGGTGGACATTAATGACGTGGAAGGGTTGGACCGGGTGGAGCCGACGGATACCGGCATCCGCATCGGCGCCCTGGTGCGCCACCAGGTGCTGAGCGAACATCCGCTGGTCCGAGAAGTCCACCCGGTGTTGGCGGAGGCGGCGAGCCACGTGGGGCACTGGGCCATCCGCAACCGCGGTACCCTCGGCGGATCGCTGGCCCACGCCGATCCGGCGGCAGAACTGCCGGCGGCGATGGTCGCCCTCGACGCCACCTTCGAGTTGGCGAGCGCGCAAGGGGTGCGGGAGGTCCCGGCGCGGTCCTTCTTCCTCGGCTACCTGATGACCGACCTGCAGCCGCACGAGCTGTTGGTAGCCGTGCACGTGCCGAAAGGCGAAGGAAGGGCGTTCGGATTCGCCGAGTTCGCCCGGAGGCCGGGGGATTTCGCGCTGGCTGGCGCCTTCGCCGAGGTGGGCGATGGCGGCGCGGGTGCCGTCACCTGGTTTGGCGTCAGCGGCGGCCCGGAGCGTTGCGCGCTGACCTTCCCGGCGGATGCCGCGGCGCGCGAGGCGGCCTTCGCGGCCCTGGTCGAGTCGTTCGATCCCGGTGAGGACGCGCCCTACCGCAGGCACCTGGCGGTCCTGGCGGCGGAGCGGGCGTATCAACAGGCTGTGGGGAGGCGGGGATGATGAGCGAGGTGCAGACGAAGACGACGGTGCGCGTGCGGTTGAACGTCAACGGCGCGGTGCACGAGCTGGATGTGGAGCCGCGCTGGCTCCTCTCGGACGTGCTGCGCCACCAGCTGGGTCTGACCGGCACCCACGTGGGTTGCGAGCAGGGGGTGTGCGGCGCCTGCACCGTGCTCGTCGACGGCAAGCCGGAGCGCAGCTGCCTGATGTTCGCAGTGCAGGCCGAAGGGCATGAGGTGACCACCATCGAGGGATTGACTCCGGAAGACGGTCTGAGCCCGCTGCAGGAAGCGTTCCAGGCACATCACGCCCTGCAGTGCGGGTTCTGCACGCCGGGCATGGTGGTGACAGCGGCGGCGCTGTTGCGCGATAACCCGAATCCGACGGAGGAAGAGGTGCGCGAGGCCCTCTCCGGAAACGTGTGCCGCTGCACCGGGTACCAGTTCATCGTCGACGCGGTCCTGGCGGCCGCGAAGGAGGGACGGTCATGACGGCGGAGATGCTCAAGCCGAGGTTCACCGGGGCGCGCGTCACGCGCATCGAGGACGCCCGGCTGTTGCGCGGGCAGGCGCGGTATTTGGACGACATCGCGGCCCCCGGCATGCTCGAGATGGCGTTCGTCCGGTCCAACCGGGCGGCGGCGCGGATCGTCTCCATCGACACATCGGCGGCCCTGCGGGTGCCGGGCGTCAAGGCGGTGTGGACGTTCGAGGATTGTCCCATCACCCTCGTCAACAAGGCGTATCAGGTGCAGCAGCCGGTCCTCGCCAAGGACGAGGTGCGCCACGTCGGGGAACTGGTGGTGGCCGTCATCGCCGAGGACCGGTACACCGCGGAGGACGCGGCCGAGCTCGTCCAGGTGAAGTACGATCCGCTGACCCCCGTCCTCGACATGCGCGCCGCGATGACGGACGAGCCGCGGCGGGTCCACGCCGACAGGCCCAACCGGTTCTACCACAAGGTGCAGGAGACGGACGGTTTTCAGCAGGCGTTTGAGGGTGCGCCGCGCAAGCTGAAGCTGACCTTTACCACCCACCGCCAGACGGGCGTGCCGCTCGAGACCCGCGGGTGCGCCGCGATGCCGGACCCGGCTTCGGGGCGCCTGACGGTGTACGCGACGCACCAGTCTCCGCACAACTTCCGCGCGCAGCTGGCGCGGGTGCTCGGCCTTTCGGAGAACCTCGTGCGCGTCGTGGTGCCGGAGGTGGGCGGTGGTTTCGGCATCAAGGCGATGTTCTATCCGGAGTACGTCATCGTCGCGGAGGCGGCCCGCCGGCTGGGGCGGCCCGTCAAATGGGTCAGTGACCGGACGGAGTGCCTGCTGACGGACGCCCACGCCCGCGACGCGGTGCATGAGGTCGAGGTGGCGTTCACGGAGGACGGGCGTATCGTCGCCCTGCGCGATCACGTCCTGGGCGACACCGGTGCGTACCCGTTCCTCGGCTTTGCGGGGGCGGTCGGCGAGGCCGGCTGGGCGACGGACATGTTGACCGGCCCGTACAAGATCCCGTATGTATCCATCACCATCGACTGCGTGTTCTCCAACAAGGCTCCGACCGGGCCGTACCGGGGCGTCGGGGGGCCCATCGGGGCGCAGGTGCACGAGGGCGTGGTGGACGCCATCGCCCGCGAGCTGAAGATGGATCCGGCAGACGTGCGGCGGGTGAACTTCATTGGCCCGGATGAGTTCCCCTACGAGACTCCTACCGGAAACGTGTACGATCCGGGATCGTACCGGGAGTCCCTGGAGCGCGCGTTGGCGCTGGTCGACTACGAGCGATTCCGGCGCCAGCAAGCCGAGTGGCGTAAGCAGGGCCGCTACGTGGGCATCGGGCTGTGCAGCTTCGTCGAACCCTCCGCCTTCGCCGAGTCGGAGGCCGGTTCCATCCCGTACGAGGCGGCGAGTGTCCGCATCGAGCCCAACGGCACGGTGACCGCGTCGTTCGGCCTCGGGCCCACGGGGCAGGGCCACGAGACCACCATGGCGCAGCTGATCGCCGATCAGTTGGGTGTCGACGTCAAGGATGTGGTGGTGCTGCACGGGGATACGGACAGCGCGCCCTTCGGCGGGGGCACCGGCGGCAGCCGGTCGGGCACCATCGGCGGCGGTGCTGCGGTGCACGCCGGGCAGGAGCTGCGGGCGAAGCTGGTGAAGCTGGCGGCGCATCTGCTCGAGGCGTCGGAGGAAGACATCGAGCTGGCGGAGGGGAAGGCGCAGGTGGCCGGCGTGCCGGCGAGGGGGCTCTCCATCCGCGAATTGGCGCGCGTCGCCTACACGGACGTCGGGCGGCTGCCGGAGGGGATGACCCCCGGGCTCGAGGTGCTGGTGCGCTACCGCCCGCCGATGGCGGCGACCTACTCCAACGGGATCCATGTGGCGGTGGTCGAGGTGGACGTGAAGACGGGCCTCGTCCGCGTCCTCGACTACGTCGTGGTCAACGACTGCGGCAAGCTCATCAATCCGATGATCGTCGAGGGGCAGATCCACGGGGGCGTCGCCCAGGGCATCGGCAGCGCCCTGTTGGAGGAACTGCGCTACGACGGGGACGGCCAGTTGGTCACCACCTCTCTGATGGACTACCTCCTGCCCTCGAGCACGGACGTCCCGCGCATGCGGATTGAGCACCTGGAGACGCCGTCGGCCGCCGAGGGCGGGTTCAAGGGGATGGGCGAGGGCTCGCTCATCGGCGCGCCGGGCGCCATCGCCAACGCGGTGTCCGACGCCCTGGCGCCGTTCGGGGTGTTCGTGACGGATCTGCCCATCCGGCCGGAGGAGATTGTGCGCTGGGTCCGACAGGGGGCCTGAGCCGATGCCGGGGCCCCGCTGGGCCCGCGGGGCCAGCCTCCCGCAGTGCTGGCCTGTACGTCGGGCCGTGCGCAGGCGTGCGTGCGACGGCGCGTGTGCGAGGGTGTGCGCGTGAAGCGCTGTGTGGCCCGCCCCGGAACGGGGGCGGGCCACTGCACGTCGGTGTCCACCTTCATCCGGGCGGTAGCGGAGGACATTCTTCGATGTTTCGGGAGTCGGAATCTTTGCTTCCTCACAGCACACCGTGATAATCTTTTGTCCGAGAGAGACATAGACTTCAGAGAGAAGAGAGGAGAGACCACCGTGGGCAATCTGCCGACCCTCGACGAATCCGAAATTCTGAATCGTGTCTACAAACTGGTGGCCGACCAGCTGCCTGAGCACTGGGACAAGCTGTCTCCCGATGCCCGGTTCGCCGAGGATCTCGGCGCGGACTCGCTCGACATCACGGAGCTGGTGGTCGCGTTCGAGGACGAGTTTGGCGTGGAGATTCCGGACGAGGAACTGGCCGGCTTGACGACCATCCGCGCCGTCGTGGACTACATCTTGCGGGCGACCCGCGGCTGAGGGGGGAGGACGGTGCAACGGTTTCCGGGCATGGTGCTGACGCCCGAACGGGCCCAGGCGTACCTGGATCAGGGGGTCTGGAAGCAGGACGCCTTCCCGGACGTCATGGAGCGGCAGGCCGCGGCGCAGCCGGACCTGGTGCATCGGGACGACCGGCGCCGGGCCACGCAGGTGCAGCTGTGGCAGGAGGCGGAGTCGGTCGCGGCGGGCCTGCGGGAGCTCGGCGTGGGCAAGGGGGACGTGGTCGCCCTGCAGATGGGCAGCTCCCTCGACTACATCGTGGCCCTGTGGGCTATCTCCCGCATCGGGGCCGTCGCGGCGCTGCTGCAGGTCGACCTCGGACGAGAAGCGCTCCGCCAGAGCCTCCTGCAAGCGGGCGCGTCGGTGTGGCTGGTGGCGGCGACCCACCTGGGCCAGCCACTGGCGGAGACGGCGGTGACGCTGCGGCCTGAGCTACCGGATCTGAAGCACGTGGTGGTGTCCGCAGAAGACCCAGCGGCCGTCCCTGCCGGATGCGCGTCTTTTGCCGCGTTGCGGGACGCGGGGGGCCGGCTCGGCGAGGAGGCGCAGACGCTTCGGCCAGGGCCGCTCGATCCGTTCATCATGGTCTTCTCGGCCGGCACGACGGGAGTCCCGCGCGGCATCGTCCACCTGCACGCGAATTACCTGTGGGCGGTGCGCACGTACGCGGAGCTGTTCGGCCTTGGTCCGGGTGACGGAACGCTGACGCTGGCACCGGTGTACCACCAGACCGGGATGCTCCTCGGGGTGGTGATGCCGCTGGTCAGCGGCGGCCGCGTCCTCCTCATGGACCGCTTTTCGGCCGCCCGGGCGTTGCGCTGGGTGGCGGAGGAGCGGCCTCGTTTTCTCGTCGGGGCGCCGCCGCACCTGGTGCACGTCGCCCAGGCCCCGGGCCTGCGGGATGCCGACACCTCTTCGGTGGCGATGTTCTTCTACGCGGGCGCGCCGGTGTCGAGCGACATCCTGCGGCAACTGCAGCAGGACACCGGGTGGAAGGTCGGTGCCCTGTTCGGATGGAGCGAGGGGCTCTTGGCGTGTGCCACGCGGCCGGACGATCCGATTGAGGCCGCCAGCACCACGGTTGGCCGCGTCATCCCGGGAACCGAGGTGGTGTTGGTCGACGAGGATGGCCGGCCGGTCCAACCGGGCGAGGTCGGCGAAATGTGGAGCCGGGGGCCGAACTTCTGCGCGGGTTACTACCGCCAACCGGAGGCGGCCGCCGAGCGTTGGGACGCGCAGGGGTGGTTCCACTCGGGCGACCTCTTCCGCCAGGACGCCGAGGGCCGGTTCGTGTACTGCGGCCGGGCGGACGACATCATCAACCGGGGTGGAACCAAGATCGACCCGAAGACCGTCGAATCCGCCATCCTACAGCACCCGGCGGTGGCGGACGCGGGTGTCGTCGGGATTCCGGACAAGACCCTCGGCCGCCGCACGGTGGCGTGCGTGGTGACGCGTCCGGGGGCGCACCTGTCCCTGGCGGATCTGCGCGATTTTCTGGCGAATCGGGGGCTGGCCAAGTACGAACTGCCCGATGGGCTGCGGTTATTTGAGGCCCTGCCGAAGACGGCGGCGCGCACCGTCAAGCGGCGGGAACTGGCCGCGTGGTGCGAGAGGGGGTTGGGCAATGAACCGGAACCGGCGGTATGAGGGCAAGGTGGTGCTCGTCACCGGCAGTTCCCGCGGCATCGGGCGGCAGATGGCGCTGCGATTCGCGGAGGAAGGCGCGGACGTGGTGATCCACTACTTCCGCAACGGCGACCAGGCGCGGGACACGGCGGAGGCCGCACGTGCCCTCGGCGCGGACGCGCTGGTCGTCAAGGCGAACCTGGCTGAGGCGGAGAAGGTGGACCAGCTGTTCGACGAGATCGAACGGCATTTCGGCCGCCTCGATGTGTACGTCCACAACGCGGCGTCGGGCCGCAACCGAAAGGCCATGGATCTGGACCTAAAAGGCTGGGAGTGGACGGTCAACGTCAACGCCCGCGCCTTCTTGCTCGGCGCGCAGCGCGCTGCGCGCCTGATGCCGGAGGGCGGGGCGATGCTCGCGCTCTCGTCGCTCGGGGCGGACCGGGTGTTCCCCTACTACACCTCGGTCGGTGCGACCAAGGCGGCCATCGAGTCGATGGTCCGCTACTTCGCGGTGGAACTGGCGCCGCAGCGCATCAACGTCAACGCCATCTCGGCGGGCGGCGTACAGACCGGGGCGTTGGAGCACTTCCCGGAGATCGACAAGACGTGGCGGCAGATGGAGGAGCGCATCCCGTATCACCGGATGGTCACGGCAGATGACATCGCGAATCTGGCACTGTTCCTGTGCTCCCCGGAGGCAGAGATGATCCGTGGCCAGACCATCCGGGTGGACGGCGGGTTGACGCTGATCACCCCCTGACAGAGGGCCGGGCGCCACACATTGGGAAGGAGGTCGATGGAGATGCGGTTGGAGACGATGCTGACGCCGGAGTACGTGGAGAAGTACCGGGACGTTTGGCCGAACAAGACCATCCTCGACTATCTCCGGGCGTGTGTGGACAGGGTGCCGGACAAAGTGGCGATTGAGGACCGAAAGGGTCGCTACACGTTTCGGGAGCTGGCGGCGGCGGTGGACCGCGTGGCCCTCGGTCTGATGGCCCACGGCGTTGGGCCTGGGGACGTGGTGTCGTTCCAGCTGCCCAACTGGAACGAGTTCGTGATTCTGCACTTTGCGGTCACCCGACTCGGGGCCATCAGCAACCCGCTCATCCCCATCTATCGGGATCGCGAGATTTCGTACATGGTCCGCATGGCGGAGGCGAAGGTGCTGGTGATCCCGGACGAATTCGCGGGCTTCGACTACCCGGCGATGGTGGAACGATTGCGGCCCGAGTGGCCCGCGCTGGAGACGGTGTTCGTCGTCGGCGACCGGGTGCCCGCGGGGATGCGGCCCTTCGCGGAGTTGCTCGAGGAGCCGTGGGAGCAGTGGCGGGATCCCAGGGTGCTGGACGACATCGTGATCGATCCGAACGACGTCACGGAAATCGTCTTCACCTCGGGCACCACGGGCGACCCGAAGGGGGTCATGCACACGCACAACTCGTTGTGCACCTCGACGGAGTACTTCGTCGAGCGGCTGAAGATGACGCCGGACGACGTGGTGTTCATGGCGTCGACGTTCGCTCACCAGACGGGCTTTCTGTACGGGGCCCGCATCCAGGTGCATGTGGGCTGCACGGCCATCTACCAGGACGTCTGGAATCCGCTGGAGTTCCTCGACGCCATCGAGCACAAAGGGGTGTCGATCACGATGGCGGCCACGCCCTACCTGTACGACGCCGTGCACGTGGAGGGGATGGAAAAGCGGGATCTCAGCGCCTTCCGGGCGTTCGTGACGGCGGGTGCGCCGGTGCCCCCCGCGCTCGTCAAGGAGGCGGCGGAGCGGCTGCCGGGCAGCGTCCTGGCCGGCTGGGGCCAGTCGGAGAACGGGCTGGTGACGCTGACGTTTTTGAACGACCCGGAGGAGAAGCTGACGCAGACATCCGGCTATCCGTTCCCGGGGATGGAGCTGTTGGTGGTGGACGACGAGGGGCGGCCGTGCCCGGCGGGGGTCGAGGGAGACCTGTGGTGCCGGGGGCCTGCGATGTTCGTCGGATACCTGAAGAACATCGACATGACGCGCAACCAGTTCGTCGGCGACTGGTTTAAGACGGGCGATCGCGCCATCCTCGACGAGGACGGCTACGTCAAGCTGGCTGGCCGCAGCAGCGACATCATCCGCCGGCGCGGAGAGCAGGTGCCAGTGACGCTGCTGGAGGACGTGCTGCACGAGCACCCGGACATCGCGGTGGCCCAGGTGGTGGCGATGCCCTCTCCCGATCCGGAGGAGGGCGAACGCGGTTGCGCCTTCGTGAGCCTGCGACCGGGGGCGAAGCCGTTCACCATCGACCGGATGCGCGAATTCCTGCGCGAACGGGGCATTCGCCAGCAGGACTGGCCGGAGCGCCTGGAGGTGGTGCGGGAGTTCCCGCGCACCCCGAGTGGCAAGATCCAGAAGTACGTGCTGCGGCGGATGATTCGGGAGAAGCTGGCGGCGGAAGGGGTGCTGCCTGCGAAGGGATGATGGGGTCCTGGGATCTCCTCCGCGCACTGTAAGACCACGAGGTAATAAAACAAATTGAATGTTATTTCACGGAAGGCATAAGACCATACAAAACATTTCAGTGTTAAGTTGGACTCCACCCGTTGAATAAGATGAAAACCTTGATTTATCGAGGCCGGCTGAGGGTAACGCCGGCCTTGATAAATCACCGCCTAAACAGCACTTTACTTTGGAGTTTCCTTCCGGCACCATCCGCCATCGCAATCCTGCATAAAGGTATTATTCCTGAGCCGATACAATCCAGGGGTGCAGCCTGGGTGGACTGTTATTCTGGCGGCCGCCCACCTCCGCCCCGGCTCTCTTCCTCACTCCGCAGCCGGCGCCTGCCACACCAGCACGCCGTTTTGGCCGCCGAAACCGAAAGAGTTGCTGAGGACGCGCTTCACGCGCTGCGCGCGGGCGTGGTTGGGGATGACGTCAGGGGGCGCGACCGGATCGCGCTCGTCGCAGTTCAACGTCGGCGGCAACCAGCCAGTACGCAGCGATTCGATGCAGGCAATGCTCTCGATGGCTCCGGCGGTGCCGAGCAGGTGGCCGACCGCGCCTTTGATGGAACTGACCGGGATGCGGTCCAGGTGCTCGCCGAACACCTGCCGCAAGGCGTGCGACTCCGCCGCGTCCCCAGCGACGGTGGCAGTGGCGTGGGCGTTGATGTAGTCGATGTCCGTGGGTGCAAGCCCGGCCGAGCGCAGTGCGCGCTGCATCGCCAGGGCCGCGCCGCTGCCCTCCGGGTGCGGGGCGGTCTCGTGGTAGGCGTCATTGGACGCCCCGTAGCCGATGAGCTCCGCCAAGATGGGGGCGTTGCGGCGGGCGGCGTGATCGCGCGTCTCGAGGACGAGGAAAGCGGCTCCTTCGCCCATCACCATTCCGGCTCGGTTTACGTCGAACGGGCGTGACCAGACGGCGGGATCGTCCGGGCCAGTGGTCGCGACCGCTCCGGCGGCGCGCAGGCCGGCGACCAGGGTCGGGGTGAACAGGCACTCGGTTCCACCGGCGATCACGACGTCGCACTCGCCCAACTGCAGCCAATGCCACGCCTCGCCGATGGCGTTGGCGGACGAGGCACAGGCGGTGACGTACGTCATCACGGGGCCGCGCACCCCGTAGCGCATGGCGATAGCAGCCCCTGCCGCGTTCGGAATCGACTTGGGGACCACGCGCGGGCCGAGGCGGGTGGCGCCGGAGGCCAGGCGGAGGGCGCCCTGCTCCAGCGACTGCACCCCGCCGAAGGCGGTGCCGACCGCGATGCCGACGCGATCGCGGTCCAATCCCGGCCACAGGTCGCTGCCGTCACCGCCTTGGCCGGAGGATTCCAGGCCCGCGTGCCGCAGGGCTTCGGCGACGGCCACCAGGGCGAGTTGGGTGAATCGGTCGGTGTCGTTCACGAGCTTTTTCGGGAGATGATCGGCGGGGTTGAAATCCCGCACCGAGGCCGCGACGGGCAGCCACTGGCGCAGGGTTTCGTCCTCGGTCGGCCGGACGGCGGACCGGCCGTCCAGCAGCGCCTTCCAAAACGGTTCGACGCCGACGCCAAACGGCGTGACGGCGCCGTAGCCGGTGACGACAACGGGGGTTCTGACGGTCATGTGGGGGCTCTCCATCCTTTCTGCTGTTAAAGGCGGTTGGGGTTGGCGCCGCGGCCAGCGATTCGGCCGTTTCCTGCGCCGTTTCAGTGCTCCATGAACCGATGCACGACTTGGCGGATCACGTCGCCTCGGCTGATGATGCCGACGAGCACGCCTTCGCGGACCACCGGCACCTTTTTGATCTTTCGCTCGCTCAAGATCCTCGCCACGGTTTCCAACGGATCGTCTTCCTCGACGCAGATGGCCTTGCGCACGCCGGCATCGATGGCCTTCTTGCGGCAGAACTCCTGGAAGTGCGCCCGGAAGTCAGCGTCTTCCTCGTCACTCTCCGCTTCGATCCCGGTGAAAAACGAGACCACGTAATACCCGGTGTCGATGGTGCGGAATCGGCTGTAATGATGACTAAAGGCGCGCATCACGTCGCCGTCGCTGATGTACCCGACGACGCGGTTGGTGCTGTCGACAATCGGCATCCCACCGATACCGTGGTCGACAAACTTGCGCAGGACCGACTTCACGTCGTCGTCGACGTGCGCCTTGATCACGGAGTGAATCATAATGTCCCTGGCCTTCACAGGATACGCCCTCTTTCGCAAGCGCCTTGATCCTATTGTAACCTACATTTCGCACCTGGTGCTTACCGACGAATGGAAGTCGCATACCACAACCAATGGGGTGTCCATGGGGTGAATGGGGTGGCCGCGAGCACCCGGGTCACGGTGGTGATGAACGAATTGTCTTTATTCGACCGGACTCGTGAGGGCATAGCCACCGATTCGTATTTATGCGAGCGGCTATCTTTTTTTCCCGCCCTGACCTTGTTTGACCCAAAAAGCGTCTGTTTGCACATACGCACCAGATTGGTTAATTTTATACTGACCGATCTTTTCAATCATCCCTGGCGAAATCCCACTGTTTCAGCCGTGCAGCGTGTCCATATCATCATCCATTAGACGTGAGGAGAAGGTGTGATGACAGACAGGACCAAGACGTTGCTGGCTGGCTTGATGACAGCGGTCGCTTTGACACTGGCTGGTTGTCAGAGTGACGGAGGAGGGAACAGCAACAACAATACCTCCTCCCATGGCGCAGTCGTCCCCGCGTCAACCGCAAAGGGGAAGAGTGGAAGCGGTGACTCGGATTCGGATGCTGCGCACGGGGGTGTGGGAGATGCTGCCGTCGCTGATGGAGCGACTGGCGGGTGATCCATCATGACAACCCATCCGCGTACAACCTATGCGGAGCGACGTGAAGCGTTTTATGCGCCGCTCCGGAGCACATTTTGGCCAGAAATGCACGGGCATGAGAACGCTCTCTTCACAACCTTTCCAGTCCCCCAGGAAGAGGTCACGCAAATTCGAGAAACGGCCAAAATGGTGTATTCTATTTACGAAAAAGCCGCTAAATTATTGCGGAATGCTCCTGACGACACGCTCTTGCGACTGGATTTTCCGCAGAATACCCTTCGATACATTCGCCAAAAAACCACCGAATCCGAAACGATCATTGGACGCTTCGACTTCGTCAAACGCCAAGACGGCCGATATGTGATGCTGGAATTCAACAGCGACACACCGACCTTCATTAAAGAGTTGTTCTTTGTGAACGAATTGGTATGTAAAGAATTTGGCGTAAACGATCCAAATCTGGGACAGAGAACAATTCTCGAGACAGCCATGAAAAAGGCCATTCGCGAATCGTTCCAGCACATCGGAGGAACAGGTTCTCCGTATGTCGTTTTTTCATCTCACCGAGAGGAGGAGAGCAGGGAGGATTATTTTACTACAAAATTCTTGATGAGTCTGGTTGAAGATGCGTTTGACTGTGATTTCGTTCCCCTTTGCGATCTCAGAGTGAAAAGGGACGGGCTGTATGATCTGAATGGACGTAAGATCGACGTCTGGTACCGGCAAACGTATCCAATCGAGCACCTTTGCCGGGACAAAGACAAAGACGGTACGCCCGTGGGAGAGTGGATTCTCGATCATGTGATCAACAAATCTCTCGCCGTCATCAATCCGCCTTCTGCTTTTCTCCTTCAGAGCAAGGCGGTTCAAGTCGCAATCTGGGCCTTGCACGAACACAAAGTATACTTCAGCGAAGAGGAGCACGAGTGGATCGCACAACACTTTCTCCCTACCTATTTGGAACCAGATCGGTTTATCGAGACGGGGACTTCCTACGTGAAAAAGCCTGCGTTCGGCAGAGAAGGAGATACGGTGGAGATTTTCCTATCGAACGGAAGAGTGATTCGGGAAGCCCAAAGAAGCTATGAACAGTCCATGCCGGTGTATCAGCAATATGTGGACATGCCAAAAGCCTATGTGGAGTCTTTGAACGGACGAGAAATGTGCCACCTTTTGGTGGGATGTCACGTGGTCGGGGGAGCGCCCTCAGCCATCGGCATCCGTGCCGGAGACGAGATTACGGGCAATCTAAGTTATTATTTGCCTGTTTGTATTGAAAATGAAGTCGGTTGAGAGGAAGGAGCAAGGATCACCTGCCCCGTGTCCCCCGCTCCTGTTGCGTGGCGGACGTAGTCGTCACGCTTGCGGCAGATGGCCCTCCGTCAGGCGTTTGCGGAACAGCAGGGAGTGGTACCGTTTTCCCGGCCAGTGGGTGCGGCCGTACACCTCGTAGCCTTCCCGGAGGTAGTAGGAGACCAACCACGGATGATTCTCCGGCGTGTCGAGCAGCAGCGTGGTCACGCCGATCGCCCGGGCGGTCTCTTCCGCCCGCCGCATCGTCAGGCGCCCGATGCCCTGGCGTTGGAGGCGGGGATCGACCGCGTAGAAACTCAGATGCCACCCGTCCTCATCCTGACGCAGGGTGAACGTGGCACACAGGCGGCCGTCTTGTTCTCCACCGTACACCTGTTGATGGTTCAAACAAGGCAATGCTTCGGCGAGGGTGAGGGCGGCCGCCGAGAAGTTGAAGCCGGCGGCGAGGTTGGCGGCGTACGCCCGGTGAAGCAGATCCACCCAGGATTCCACATCCTGTGCATGGAGCCGCCGCCATACCAAAGGCCGATCCGGTTGTGGATCCGTTCGATGGACCTGCACGCCCGCCATACCCCTTCCCAATCGGGATCAATCCGATGATCCCTATTCGAAATCGACCCCGAAATTCCTGCCCAGGTGGGCGGGCCGCCCGCTCGTCTCACGTCTGTTGACGATCCCGCTGCCCCACTCGACCGACACGGTCCAGCCATCGGCAGCCGGTCAGTACCAGGGCCGTGATCAAAAGCCTCGCGACCACCGTCAGCGCGAACTGAATCCCGGTGACACCGGAGAACGGGTTGTGCTTGCCCCACAGCGCGGGATCGCCGGTCCACTGCCAAAGGGCCGACTGGACCAGGTCGCGCAGCGGCGCCCAGCTGCCTAACGCCACAGACAGGGCGACGGGGAAGACCGCGAGCCAACGATTGCGGGTCGCGGCGTACACCGCGAGGCCCATGGCGAGAAGCAGGAGGCACCCCGCCGCGAACGCGGGCTCCACCAACGTCACCGGCCGCAAGCCGTAGAAGGTGAGAATGGCGCCGATGCTCCAGCGATGTGTGGCGCGCTGGATCAGCCACAGGGCCGCGAAGGTGGCGACGACCAGGCCGATGACCAGGCGATCGCGCCGGCTTCGGGTCTTCAAGAACCACAGGCAGCCCAAGCACAGCGACAGCATGAGGGAGGGGGAGAGCAGGATCAGGAACGGCCGCAACCACATCCCCGCTCCGATGCCGGCCGTGGTGTCCGGTCCCGCCGTGGCTGCGCCGCCCCCCAAGCCTATGCCCACCCCTGTGCCGAAGCCTGTCCCAACGCCCGCGCCCACGCCTGCGTGCAGGGCCCAGAGGCTGACCAGGAAGAGGAGGAAGAAGCCTGCGGTCCCCGCGAACAGGGTGGCCCGGGTGGCGCCGAACGTCTCGCGGGCGATCCGCCGGCGGAGCCGATTGGCCGATCCGAACGCTCGAAGAGCGGCCGCTACCGCCTCCTCGTACGCGGCACCCGCCTCCATGCGGGTGTGGATGTCCTCTTCCAGGTGTGTGCGCATCTCGGCCACCCAATCCAACTGTTCGCGCCGACTCAGGCCCGCGCCGCGAACCAGCCGCCGCAAGTATTCCTCGATCTCACCGCCCTGGTTCATCCTCCCTGCACCTCCCCAAGAAAGCGTCCGACCACCCGGGTGTTCTCCCGCCACCGCTCCCGCATCCGCGCCAACTCCCTGCGCCCGCGCGGGGTGATGCGGTAGTACCGGCGGCGCGGCCCGTCGCTCTCGCGGCCCCACCCGCTCTCCAGCCATCCCGCCGCCTCCAGGCGCCGGAGCGCCGGATATAACGTGCCCTCTTTCAACTGCAGGGCACCGCCGGTTCGCTCATCCACCACGCGGGCGATCTGGTAGCCGTACGATTCGCGCTCGGCGATGACCGACAGCAGGATGGCGTCGATGTAGCCTTTCATCATCTCGTTCATGGCAGCAACCATCCCTCCAGCAACGTGATAAATAGAATTTCTATATAGATAGAAACACAAACAGTCGGGCACGTCAACCCATCCGGGAGACGGCGCAGGGGCGGGGGATATCCCCCGCCCCTGCTGCACGCACACATCGGGAACGCCATCTTGTCGACCGCCGAAGGACCATGTGTGGCAAGCGGAACCCGTCGCTCGGGTGCCGAAACCCGTCCCTCCGTTTGCGACACAAGTCACTCGGCCGGGGCCGGCTCGGGCTTGCGCGGCGATCCCGCCGGCAGCTGCGGGCGTGCTGCCGAGCGCGCTGCCGGGTGGCCGGCCGGTTGGTCCGCCGGGCGGACTCGGCGGATGAAGAACGACAGCACCAGCGCGAGCACGGTGATGGCCGTGGCGACCAGGAACGCGTCGTTGGTGGCGTCGATGGTCGACTGCTGCATGACGAGCCCGTACATCATCTGCGACACGAGGGCCGACCCGGCTTGAGCAGTTTGGCCGAGCTGGTTGGCGAGCGCGCTGCCGAACTGCTGCAAGGTCGCGCTCAGCGCCGGGTCCGTGATATTCATGCGATCCGCGTACATGCCGTAGTGGACGTGCGTCCGCGTGCTCATGACGGTGACGAGGATGGCCGTGCCGAGAGACCCGGCCACGGTCCGGGCGGTGTTGGCCGCCGCCGTGCCGTGGGCGTTCATCTGGCGCGGCAGCTGGTTGAGCCCGGCCGTCATGATGGTCATCATGATGAACGACATGCCGAACATGCGCGCCGTGTACAGCCACATCAGGTGCGCGTACGACGTGCTGCCGGTCAGATGCGCGAAATCGTACGTCGTCACGATGGTGATCAAGAGGCCGAAGATGACGAGCGGGCGGGCGCCGATGCGATCGAACAATTTCCCCGTGATGGGCGACATGATGCCCATGACGATGGCACCGGGCATCAGCAGCAAGCCGGATTGGAGCGGCGTGAAGCCACGGATGTTCTGGACGTAGATGGGCAGCAGGATCATCGCGCCGAACATGGCGATGTTGACCACGCACGACACGATGGTCGTCAGGGAGAACATGTCGTATTTGAACACGCGCAGCTCGAGCATCGGCTCCTCCGCCGTCCACTCCCGCCAGATGAACAGGACCAGCGCGACGGCGCCCGCGATGAGGGATGCGCGCACCGCCGAATCGCCCCAGCCCTTGTTGCCGGCGTCGCTGAACCCATACAGCAGGGCGCCGAAGGCGATGGTCGAGGTGATGAATCCCAACCAGTCGAATCGCGGGCGCGACCGCTCCGTCACGTTGCGCAGCAGCGCGGCGGCCAGGATGATGTCGAGGACGGCGAACGGAATGACCACCCAAAACAACAGCCGCCACGACCAATTCTGGATGATCCAGCCGGAGAGCGTCGGTCCCACAGCGGGCGCGAAGATCATCGCGATCCCGATGGTCCCCATCGCACCGCCCCGCCGGTCCGGCGGGAACAGGTTGAGCACCACCGTCATCAGCAAGGGCATGATGACACCCGCGCCGAAGGCCTGGATGATGCGCCCGATGAGCATCACCGCGAAGTTCGGCGCGATGGAGCAGATCACCGACCCGGCCGTAAAGGCCACCATCGCGCTGATGAAGAGCTGGCGCGTGGTGAAGGTCGCGATGAGGAACGCCGAAACGGGGATGAGGACTCCGTTGGTCATCATGTACGCGGTCGACAACCATTGCACCGTGCTCGCGCTCTCGTTGAAGTCGATCATCAGGCGCGGGATCGCAACGTTGAGCAGGGTCTGGTTGAGAATCGTCACGAACGCCCCCAAGAGGAGGGTCACCAACACCGGCCCCACGTGCTGGGGCGCAGCCGATTGCCCCGTGTGCGATGGAATTGGGGTATGCTCCGCCATCCGTGTGCCTCCCGTCCTCGGATCGTATCATTTTAACATCTAAACATTTTCAACACATGAATTCTAATCTCCCCGTCGCGGAAAGTCAATGCACGCGCGTTGCGCCTGTAGCTGGCGCGGATGGGGTGACATTGCACCTCGCCGATCGCGGTCCATGACGAGCAAAACGAACCAGGTATCTGAAGATTGGGATGGGCCTGTTATAATGGGGACAGACGACGCCCAGGGGCGCCGTCGGACGGCCAGGAGGAGGGAGTGGCGTTTTGGAAGCGACGACACAAGAGCATACGCCTGTCCGCTGGACGGGCCCGTCGACGTTCATCGACGGGCGCTGGCGGGAAGGCGGGGAGACGGTGGTGTACGACAAGTACACCGGCGAGGCGCTGGGGGCCATCCGGGAGGCGACCGCGGCCGAGGTCGACCTGGCCGTGGCGGCGGCGGAGCGGTCGTTTCGCCAGCATCAACTGTCGCCATTCGAACGCTACGAGATCTTGCACCGTTTCAGCGAGTGGGTGAAGGCCCGCGAGGCGGAGATCATCCGGCTGCTCATCGCGGAGGTCGGCAAGACGTACCAGGACACGAAAATCGAGGTGACGCGCGCCTACCAGGCCTGCCTGCTGAGCGCCGAGGAGGCGAAGCGCATCGGCGGCGAGGTCCTGCCCGTGTCGTCCATCCCGGGCGCGGAGGGCAAGATGGGCTTCGCGATGCGCGTCCCGAAGGGCGTCATCGGGGCCATCACGCCGTTCAACTATCCGTTTTTGCTGGCGATGCACAAAATTGCTCCGGCCATTGCCGCGGGCAACACCATCGTCATCAAGCCGGCGCCGAACACGCCGTTCAGCACGGCCCTGCTCGTCGAGGGGTTGCAGGCCTGCGGGCTGCCACAGGACCACGTCCAGCTCGTCCAGGGCGGAGCGGAGACAGGCAACGCCCTGCTGCACCATCCCGGCATCCGGATGTACACCTTCACCGGCAGCGCCGCTGTGGGCGAGCGGGTGAAGACGGAGACCGGGCTGCGGCCGGTGTTGCTGGAACTCGGCAACACCTCGCCGAACATCGTCTGTGCAGACGCGGATCTCGACCGGGCCGCCTTGTTGTGCGGACAGCGCGCCTTCACGGCGGCGGGGCAGGCGTGCATCTCGGTGCAGCGGATCCTCGTCGAGCGGGCCTGTTGGGATGAATTTGTGCCACGGTTGCTCCAGGTCGTGGAACAACTCAAGGTGGGCGACCCGCGCGATCCGGAGACAAACGTCGGCCCGATGATCAGCGAGCGCGAGGCCATGCGCGCCATGGCCTGGATCGACGAGGCCGTCCAGGCTGGAGCCCGGGTGCTGTGCGGACACCGGCGGGAAGGGGCGTTTGTCTATCCCACCCTGCTGACGGACGTGGACCCTCGTCTTCGCGTGTACTGCCAGGAGGTGTTCGCCCCGGTGGCGGTGTTGGTCCCCTTCGACACGCTCGACGAGGCCATCGCCCTGGCCAACGGGACGCCGTACGGGCTGCACGCCGCCATCTTCACCCGGTCGCTGGAGAAGGCCATGAAGGCGTGGCGGGAGCTGGAGTTCGGCGGCGTGATCGTCAACGACACGTCCACCTTCCGGTCCGATCTGGCTCCGTACGGCGGCGTCAAGGCGAGCGGCCTCGGCAAGGAGGGGCCGCGCTACGCCATCGAGGAGATGACCGACCTGCGCGTCATGATTGTGGACCTGACTTGATTCGGCCGGGCGGAGATGATATGCTTACACAGGAAGGAGCGAGCCGCATGCGTTTGAAGGACAAAGTGGCCATCATCACGGGAGCCGCATCGGGCATCGGCAAGGGGACGGCGGAGCTGTTCGCACAGGAGGGCGCCGCCGTGGTGGTGGCCGACCTGCCGACCTCGCGCGGCGAGGAGGTGGCGGCGGCCATCCGGGCGGCGGGCGGCCGGGCGGAGTTCGCACCGGTCGACATGACAGACGCCGCGCAGGTCCAGGCGATGGTCGACGGCGTGGCGGCGCGGTACGGGCGGATCGACGTGATGTACAACAACGCCGGCCTGCCCCAGGCGTTCACGCCGATTGAAGAGGTGACCGACGAGTACTTCGAGCGCCTGATGGCCGTCAACGTCAAGGGCGTGTTCCTCGGTTCGCGCGCGGTGGTCCCGCACATGAAGCGGCAGGGCGGGGGCGTCATCCTGACGACCGCCTCCACGGCGGGCGTGCGGCCGCGGCCGGGGCTGAACGTGTACTCAGCGACGAAGGGGGCGGTCATCGCGTTCACCAAGGCGCTGGCGCTGGAGCTCGCTCCGTTTCAAATCCGGGTCAACGCCATCAATCCGGTGGCGACGGACACCCCGATGCTGCCCGGGTTCATCGGTGGCGGCGATCCGGAGACGGGCCGCCAGAACTTCCTGAAGACCATCCCTCTCGGCCGCTTGGCGCAGCCGCTGGACATCCGCGCCGCGCTCTTCTTGGCGTCCGAAGAGGCGTCGCTCATCACCGGGGTCGACCTGGAGGTGGACGGAGGCCGCTGCGTATGAACCACGCGGGCAATCCGCTGATCCGGGTCGATCGCGTCTCGTTCTCGTACCGGGTGCGCGAGGGGAAGTCCATCCCCGTGCTGCACGAGGTGTCCTTCGAGGTCCATGCGGGGGAGCACGTGGCCGTCATCGGCCACAACGGATCGGGGAAATCGACCCTCGCCAAGCACCTCAACGGCCTGCTCGTCCCGGACTCGGGGGACGTCTTCGTGGATGGCATGAACACCCGGGACAAACGGCTGTTGCGGGAGATCCGAAAGCGGGTCGGGATGGTCTTTCAGCATCCGGACAATCAGATGTTGGCCACCATCGTCGAGGACGACGTGGCGTTCGGGCTGGAGAACCTCGGGGTGCCGGAGGAGGAGATGCACCGGCGCGTGGATGAGGCGCTGCGGATGGTGGGCATGGAGGCGTACCGCCACCGTCCGCCGCATCAACTCTCCGGCGGGCAGAAACAGCGGGTGGCCATCGCCGGCATCCTCGCCATGCGGCCGCGCTGCATCGTGCTCGACGAGGCGACGAGCATGCTCGACAGCTACGGCCGCCAAGAGCTGATGGAGGTCATCCAGCGGCTGCACGGAGAGGGGATCGCCATCGTCTCCATCACGCACCACATGCAGGAGGTGGCCTTGGCCGACCGCGTCCTGGTGATGGAGGCGGGCCGGGTGGTGATCGAGGGGACGCCGCGGGAGGTGTTCCGCCAGCGGGATCGACTGTTGGAACTGCAGCTGGACGTGCCGGGCGCCGCCCGCGTCGCGGCCCTGGTGCATGAGGCGCGGCCGGAGTTCCGGGAGGATCGGATTTTGGCGTCGGAAGTGGTGGAGGAAGTGCAGCGGCTGGCGCCGCGAAGGGGGTGATGCGGTGGCGACGCCACTGTTGACGGTGGAGGGCCTGCAGCACGTGTACATGCGCGGCACGCCGCTCGAGCACCGGGCGCTCGCCGGGGTCGACCTGGAGGTCGCCGAAGGGGAGTGCGTGGCCATCATCGGGCGGACCGGATCGGGCAAATCCACTCTGATTCAGCACTTCAACGGTCTGCTGCGCCCTCAGGCCGGGCGCGTGGTGGTCGCCGGCCAGGACCTGTCTGATCCCAAGCTGGACGTGCGGGCGCTCCGGCGCATGGTGGGGTTGGTGTTTCAAAATCCGGAAGATCAGATCTTCGAGAAGCTGGTCGGGGACGACATCGCCTATGGACCGCTGAAGCAGGGCCTGTCCATCCAGGAGGTGACACGGCGGGCCCGGTGGGCGATGGAGATGGTGGGACTGCCCTTCGCCGAATTCAAGGACCGCGAGACCTTCGCCTTGAGCGGCGGCGAGAAGCGCAAGGTGGCCCTGGCGGGGATCCTGGTGCTGCAGCCGAAGATCCTGGTGCTCGACGAGCCGACGGCCGGGCTCGATCCGCGCTCCCGGCACGACCTGCTCACCCGCATCCGGCATCTGAACCGGCAAGAGGGGCTGACGGTGGTGTTCGTCTCCCACAACATGGACGAGGTGGCGCTCCTGGCGGACCGGGTGTACGTGATGGCCGACGGGCGGGTGGTGCTGTCCGGGCCGCCACGTGACATCTTCGCGGACGCCGATCGCCTGGCGGAGCACCGCATCGGCACCCCCGAGACGGTGGAGATCCTGCACCGCCTGCGGGCGCTCGGGTACGCGGTGGACACGCGGGCGTTCGAGCCGGAGGCTGCGGCGCGGGAAATCCTCGGCGTGGTCGGGGCGAAGAGGGGGGAGACCGTTGGCGGAGTTTGAGTTGACCCGCAACATCACCATCGGCCAGTACCTGCCCACCGGATCCATCGTTCACCGGTTCGATCCGCGCCTGAAGCTGGTGGCGTTCGCCGCCCTGGTGCTGTCCATCTGCTTTCTCGGCGGCTACCTGGCGAACGTGGTGGCGCTCGTCTTCTGCACGGCCCTCTTTCCGGTGGCGCGCATCCCGCTGCGCTACGGGCTGTCGGGCGTCAAGCCCGCCATCCCGTTCATCATCGTGCTGGCGGTGTTGCAGCTGCTGTTTTACGGCGGGGGGTTCGGCACAGGCGGGCGGGTGTACCTGCACTGGGGTTCATCTGGGTGACCAGCGACAGCGTGCGGCTGGTGGTGATCTCGGCGATGCGGTTCGTCGAGGTGATCTTCCTGTCGTCCGTCCTGACGCTGTCCACCTCCATCACGGAGCTGACCCACGGGCTCGAACTGCTGCTGATGCCGCTGCGGCGCGTCCGCTTCCCGGTGCACGCCTTCGCCCTGATGATCACCATCGCGGTGCGGTTCGTGCCCACCTTCGCGCTGGAAATGGAAAAGATGATGAAGGCGCAGGCATCGCGCGGCGCGGAGTTCGGGACGGGGCAGTGGTGGCGCATCGTGCAGCGGACAAAGGACACGTTTCCCATCATCATCCCGCTGTTCAACATCGCTCTGGCGCGGGCGGAGGATCTGGTGCTGGCCATGGAGTCGCGCTGCTACACGCCGACGGACGACCGCACCTCCTTCAAACGCTACCGCGCGAAGCCGCGCGACTGGGCGATGCTCGCGATGAGTCTGGCGATCTCGGCCTTGTTTCTGTGGATTCGCTGACGGCTTGGCGCGGCCTGTGCAGTTCATCCGTCACGGCGGCGGCCGCATTGAACCGGCCATCGCCAACCCAAGGAGGGGTTGCCTTTGGAAAAAGGGATCACGGTGAGAAAAGTCGTCATCTCCGGCGTCTTGGGCGCCATCGCCATCCTGCTCGGCGTGACGCGCCTCGGGTACATCCCCGTTCCGACCGCGGCGGGGAACGCGACCATCATGCACATTCCCGCGGTCATCGGCGGCATCATGGAGGGCTGGCCGGTCGGGATGGCCATCGGCCTGATCTTCGGTTTATCCTCGTTTCTCAACGCCACATCGGTCTTGTTCAAGGACCCGCTGGTCGCCATCCTGCCGCGTCTGTTCATCGGCGTCACGGCGTATTTCACCTACAGGGCGCTGAAGCGGGCCAACCCGTACCTGGCCATCGGTGTCGCCGGATTCGTGGGATCGGCGACGAACACCATCCTCGTGCTCCTCATGGCGGTGCTGCGCCACTACCTGGCGTTCGGTGCCGCGGTGACGGTGGCCGTCGTCAACGGGTTGCCGGAAGCCATCGTGTCGGTGATCGTGACGCTCGCGGTCGTCGGGGCCTGGATGCGCCTGGGCAGCGGGCGGAAATCGAAGCTGTCGGACGACGACGCGGACAAGACAGGGGAGCGCGTGTGACATGGGGGCGGGCAGCACACCGCAAGGGGCGGCCCGCCCCTTTGGCATCGGGGCGGTGCCACGGCTCGCCGTCGGCCACGCGCATCACCCGCACGCCCTGACCGGCTGCACGGTCGTGCTCGTCCCCCAGGGGGCCGTGTGCGGCGTCGACGTCCGCGGGGCCGCCCCCGGCACCCGGGAGACGGATCTCCTCGCGCCGCACAACCTGGTCCAGGCGGTGCACGCGGTGGTGCTCTCCGGGGGCAGCGCGTTCGGGCTCGAAGCGGCGAGCGGCGTGATGCGGTTTCTCGAGGAGCGGGGCGTGGGCCTCGATGTGGGGGTCGGCGTCGTACCGATTGTCCCGGCCGCGGTCCTGTTCGATCTCGCCGTCGGCGACGGCCGCGTGCGCCCGGACGCGGCCGCGGGCCGGCTGGCTGCGGAGACCGCGTGGCGGGCCTGGGCAGGCGAGGATGCGCGGGACGGCGCGCCTACGCAGGCGGGCGATGTCCCCCGGCCGGAAGAGGGGGCCCGGCCGCAGGTGGCCGAGGAGGCTGCGCGGGGGGCCCAGGCGGCCGGATGGGAGACGGCCGGGGCGGGCGCCGAGGGCAACGTCGGCGCCGGCTGCGGTGCGACCGTCGGTAAGCTGGCCGGCCCTGGCCGAGCCGTGAAGAGTGGGCTCGGGACGGCGGCGCGAACGCTGCCAGATGGCACCGTGGTCGGTGCACTGGTGGCGGTCAACGCCGTCGGCGAGGTGCGCGATCCGGCGACCGGCGCGGTCCTCGCCGGCCCGCGGGCGGATGGCGGCGGATACTTCGACAGTGTGGATCTCCTGGTCCGCCAGGTGCACACGCCGCTCACCCCGGGGACGAGCACCACCATCGCGGTGGTGGCCGCCGACGTTCGCCTGACCAAGGCGCAGGCCCAGAAGGTCGCGCAGATGGCACACGACGGGCTGGCGCGCACCATTCGCCCGGTTCACACAATGTACGACGGGGATACGGTGTTCGCCTTGGCCACAGGTAGCGCAGAGGTGCCGGTCGACGTCGTCGGGGCCGTGGCCGCCGAGGTGTTGGCGGAGGCGGTCGTCCGCGCGGTTCGGGCGGCGCGGCCAGCGGGCGGGTTGCCAGCCTGCACAATCGTGTGATAGTCACACACCGGTGCGCGTCCGTAAGTGTGGATTCCGGATTGTTCAACTGAAGAAGAGCAGGAGGTGCGACGGTGTCGGCGGACGACGTGACCCGGTATGTGGACGAGGCGGAAGTGGTATCGCTGACCCAGGCGCTGGTGCGGATCCCGAGCGTGTACGACCCAGCGCGCGAGGGGGCGAATGAACAGCGGGTGGCGGCCTATGTGGCGGATGTCATGCGCCAGATGGGGTTGTCCGTGCACGTCGAGGAGGTGGTGCCGGGCAGGCCGAACGTGATCGCGGTGTACGACTCGGGGCGGCCCGGCAGGACCCTGTTGTTCGAGGGGCACACCGACGTGGTGACGGCAGGCGACGTGTCGCGCTGGAGCTACGATCCGTTCGGCGGCGCGCTGGTGGACGGCCGGATCTACGGCCGCGGGGCGTGCGACACCAAAGGCAACCTGGCGGCCGCCATCTGCGCGGTCCGGGCCATCCAGCGCAGCGGCCGTCCGTTCGCGGGAAAGGTGCTCCTGTGCATCCCGTGCGACGAAGAGGGGCTGATGATCGGCATCAAGGACTTCATCCGGCGCGGCTGGGCCCGGGGTGTCGACGGTGCCATCATCTGCGAGCCGGAGGAGAACCAGATTTGCATCACCCAGAAGGGGGCGATGCGCGTCATCTTGCGGACGCACGGGCGAATGGCGCACGGGGCGATGCCGCTGACGGGGGTGAACCCGAACACGCGCATGGCCCGCATCCTGGTGGCCCTCGACGAACTGGAGCAACTGGAGAAGGCCCGACTCGGCGAACACCCGATGCTCGGCTGGCCGAGCATCACGCCCACTATCCTCCAGGCGCCGGTGCGCGGGGAGGCCCAGATCAACGTGGTGCCCGACCAGTGCCTGGCGACCCTCGATATCCGCACGGTGCCGGGGCAGGATCACGCGGTGCTGCGCCGGCAGATGGAGGATATCTTGGCGCGCCTCGGCCGTGGCGATCCGGACTTCCGCGCGGAGCTTGAGGTGATCGAGGAGCGGCCCTGGACCGAGACGGACCCCGGCCATCCGGTGGTGCAGGCGGTGGCCGAGTCGTACCGGGCGGTGACCGGGCGCGAGCCGGTGTACAACGGGGTCCCGGGCGCGACGGATGGCACCTTCCTGCACCTGGCGGGCGTTCCGATTGTCACCACGGGGGCCGGGAACCGGCACATCCCGCACCACGTGGACGAATACGTCGACGTCGGCGAGCTGGTGGAGACGACGCGCATCTACGCGCGGGCAGCGATGGTATTTTTGAATGCGTGACGGATCACGGCAATTTGGGGAGATGGCCGCATGACGGTGTTGGTGACGGGCGGGGCCGGATACATCGGGATGCACACGGTGGCGGAGCTGGTGGCTCACGGCGAGCCGGTGGTGGTGGTGGACGACCTGTCCACGGGGCATTGGCCGCCGGGCCTCTTCGACGTGCCGTTTTATCAGCTGGACATCCAGGACGCGGAAGCGGTCGGGGTGGTGATGGCCCGGCACGGGGTGGACGCCGTCGTCCATTTCGCCGCCAAGTCCCTGGTGGGCGAGAGCGTCCAGGACCCGCTGCTGTACTATGAGCGCAATGTGGCGGCCACCGCGCAGCTGCTCAGGGCCATGGTCCGGCAGGGGGTCAGGCGGATGGTCTTCTCTTCGACCGCGGCCGTCTACGGGCATCCGGATCGGGTGCCCATCCGGGAGGACGACGCAAAGCAGCCCGTCAATCCGTACGGCGAGACCAAGCTCGCGATTGAGCGAATGCTCCACTGGTGTGGCGCTGCGTACGGGCTCTCTTCCATCTCGCTGCGCTACTTCAACGCGGCCGGGGCCCATCCCGAGCGGCCCATCGGCGAGGACCACCGGCCCGAGACGCATCTCATCCCCATCGTGCTGCAGGTGGCGCTGGGCCAGCGCGACACAGTGACCATTTTCGGCAGCGATTACGACACGCCGGACGGCACCTGCGTACGGGATTACATCCACGTGATGGACCTGGCCAGCGCTCACCGCCTGGCCCTGGAACGGCTGCGCCGCGGCGAGGCGGGCGTGGAGGCTTACAACCTTGGCACCGGGTCCGGGCACTCGGTGCTGGAGGTGGTGCGGATTGCAAGAGCGGTCACAGGCCATCCCATCCCCGTTGTGCACGGGCCGCGCCGAGCGGGTGATCCCGCGGTCCTGGTGGCCTCTCCGGCTCGGGCCGAGGCGATCCTGGGCTGGCGGCCGCGGTACACCGGAATGGAAGCCATGGTAGAGACCGCCTGGCGTTGGCACAAAAGCCATCCCGAAGGGTTCGGGGCGGCCGGCGGACCGTGATGGCATGCGGCGAAACGCGGGCGAAGCCGGGTTTCGCGCGGACAGGCCATAAGAAAATTTTCATGTCATGTAAGAAATCTTGACAGAATTCGTTGACCGGCCGCCATCCACCTCAATATAGTAAGTCTATACGAAGGCGCGCGGCCGACCCGCACTGCCGGCCCGGCCAACACCCTGCAAACGAGGTGGAGAGGAATGGCAGCGAACTCCGCGTTGACGGTGGCCCATGGGGCGCTGGAAGCGGCACAGAAAATCCTCGATCTGATCCAGGAAAAAGGCATTGAGATGGTGGACTTCCGCATCGTGGATGTGCCCGGGCGGCAGCATCACGTCACCGTCCCCGCGTGCGAGGTCGACGTGGATCAGCTCATTCACGGCATCGCGTTCGACGGATCGAGCATTCAGGGGTTCCGCGGCATCGAGGAGAGCGACATGGTCATGCGCCCGGTGCTCACCAGCGCGTATGTCGATCCGTTCATGGAGGCGCCGACGCTCGGCCTCAATTGCACCGTCTACGAGCCGGACGGCACCCGCTACGAGCGCGATCCCCGCTACATCGCGGAGAAGGCGGAGCAGTACCTGGCGGCGACGGGGATTGCAGATAAGGCTTTTTTCGGCCCTGAGCTGGAGTTTTTCCTCCTCGACGACGTCCGGTTTGACTCCAGCGCCAACGGGGCGTTCTACGCGGTGGACTCGGAGGAGGCCGTGTGGAACACCGGCAAGGGCGACGGCCCCAACCTGGCGTACAAGGTGAAGAACAAGAGCGGCTACTTCCCGTTGCCCCCGACCGACACGCAGCAGGATATCCGCACCGCGATGGTCAAAGAGCTGATGGCGGCGGGTATCCGCGTGGAGCGGCACCACCACGAGGTGGCGACGGCCGGCCAGGCGGAGATCAATTTCCGATTCGACACGCTGACCAAGACGGCGGACCACACGATGCTGTACAAGTACATCGTGCGCAACGTGGCGCGGCGTTACGGGAAAGTCGCCACGTTCATGCCCAAGCCCATCTTCGGGGACAACGGCTCCGGTATGCACGTGCACCAGAGCTTGTTCAAGGGCGACACCCCCATCTTCTACGAAGAGGGCGGCTACGGGAACCTGAGCGAGACAGCGCTGTACTACATCGGCGGTATCCTGAAGCATGCCCCGGCGGTGCTGGCGTTCTCCAACCCGAGCACCAATTCGTACAAGCGTCTGGTGCCGGGCTACGAGGCCCCGGTGAACCTGGTGTTCTCCAAGGGCAACCGCAGCGCGGCCATCCGCGTGCCGGTGGCGGCGGTGACGCCGAAGAGCTGCCGCATCGAGTTTCGCACGCCGGATGGGACGTCCAACCCGTATCTCGCCTTCGCGGCCATGCTGATGGCGGGCATCGACGGCATCCGCAACCGCATTGACCCGCGCGAGCACGGCTTCGGCCCCATCGATAAGAACATCTACGAGTTGGACGCCGCCGAGAAGGCGCGTATCCAGAGCGTGCCGGGCTCCTTCGAGGAGAGCCTGCAGGCCCTCGAGGCGGACCACGAGTTCCTGCTGGAGGGCGGGGTGTTCACGTCCGACTTCATTCAGGCGTGGATTGACTTGAAGCGCTCGTCTGAGATCGCGCCGGTGAACGTGCGCCCGCATCCGTACGAATTCCACCTGTACCTCGACCTGTGATCCCCCGCGGGGAACAGACGACAAACGGGGCCTCTGTGGCCCCGTTTGTCGCATCCCGGCCCAGGGGGCCGACGGGCGAAGGAAAAGACGTCCCTCGGAACTGTTGTCGGGCGTCCGGCGTTCCGGCGCGCCAGGAATCAGTCCTCTTCTCCTTCCTCCTCGTCCTCGGCCTCTCCCGCCTTGTTCCGATCTTGATCCGAACCCTCTTCGTGGCTGCCCATCCGGTCTTTCCCGGACGCGCGGTCCGTGTGATCCATCCCGCGGGAACGGTCCATCTCTCCGATGGTCGGCAGGGCCCGAGCGGCTTTTGCGCTCGCGGTTGGCCGCGGCATGTCGCCCAGGGCCACGCCGTGCGGGTGGGGCTGGCTGTGGCCGCCGTGGTGAAAACCTCCGAACCATGCGGCGCTGCTCAGTGCGGTGACGCTGAGCGCAGCCACCCTCCAGATGTGTCGGCGATTCACGGATGCATCCTCCTCCTGTGGGCGAATGGCGCACGCCGGTATCCAGCCGGCATACGGGTCGTCCATAATTTTCCTCGCCCTCGTTCGGATTATGCACCCGACCCTGTGATGGGGCGGCCGAGGGCCACCGCGTCCGCTTCGGCGCCCACCTCGAGGCGGGACGCCGAGCGGCAGGCGAGGATGCATCCCCCGGTCAGCGCCCGTACAGGTACGACAAAATGGCGGGCAGGCTCGTGATGAGGAGCAGAGCGATAATCAGGAGCCAAGCTCCGGGATGGGCGAAGTTGAGCGTCCAGCCGATCCCGAAGCGCTTGGGCACTAACAGCGCTGGATCGTCCCGATTGAAGTACAGCACGCCCACTTTCCAGAAACGGTCATCGTCCCGATGCACGACGCGCCGCGTGCCGGGGGCGCCGGCACCTTGGAATGGGCCCTTCGGAACCGCCGCCGCAGTAACGGAACTGGCGGATCGGCGCGCAGTCTTTGCGAGGACGATCACCCACGGGGCGATGGCACCCGTCACGATGGTCAGCGGGATGACCCACATCGGCCATCCGGTGGCAGGCCCCAGCAGGCCCCACAGCAACAGGGCGGCGAGGCCGAGGCCCACCTGCACAAACGCGCATGAGCACCAGGTGGCGAGAATCCAGCGCCGTCGCTGGAGGGTCTGCAGGTGCAGGGAGGCTTGAGGGGCCTCCGGATCGACATCCGTACGGCCAGCTCGGCTGGCGATGTGGACCAGCAGGCACAGGGCGAGCAGAACCAGGCCCGGGATCAGAATCCCGAAGGCGGATGAGATGCTCTTGTCGGCCCACTGCGTCGGCGTCCCGTCAGCCGAAAAGTGGATAGGGAAGCGGGCCGGTAGGGCGGGATAGCGCCAGACACCGGCCGCAACGACGGCCAAGAACACGAGCAGGGCGGGGGCCCCCACCACAGAGACGGCAGGCGCCTCGGTTGGGTGTCGGCGGCGACGACCTGCGTCGCGCCGGCGAACCAATCCTCCGCCTCCTTGACCTGCCGGATCTGGCGGTGTGCGGCGTAGTAGTTCAAGTAGCACACGGCGGCGGCGAGGAGCACCACCGCCTGTTCCGCGGCGAACGCCCATGCCTCGGGGAGGCGCCAGGCGGCGAGATCCATCCCCACGCAGATGACGGCCAGCAGCGCCAGACGGCGGAAGTAACGCCGAGCGGCCCGGGTCACGGCGGGATGCTTGGCGTGGGTGAGCGGAACCCGCACCCCGAAGGGCAGGGTGTCGGGCATGACGGCGGGCAAGAGCGCTTCGACGACCACGAACAGCACGATGACCAACAACTCCACGACGTGGGCGGACAGGATCACGTCGACGCACCTCCGGACAGGTCGGGATGGGCGTTTGCGGCCTGGAACGTCTCCAGGAGAGCGCTGCACTCGGCCAGGATCTCCTCTGGCGGGATGCCCTTGACGAACGCTTCGGCGAGCAGCACGCGCGCCCGCTCTCGCCACTGGTCGCGGAACTCGGGCGGCGCAGGCTCGCAGACCACGACCGCTCCCGTACGGCGGTGAAGGCGGATCATCCCCTCCTGGCGCAACAGGTCATACGCCTTGTTCACGGTGTGAAAGTGAACGCCGAAGTCGGCGGCGAGCTGGCGGATGGGGGGCAGCGGATCCCCGGGAGACAGCTGTCCGGTGGCCAGACCCGCGACGATTTGATCCCGGATCTGCTGGTACAGCGGGACGTCGCTGTCCGGTTGGAGGTAGAGCAGCATGGTGCCAGGTCACCTCCGTTTATTATATTTAATATGTAACAATCATAACAATGGAATCGGGGCTGTCAAGGGGCAGCGATGGGGAAGGCGCGGTGAAGATGAATCGGCCCCGGGGCCGGGTGGCCGCCGGGGCTCCTGTGCGGTGTGCGATCGACTCACAGCTCGGTGGTCTCGCCGGGCTTGAGGATACGTCCCTCGATCCCCGCTGCCTGAAGGAGATCGGTGAACCGGGCCGGGTCCTGCTGGATGACCGGGAAGGTGTTGTAGTGGATGGGGATGACCAACTTCGCCTTGACCCACTGGGCGGCCAGGGCGGCGTCCTCGGGGCCCATGGTGAACGTGTCGCCGATGGGCAAGAACGCCACATCGATGGCGTGCCGTTCGCCGATGAGCTTCATGTCCCCGAACAGGCCCGTGTCGCCAGCGTGGTACACGGTTTTGCCCGCGAACTCGACGATGAATCCACCCGGCATCCCGGTGTAGATGATCTTCTGCTCATCTTCGACGATGTACGATGAGGAGTGGAACGCCTGCGTCATCTTGACGCGCCCGAACGGGAACCGGTACGAGCCGCCGAGGTTCATGCCGAACGTTTTCGCGCCCTGCCAGCCCATGTAGGTGGCCAACTCGTGGGTGGCGATGATGGTCGCGTCGTTGTTCTTGGCGATGGTGACCGCGTCGGCGACGTGATCGAAATGGCCGTGCGTGAGCAGGATGTACTGGGCGCGGATATCATCGACGCTCTTGCGGAAGCCGGCCGGGGTGAGGAACGGATCGAACAGAATGGACGTGCCGCCGTCCTCCAACTGGACGCAGGAGTGGCCGTGGTAGGTGATCTTCACCGTGCATCCCTCCGATGGCGGAAAGTTTGTTCAGAATCCATTATAGGCCATCGCCCGCGCGACATAGTAGAATGGTTCTGAGAGCTTTGACCAGGACCGTGACAGCGGCAACGCGAGGGGGAAGGCGGTATGGCGGAGGTTGGAGAGCGTCTCGCCAAGCAGGACATCTACGAGCGCGACAAGCGCCACGTGTGGCATGCGTTTGCGCCTCACAGCGAACAGAATCCCTGGGTGGTGGATGCGGCGGACGGGGTGTACGTGACGGATCTCGAGGGCAGGCGGTATCTGGACGCCATGTCCGGTCTGTGGTGCGTCAACGCCGGGTATGGCCACGAGCGGCTGGCCCGGGCCGCGTACGAGCAGATGCGGCGGATGCCGTACTATCCGCTGTCGGCCGCGCACACGCCGGCGGCCCTGTTGGCAGACCGCCTGTGCCAGTGGCTCGGCGGAGACTACCGCATCTTTTTCAACAACAGCGGCTCGGAGGCGAACGAGACCGCGTTCAAGCTGGCTCGCCAGTACCACGCCCAGACGGGGCAGCCGGGCCGGTACAAGGTCATCGCCCGTTACCGGGCGTACCACGGCAGCACCCTGGGCGCCCTTGCGGCCACGGGGCAGCAGCAGCGCAAGTACCTGTATGAACCTCTGGCGCCCGGGTTCCTGCACATCCCGGCGCCGGATCTGTACCGCCGTCCCGACGGGATGGATCCCCTGGCCTACGGCAGGGCCTGCGCCGAGCAGCTGGAGCAGGTGATTGTCTGGGAGGGGCCTGAGACGGTCGCCGCGTTTATCCTGGAGCCCATCATCACGGGCGGCGGGGTCATCATGCCGCCTCCGAACTACCTGGATGAGGTGGCGGCGGTGTGCCGGCGGTACGGCGTGCTCCTGATTGTCGACGAGGTCATCTGCGGATTCGGCCGCACCGGCAAGAAATTCGGCTTCCAGCACAGCGCCGTCCAGCCGGACATCGTCACGATGGCCAAGGGCATCACCAGCGCCTACGTGCCTCTGTCCGCGACCGCCGTCCGCCAGGACCTGTACGACGCCTTTAAGGATCCCGCGGATCCGTACGGCTACTTCCGCCAGGTCAACACCTTCGGCGGGCACCCCGTGAGCTGCGCGGTCGCCCTCGAAAACCTGGCGCTGATGGAGGAGCTCGAGCTGGTCCCGCACGCCGCCCAGATGGGCGACGTCCTCGCCGGGGAGCTGGAGCGGCTGTACCGCCATCCGAACGTCGGCGACGTCCGCGTCCGAGGGCTGCTGGCGGGCGTCGAGCTGGTGCAGGATCGGGTCACCAAGGCGCCGTTGGAGGCGGAGCCGGTCAAGCGGGTGATCGCTGCGTGCAAAGCGCGCGGGCTGATTGTGGGCCGCAATGGTGACACCGTGGCCGGGTTCAACAACGTGATCACGCTGGCCCCGCCGCTGGTCGTGGAGGAGCCGGAGCTGGCGTTCATCGCGAAGACGCTCGACGAGGCATTGGAAGAGGTGCTCGGCGGCCGTTGATGGACCCGTCGAGCAACGTTGCCTTTCACATGTACGGGTAGAGAGAAAGGATGATGACGCGTGTCGACGGTCTACTTGCCGGTTCGCATCGAGTTTGCCCCAGGGCGCAGCGCCGGGGTGGGGGACGACCTGCGCGGGCTTGGCTGCAACCGGGTGCTGGTGGTCACCGACCCGGGCGTGAGGGCAGCGGGGCTCCTCGACGGCATCCTCGGGTCCCTGCGGGAAGCGGGTCTGTCGGCGGTCGTGTTCGGGGACGTCGTGCCCGATCCAGACGAGGAGTGTGCCAGCCGGGCGGCCGGCGTGTTTCGGAACGAGGGGTGCGACGGCATCCTCGCCGTCGGCGGCGGCAGCTCCATCGATACGGCGAAGGCCGCGGGGCTCTTGGCGACCAACCCCGGGCCGCTGCTCGCCTATGAGGGGGTGAATAAGGTCCCCAACCCCCTCCCGCCGCTCGCCGTCATCCCGACCACGTGCGGAACCGGGTCGGAGGTGACCAATGTCACGGTGATCACCGACGCCCATCACTACAAGACACCCATCCTGTCGCCGTATCTCATTCCGAAATTGGCGGTGCTCGATCCGGACCTGCTGCGCACCCTGCCGCCGCACCTGGTGGCCTCCACCGGCATGGACGCCCTGACGCACGCCATGGAGTCGTACACCAACCGCGTCCAGCACTGGTACGCCGATGCGTGCGCGATGCAGGCGATGCGGATGATCGCGGATGCCATCCGTCCGGCGACGGTCAACCGCGATCCGGACGCCATCGCCCGGATGCTGTACGCGAGCACCCTGGCGGGGATAGCCTTCACGCTATCGCGGCTGGGGCTCGTGCACGCCATGTCGCACCCGGTCAGCGGATTCGCGGGCGTGCCGCACGGCCTCGCCAACGCGGTCCTGCTGCCCTACGTCATGGCGTACAACATGGTCGGGAATCCGCAGGCTTATGCGGCGGTGGCCCAGGCGCTCGGCGTGCCGGATCAGGGCAGTGCCATCCGCACGGCCGAGGCGGGCGTGCGGGAGGTGATGCGGATGAACCGGGATCTCGGCATCCCCGACCGGTTCGACGGCCTCGGGGTGACGCGGGACATGTTTCCGGACATGATCCGGGACACGTTCCGCAGCGGCAACATTCCCATCAATCCGCGCCAGGTGACCGAACAGGACGTGGCGCGTCTGTATGAGGCGGCGCTGACGGGCGCGGCTCCGGTGTGAGCGGGGGAGGCGCGCCTCATGACCCCACGACTCCCGAGAACCGTCCGTCGCGGGGCGCGGAGTGGGAGACCCGTTGACGGGCTGCGCTCGGGCGTGTAGATTGGAACCATCCGAAGCCCGGGCGCACCGGGTGAACAGAATGAAAACCGAAGATCCAGATTCTCTTATCGAGAGCGGCGGAGGGACTGGCCCGATGAAGCCCGGCAACCAGAGGCGCGGCGAGGATGCGCCTCCAGGTGCCAAATCCTGCAGGAGCATGCTCCTGGGAGATGAGAGAATGGACGCACATGGCGGCCCTTCTCTCAGAGAAGGGCCTTTTTGAGTGCGCGTGGGCGTTTCGCTCCGTTCGTGCTACGCAAGACACTACGCGAAACGCCCACGCGGCTGACGAGGGTGTGGTGCACAGCGTGAAGCAGCGATGACGCGCTCACGCAACAATGAAGGGAGTGGGGTGCGGCGCGAAGCGGCTTGCAAAGCAGAAGCGGAGCGCCGCGCCCCACTCCCAGAAGGGGGATCGGCGATGAGGCTGGAGACGAGGTTGGTACAGGCGGGCAACCGGCAGGACCCGAGGACCGGTGCGGTGGTGATGCCCATCCACCACGCGACGACGTTCGCCCACCCGGCGCTGGGGGAGAGCACCGGATTTGATTATGCGAGGCTCGCGAACCCCACGCGGCAGGTGTTGGAGGAGACCATCGCAGTCCTGGAGGGTGGAAGGCGCGGCTTCGCGTTCGCGTCCGGGATGGCGGCCATCGCCTGCGTGGCTCAGTTGTTTGAGCCCGGGCAGCATGTGGTGATCTCTCACGACCTGTACGGGGGCACGTACCGGCTGTTCGATCAGATCCTGCCTCGGCTGGGGGTGACGGCGACGTTCGTCGACACGGGCGATCTGGACGCTGTGAAGGCCGCCCTTCGGCCCGAAACCAAGGCGCTGTTTGTGGAGACGCCGACCAACCCTACCATGCAGATCAGCGACATCGCGGCGTGCGCCGAGATCGCCCGCAGCCACGGGGCGTGGACCATCGTCGACAATACCTTCATGACGCCGTATGGTCAGCGTCCGCTGGAGTTGGGGGCGGACATAGTTGTACACTCGGCGACGAAATATTTAGGAGGGCACAACGACGTCCTGGCAGGTTTGGTGGTGGTGAAGGACGACGAGCTGGCGGAGCGCATCCACTACTACCAGAACTCGCTCGGCGCGGTGCTCGGGCCGCAGGACAGCTGGCTGCTGGTACGCGGCATGAAGACCTTGGCGGTGCGCATGGAGCGCCATGAGCGCAACGCCCGTCGCGTGGCCGAGTGGCTCACCCGGCAGCCCATGGTCAGCCGCGTGTACTATCCCGGCCTCGAACACCACCCGCGGCGGGCGGTGCACGAGCGGCAGGCCTCCGGTTACGGCGGGATGGTCTCGTTCGAGCTCGCACGACCGGAGTGGGTGGGTCAGGTGCTGAGCGGGGTTCGCCTCATCACCTTCGCGGAGAGCCTCGGAGGCGTGGAGTCGCTCATCACCTATCCGGCGACGCAGACGCACCACGAGATCCCCAAGGAGATCCGCGACGCCGTCGGCGTCAACGACCGCCTGTTGCGGCTATCCGTCGGCCTGGAGCACGTGGAGGACATCCTGGCCGACCTCGAAGCCGCGTTCACGGCGGCCCGGCGGGCAGAGGCGTAGACGGGGCGGGGGGACGGCTCGGCGAAGGGCGTCTGCGAGCGGCGGTGTGCTGGATGGTCAGCCTCCGTCGGACGCTGGCCCAAGCGCGGCGGATCGCTCTTGCCGTCCTTGTCACCCCGGGACGTGCCAGCGCCTGGCGAGGTCGATGACCTGGGACCGGATGGCATTGGGATCGCCCGGGCCGGTCACGACGATGGCGTATGCCCATGTCGGCCGGTAGACCACGATCCACCACTCCTTCGTGGTGCTGGGCGTCTGCGCCGCGGCGGGGGTGGTGCGGTCCACCTCCAGCAACACCCCGGGGCCCGCACCGGTGGTCACCTCCGAACGATGGCGGATCTCGGCGTGGTTGCCGACGATTTGCTGATCCCGGGAAGCCTCGGGCGGAAGCCCCTGGACCTGCAGGGAGACCTGCAGGCCCTGCCAGTGCACCGGATGATCGGGGGTCGCCACCTGGCCGTCGGGGAGGGGCAGGTAGGTGCCGAAGGCGGCAGAATCCGAGGCGCCGCCGCTCGCGGCCGGCGCGGGGCCGGCATTCGCTGCGGGCACGGCGGCGAATGCGTTGGCCTGGACCACCGCGTTCGCCGCGTTGTCGCCGTCTGACGAGGACGCGGGTGCTGCGGACGCGGCGCCGGTCCGGGGCTGCCCGCCAGCTTGGCTGGACGCGCCGCAGGCGGCAAGGAACACGGTCAGGGTCAGCGGCAGGAGGATGGCGGCCAGGCGGGATCGATGCAGGAATAAGCAAGGGATGTGCATGGGCGTGCCTCCTCGTCCGCAGGGTTGCCGGGTTCTACAGAGTGGACGGCGCAAGCCCGCCCAGTGTGACGCGGGGCGTCCTTCAAGCAATTTTCAAGGTGGATTCGTATACTAAAAATAGAGAAGCAGCAGGGGGATACGGGCAGAAGGAGGTTCAGCACCGTGCGGCACGCGGCGGACGCCAAGTGGGCGTGTCCGCCGCCGGGCCGAAAGGAGAGGAAAGTGGTGAAGACGTGGATCGTGGCCGGAGCCCTGGCGTCGTCGTTGTTCTCCGGCGGTGCCGGACCGTCCATGGCCGAGGCGATTCAACAGTACACGCAGCAGGTGGCGGATTGGGAGCAGCAGATCCTGCAGGGCCTGTCCTTCGGGTGGGAGCAGCTGTTGGCGATGCTCGGCATCTCCCCGCCGGGGGCATGGGCACCGGGGGGCGGGGGGACGCTTCAGCTCCCGTCGGGCACGGGCGGCCCGGCGAGCGGACTGGGAACAACCCCGGGCACCGTGCCGGTGGTACCGCTGGAGGTGGCGCAGCCTTGGCGCACGCATATCCATCGCCTGCCTCGCCTCGCCTGGCAGCACACAGTCCAGGCCGGTTCGGGGGTCACTGTCAGCAGCGGCGATCGCGGCGTGTCCGCAAGTGCGGTCCGCGAGGCAGCGAACATCATCCAGCAGGTGTCCGTTCCGCTGTTGACGAAGGACGTGGGCCAGGCGCCTTCCGGCGCGCAGGTGGTGCTGTTCTCCACGCGCGCCGCATATGGCAAGGCGCTGCTGCAGGCTGGGTTGTCATCGGACGAAGCCGCCGCCGTGGTGCAACAGACCGGGGGTCTCACCATTGGCACGTCGGTGTGGATCCCGTTGTACAACCTGCAGGACAGTGCCGAACTGACCAACGTGCTGACGCACGAACTGACCCACGTCGTGTACAACGAGCGGGGCATCGGGGATCGCCTGCCGACGTGGCTGGACGAAGGGGCCGCGTGGCGTGAGGGACTGGCGGCGGAGGCGGCTGTCAACCCGCGAGAGGCGCGAGCGCTGGCCGCAGCCTACAACGCCCAGTTGCAGGACGCGGCGGCGCAGCGGATGCTCCTGCCGCTGTCGGCGAACGAACAGGACATCCTCGGTGCCGACTACAACGTCGAGTGGCAGGACTACCTGGCGGTGCAGCAGCTGGTCGACCAATACGGGGAGGAGAAGTTTCGCTCCTTCCTCGACGGTGTGCCGTCGAAAGGGGCCGACGCCAGTTTCCAGGCGGTCTACGGCATGTCTCTCTCCGACTATCAGAAGGCGTTTGAGGAACGCCTGGGCTGACCAGGCGGACCGGGTGCAGGGCCGGCAGGGCCGAATGGCCCCCGGCCCTTCTGTTTTGTGCATGACCCCGGGGAGGGAGGTACATACTGGAGAGCGGCGCCGGGGTCTCCGGCGACTTGGCGCGGAAAGGGTGGGCGGCGTCGAAGTGGTGGATGGAGGCCGCCGGCCTTCTGGCCGGCGCCGCGTTCTTCACGGGGTTGGCCGTATGCCCGGATGGGTGGACCGCCCATGCGCACACGCTTTCGCTGTTGCACCACATGTCCCGGGAGATGGCACACGGCCGGTTCACCGGCGTCCTCCCCGGCGGGGACAACGGCATCTCGGAGGCGGCGCTCGAACCGGGCGACGTTTTGTTCTGCCACAACCCGGACGGGGCGTACGGTTATTGGACGCATGTGGTGATCTACGCGGGCGGGGGGCAGTGCGTCGATGCGTTCGATTTCGTCCATGGGACTGTGCTGAGGCCGCTCACGTCCTATCGGGCGTACCACACGGTGGCGGCGTTTCGCGCACGCGAGAGCCCGGGGTGGCGAAGGCAATTGGCGCAGGCCGCGCTCGCCGAAGTGGGCCGTCCGTACGATCCGTTCGGCGCCCTGACCGACCGGCGCAGCGAGTACTGCAGCAAACTGGTGTGGCGTTTGTTCCACGACCGTGGTGTCGACCTGTGCCCGGCGTACCCTTGGGTCCTGCCCGACGACCTGGCCGCAAGCCCAGCGTGGATTCACGTCGGCACGTGGGGGGTGCGTCCGTGACATGAGGCGCCCGCCACTGCATACTGACGGCTACGTGTGGGCCGTCGGCCTGTCTCTGCTCGGCGTCGCTTGGCCGGCGTGGGCATGGCCAGTGCTCGTGGGATGGCTGGCGGTCGCCGTCGTCACCTGGGTCCGGGACGGCCATTCGGATCGATCCGTGGCCGCTCTGGTGACCGTCTGTCTGCTTCGCCAGCTCCCTGGCATCTTCGCTGGGTTGGCGTGCATCCTTTCCGACGGGCAGGGGTGGCGGGAATGGGCGGGCGGCGTGCTCGCCGTGTGGGTCCATCCGCTGATGCCGGTGCTGGAGTGGTTGCCTGCCGGCACCTGGGACGGGCTGTCCAGCACCTTCTGGGCGGCGGCCGCCGCGCCCCTGGCGGTGGGATGGTTGTCCGCGGGCGTGACGATCGCGAGCCGGCGCTGGGCGCGCCGGACGGCGCGATGAGCCCGTCAACGGGTGAGCTCCGGCTCCACCTGTTCAATCAGCTGCTGCAGTTTTCGAGCCGTGTCCTGGTACATCGCCTTCGCGTCCGGGTTGCGGGTCTCGATGGCGAAGCCCTCGAGATCCGCCTGGATCTTTTTGAGCGAGGCCAGGAGCAGCGGCTTCGTGGGGTTTCGCGTGGGCGGATTCAGGTTTTCGTCTTCGTAAAGATCCACGTATACATTGCCTTGCGAGTCCACCTGGGCCAGGAAGACATCCTTCCAGTCCTTGGCCCCCTGGCGGCGGATCTCGTCCCACAGCCAGGCCCGCTCGTAACCGGCGTTGGCCAGATTCTGCGGGATCAGGTTGCCGTCGGCGACGACCACGTACGGCGCGCGTTCGTTCTCCACGGGCAGATGGGTGTCCTTGGGCGTCAGCGGCTGGACGTCGGACCGCTTCATCACGCTCACCTGTCCGTCCGGCTCCAACACGCCGAACTCCACATCCGCCAGCTTGAACGCCTCTTTCTCGCGCAGCAGGGACATCATGTCGTTGACGCTCATCTTTGCCTGGCGGAGGTTTTTCTCCAGCACCTTGCCGTGGCGGATCAGCACCGTCGGCGTGCCGTTGACGAAACTGCGCAAGGTCTCTGAGTACAGCGACGCCCACTGCAGCGCGAACACCAGCACACCCCACGTGACGAACACGACCAGCGCGTGGTAAAAGTTGAACGCCCGGTTGACGGAGACCAGGGCGGCCAACGCCCCCACCGCGACGCCAGCCACGACCGTCCACTTCTGGCTCACCAATCGGGCCAACAGGATCATCGCGAGAAATCCGAAGATCGAGCGCAGCACGAGTTCGGTGTACACAGACAAGCGCACTTCACCCCTCTGCTCATCCGCCCGGTTTGCCGGGCGTCCATCCACCAGAATGCCCCGGGCCGATTCCGTCATGCTGCCGGATTTGACCAACACGGGCAGCCCTTCCCCCTGGCGAGCGCTTTGGTATCATGAGGGGGGTTGCAAGAAACGTCCGCACTTTACAATCTGGGAGAGGGTTGCGACATGGACGTCATCACGTTCGGAGAGACGATGGTCAATTTCGCGCCGACGGCCGCCGGGCCCATCGAGATGGTTCCGGCGTTTGAAAAGCGCATCGCGGGATCCGAGACGAACGTCTCCATCGGGCTGGCGCGCCTGGGGCACCGGGTCGCCTGGGTGAGCCGTCTGGGGGACGATGGATTCGGCCGGTTCATCTACAAGACCGTCCGCGGTGAGGGCGTCGATGTCAGCGCGGTCATTTTCGATCCCGATGCACCGACGGGTCTCTATTTTAAGGAATACCTCGGGGGCGGCCGCACCCAGGTGCACTACTACCGGCGCGGGTCGGCGGCGAGCCGGTTGCGCCCGGAAGATGTCGATCTCGCACGTTTCCCGCAGGCCCGCTTCCTCTTCGCCAGCGGCATCACCCCGGCCCTGTCGGCCAGCTGCCGCGAGACGGCGGAGCGCGCCATCGAGGCGGCTGCAGCCCGCGGTGTGACGGTGGTGTTCGATCCCAATATGCGCCGCAAGCTGTGGCGTGAAGAGGAGGCGCGGCCGGTCCTGCAGCGGCTGGCCGCTGCGTCCCACCTGGTGCTGCCGGGAATCGACGAAGGGGAGATCCTCACCGGATCTACCGATCCGGAACGCATCGCCGAGCGGCTGCTGCAGGGGCGGACTCATGCAGTCGTGGTGAAGCTCGGTCCGGAGGGCGCCTATTACCGGACGGCCGACGGGGAAAGCGGACACGTGCCGGGATTCACGGTGCAGCAGGTGGACGAGATCGGCGCCGGCGACGCGTTCGCGGCGGGCCTGATGTCGGGGCTGCTCGACGGACTGTCGCTGCCGGAGGCGGCTCGCCGGGCGTGCGCGATGGGCGCCCTTGCCGTGACCGGCATCGGGGACTACGAATCGCTCCCATACCGGCGGGACCTGGAAGCCTTCATGGCGGGCACGGCGCGGGCGACGCGATAAGGCATTCGCAGGGCATGCGCCGAGGGGCCCCGACGGGGCCCCGCATCCGGAGGAAGGGGGATGTGGACGGTGAAAGTGGCGCGCATGGAGCTGTTTTTGGTGCCACCGCGCTGGCTGTTTCTGAAGTTGACGACGGACGACGGCCTGGTCGGCTGGGGAGAACCGGTGGTCGAAGGCCGCGCGGCGACGGTCGCGGCGGCCGTCCGGGAGTTGGAGGAGTACGTGATCGGCCGCGATCCGAACGACATCGAGGACATCTGGCAGGTACTGTACCGGGGTGGGTTCTACCGCGGAGGCCCGGTGTTGATGAGTGCCATCGCTGGGATCGATCAGGCCCTGTGGGACATCAAGGGCAAGCGATACGGCCTGCCGGTGTACGAGTTCCTCGGCGGCCGGGTGCGCCAGCGGGTGCGCGTGTACGCGTGGATCGGCGGTGACCGCCCGCAGGACGTGGGCCAAGCGGCGCTCGAAAAGAAGCAGGCTGGGTTCACGGCCATCAAAATGAACGCATCCGAGGAAATGCACTACATCGACTCCCACGCCAAGGTCGAGGCCATCGTCGCCCGTGTCGCCGCGGTGCGCGAAGCGTGCGGGAAGGACTTCGGGATCGCCGTCGACTTCCACGGCCGGCTGCACAAGGCGATGGCGAAGGTCGTCGCGAAGGAGCTCGAGCCGTTCCACCTGATGTTCATCGAAGAGCCGGTGTTGCCCGAGAACCACGAGGCGCTGCGGGAGATCGCCCGGCACACGACGGTGCCCATCGCGACCGGCGAGCGCATGTTTTCCCGCTGGGATTTCAAGCGCGTGTTTGAGCAGGGGGGTGTGGACATCATCCAGCCGGACCTGTCCCACGCGGGCGGCATTTCGGAGGTGCGCAAGATCGGCGCCATGGCCGAGGCGTACGACGTCGCGGTTGCGCCGCACTGCCCGCTCGGGCCCATCGCGCTGGCGGCCTCGCTGCAGGTGGACGCGAGCCTCCCGAACGTGTTCATCCAGGAACAGAGCCTCGGCATCCATTACAATGAGACGAGCGACTTATTGGATTATCTGGTCGATCGCGCGGTGTTCGCCTACCGCGACGGCTATGCCGACATCCCCACTGGGCCGGGGCTTGGCATCGCAATCGACGAAGAGAAAGTCCGGGCGGTGGCCGGAGATCACCGCTGGCGAAATCCCGTGTGGCGCAACGAGGACGGGACGGTCGCCGAGTGGTGAGGTAAAATGACGGCAGGGACATCGAGAGGAGGCGGCGTATGGAGGACGGGGCGCTCGTGATGGGGGTCGACATCGGCACGACCACCACCAAGGCCATCGTCTATGATCCGGCGGGCCGGCCCCTGGCCAAGGCGTCCGCGGGCTACCCCTTGTACACGGAGGCGCCCGCGAGCGCGGAGCAGGACGCGGAGGAGATCCGGCGGGCGGTGGAACGGGCGGTCGCGGAGGCGGCCGCGGCGTCGGGCCGTGCGCGGGAGATCCGCTGGCTGGCGCTCAGCGCCGCGATGCACAGCGTCCTGCCGGTGGACGGCAAGGGCCGGCCTCTGGCGCGGGCGCTGACCTGGGCGGACAGCCGGGGACAGCGCCAAGCGGAGGCCATCCGGCAGGATGGGGGTCACGGGCTGTACCGGCGCACAGGGACGCCGATTCACCCGATGTCGCCGCTGGTTAAGCTGTGTTGGCTGCGGGAGGCGCGTCCGGATGTGTTCGGACGGGCCGCCCGATTCATCTCCTTGAAGGAGTACGTGCTCCACCACTGGTTTGGCGAATACGTGGTGGATCACAGCATCGCATCGGCAACCGGGCTGTTTCACCTGGAGCGGCGGACGTGGGACGCGGAGGCGCTTGCGGCTGCCGGCGTCCGGCCGGACCAGCTGTCGGCCCTGGTGCCGACGACCTGCGTGCTGACCGGTATGAACCCGGATTGCGCCCGCGCCATGGGGATTTCCCCCGATGTGGCGGTGGCAGTCGGGGCCAGCGACGGGGTGCTGGCCAACCTGGGGGTCGCCGCCATCCACCCTGGGGTGGCCGCTGCCACGCTTGGCACGAGCGGCGCCGCGCGCTTGGTGGTCGACCGGCCGCTGACGGATCCCGCGGGTCGTACGTTCTGTTACGCGCTGACGGAGGATCGGTGGGTGATCGGCGGATCGACCAACAGCGCCGGGATCGTCCTGCAGTGGGTGAGGGATCACATCGGGGTGCCGCCGGCCGGTGCGGAGGGTGCCGCGGGCCAGGGCGACACGGCGGGCTACGACGCGCTGGCCGAGTGGGCAGAGTCGGTGCCGCCGGGCTGTGACGGATTGTTGTTCCTTCCGTTTCTCGCGGGAGAGCGGGCACCGTACTGGAACGCCGAGGCGCGCGGGGTATACTTTGGGCTGTCGCTGCAGCACACCCGCGCGCACCTGGTGCGGGCGGCGTTCGAGGGCGTCCTGCTGCAGTTGAACAACGTGATCGTCACGCTGACGGAACTGGCCGGGCCGCTGCGCGAGGTCCGCGTGGGCGGCGGCGTGACGAAGTCCGCCTGGTGGCGGCAGACGATGGCGGACGTGTTCGGGATCCCGGTGGCGGTCCCGGCCGACTACGAGAGTTCGTGCTGGGGGGCCGCAGCGCTCGGGCTGTTCGCTGCCGGCGTATGGGACGCGCTGGAACGGGTGGATAACACGGCTGCGATACGGGAACGGATCGATCCGCATCCCGAGCGGACCCGGGTGTACCAGGCGGAGATGACCCGCTTCGGCCGGTTGTACGAGACCTTAAAAGGAGAATTCACGGCCTTGGCCGGCCTGGAGGGCCGTTAGGCCCCAGGCGTCGCGCGGGCCTGGGAGGGAGTTTCAATGCAGCAAGCGTGGGAGAAGTACGAGCGGCTGCTGGAAAATCTGCGCGGACTGGGCCGGGTGGTGGTGGCCTTCTCGGGCGGCGTCGACAGTTCGTTTCTGCTGAAGGCGGCGCTGGAGGCGTTGGGCCCGGAGAACGTGCTGGCGGTGACCGCGGACTCGGAGACGTACCCGGAGCGGGAACGGGAGGCAGCGATCGCCCTCGCGAAAGAGATCGGAAGCCCCCACCTGGTGATTCAGACGAGCGAATTGGCCATCCCGGGCTATGCGGAAAATCCGGTCAACAGGTGTTACTTTTGCAAAAATGAGCTGTTCTCGCACCTGATCCCCATTGCCCGGGAAAGGGGGTACCATCACGTGGTGTTCGGCGCCATCGCCGACGATCTCGGCGAGTACCGCCCCGGCCTGCAGGCGGCCAAGGAGCGCGGCGTGCTGGCACCGTTGCAGGACGTGATGTTGTACAAACGGGAGATCCGCTTTCTCTCGCAGAAGCTCGGCCTGCGCACGTGGGATAAACCGTCCCTGGCGTGCCTGTCCTCGCGCATCCAATACGGCGAGCGCATCACCCGCGAGAAACTGTCGATGGTGGATCAGGCGGAACTGTTCCTGCTGCAACTCGGCTTCCGCCAGGTGCGGGTGCGGCATCACGGGCAGATCGCGCGGATCGAGGTGCCGCCCGCGGAGTTGGCGCAGGTGGTGGAAGTGGCGGACATGGTGGTCGCAAAACTCAAGGAGATCGGCTACCAGTACGTGACGCTGGACCTGCAGGGGTACCGCTCGGGCAGCATGAATGAAGCGGTGACGGCTGGATGAGCGACCGGGGCTACCGGGCGTGGTTGGAGGCGGTGCGGGATGGCCGGGCCTCGGTGGACGAGGCCCTGGCTGCGCTCCGGCGCATGAATGCGGAAGACCTGGGCTTCGCCCGGATTGATCACCACCGCGCCCTGCGCAAGGGATTCCCCGAGGTGGTGTACTGCGAGGGCAAGACGGACGAGCAGGCAGCGGCCATCCTCGTCCGCCTGTGCGAGAGCGGGGACGGCCCGGTGCTCGGCACGCGGGCGTCTGCAGGGGTGTACGAGCGGGTCCGGACGGCGGTGCCGGATGTGGAATACCATCCGCTCGCCCGAGTGGTGCGCCTGATGCGAGGCGTGGGCGACCCAAAGGGACACGTGTTGGTGGTGTGCGCGGGTACGTCCGATCTGCCGGTGGCGGAGGAGGCGGCACTGACCGCCGAAGCGATGGGCGCCCGCGTCGAGCGGCTGGTCGACGTCGGTGTGGCCGGATTGCACCGGCTGCTGTCTCATCTGGACCGGCTGTACGAGGCCCGGGTGCTCGTGGTGGTGGCCGGGATGGAGGGGGCGTTGGTCAGCGTGATCGCCGGGTTGGTGGACAAGCCGGTGATTGCGGTGCCGACGTCGGTGGGCTACGGCACACAGTTTCACGGCGTGACGCCGCTGTTGGCGATGCTCAACGCGTGCGCGAGCGGCGTGGGCGTCGTCAACATCGACAACGGGTTTGGCGCCGGCTATCTGGCGGCGCTCATCAATCGATTGGGGGACTGAGGGTGCGAATCGCGTACATCGAGTGCCCGGCCGGGGCGAGCGGGGACATGTTCCTCGGCGCCTGGCTGGACGCGGGCGTGGACGAGGCGGCATGGCGCGCGCTGTTGGCGAAACTCGCCGTGCCCGGATACGAGGTGCGGGTGCGCCCGGTGATGAAGCAGGGCATCCGGGCGTTGAAGGTGGACGTGGTGGTGGAAGGGGAGGAATCGATTTGCGACGGCGATGCCGGCGTCCACCCTCAGGATGACGATCCGGATCACCACCACGACCACGATTACGGCCACCATGGTCACGATGATTTCCATACATACCGTCACGAGGATGCCCATACGCACAGTCATGACCACGGACACCACCATGCGCACGAGCACGCCCACGCGCATCCGCACCGGCATCTGCCGGACATCGAACACATCCTCGACCACAGCGATCTCCCGGACCCGGTGCGGGAGAAGAGCCGGTTGGCGTTCCGCCTGCTCGCGGAGGCAGAGGGACGCGTCCACGGCCTGCCGCCGGAGCGGGTCCATTTTCACGAGGTCGGGGCGGTGGATGCCATCGTCGACATCGTCGGCGCGATGGCCGGTTGGTATTTGGCCGGGATGCCCGCCTGCTATGTCTCGCCCATCGAGGTGGGCGGCGGGACGGTCCGCTGCGCCCATGGCCTGATGCCCGTCCCTGCACCGGCGACGGCCATCCTGCTCGAGGGGCTGCCCACCTATTCCTCAGGCCGGTGGGGCGAGACGGTGACCCCGACAGGGGCGGCCATCCTCCGGGCCCTGTGCGAGCGCGGCGAGGCACCTGTGTTCGCCGCGGACACCATCGGGTACGGGGCGGGCACAAAGGAGCTGCCGGTGGCCAACGTGCTGCGCATCCGGCTGGGGGAGACCGCCGCGGCACAGCGGGCGGGGGACCTGTGGGTCCTCGAAGCGAACGTCGACGACATGCCCGGGGAGTGGGCGGCGCACGCGTTGCAGCGGATGCTCGACCTGGGCGCGCTCGACGCCTGGGTGACGCCGGTGGTGATGAAAAAGGGCCGGCCCGGGATGCAGATGCACGTGTTGTGCGACGCGGCCCGGCGCGACGGGCTGGTGGGAGCCCTGCACGAGGAGACAACGTCCCTCGGGGTACGTTACTACCCGGTGGCACGCTCTGCCTTGGCGCGGCGCTGGGTGACGGTGTCGACGCCCTACGGCGCGGTGCGGGTCAAGGTGGCGGAACGGGATGGCCGCGTGGTCAACGCGGCGCCGGAGTACGAGGACTGCCGGGTGGCGGCGGTCTCCTCCGGCGCGCCGCTCAAGGCGGTCTATCAGGCCGCGCTGGCGGCGGCGCAGGCGGAGTGGTTGCCAGGCTCGCAGGGACAGTGAGACGGGAGGCGGTTGCATGCGGTACAACTTCGATGAACCGATAGAACGCCGGGGCACGGCGTCGTCCAAGTGGGACGGGCTGAAAGACCGGTACGGAGTGGCCGACGCCATCCCCATGTGGGTGGCGGATATGGACTTCAAGTCGCCGCCGGAGGTCGTGGAGGCCCTGCGCCGGCGGGCGGAGCACGGGGTATTCGGGTACACGATCCGGCCCGACTCGTACCTCGAGGCCATCGCCGGCTGGCAGAAGGCCCGCCACGGTTGGTCCGTGGATCCCTCGTGGATCTGCCACGCCCCGGGTGTGGTCCCAGCCATCGGGTTTCTCATCGATGCGCTGACGGAGCCGGGGGACCGGGTCATTGTGCAGCCCCCGGTGTACTACCCGTTTTACCGGCTGTTGCGGCAACGGGATCGACAGATTGTGTACAATCCCCTGCGATGCGTGGACGGACGCTACGAGATGGATTACGAGGACCTGGAAGAGCGGCTCGCGGACGGGGCGCAGATGCTCATCCTGTGCAGCCCCCACAACCCCGTCGGGCGGGTGTGGTCGGCGGAAGAATTGAGGCACCTGGGAGAATTGTGCCAGCGGTACGGGGTGCTGGTGGTGGCGGACGAGATCCACGGCGACCTGGTGTACCGGCCGCACGTGCACACGCCGTACGCGTCTCTCGGCGAGGCGTTCGCTGCCCAGTCGGTGACATGCGTGGCGCCGAGCAAAACGTTCAACCTGGCGGGGTTGCACACCGCCAGCGTGATCATCCCGAATCCGGAGCTGCGCCGCCGCTACCAGGAGGTCATCGGCCGGGCGGCGGTGGGCAGCGTCAACGTGTTCGGCCTGACGGCGACCGAGGCGGCGTATCGCGAGGGCGGGCCCTGGCTCGAGGCCTTGCTGTCGTATCTGGAGGGGAACCTGGACCTGCTGACGTCGTTCGCGGCGGAGCGCATGCCCGAGCTGAAGGTGTTCCGGCCGGAGGGGACGTATCTGGCGTGGATCGACTGCCGCGGGCTCGGCATCTCCGATCCGCAGGCCCTGCAGGCCTTCTGGCTCCGGGAGGCGAAGGTGGCGTTCGATCAGGGCTACATCTTCGGGCCGGGCGGCGAAGGGTTTGTGCGCATCAACGTCGGCTGCCCGCGCGCCCAGCTGCAGGCGTGCCTGGAGCAGATGGCGGACGCGGTCGAGCACCATCGCGCGGCGGGCCGGGGGTGAAGGAGGCGGGTCGGTTCGTTGACGCACCTGCCTTGCTTCTATATCATGAATTCACAGTTCGTTTCAAACGACTCGATAGAGAAGAGCAAGGGGGGCGCGGCGTTCATGAAGCCAGCGTACAAGGTCGCCGGGGCGTCGCTGTTGGCCATCTCGATGCTCGCTGGATGCGGCGGATCGCAGGGCGGCGACGCCGGCAACGGCACGGGGGCCAGTGGCGGAAACTCAGGCAAGAAGGTGACCATCACCTATTGGCAGTACAGCTATCCCTCCAAGGTCACCGAAATCAAGAAGTTGATTGACGAGTTTCAGAAGCAGAATCCGAACATCCAAGTGGTCGAGCAGGATTTTCCGTACGACCAGTACAACCAGAAGGTCGCGGCGGCGATGCACGCGGGCAAGGGGCCGGACATCCTGAATCTGTACTACGGATGGATCCCGCAGTACGTGAAGGAAGGCTACCTGCAGCCCATCCCCGAGGATTTCATGTCCACCCAGCAGATTGACGACTACTACATTCCGATGATCCAGGACTCGAAGCTCGACGGCAAGTACTACGCGCTGCCCATCGCGGTGCGCTCGCTGGCCCTGTTCTGGAACAAGGACATGTTCCAGAAGGCCGGCCTCAACCCGGATCAGCCGCCGAAGACGTGGGATGAACTCATCAAGGACGCGCAGAAGATGACTGTCTACGAAAACGGCAAGCTGAAGCAGGAGGGCTTTGCGCCGGACGTACAGGGCCAGGGCTATCACGTGTTCGAGGAAGTGCTGCTGCGCCAGTGGGGGGTCACGCCGTTCAGCGATGACCACAAAAAGGTGCAGTGGAACTCGTCCCCGCAGGGCCTGCAGGCGTTCCAGTACTGGATGGATATGTTCAGCAAGGACAAGATCGGGGATCCGAACTTTGAGACGGATTACGAGACGGCGTTCAAGGCCGGCAACTGTGGCATGATCATCGACGGCTCGTTCGCCCTCGGCGGCTTCAAGCAGGCCTTGAAGTTCAACTGGGGCGTGGCGCCCCTGCCCACCAAGGAACCGGGCGGCACCGAGTCGAATTTTGGATCATACTGGGTCAACGGGATCGCCAAGGGCGTCAGCGGCGACAAGCTGCAGGCGGCCGAGAAGTTCCTGAAGTTCCTCATCTCGGAGCAGACACAGAAGGAGTGGCTGCAGACGGTGGGTGAACTGCCGGCGGCCAAGTCCCTCTCCAGCGATCCCAGCATCACCGGCGATCCCGTCTACGGCCCGTTCGTGAAAGGCCTGCAGAACGCCCACGCTACGTACTTCGTCAACGAGACCGAGGAGCGCCAGGCCATCATCGACGAGACGAACAAGATCCTGCTCAACCACGCTCCGGTCGATCAGGTGTTCAACGAACTGGTCCAGAAGGAGCAGTCCATCCGCGACAAGTACTACAGCGGACAGAGCTGACGCGGAAGACGAGGCGGCCCTGCCCGGCCGTGCCGGGGGGCGGAGCCGCCGGGTGCCGCCGTGCCGCCGGTGTGCCATGGCCCCGGTGCGGCGGCGTTTTTTTGCAAAACCGGGCTGAAGGAGGGTTCCCGTGAAGGCGGTGGTCCTTGAACCGCGCCGCGCGCCGGTGACGAACCGGCCGCCCCGCATGAGTCTGGCGGCCAGGCGCGCTTTGACGGCGTACGCATTCCTCGTGGTGCCCGTCCTGTTCTTCGTGGGCATCCGCATTCTGCCCACCCTGTACGCATTCGGGATGGCGTTTTTCACCGACAACGGCCACGGGCCGACGCTCGCCAACTTCCGGGAGATGCTGGCGGACGACACGTTCCGGCGGGCGCTCGGCAATACGCTTCTGTACGTCGTGATCACGGTCCCGGCGCAGATGGCCTTCGGACTGGTGTTGGCCCTGATGATCGGGCGGGTACGGCATCTGAAGGGGTTTTACCGGACGGTGTACTTCTTGCCGTACATCACCTCCGTGGTCGCGGTCAGCTGGGTGTGGCGCCTGATGTACGATCCCAATTCCGGCATCATCAACGAGGTGCTGGGCTGGTTCCACATCCCGGCGCAGCTGTGGCTGCGCGACCCGCACGAGGCGCTGTTGGCGGTCAGCATCGTGATGATCTGGCAAAACGCCGGATTCGCCATGCTCATTTTCATGGCCGGGCTCGAGGCCATCCCGCGGAGCTTTTTGGAGGCGGCCCGGGTGGACGGCGCCGGGGCCTGGCAGACGTTCCGTTGGGTCACCTGGCCGCTGCTCAATCCGACTCTCGTCTTTCTCGCCGTCACCGGGGTCATCAGCGCGCTCCAGACCTTCACGCAGATCGAGAACCTGACCGGGGGCAGCGGTGGACAGGCCGGCGGGCCGCTCAACAGCACGGTGAGCATGGTGGTGTACGTGTACAACGCCGGCTTCAACGACTTCAACCTGCAGTACGCGTCGGCCGTGACGGTGGTCCTGTTCATTCTCATCCTGCTGGTGACCCTGGTGCAGTTGAAGGTGTTGAACCGGGCGTACGAGTATTGACGCCCGAGACGCGGCGGCAAAGGGGGGGAGCCTTGTGGCGCGCAGAGCGAGCATCGGGGTGTGGGTCATCCACGTCCTGTTGTGGATCGGCGTCGTGGTGGTCGCATTCCCGTTCGTCTGGATGATCCTGTCGTCTTTCAAAAGCGTGCCGGAGTTCTATCAATTCCACTTCTGGCCGAAGCAGTGGGACTTGTCCGCGTATCGGCAGGTGTTTACGGAGACCCAGTACGGCCGTTGGTACCTCAACAGCATCGTGGTGGCCGTCGTCGTCACGGTGAGCGAGCTGTTCTTCGCTTCGCTCGTCGGGTACACCTTGGCCAAGTTCCGATTCCGCGGGAATCAGCTCATCTTCCTCCTCATCCTCAGCACCATGATGGTGCCGACGGAGCTGTTGGTGATCCCGTGGTACGTGATGAGCGCCCAGTTCGGCTGGGTCGACACCTACTGGGGCATCATGTTCCCGGGGCTCATGGAGGCCTTCGGGGTGTTCCTGATGCGCCAGTTCATGCTCGGCGTCCCCGACGACCTGTTGGACGCAGCACGCATCGACGGCATGTCCGAATTTCGCATCTTTCTGCAGGTCGCCCTGCCGCAGGTGAAGCCCGCCCTGTCGGCGCTCGGGATCCTGTCGTTTCTCGGCAACTGGAACGCGTATCTGTGGCCGGTCATCGTCGTGTCGACGGAGTCCATGCGCACCCTGCCCATCGGCATCGGGATGTTCTCGACGGCGGATAACGGCGGCCTGCAGTGGAACGTCATCATGGCGATGAGCACGCTCGCCGTGATCCCGATCGTGATCCTCTATTTCATCTTCCAGAAGCGCATCGTCGAGGGCATCGCCCTCACCGGCGTGAAGGGTTGACGGACGATCCCGGTGCCGGACGCCGGGCCCGCCGGCCCGCCTGGCTCATCCCACAGCATGGAGGCGCAGCGATGACAAAATCGGACATATTCGCGCGGGAAGGGCGGACGTTTCCCGGGAGGACGTACGCGGAGGTGGTCCTCGCCCCCGCCTATGAACAGGCGAAGGTGCACCTGCTCACCCCGATGCTGCAGATCCACCAAGCCCATCTGGTGATGCTCGCGGAACAGGGATTGATCTCCCAGCCGGACGCGGGTGTCGTCATGCGGGCCATCCGCAGTCTGAACCTGGACGAGCTGGCGTCGAGCCGGTACGACGGGTCGTGCGAAGACCTGTTCTTCTCCGTCGAGCGAAAGATCATCCAGGCGGCCGGGGAGGTCGGAGGCAGCTTGCACCTGGCCCGCAGCCGCAACGACCTCGGGGTCGCCATGTACCGGCTGGCCCTGCGCGAAAGGCTCCAGCGCGCCATCGGATCGGCGCTGTCTTTCCTCGGCACCGTGATCGACGTGGCGGAGGAGCACGCGGACACGGTGATGCTGGGGTACACGCACACGCAGCAGGCCCAGCCGATGACCCTGGCGCACTACCTCATCGCGGTCCACGACTCGGTGGCGCGCGACATCACCCGCCTTCGAGCCGCCTACCGCACCTGCAACCGCTCGCCCCTCGGGGCGGCGGCGCTCACCACCACCGGGTTTTCCATCGATCGCCGGCGCGTGGCGGATCTGCTCGGCTTCGACGGGATCGTGGAGAACGCGTACGACGCCATCGGCGGGGGCGACTACCTGGCCGAGGCGGCGACCGCGGTCCAGCTCGCGTTTTTGGGGATCGGCCGGTACGTGCAGGATATGCTGTGGTGGGCCACCCAAGAGTTCGGCGCCATCCGCGTGGCCGACCCGTACGTGCAGACCAGCTCCATCATGCCGCAGAAGCGAAATCCGGTGTCCCTCGAGCACATCCGGGCGCTGAGTTCGAGCGGCTTCGGCAGCGCGTCGACCGTGTTGCAGATGATGCACAACACCCCCTTCGGGGACATCAACGACACGGAGGACGACCTGCAACCCCACCTGTGGCGCAGTGTCGATCTCGCGGATCAGGTCTTCCGCCTCTACGCGGCGGTGCTGGGCACCCTGGAGGTGAACCGGGATCTGCTCCTGCGGCGTGCGCGGGAGAGCTTCGCGACGGTCACCGAGCTGGCGGACACCCTGGTCCGCACAGCCGGCCTGCCCTTCCGCACCGCCCACGCGGTGACGGCGGCGGTGGTACAGCGCGCCCTGGCCCGGGGCATCCCGGTGTCCGCGGTCGACGGGGCTCTGGTGGATGAGGCGGCGCAGGCCGTCCTCGGGCGGCCCCTCGGGTTGCCGGACGACGTGATCGCCGAGGCGCTCGATCCGGTTCACTTCGTCCGCATCCGGCGGCTGCCCGGGGGTCCAGCGCCGGAGGAGGTCCGCCGGGCCCTGGCCGAACGCCGGCGGCAGCTGGAAGCCGCGCGGACGGCGGTGGACGCGGAGGCGTCGCGGGTGCAGGCGGCGTTGGCAGAGTTGGAGCGGCTGGCGATCACGCTGGCCGGCGAGTGAAACCAGGCGGGAGGAGGAAGCGGTCGTGGCGGAAGACGCGTGGCAGCGGCGATTTTCGCAGCGTGTGTTGCGGGCGCAGCGGTACACCCCGCCGGGAGCCTGGATGCCGCCGCTGCCCCCGGGGTGCGTGCGGCTCAGCGCCGGATACCCGGCTCCGGAGACGGTACCGGTGGCGGAGCTGGGGGCGGCGGTGCGCCGGTTGACGGAACGGGAAGGGGACCGGCCTTTCCACTACCTCGGCAGCGGGCGGGCTGAGGAGCTGCCGGAGATCCTGCGGGATCGGATGCAGGCGCGCGGGATGCCCGTGGCGCCGGACGAGATCCTGGTCACCGCGGGCGCCTGTCAGGCGCTGGACCTGACGGCGCAGGTGCTGCTCGACCCGGAGGCCGTGGTGGCGGTGGAGGCGCCCACCTACATGGAGGCGTTGGAGGTGTTCCGCAACTACACCCCGCACATCGCTGCCTATCCGGTCGATCACGACGGCCTGCAGACCGACCTGTTGGCGGCGGACCTGGAGCGGCGTCGGCGCCAGGGCCTGCCACTGCCCCGCCTCGTCTACACCATCGCCTCGTATCAGAACCCGACGGGCGCCTGCCTGTCTTTGCTGCGGCGACGGATGCTTTTGGAACTGGCGGAGGTGTACGACTTTCTCATCCTCGAGGATGACGCTTACGGCGAGCTGGGCTTCGGGGATCCGGTGCCGGCGCTCAAATCCCTCGACACGGAAGGCCGTGTGATCTACGTCGGCTCCCTTTCCAAGGTCATCGCGCCGGGCCTTCGCATCGGCTGGCTGGCCGGGGCGCGGCCGTTCATCGAGGTGGCAGGGTGGTTCAAGAAGGACCTGGGGCATCCGTTTGCGGAGGCGGTGGCGGCCGAGTACCTCTCCAGCGTGGACTTGGCGGGCCGGGTGCGTTTCCTGCAACGGGTGTACCGCCAGCGGGCGGCGTGGATGGAGATGGCGCTGCGCCGCCACCTTCCGCCCGGCTTGAGGTGGATGCGGCCGCAGGGCGGTTACTTCGTCTGGATCCACACGCCGGGCGTGCACACGGCCCGCCTGCTGCCGCAGGCCCTGCGGGCGGGCGTGGCGTACGTGCCGGGTCGCTACTTTCACCCGGAGAGCGGGTCCGCCAATGAGGATGCCGCATTCTTGCCGGGGGACGACTGGCTGCGGCTGTCCTTCAGCCATCTGAACCGGGATGAGCTGGAGCTGGGGGTTTCCCGGCTGGGAGCGCTGCTGTCGAACGTGCGGTGAGCAAAAAATTCCCTCTGGACAAACGGATGAATAGATATACAATAAAACATGTTTGTTATACATCCGTCGACAAAATTCGACAATCCGAATGGGATGTCCGGGGGGTTTCACCGTTGAAAATGACGCATCGCATCGCTGCATGGGCCGTCACGTCCACCTTTCTGCTCGGCACGCTCGCCGGGTGCGGGGCGGGGGCAGGCACGGCCGCCAACACCGCCGGCAACACCGGCGCCTCGGGCACGACCGGCGCGGAGCCGACGCTGATCCTGGCCACGTCTGCCGACTACAAGCCGTACGAGTTCCACGACACCTCGAGCGGACAGGACAAAATCGTCGGCTTCGACATCGACATCGCCGACGCGATCGCGAAAAAGTTGCACTTCCAATACAAGATTCAGGACATGGACTTCAACGGGCTGGTCGGAGCGCTGCAATCGCACCGGGCGGACTTCGTCATCGCCGGTATGTCTCCGACGGACGATCGCAAGAAGAGCGTCGACTTCTCGGACCTGTACTACCAGGCCAAGATGACCATCGTCTCCAAGAAGGGCAGCCCGTACACCACCATCGACAGCCTGAAGGGCAAGCGGGTGGGGGCTCAGTTGGGCTCCATCCAGGAGACGGAGGCCAAGAAGATCCCGGGGGCGACGGTGGATTCGCTGAACACCATCCCGGCCATCGTGCAGCAGGTGATCACCGGCCGGGATGACGGGGCCATCATCGAGGATACGGTGGCCAAGGGGTATGTCCAGCAGTACCCGCAGCTGCAGATGACCTACATCCCGAACCTGACGGCCGACGGGGCGGCGATCGCCTTCCCGAAGGGATCGCCCTGGGTGGACAAGTTTAACCAGGCGATTCGGGAGATGAAACAGGACGGGGAGCTCGACCAGTTGGCCCAGAAGTGGTTCGGCCCGGGCAAGAACCAGGGCTGAGAACGGGCCTTCAGGAGCGGAGGAAATGTCCGGACTCCAGACGACGGCCATGGCGCGCAGAGAGGCGCCATGGCCGTCGGTCTTTCAGGAGCCTGCCTGGCCTGTCAAGAGGATTCGCCGAGGACCACGGAGGTGTAGGCGTACAGGGCGGGCGATCCGCCGGTGTGCACAAACAGGACTCGGTCTTCGGAGCGGAAATACCCCTGGCGCACCAGGTCGATGAGCCCGGCCATGGCTTTGCCGGTGTAGACCGGATCGAGAAGGATGGCCTCGGTGCGGGCGAGCATTTGGACGGCTTCGACCATGCCCTCGGTGGGCAAGGAGTAGCCGGGGCCCACGTAGGCGTCGAAGCAGGTGACCGCCTCACGCGGCAGGGGGTGTTCGACCCCGAGGTACGACAGGGTGTCGCAGGCGAGTTTGTAGATGAGCGCCTCCTGCGCGTCCTTGGGCCGGCTGACGTCGATGCCGAGCACCGGGATGCCGCTGGAGGAGGCGTGGAGGCCGGCCAGCAATCCGGCGTGGGTCCCCCCACTGCCGCTGGCGCACACCACGTAGTCAAACGCCACCCCCAGGTCGAACGATTGCGCCAACAGCTCTTGGGCGCAGGCGACGTACCCGAGGGCGCCGATGGGATTTGAACCCCCGCCCGGGATGATGTACGGCCGCTTGCCCTGTTGGCGCAGGCCTTCGGCGACCTTCTCCATCTCGGCCATCATGTCGGAGCCCCCGGGTACGACGGTCACGCCCTGGACCCCGAGAAGTTTGTACAGGAAGTTGTTACCGCTGGCGTCCGGGCGGTAGCTGTTGGGGACGCGCTCCTCGAGGACCAGCCAGCAGCCGAGCCCTTCCTTGTTGGCTGCGGCCAAGGTGAGCCGGCAGTGGTTGGACTGCACGGCCCCGCAGGTGATGAGCGTGTCCGCCCCCTTGGCGAGGGCGTCCGCCACCAAAAACTCGAGCTTTCTCGTCTTGTTGCCGCCGGCGGTCAGGCCGAGCAGGTCGTCCCGCTTCATGTAGATCTGCGGTCCGCCCAGGGCCTTTGTGAGCCGCGGGAGAAATTCAATCGGTGTCGGCCCCGCCGTGTAGCGGCGGCGCGGGAATTGGGCCAGATGCATCGGATCCCCTCCATGTGGATTGTGGGACGAACCCTTTTCCCTCTATCATGACAGCGAATCACGGAAAAAGTAAAGCCACGGGATGACGAGCATGGATGGATCGGCTTAAACCCGACCCGGCGTGTTTCAAAATGCACATTTTCATCTGCACAAGTGGCACGCAATTTGCTATTTTTAGAAGCGACGATAGGACAGGAGGGAGATGCGGGTGGAGCAAGCGCATACACCGGCAAAGGCGGCGAAGGCGAGCACATCCTACGGCGACCCAGGCTTCAGCGCCTTCTTGCGCCGGGCGTTCTCACGCCATCTCGGTTTCGACGACGCGGACTTCGAAAAGCCCATCATCGGCATTTGCAACACGTACAGCGAGATCAACCGCTGCCACACCCACTTCGGGCCGCTGGTGGACGCGGTCAAGCGCGGGGTCCTGATGGAAGGCGGGATCCCGCTTGAGTTTCCGACGATCTCGTTGGGTGAGGTATTCACCAGCCCGACCGCGATGCTCTACCGCAACCTGGCGGCGATGGACACCGAGGAGATGATCCGCGCCCAGCCCATCGACGGGGTGGTGCTGTTGTCCGGGTGCGACAAGACGACGCCGGCGCAGTTGATGGGCGCGGCGAGCGCGGACGTGCCGGCCATTCTCCTGACCGGCGGGCCGATGCAGAGCGGAGAGTACGAGGGGCGGACGCTCGGGGCGTGCACCGACTGCCGGTTCTTCTGGCAGGAGTACCGCGCGGGGCGGGTATCGGACGAGGAGCTGGAGGAGATCAACCAGGCACTCGCGCCGACTGCCGGCCACTGCATGGTGATGGGCAGCGCCAGCACCATGGCTGCGTGCGCGGAGGCGATGGGGATGATGCTTCCGGGCGCCGCGGCCATTCCAGCGCCGGACAACCGGCGGCTGCGCTTGGCGGAGGAGACGGGACGGCAGATTGTCCGGCTGGTGCGCGAAGGCCTCCGGCCGTCGCAGATCTTGACGTACGAGGCGTTCGTCAACGCCATCCGCGTGCTGCAGGCCATCGGCGGATCCACCAACGCGGTCATCCACCTGGTCGCCATCGCGGGGCGGCTCGGCATCGAGCTGCCGCTGTCGCTGTTCGACGAGATCGGCCGCACCACGCCATTTTTGGCGAACCTGCGGCCGGCCGGGCGGTTCCAGATGGAAGACTTCCACAAGGCGGGCGGGGTGCCTGCGGTCATGTCGGAGTTGCGCGACCTCCTGCATCTGTCGTGCCGGACCGTGACCGGCCGGACTGTCGGCGAGAACCTTGCGGCCTACCGGCGGCCGCGGCACGAGAAGTACTACGAGGTCATCGCCACACGTGAGAAGCCGATCGCCGTGACGGGGGGCATTGCGGTGCTCACCGGGAACCTGGCTCCGAGCGGGGCGGTGATCAAGCCGAAGGCGGCGTCGAAGCACCTGCTCAAGCACCGGGGGCCGGCGGTGGTGTTCGACTCGGTGGCCGATCTGGAGGCGCGCATCGACGACCCGGCCCTGCCGGTGACCCCCGACAGTGTCCTGGTGCTGCGCAACGCCGGACCGGTCGGGGCGCCGGGCATGCCGGAGGCGGGGATGATCCCGATTCCGAAGAAGATCCTCGCCCAGGGCGTCAACGACATGGTCCGCATTTCCGATTGCCGGATGAGCGGCACGGCGTTCGGCACGGTGGTGCTGCACGTGGCGCCGGAGGCGGCCGTAGGCGGCCCGTTGGCGCTGGTGCGCGACGGCGACTGGATTGAGTTGGATGTGGAGAACCGGCGCTTGGAGCTGCTGGTGCCCGAAGACGAGCTGGCGGCCCGGCGGGCGGCCTGGCAGCCGCCGCAAAACCGGGCGGTGCGCGGCTGGACGCGCCTGTACCAGGAGCACGTGCTGCAGGCGGACCAGGGGTGTGACTTCGACTTTCTGCGCGCCGTGCCCCGCCGGTGAGGCGGAGGCGACGCAAGTTGACAAGGGCGGCCGGGGGAAGGCCGCCGGGAGGGAGAGCGATCATGAGACTGGTGACCATCAAGAACCCGGGTGAGGAGACGCTGGCGGTGCGCCTCGGGGAGGCGGTGCTGCCGGTACCCGCGCTCAACCGGCTGACGGGCCGGGATTTCCCGGCCGACCTGGGGGTACTGCTGGAGTCCGGACGGTTGGAAGAATTGGCGGATGCCGTACGCGTGGTCCAGGCGGAGCAGAGGGAGGCGGCCGCCAAAGACAGCATCCCGCTCGAGGCGTGCCGGTTCGGGCCGCTGTACCGGCGTCCGCGTAAGATTTGGGGCATCGGACTCAACTACCGGGAGCACGCCGGGGACCTGAATGCCGTCCACCCGACGGAGGAACCGGCCAGCTTCATGAAGGCCGACACGACCATCATCGGGCCGGGCGATGACATCGTGCTGCCGCCTCAGTCCCAGCGGGTGACTGCGGAGGCGGAGTTGGCGGTGATCATCGGTAAGCGCTGCAAGGACGTGCCGCTTGAGGAGGCGCCGTCGGTGGTGGCCGGGTTCACGACCGTGATCGACATGACGGCGGAGGATATCCTGCAGAAAAACCCGCGCTTTTTGACCCGGGCGAAGAACTTCGACACGTTCTTCAGCTTCGGGCCGGAGTTCGTCACGGTGGACGAGGTCGCGGACGTGGACCAGTTGAAGGTGGGCACATATGTCAACGGGCGCCTGCATCGAGAGAACGTGGTGGCGAACATGACCTTCCGGCCGTTGTTCTTGGTCTCGTTCCACTCTCAGGTGATGACGCTTTTGCCGGGGGACATCATCTCCACGGGGACGCCGGGCGCGGCGGTGATCCGGCCGGGCGACGTGGCCGAGTGCCGCATCGACGGGTTCTTGTCCCTGGTCAATCCGGTCCGCGGGTAGGCAAAACGCACGGCCGCCCGCCGCCGATGCCAAGCGGAAGCATCGGGCCGGCGGAGACGGGAAGAGAGGTGGATGAAATGGGCGTTCTCGAGGACCTGTTGCGCGACATCCCGCTGCCGAAGATGGCGCCGGTGCGACAGAAGTTCGCCGCCGAGCGCGTGGACGACGTGGCGGGTGCGGTGCACCGGGCGATCGCCGAGGCGGGGGTGGCGGAGCGCATCCGGCCCGGGGCGAAGGTGGCCATCGGTGTGGGGTCGCGCGGGATCGCCAACCTGCCCGTGCTGGTGCGGGCGGTGGTGGAGGTCGTGAAGCAGCGCGGGGCGGACCCGTTCATCGTCCCGGCGATGGGCAGCCACGGCGGGGCGACGGCGGATGGCCAGAGGGCGATGCTCGAGCACCTGGGCGTGACGGAGGCGACTGTCGGCGCGCCGGTACGGGCGACCATGGAGGTGGTGCAGGCGGGCGTGTCGGCGGGCGGCCTGCCGCTGTACGTGGACGCGTACGCCGCGAAGGCGGACGGGATCATCGTGATCAACCGGATCAAGCCCCATACGTCGTTCCGCGGCAAGGTGGAGTCGGGGCTCATCAAGATGCTGGTGATCGGCCTCGGCAAACAGAAGGGGGCGGAGACGGCCCACGCGCGCGGGTTCGACCACATGACCCGCCACTTGCTCGACCTGTCGGCGGCCCTCATCGAGCGGCTGCCGGTGTGGTTCGGCGTGGGGGTATTGGAGAACGCATACGACCAGACGGCGCGCGTGGTGGCGGTGCCCGCCGAACGGCTGCACGAGGTGGAGCCCGAGCTGTTGAACGAGGCACGGCGCTTGATGCCGAAGATCCTCGTCCGCGACCCGGACGTCCTGGTGGTTGACGAGATGGGCAAGGACATCAGCGGCGTCGGGATGGATCCGAACGTCACCGGACGCTACCCGAACCAGCTGGTGCAGCCCGACATCCGCATCGGCAAGGTGTGCGTGCTGCGCCTGACGGAGAAGACGGACGGCAACGCGGCCGGGGTCGGGTTGGCGGATGTGACGACGGCGGCGCTGGAGGCGAAGATCGACCGCGTCAAAGGGTACGCGAACTCGCTGACGTCGACCACCATGACGAGCATCAAGCTGCCGATGGTGCTGCCGACCGACCGGCTCGCCATCCAGGCGGCCATCAAGACGTGCAACTGCCCGGACCTGGCGCAGGCGCGGGTGGTGCGGATCCGCAACACTCTGCACCTGGAGCACATCTGGGTGTCGGAATCGCTGCTGCCGGAAGTAGCGGCCCACGAGCGGATGGAGGTGCTGGGCCCGGCGGAGCCGATGCGGTTCACGGAAGCAGGCGAACTCATCTTTGGATGAACGGCGGGCGCGGGGAAGACCCGCGCCTTCGGCAGAGGAGGAAGCGGCATGGCGGAGTTGCACGGGATCTCGGTGATTTCGTTGACGCCCTTCACGGACGCGGGCGAGGTGGACGTGGCGAGCCTGCGCCGGTTGACGGATTTCTATCTGCAGGCGGGCGTGCACGGCATCACGCTGCTCGGCATCATGGGCGAGGCGAACAAGCTGACGGAAGCGGAACGGGCGGTGGTGACACAGACGGTCATCGATCAGGTGGCCGGGCGGGTGCCTGTGACGGTCGGCTGCTCCGCGCCGGGGACGCATCAGGCGATCCACTTCGTCCGCGAGGCCAAGCGCCTCGGGGCGGACGCGGTGATGGTGGCGCCGCCGAACAACCTCAAGAACCTCGATCTGGTGCTGGAGCACTACCGGCGCGTCGGGGAGGCGACCGACCTGCCGCTCGTCGTCCAGGACGAGCCGACGACGACGGGCGTCGTGCTGCCGCCCGCCTTTTTCGGCCGCGTCGTGCGCGAGGTGCCGACGGCGCGCTTCGCGAAGCTGGAGGAGTCGCCGACCACCGTCAAGATCACGCGCATCCTGGAGGAGACGGATGGCCGCATGCGCCTGTTCGGCGGCCTGGGAGGCATGTACTTCTACGAGGAGTTGGCCCGCGGGGCGTCCGGGATCATGACCGGCTTCGCCTACCCGGAAGTGCTGGTGCGGGTGTACGAGCGGTTTACCGCGGGTGACGCGGAGGCGGCGCGCACCGAGTTCTACCGCCACCTGCCCTTGATCCGCTTCGAGGCGCAGCTCGGCGTCAGCGGCGTGGCCATCCGCAAGGAGACGTTCAAGTTGCGCGGGGTGATTGACTCCGCGTACGTGCGCCCGCCCGCCCCGGCCGTGGACGGGCGGACGCTGGAGGAGCTGGCGGACCTGGTGCGGTACCTGGGGCTGGCGGAATAACCCCGCGCGGCTTCGGAAGCGCCATCACGAGGTTTCCCAGAGACCCCACGGTCACGGGTGGAGGTCGGCGATCCCGATGGGCGCCACAGACCCCCACTGGGCGGGCAAGGGCGCAGCCGTCTGCGCGATCGTCAGCACCCGGTGGGGCTGTGCCTGGCCGGACGGCGCGACCCAGGCGAGGCCTGCGCGGTCGGCGATGAGGATTCGCCCGTCTGGGGTGAAGCGGGCTTGCGCGGGATCGCCGCCTGCGGGCACCACCACGTGCCGCTGGTGGCGCTCGAGATCGACCGCGACGAGCGATGTCTGCGCCCACCAGGCCCGGGACATGGCATCGGCGGTGGAGGCCTGGGACTTGGGGGCGCCGGCCGGGCCTTCCACGAAGGCGACCGTCTTGCCGTCCGGACTGACGGTTGGCCACAGTTGGGTGTGCCCGGGGTTCGGCGAGACCGGAGTGAGCCGGTGGCCGTCCAACCACTGGATCTGCTTGGGCGCGGCCCACAGCGTCCGTCCGGCCCCGGTCTGGATGGCCGCTTGCGATCCCGTGGCCGGCGCGATGGCGTCCGTGCCGGGCAGGGTGACCGTGAGCGCCTGGTCGTGGCCGGCGGTGTCGACGCGGTGCAGCGTCAGGCCGTCGGCGGCGAGCGACGCGGAGTGGAGCGGATCGGGCCAGTAGAAGAGCGCCTGTCCGTCCGCCGTCCAGGGGCCGAGCAAGAAGCCGTCGCCTTTGTTCGCGGTCCGCAAGACGGTGGTGCGGGCACCGTTCGGGTCCCACAGCAACAGTACGTCGTGCCGGTCGATGGCATTGCCGCCGGGATCCGGGACGACTTCGAGCAGCGCCAGCCGTCCGTCGCGGGGATTCGGCACCACCTGTTGGAGGGTGGCGCCCGGCGCTGTGGAGATGGGCAGACGGTGCGGAGTGCCGCCGGGATCGACCGCGTGGACGGCGGCGGTGCCGTCGGTGTACACGAAGGTGTCGGTACTTGGCAACCATCCGCCCGTGATCACGTCCCCCGCCGCCACGCGCTGACTCGTCCGTCCGTCTGCCGCCACCAGCCACAGGCTGCACGCGGGGGCAGGGCCGGCGGCACCGGTGGCGGGCTCCTGGCGGACGACGGCGACCCATCGCCCGTCGGGGGAGATCCGCGCGGACAGGACGCGATCGCCCAGATAGACGGGATGCGCGCTCGCGAGGACATTCGCGCCCGCGGCGGCGGGGATGGAAGGCAAGACAAAGAGCCATCCGCCGGAGTCATTTTGGGACGCGGCTGGGGCGACCAGAATAGCGGCTTCCCCCATGCCGCGCCAGGCGTCGGCGGAGAACGTCATGGGCAGGGGCGGCTGCGGCTGGGAGGCGGGCACGCCGTTGCGGAGGTCGTTGTCGGTGACACGGCTGGCACCCGAGCCGGAGCCGACCGCGGCGTAAGCGGGTTGGGCCGTGTTGGCCGAAGGCCGTTGCGGCGCACTCGGGATTCCGCACCCTCCCAGGGCCATCAGGACGAGTACGGCGGCGGTGACGTGTACAGGTGCAAGGCGGTTGTGATGCATCCGAATCAGCCTCCCGATTTGCCTGTGGGTCTGTTCGATATGACGACGCAGAGCGCAGGATGGTGGCAAGGTGCGGGAGGGGATCCCGGGTGACCGGTGCTCCGGCACGGGCGGGGACATGGTATCCTGGAGGCGTTACGTCAGTATTGGGCGAAGGGTGTGACTCAGATGAACCGGTATCGTGTTGCAGTCATCCCGGGCGACGGGATCGGCAAGGAGGTCGTGCCGGCGGCGGTGCGCGTGTTGAACGCGGCGGCCGAGTTGCACGGCGGGCTCCGGTTTGACTATCAGGAGTTTCCGTGGAGCTGTGCGTACTATCTGCAGCACGGCGAGATGATGCCGAAGGACGCGCTGCAGGTCCTCTCCGACTTTGAACTCATCTTCCTCGGCGCATGCGGCTATCCGAGCGTGCCCGACCACGTCTCCCTGTGGGGGATGCTCATCCCCATCCGGCGCGGGTTCCAGCAGTACATTAACCTGCGGCCGGTGAAGACCCTGCGCGGCGTGCCGTCGCCGCTGAAATCCGATAAGGCGGGCGAGATCGACTTCGTCGTGGTGCGCGAGAACAGCGAGGGCGAGTACTCCAGCATGGGCGGGCGCATCCATGAAGGCACGCCGTTTGAGACCGCGGTGCAGGTCAGCTACTTCTCCCGCATGGCGGTGGAGCGGGTGCTTCGTTACGCTTTCGATCTCGCGGCCAAGTCGCCCCGCAAACGCCTCATGGCGGCGACCAAGTCCAACGGGATCATCCACACGATGCCCTTCTGGGACCAGGTGCACCGGGAGATCTCCAAGGAGTATCCGGACGTGTCGACCCGCGTGATGCACGTCGACGCTCTGGCGGCCTATTTCGTTTTGCAGCCGCACGAGCTGGACGTGGTGGTGGCGTCCAATCTGTTCGGCGACATCCTCACCGACCTGGGGGCGGCCATCATGGGCAGCATCGGCATGGCGCCCGCGGCCAACATCAACCCGGAACGCAAGTACCCGTCGATGTTCGAGCCGGTGCACGGGTCGGCCCCCGATATCGCAGGCAGGGGCATCGCCAACCCCATCGGCCAGATCTGGACGGCCAAGATGATGCTCGATTTCATCGGCGAGCAGGAACTTGGGGCGAAGCTCCTCGACGCCATCGAGGCGACTCTGGTCAGCGGCCGCGTCACGCCGGACCTCGGCGGCCGGGCCACCACGGATGAGGTGGCGGACGCCGTGATCGATCACCTATTGGGGAGGGGACGCGCATGAGCCGGCCGAAGGTGTACGTGCCAAACGCCATCCCCGAAGAGGCCTACCGGATCCTCGCGGAGCACTGCGACATCCGCTACCGTGACACGGAGGACCCGGTGCCGGACGACGAGGTCCTGGCGGGGGTGCGCGACGCCGACGGATTGGTCATCTATTCCCGCGTGAAGGTGAATCAGGCGGTGCTCGACGCGGCCCCGAGGCTGCGCGTGGTCAGCAACATCGCGGTGGGCTACGACAACTTGGACATCCCGGCCCTGACGCGCCGCGGAGTCGTCGCCACCAACACGCCGGGCGTGCTGACGGAGACGACCGCCGATCTCGCGTTCGCTCTCCTCATGGCGATCGCGCGGCGCGTGGTGGAGGCCGACCGGTACGTGAAGTCGGGCCAGTGGGACGGCTGGCGGCCGAGCCTGATGGTGGGCCGGGACGTGTACGGAGCGACCATCGGGATCGTCGGGATGGGGCGCATCGGCCAGGCGGTGGCGCGCCGGGCGCGCGGGTTTGACATGCGCATCCTGTACCACAACCGCTCGCGCAACCCGCAGGCGGAGGCGGCCCTGGGCGCGGAGTACAAGCCGCTCGACGACCTCTTGAGGGAGGCGGACTTCGTGGTCCTGTTGACGCCGCTGACGCCGGAGACCACGCGGCTCATCGGGGCCCGCGAACTGGCGCTGATGAAGCCCGATGCATACCTCATCAACGCGGCGCGCGGCGCAGTGGTGGACGAAGCGGCGCTGATTGAGGCGCTGCGCGAAGGGCGCATCGCCGGGGCGGCGCTGGACGTCTACGAGCAGGAGCCGGTGGCGCTCGACAATCCGCTGCTGCAGATGGACAACGTGGTCACCCTGCCGCATATCGGCAGCGCCACGAAGGCGACCCGGATCGCGATGGCGGTGACGGCGGCCCGCAACATGGTGGCCGCGCTGGCGGGCGAGGTGCCGCCCAACGCGGTGAATCCGGAGGCCATCCGGCCCAAGGCGCAGGACTGACCGCGAGAGAAGACAGGAGGGGATCTGTTGGCACAGGCGCATTCGATGGTTACGGGCGCGGAGGCCTGGTTGGAACGGTCCATCCCGGAGATCCAGGCGGGCATGGATGCGGGCGAGGTCTCGGCCTGCGATCTGGTGGCGGCGTGCTTGGCGCGGATCGCCCGCTACGACAAGGCGGGGCCGGGCATCAACGCAGTGCTCGAGGTCAACCCGGACGCCTGGCACATCGCCGAGGCGCTGGACCTCGAGCGGCGGATCCGCGGGCCGCGCGGACCGCTGCACGGCATCCCGGTGCTGGTGAAGGACAACATCGACACGGGCGACAAGATGCATACCAGCGCGGGGTCGCTGGCTTTGAAAGACTCTTACGCGGCCCGCGACGCGTTTGTCGCGGAGCGGCTGCGCGCCGCCGGGGCGGTCATCCTCGGCAAGACGAACATGACCGAGTGGGCCAACTTCATGACGCGGCATATGCCGAGCGGCTACAGCTCGCGCGGGGGACAGGTGAAGAACCCGTATGGGCCAGGGCGGTTTGACGTCGGCGGATCGAGCTCCGGGTCGGGGGCGGCCGTCGCGGCTGGCCTTGCGGTCGCCGCGGTGGGCACGGAGACGTCGGGATCCATCCTCAGCCCGTCGAGCCAGAATTCGCTCGTCGGCATCAAACCCACCGTGGGCCTCGTCAGCCGTACCGGGATCATCCCGATCTCGCACAGCCAGGACACGGCCGGCCCGATGGCTCGGTGCGTCGTCGACGCGGCCCTGCTGCTGCAGGCCCTCGCCGGACGGGACGAGGGCGATCCCGCAACCTGGCGCATCCCGGCGGATTTCCCGGCAGAACTCACCGCCGGATTGGACAAGGGCGCGCTGCGAGGGGCGCGCATCGGCGTGCCGCGGAAAGGCTACTGGGACAAGCTGCCGGCGGGAAAGCAGGCGGTGATGGAGGAGGCCATCCGCGCCCTGCGGGACGCCGGGGCGGAGGTGGTCGATCCCGCCGACATCCCGTCCGCGGACGCCGAGTGGGACCTGGCCGTGCTGGTGCACGAGTTTAAGCCGGCCCTCAACGCATACCTCGGCCGGTTGGCGCCCCATGTGCCGGTGCATTCGCTGCGCGACGTGATCGAATTCAACCTCCGCTATGCGGAGAAGATGCTCAAGTACGGGCAGGTGTGGATGCTCGAAGCGGAGGACACGAGCGGCACCCTGACCGATCCGGCGTACATTGCGGCCCGGCTGCGGGACCTGCGCTTGTCGCGGGAGGAGGGCATCGACGCGGCGCTGGCGGCCCACCGCCTGGACGCGCTGCTGTTCCCGGGAAACCTCGGGGCGGGCATCGCCGCCAAAGCGGGATACCCGTCCATCACGGTGCCGGCTGGGTATACGAAGGAAGGGGAACCGGTCGGCGCGACCTTCACCGGCCGGGCGTTCAGCGAACCGGCCCTCATCCGCTGGGCGTACGCGTTCGAACAGGCCACCCAGGCCCGCCGGGCACCGCGGCTGGACGAATGAGGCCGCGACCCGACCCGCTGCGGCACCCGCCCGGCTTGCAATCGGCCCCTTGAAGGGGCATCATGGGGAAGGAACAGACAGGACAAGGACGCCCCCGCTGTGCGCGGGGGCGTTTCAGGATGGAGCGATGCACGTTGCCGCGAATCGTCGGACCGACACCGGCCACCGAGGCCATCAACTGGATCTATGCCTCCTACAACCGTGCCAAGCCGAACCTCAAACCGGGCTACGATCGGGACGTACGCCATCCGGAGTGGACGGAACGGCTGTTGGGTGCGCTCGGCCGGCCGGATCGGCACGGGTACAACGTCGCGGTCACGGGAAGCAAAGGGAAGGGATCGCACGCCATCCTCCTGGCCGGCATCCTGCAGCAGCTGGGATTGCGCGTGGGCCTGTTCACCGGGCCTCATCTGGTGGACTTCATGGAGCGGATTCGCGTCGACGGCGAGATGATGCCCGAACCGCGGTTCGCCTCCTGTGTGCGGCAGATCGCGGACATCGCGGCCCGTTTTGAATTGCCAGATGGCCAATACCTCGGGCCGGTCGGGCTGTTGGCGGCGGTGGCGGCGCTGTGGTTCCGGGAGGAAGACACCGATGTGAACGTGTACGAGCTGGGGCGGGGGGCCCTGCACGACGACGTCAACCGTGTCCATCACGAGGGTGCCGTCGTGGCACCCGTGTTCCTCGAGCACCGCGAGCAATTGGGCCCGCGGCTGTCGGACGTGGCGTGGGAGAAGGCGGGCGTCATCACCCCGGAGACCCGTTGGGTGGTGAGCCACCGGCAGAGCGACGTGCCTCTCTCTATCCTTCGGCAGCAGGCTGTGCGGCAGGGGGCGGATCTTCAGGTCCTCGGCGAGCAGGTGGACTGCAGAGCGACAGATGGGGATAAACTGGTCATTGTGGAGGTGTCCGGCAGCCGGTTTGAAATCCGGCTGCCGGAACCGGGCGGCGGGTTTCTGGTGGAGAACGCGGCGGTGGCCATGGCGGCCGCGCGGGCGGTCTGGACGCGGCTCCGGCCCGGGCGCCCGATGCCCGAGCGGATCGATCTCAGCGGCCTCCGCCTGCCCGGACGCCTCGAGGTGGTGCGACCGAATCCCTGGGTGGTCGTCGATGGTACCATTCACGGCGCGTCCGCCCGGTACGTGGCGGCGTGGTCCGAGGCGCGCCGGGCTCGCGGCGGCCGCATTGGGGCGGTGCTGGGCCTGCCGGCGGACAAGGACGGGGAGGGCGTCTTGGCCGCGCTGCACGGTACCGTGGATTGGCTGGTCTTCGCCAGAGCGCACAATCCACACCTCTACTTCGACGGCCGCTGGGCGGAGATGGCGCGGACCCGGTGGTCCGACGTCCACGAGGCGGAGTACGCCGAGGACGCCTTGGCGTGGGCGGAGCCCAGGATGGGGCCGAGGGACGTGCTCCTCGTGCTCGGCACCCAGTCCTTTGTCGGCGACGCGTTGGCGGCCCTCGGCGTCGACACCACCCGCATCTGGCGGAATGAGGCGCCCCTGCCGGAGGTGGCCGCGCGGCGGGGCCGGGCATGACAGGAGGCTTACCGATTGCTTCTGCAGCTGGTGCTCATCGGCTTGGCCTTAGGCATGAATAACACGTTGGCGTCGGTGGCCCTGGGCACGACGAACATGAAGCGGTCCCAGCAGATGGGGACCGCCGTTTTGTTCGGGTTGTTCGAAGCCATGATGCCCGTAGCCGGTCTGTTTCTCGGCGGCGAGCTCTCCCGCGCCGTCGGTGGGGCGTCGCGGTACGTGGGCGTCGGGGTCCTGGTCATCCTCGGCGTCTACCTGCTCGTCAAGGCGCAGGAAGAGGCGCATGGACCCCCCGACCGGACGATCGGCGTGCGCAGCCTCCTTTTGGCGGTGGCCCTGAGCTTGGATAACCTGACCGTCGGGTTTGGCCTGGGGATGCTTCAGGTACCCATCGGGCTCGCTGCCGTCATATTCGGTTTGGTGAGCCTGTCGATGACCCTGCTTGGGCTCGAACTTGGGCGATGGATCGGGGCTCGGCTCACGGTCCCGACGGATCGGTTGTCCGGCATGGTCCTGCTCGGCATCGCGTTCCTCATGTTGTTCACCGGCTGATGCGTGGAAGGATCCACCATTAGCTGGTGCGCTCCAGGCTGGCGCCAGTTTTGGCTTGGGCCTGCACACAGCGGCCAGTGGTTCCATAGGTTGTGGTGATACGGAACACCACATGAAGGGGCTTGTGCTGTGAGCAAACCGTACTGGTCTGAACTGCTGGAGGATGCACTGCCGGGGAGGGTCGATAAGCCGCGATTGTCCGGCCTCACGATGGTGATCGACACCGGGATGCCCGTGGCACAGATGCGCGGTGTGCTGGAGTTGGGCGCGGCGTACATCGACTTTTGGAAGTTCGGATTCGCCAGCGCCTCCGTCTGTCCCCCGGAGCGGGTGATGGATAAGGTGAGCCTGTGTCAGGAGTACGGTGTGCTGGCCTATCCGGGCGGCACATCGTTGGAGATCGCCATCTCCCAGGGCATCTGGCGCGACTATCTGGAAGCCCTGTGGGCAGGGGGCATCCGCGTGGTGGAAGTCTCGGACGGCACCATCGATCTCCCGCTTCGCACGCGGCGCGAGATCATCCGCGCCGCCAGAAAGATGGGGTTCATGGTCCTGACGGAAGTTGGCAAAAAATGGTCTGGCTACATGCTGCCGCTTCGCCAACAGGCGAGCATCATCCAAGGGGATCTGTCCAGCGGGGCCCACTACGTGATCGTCGAAGGCCGCGAGGGGGGCCGCGGGGTGAATCTGTACGACGAGGACGGAAACGTCCGCGACTCGGATGTGGACGCGTTGGTGCGTGCCCTGGGTCCGCTGTCCACCCGGGTGATGTGGGAGGCGCCCCTCACGAAGCAGCAGGTGTACTACATTCAAAAGTTCGGCCACAAGGTGAACTTCGGAAACATTCAGCCTTGCGATGTGATCCCCTTGGAGAGCCTGCGCCGCGGCTTCCGTTCCGACACCTTGAGATGGGCGCTGGGCATCACGAAGCCGGCCGAAGAACCGGGCGGAGAGGCGGGCGAGAACGCGCGTTCCATGGGGGTGGAGGGGCAGGCTCCCAAGCCGACGCTGTGGACGGATCGGGCGGTCAATCCAAGGACCGATTCGGGGCCGGCCCTGCGGTGAATGACGATGAAGGCGAAGAGGCTGTGCGGGAGACACCGCACAGCCTCTTCGGATTTCACCTGCCACGACCGGATCAGTGAGCCGCCTTCGCCGCTTCGATGGCGGCTTCGTAGTTTGGGTGCTGGCCTGCGACCGGCACGTACTCGGCGTGAACGATGGTGTCGCTGGAGTCCACGACAAACACGGCGCGGCTGTTCAGCCGGAAGTCCTCCAGATACGTTCCGTACGCCTTCGCAAACGACATGTCCCGGTGGTCGGACAGCGTGATCACCCGGTCCACGCCGGCTGCACCACACCACCGCTTCTGGGCGAAGGGCAGGTCGGCGCTAATGGTCAATACCACCACGTTTTCGCCGAGTTTTGCGGCTTCCTCATTGAATCGGCGGGTCTGCGCGTCGCACACCCCAGTGTCGAGAGACGGGACGACGCTGATGATCTTGACCTTGCCCTTGAAGTCGTCCAAGGTCACCTTCTGAAGGGCGTTGTTGATGACTTCGAAGTTCGGCGCCTTGTCACCGGGCTTCAGCTCCGGACCAGAGAGCGGGGTCTCTTTGCCAAGGGTGAACACACGAGCCATGTGAATCATCCTCTCCGAACTGGAATTGTTCTCCCTATGTACGAGGCCGACGGTGTGAACACCTTTATCATAGCACAAGCCCGCCCGTCTGGACGAACCGGACAGGGCCGGTATGGGGCCCGATTGTATGCGCTTTTATGCGGGAGGCGGGTGTGTAGTATAATAAGGCTCGATCAACGGGAGGGGGAATCATTTTATGTCGAAAGACACCGATACATCTTTTGTCGCCGGGCTTGAAGACGTCGTTTCCAACACCTCCGACATTTGTTTCCTGGACGGCAAGGAAGGCCGTCTGGTGTACCAAGGGTACAACATCCACGACCTGGTCAACGGGAACGCCTCCTTTGAGGAAGTCGTGTACCTGCTGTGGCACGGGGAACTGCCCAATCGCCAGCAGTTGGACGAGTTCAAGCACCAGATCGGCCGTCAGCGCGCGCTGACCCCCGACGTGCTCAACTTCCTCAAAGGGGTCCGCAAAGACGCGAACGCGATGGAGGTCCTGCGTACGGCCGTATCGTTCGCCGGGATCTACGATCCGGACAACGGCGACGAATCTTACGAGGCCAACGTCCGCAAAGCAACCCGCCTTGTGGCGCAGATCCCGACCATCGTGACCACGTTTGAACGCATCCGCAATGGGCAGGATCCGATTGAACCCGATCCGGAACTGAGCGCCGCGTCCAGTTTCTTTCAATTGCTCACCGGTCAGGTCCCGAACGAGTTCACGGAGCGCGCTTTCAATATCGCCCTCATCCTGCACGCGGACCACGAATTGAACGCCTCCACCTTCTCCGCCCGGGTGACCGCGGCGACCCTGTCCGACATGTACTCGGCCATCACCTCGGCCATCGGTACGTTGAAAGGGCCTCTGCACGGGGGCGCAAACGAACAGGTGATGAAGATGTTGCTCGAGATCGGGGACATGTCCCGTGTCGAGAGCTACATCGACGAAGCCCTGGCGGCCAAACGGAAGATCATGGGCTTCGGCCACCGGGTGTACCGGACGGAGGATCCGCGCGCCACGCATCTGCGCAAGCTGAGCCAGAAAGCGGGCGAGCTGGCCGGTGAGACGAAGTGGTTCGAGATGTCTGCGGATCGAACAACTTGTCAAGGACAAGAAAGGCCTCAATCCGAACGTGGATTTTTACTCGGCTTCCCTGTATTATTCTCTGGGTCTGCCGACGCATCTGTTCAGGCCGATCTTCGCGTGCAGCCGCATTTCCGGATGGACTGCCCACGTGCTCGAACAGTACCGCAACAATCGCCTGATCCGTCCGCGTGCCGAGTACACCGGGCCGACCCATCGCCAGTTCGTCCCGCTGTCTGAACGGTAAACTCGTTGCCCTGAGTGGTGAATGCGGCAGAAAGTGACAGTGTACAACCCCTCCTTGCGGGCAGACTAAAGCCCACAAGGAGGTGATGTGAAATGCCAAGGAACAATACGCACTTGGTGTCCAACGCCTCCAACGCGTTGGAGCAGATGAAGTACGAAATCGCCACGGAGTTTGGTGTTCAGCTCGGGGGCGAGACGACCTCCCGCCAGAACGGGTCGGTGGGTGGCGAGATCACGAAGCGGCTGGTGGCCTTCGCGGAGCAGGCGATGTCCGGCCGCTGAACGGAAAAAAGAAATATGCCCGTGTTTGGCGGCAGGGCGGACGCGACGGCGTCCGCCCTGCCTTTTGACGCTGCAGGTGCAGAAGGTGCCAGTGTATGTCCGCGCGTCCTGGGTATCCTACGCTCAGGGGAGGTGAAGCCGATATGCCGAACAACAACAACTACGTGGCAAGCGGCGCGCGTCAGGCATTGGAGCAGATGAAGTACGAAATCGCGACCGAGTTCGGCGTTCAGCTCGGGGGCGAGACGACCTCGCGCCAGAACGGCTCGGTTGGCGGTGAGATCACGAAACGACTGGTGGCGTTTGCAGAGCAGCATCTGAGCGGCCGGGCGTAACCTCAGCCTGGTGAACAACCGCATCCGATGGTACCCTGTTTCCGGACGGTCCGGCGCGAGGTGTGCGCCGGACCGTCTTTTCCGGTGGACAGGTTCCACAAGCCGCGATGGAAGCGGGTTCCCGTGGCGCAGGGCGGACGAAAAGCCGTAAGAAAAACAGCCCTCGCCAGGAGGGCTGTGACGTTTGGACACCCGTCAGTGCACGGCGTTGGGTGCGGTTGTCGGGACCGAGATCTTGCTCAGGGCGTCCCCAGCTTCGTTGATGTGGATGTCCACCGTCGCGAGGTCGCCGATGGACAGGATGCCCACGATGTTTCCGCTGGCATCGCACACGGGAAGTCGCCGGATCTGATGCGTGGCCATCAGGTCCGCCGCTTCATGCGCGTCGGTGTCCGGCGTGCAGGTCACGACTTTCTGTGACATACAGTCGCGAACGGGGGTCGTGTGCGATTTGCCGGTGGCCACCGCTTTGCAGCAGATGTCCCGGTCGGTGATGATGCCGATGACCTTGTTATTCTGGCACACCGGAATCGATCCTACATTCAGCGAAGCCATCGACTGCGCCGCCTTCTGCAGCGTGTCCGTGGGCTGACAGCAGGTGACGTCGGACGTCATCAGGTCACGGACCTTCATGAAAAGACCCTCCCCGGAAGTTTGAGACGTCGGGCGGACCCCGCCCTCCGGCGTAGTATGTGCCCGGTCAAGGGGTGGTATCCCTTCAGCGAGCCATCCATTGGGCCATCTCAGACCCAGCCGCGTAGACGCCCCAGACCGCCGCGAGCAGGCGGATCAAGCCTTCCAAGGGTTCCATCGGGCCCAGCCATGCGGAGGAATCCATCCATCCCAGAACCCCCCAGGCGGCCAGGGCGAGGGTCAGCAGGCAGCACACCAGGAAAGCTTCCCGCCGCTTGGCACGGGCGCCCAGCACCGCGAGGACGCCCAGCGAGGTCCAGAGCACCGCCTCCGGCCGGGCGATCCGCATGTAGTCCCAGACGGCGCCCGTCCACCAGCCCGTGATCCCCAGGGCCAAGCACAGCCAGCCGCACAACCGGTCGTACACGCGCACATCCATCCGGCGACTCCCTCCCAGCGTTCCGTCCCCACATGCATATGCGACACCGCTCCGGCGTATGCGGACAGGCCGCATAGCCCACCTGCCTTGACGCATGTTATAGACAGACCGGTGGTGGAGGGAGGAGACGGCATGACACAGCGAGGGGCGGAGCGTCCCGATCCGCGCGAAGGGTTGCCTCCCTGGCGGGAGACGCCGCTCGATCACTGGAGCACCGACGTGGACCCCGTCATCATGGCGGGGGATGAGTGGGCGATGGACGATCCCGAAGGCGATCCGGGGCCCGGCGCCTCGAGGAAGGCCGGGCAGGTACGTTCACCGGCGGGGCGCGGTTCATGCACCCGACCCATGACACCAACTGGGGTGTCGAAGACGACACCTTTTCGACAGACGGGCAAGACGCGTCTCCCGAATAAGGGAAGGACGCCCCGGAACACACTACGCATGACCGGCGGCGTCTCGTCAGGGGGCGATCCGGGCGTCCGTGGCGCCGGCCGCCGGTGCGCACATATGGAGGCGATGACGATGCACCAGGTGGTTCAAGAATTACAGGATCTCCATCAACAGATGAGCCAGGTGATCGGCCAACTGCAGCAGATGCACCAACGCCTGCACACAGCGATGAGCAGCGCGCAGCAGCAACAGCAGCTGCAGCTGCAGACGCACGGGTCGGTTCTCCCATCGGTCCAGACGGCGATGCCGTCACCCACGCAGCAATCGGCCAACCGCTTGCCCTCTGCGCCGTCTTCTTCGGCCGGCACGCACACCCTCTCCCGTATGGCTGGGAGCAACATTGGCAGCGGCCTGCCCGCCACGCGAAGGGCGTCAGATACCCGGCTGAGTTCGGGCGTTCATTCGTACGGATCCGCATACGCCCCTCCTGGACCGTCGTCCGCGTCGACCTCCGGGATTCAAGGGCGCGGCGTCAATCCGGGCGCTTTGGCGGCCGTGCTGCGGGCGGATGGCAATCAGCCCGCCACGCCAGGGCGGCAATCGGAGCACACGGTCTACGGCCGCTTGATGTGAGGACCGGCGTTACACCGGGCGAGAGCAGGGGCTCTCGCCCTTTTTCCTGTTCAGGCAGGATGGGGATGTGATAAGGTGATGGACGGATAGGTCAAGCCGGACGGCGAGGATTTGGCTGCCGGACACGGGGACGAAGAGGGGGAGACGTGTGCGCGAAGCGGCGGATCGACGGCGCAGGTGGATGTGGGGAGCGCTCGCGGTGGTGGTGGTGCTGGCTGCGGCCGCCGTGTGGTGGTGGCGGCCGCGCGCCCCGCATGTGGCGACCGCTGTGGCGGAGCGGACCGATCTGCAGGAGACCATTTTCGCCTCCGGGACCGTACGCCCGGTCGATCGTCAGATCGTGATGCCGACGAACCTCACGGCGCCCATCGGGAAGGTGGAGGTCCACATCGGGGACCGGGTGAAGAAAGGCCAGATCCTGATCACGCTGCAGAACGAGGCACAGGCGGCGGCACTGCAGGCGGCCAAGACCAACCTGGCGCAAGCCCAGGAGACCCTGAACGCTGCACTGCAGCAGCAATCCGCTGCTCCTCCCGGCTTTCAGGGGCAGTTCACAGGCACCGTAGCCCAGGCGCGATCGACCGTGGCTCAGGCGCAGGCGAATCTCAGCCAGGCCCAGGCGGCCTACGACGCGACGCTCCTCCGGGCTCAGATGGACGGCACGGTGATCCTCATCAATCCGAGCGGCGTCGGCTCGGACGGCAACCCCGCGCCGGTGCTCGAGGTGGTGGGGGACGCGAAGCAGATCGTCACGCAGGTGTCCGAGGTGGACGCGGTCCACGTGAAGAAGGGCATGGCGGCCGAGGTGACCAGCGAGGCATTCCCTGGCAAGACCTGGCGGGTGTCGGTGCAGCAGGTGGGTCTGTTCGCGACGACCGATACGGGCGGCGGACAGGTGGAGGTCGATCTCGGCGTCCCCGCGGATTTCCCGGTGCCACTCGGTTACCAGGTGGACGTGCACATCATCAGCGCCACCCACAAGGGGGTCGTCGCCATCCCCTATCCGGCGCTGGTCCAGGACGGACAAGGGTACGCGGTGTACGTGGTGCGCGACGGACGCGCCGAACGTCGGCCGGTTCAGCTGGGCATCACGACGGACACGCGCGTCGAGGTGACAAAGGGGCTTCAGGCGGGCGATGTGGTCATTCTCAATCCGCCGGCGGGCCTGGCGTCGGGAAGCGCGGTGAGGACGTGATGACCGAGCCGCTGATGGCCTTGGAGCAGGTGTGTAAGTGGTATTCCGTGGGCGGTGAACTCCTGACCGTGCTGCAGGACGTCAGCTTCGCCGTGTATCCGGGAGAATTCGTGTCCATCATGGGGCCCTCGGGCAGCGGCAAGTCCACGCTGATGCACATCCTGGGCTGCCTGGACCAGCCCTCGAGCGGCCGGTATTTTCTGCGCGGACGCCCTGTGGACGGACTCACCGGCGATGAGCTGGCGCGGGTACGAAACCGAGAGATCGGGTTTGTGTTTCAGAACTTTCACCTGCTGCCTCGCATGACGGCCCTGCGCAACGTCGAGCTGCCGCTGGTGTACGCCGGCGTCGCGCGCGAGGAGAGGCGACGGCGCGCCTTGGCGCGATTGGAAGAGGTGGGGCTGCAGGATCGCATCTCGCATTTTCCGAATGAACTGTCGGGCGGTCAGAAGCAGCGCGTCGCCATCGCCCGCGCCTTGGTCAACGAGCCGGCCATCCTGCTCGCCGACGAGCCCACGGGGGCGCTCGACACCCGCACGGGCCGGGAGATCATGGGCATCTTCACGGAGCTGCATCAGAGAGGCGTCACCATCGTCGTCATCACCCACGATCCCGGTGTCGCGTCGTTCGCCCAGCGCATTCTCCACATGCTCGACGGGCGCCTGGTGGGCGAAGAGAGGGGGCGCGGGGCATGAATTTCTCCGAGATGATCGCGGCGAGCTGGAGTTCGCTGATGGCCAACAAGCTTCGCTCCATTCTCACGATGCTCGGCATCTTGATTGGGGTGGCGTCCATCATCGCCATTGTCGCCATCGGCCAAGGGGGAAAGGCGGCGGTGATCACCGCCATTGAGAGCCAGGGTGCGGAGGAGACGATTCAGATCCTGCCGCGCGAGGTGGTCGAGCCCGGTCTTCCCCAGCCCGGCCAGGTGTTGAAGTTCACCGACCAGGAGTTTCAGCTCGTACGGGGTTTCACGGGCGTCGCGTCGGTGTCGTACTCCCTCTATGGCCAGGGGGTGGTGGTGTACCGCAACCACCAGGTCAACGCGTCCATCCAGGCAGGGCCCGCGCAGTTGAACGACCTGGCGCATTTCGTCGTCGTCGACGGGCGCATGTTCACCGACGCCGACGTGGCCGCCCACCGCAGCGTCGCCGTGCTCAGCCAATCGCTGGCCGGGAAGCTGTTTGGGCGCGGGATCGATCCCGTCGGCAAAGTGGTCCGCATCGCGGGCCATCCCCTTCAGGTGGTGGGCGTGGCGGCTTCCACTCAGTTCAATCTGTTCGCAAGCATCCTCGGGGCAGACTACATCTACTTGCCAGCGACCACTTGTCACGACTTCTTTCCGTGGTGGAACATCACCGAGATGGACGTGCGCATTGCGCCTGGGACGGACAAGGCGGACCTCTCGCAGCGTTTGGTGACGGCGCTCAATATCCACGCCCACAACCCGGAGGCCTTCGAGGATGCCTCCGGCTTCCTCATTGGCGTCGAGCGCATCGTCGGGACGGTGACATCCATCCTCACGCTCGTCATCGGCGCCGTGGCGGGCATCGCGCTGGTGGTGGGCGGCGTCGGTGTGATGAACATTATGCTCGTGTCCGTCACCGAGCGGACGCAGGAGATCGGCATCCGCATGTCCCTCGGGGCGACGAGGCGGGCGATTCTCTTGCAGTTTTTGACGGAATCGGTGATGATCACGGTGATGGGTGGAAGTCTTGGGATCTTGCTTGGGGTGCTCGCGTCGTGGATCGTCCATTGGACGACGCCGCTGCCGTCGGTGGTGTCCTGGCAGGCGGTCGCCATCGGATTTTTCTTCTCGGTGGCGACGGGGGTGGTCTGCGGGATCTACCCGGCAAACAAAGCAGCGCGTCTCGATCCGATCGACGCGCTGCGGTATGAGTGATGGTGACCGGCCGGCCGGGGATCACCCGACGGGGATCACCCGAGCACGCGCATGTTGCGCAGCCGGCGTACGCGTTCCGCCGTAGGCGGGTGTGTGCGGAACAAATTGAAGAACGACTCGCCGGTGAACGGGTTGACGATGAACAGGTGAGACGCCGCCGGGCTGACGCTGGCGGGGATGTGATGCGCGTACGCCTCCAACCGTTCCAGGGCATCGGCGAGCGGGTTCGGATCACCGACCAGGCGTGCGCCGGTGGCGTCCGCTTTGAACTCACGCGTGCGCGAGATCGCCAGCTGGATGATGGTGGCGGCGATCGGCGCAAGGATCATCATGACTACTTCGGCGATGGTGCTGCCGTTGTCCCGCTCGTCGCGATTTCCCATTCCAAACAGGAGCACCCATTGGAGCATGTCGGCGATGGACGTGATGACGCCGGCCAGCATGGCGGCCATCGACGAGATGAGGATGTCCCGGTTTTTGATGTGCGCCATCTCGTGCGCCAACACGCCCTCCAGCTCCCGCCACGACAGAGCTTGCAGGATGCCCTCCGTCACCGCTACCTTGGCGTGCCGCGGGTTGCGTCCGGTCGCAAACGCGTTGGGTTGCGGTGAAGGGGTCAGGTAGATCTCGGGCATTGGCAAATTCGCCCGCTCCGCCAATCGCCGAACGATGGCGTACACCTCTGGCAATTCCTGCTCGGACACAGGGCGCGACCCGGTCATCATGATGGCGACGGTCCCGCTCATCCAGTACCCGATGAAGTTCATCAGGACGGAGATGATCAGGAAGATCAGCATCCCGTGCGTGCCGCCGATCACCCGCCCGAAGAGGACCAGGATGACCGTCAACACTCCCATCAGGAGCCAGGTCTTCACGGTGTTCACGCACAAATCCCTCCTACCCGATCTGCACCTTAGGGTGTCTTACTTTCCATTGTATGTCCAGGAGCGACTCGGTAAAAGGGATAGGCCACCCGGGCTTGCAAGGGCTTTATGAACATTTCTTTGTGACAGCCGTTTGTTTCCGTGCGGAGGATTCGCTATACTGTAACACCGTGATGGCACGATAAATGGTTGGAAAGTGTGCACGCGAGGTGCTTTGGCACAGTGTCCGGTTCATACAATCCGGCACGAGGATTTCTGGGGAAAGGGATGTGATCCGCGTGCGGCTCGGTCTGAACATCGAGTACGAGGGCAAGACGTACGACATCCTGGAATTGCCGCCGGAGGCATTTGTGGGGATGGTGCCCGGGTTGACGGAAGAGCAGTTCCGCCGGCTGGACGAGGCGTTTCGTGCGGTGTGGCCCGAGACCACGGTGCGGCGCCACCATATCCTCGGCTTCGTCGCCGAACAGGCTGGGACATCCATCGACTACCTGCTGCTCAATCGCGAACACATCCACTTCGACGAACTGGACATTTCCTCTTATATTGAAGAACACGATCAGCGCCGGAACCGGCCGTCGTGATGGCGCGGGGGGACGGGTCATGGCGGCGATCTTTGTCGTGGTTCCGGGAAATGAGCAGGGCGGCGCGGCGACCCACCTGGTGGCATTCGCCCGCGCCGTACGGGAAGCCGGGCTGGACGCCCGGTTCTGTTTTTTGTCCCTCGGATCGGGCCCGCTGGCGGACCGGTTGCGGGCTGTGGTGGCGGTGGAGCACCTGCCGGCATCGCCGGTACAGGCGTTTCGAGCGCTCACCGTCCGGATGCGGGCGCAGCCGCCGGACAGCCTGTGGCATGCTCACGGACCGCGGCTAAATGTGCTGGTCGCGACGGCGGCCCGCATGACCGGCCGACGGTGGGTCTCCACCATCCACAGCGACCCGCGGAAGGATTTCCTCGCCAGCGCTTGGAAATCGGCCGTGTTCACGCGGTTGAATCTGACGGCGCTTCGGAGCTCGTCCGGAATGTTCCTATGCAATCCGTCGTTTTCGGATCTCGTCCCGGGGAAACCCTGGTTTTGGGTGCCCAACGCCCTGGCCGCCGAGCCCTTGCCGGAACCCGCGGCGGTGTATCGGACACGCCTTCGCAGCCAATTCGGGATCGATCCGGACACGCCCGTCGTCGGGATGGTCGCCCGGTTGGACCCGGTGAAGGACATTCCCACGGCCATCCATGCCATGGCGAACCTGCCGGGTGTGCACCTCGCCGTCGCTGGCGACGGCGGGCAGCGTACCGCTCTCACGGCGATGATCGCCGAGCTGGATCTGAAGGATCGGGTGCATCTTCTGGGCCACATCCGGGAGATCGGCCCATTTCTGTCTTCTCTGGATGTGCACGTGTTGGCCTCGCGCAGCGAAGGTCTGCCCTACGCGGTTCTGGAGGCGGGATACTACGGCATTCCGAATGTCATGTCCGACATTCCGGCCGCCCGCGGTTTGATTGAATCGGAGCGCACCGGTCTGTTGTTCCCGGTGGGGAATGGTGCGGTGCTCGCGGCTCAGATTCGGCGCCTGTTGGACGATACCGATCTGGCCAGGAGGCTGGCCGCGTCCTTTCAGTCGGAGATCCTGCCCCGCTTCACACCGGCGCGGATGCTGGACGCTTATCTGGAGGGGTATCGTGCCCTTGGGGCGCCGTGAAAAATTGGGCGGAATTCCCCGTGTTTCTGCAAGAAAATGTGGTTGCAAATCCAGGGGGCAGGTCTTATACTATCTGTCGTAATGTCTGGCACACCAGATTGGAATCATTTTCAAACTGGAATGTTCGCCGTCACTTAAAGGGTTAGGACCTCACCGGACTAACTTTCCCCCGTGGTGAATGTGCGACTTCCACATGCCTGATCGGGCATGGCTATTTTTATGGGCAAAGGGGGAGCTTTGTCATGGACACGATGGGCCGTCACGTGATCGCCGAACTGTGGGGTTGCCCTGCCGACAAGCTGAATGATCTACCAAGCATTGAACGCATCATGGTGAACGCTGCACTCGAGGCTGGGGCCGAGGTGCGAGAGGTCGCATTTCACAAATTTGCGCCTCAAGGTGTGAGCGGAGTGGTGATCATCTCCGAGTCGCATCTGACAATTCACAGTTTCCCGGAACACGGGTACGCGAGCATCGACGTGTACACGTGCGGAGATCGCATCGACCCAAACGTGGCCTGTGACTACATCACAAAGGCGCTCGGCGCGACTCGCCTGGAGGCCATCGAGGTGCCGCGCGGCGTCGGTCCGATCCAGGTCCAGGACGTCAAGGTGCGCGCGTTCTGAGCCCTCGGCGGCGATGCATCAGACGATTCATCCCTTGAGCTGATTCGGATTTCAGATGAAATCCTCCACCAACGAACGCAAGAAAGCGAGAGCACTTTGCTCTCGCTTTTTCACGTTCCGTGGTGTGTTCCGACTGATGTTCCATCGTGCGAGCTGTCGTGGAAACAGGGATCGCAGGGGCCGTCGTGTTCACTGCTGTCACGGCATCGGCCGCCCGTCAGTCGGCGAACACCTTTTCGTGATGCGTGGGCAGTTCCCGGTCCAACAGCACCTTGCCGTTGCCCGCGTCGACGATCACCAGGTACTTGTCCTCGTCATCCTCCGCAATTCCGATGTACACCAGATTGGTGCGGATGTTGCGCAGCTGCAGATGGGTCACCTTCATACCTGGATGGGCGGCAGCGACCGCCTTCTCGGCATCATGTGGGGAACACTTGGCGAACTTCTGCAGCTTTTTGGTGTACGCATCGCGGCTGGCCTCATACGCTTCGCGAAGGTCCTGCCGGGAGACTTGGACACTGGATTTGACATCGAATTGGTGCATGTCATCGGCCATACCGTGATGGACATCGGCAGCGGCTCGGGCAACATCGTCTGCGCCTGCAGGGGCGACGGTGGCGACTGAGTCGTCAACGCCACGCCAAAGATGTTCACCTGCCAGGGCGGGCTGCACAAACGCAAACACCGCTAGGGTGGGAAGGGTCATCCACCGGATCTTCATCTTCATCGAGACATCCTCCTGTTCTGGGTGGTGGCCACGGCACAACACGGCCTGAAGCGTAGGGTGCCCAGAATGAGCCTGGGTCATGTGTGAAATTGGTTCTTGCATTTTGAAGGCAAGGTCGCTATACTGAGAACCGTTGACGCCGCGATTCGAGCGCGGCGCAGCCGCGCCAAAGCGACTCGCGGGACCGTAGCTCAATGGGAGAGCACTGCGCTGGCAGCGCAGGGGTTGTGGGTTCGAATCCCATCGGTTCCACCACAATGGGCGCGCCCAAAGGGTGACCGGCGAGTGAGCGGACGGGTTTGAACCCGTCCCGGACTCGAGGCAGGCAGACATGGCTCGGTAGCTCAGTCGGTAGAGCAGAGGACTGAAAATCCTCGTGTCGGCGGTTCGATTCCGTCCCGAGCCACCAGATGTTTCACCGGCGCGCCAACCCGCAACGGGTTTTAGGGGCACGATTCACAATTGAATGATCGGGGAATGCATGCGGAAGTGGCTCAGGGGTAGAGCATCGCCTTGCCAAGGCGAGGGTCGCGGGTTCGAATCCCGTCTTCCGCTCCATTTGTTTCGGCGCCATAGCCAAGTGGTAAGGCAGAGGTCTGCAAAACCTCGACTCGCCGGTTCGAATCCGGCTGGCGCCTCCAGAAAAACACAGGGGTGACGTGGCCTCTCGGGTTTCCGGGAGGCCGCTCTGTTTGACCCCTTCTACCATTTTTCTACCCTTCGGGTATCGAAATGGTTGTCTCCTGGTTTTCGAAGCAGGTTGTCGATTTGGTGTGCGGCTTCACGCTGAAGACCGGGCAAGACGTGGCTATACGTGTCCAATGTGATTTGAACGGTCGCGTGGCCGAGCCGCTCAGAAACGACCTTTGGGTTGACACCTTCCTGAAGGAGTAGGCTGGCATGGGTGTGTCGAAGGTCATGGAATCGGATGCGCGGCACATCAACTTGGCGGAGCGCCCTGTACCATGCCGTATTGAGTGAATTAGGAGACAAAGGATCCCCGTATTCGTTGGTGAATACCCAGTCACTGCAGCGATATGCCTTGCCGAGCAAGAGCTTATCTTGCGCCTGCATAGCTCGTTGCGTATGTAGCGCTTCAATGGAAAGCCTAGGCAGGGCAACATATCGTCGACTTCGATCTGTTTTGAGTTCCTTTACCATAGGTTGACGTTTCACATAATCCAGTGTGCGTTGTACACTCACATAGCCTCGCTCCAGATCCACATCTGACCACTTTAGACCCAGAACCTGAATCCGTGACAAGCAGGTGTAAAAACTACTGAAGCACTTGTGATTTGTCGCGTAGAATCGGGATAGTTTGGATGTCCGTTCCCTTCAATCCCCCTTCACCTCAGAGGTGAACCCCCTTGCGCTTTATCATCGAAGAATCCGACGAAGTCATTGTCACACATTCTGGAATGACCCTTGTCGGTTTATTGCTGGACAAAACCACTCTCGGTGAACGCCTGAATCGGACTCGCCTGTCAGGCATGGGAAAACCAGACATTTCAAACCGAGATGTAGCGTACTCATACATCGGCCTGCTTTGTCAAGGCAAGACGGACTTTGACCACATCGAAGCCTTTCGTGATGACGAGTTTTTCACGATCGCACTACAGATGGACAGCGTGCCTTCGAGCCCAACGCTGCGCCAGCGTTTGGATATGGCAGCCGGAAAGGCCGGCTGGGAGAGTATTTTACTCGAAGAGTCCGCAAACCTCTTGAGGACCCTGGATGTTACACTGCATCCGATTGTGCTGGGTGAGTCATCGAAACGCCGGGCTTACATTCCCCTGGACCTTGACGTGAGCCCATTTGATAACTCGGGAACGAAAAAAGAAGGCGTCTCCCGCACGTACAAAGGCCACGATGGATACGCCCCAATCTTTGCTTACCTCGGCCAAGAGGGCTATGTGGTCAATGTTCAGCTGCGTGAAGGCAGTACCCATGTTCAAAAGGATACAGCGGCCTTCTTGCGCAAGAGTATTCAGTACGCAAAGCAGATTTCAGCCCTTCCGCTGCTCGTTCGCATGGATGCCGGAAATGACAGTGCAGAAAACCTTGCCGTGTGTCGTTCTCAGGACAGCAGGGCCGAGTTCATTATCAAACGGAATCTGCGAAAGGAAAGCCCCCAGGCCTGGCTCGTGACCGCCCATCAGCACGGTGTATGCCACGAACCTCGGCCAGGCAAGAAAGTGTATCACGGTTCGCTGATGTGCCCGGTCAACGGCCTGTCGGAACCAGTTCGGATGGTATTCGAAGTCATCGAACGGACCACCATGGCCGACGGGCAAACCCTGTTGGTCCCAGACATCGAGATCGACGCCTACTGGACCTCACTGCCCGACGACCCAGATGTGATCATTCGTCTGTACCATGACCACGCCGTGATGGAACAGTTCCACAGCGAAATCAAGACGGATCTGGACGCTGAACGGTTACCGTCAGGCAAGTTCGCAACCAACAACCTGGTGCTGCATTTTGTATGCATGGCTTATAACTTGCTGAGGGTGGTTGGCCAGGAAAGCCTGAAACGCAACGATGCACCCCTGCGTAAGAAGGCTGAACGTCGTCGTATCCGGACGGTGATTCAGAACTTGATGACCTTGGCTGCGAAGCTCGTCCGACACGCGAGGCAGACCAAACTGAAGCTGGGGCATGGGAACCGATGGTTCCCTGTGTTTCGCCGTTTGTATTTGACTTTCGTATAACATGTGCCGTCTTGTGGCCTGGGAACAAAGCCTGACGATGAACAGGCCGGGGAAGTTATTCGCTTCTGCGGGAACTGGCGTTCCCTTACGGTTGAATGCGATGGAATCGCTCCACGCACCAATGCAGTCGCAGCCCGTTCGATGCAAGATAAACGCCGCATGAGTGCTCGACAGGTACCCTGTCACGGATTCAGGCCCATCTTTGATGGGACTGATTCGCTATGCCCTTCTGAAGACTTTAGTGAGACTTTAGTGCTTGTTAAGTTTCAGGATAGTAGTGTTGCTTCATTCGGTGGACGAAAGTATGATGAACTTGAGAAGGGGACGTTCCCTAAAGACGCGCTTTTTACCCCTTCGACTACGACGAAAGGAGGATCTGCCATGGCGGGAGCAGGGCAAGGGGCGGTCGTGGAGGCGCCGCTGGAACAATTGTTGGTGGAAAAGCTGACAGAACCGCAAATAACGGAGCAACTAATTCGTCTCCTCGATAAGCTGGAGCACGTGACGTTTCTCCTCGATATGGTGGAGGGTTTTTTGCGTCGCGGACCTGAAATCGCTGATTCGGTCAACGATCTCGTTATTCTTTTACGAGAGAGTTTGTCTAAGCCCGAGTACGTGACGCGATTAGAACTCGCCTTTGCCGCCGTGCGTCGCATGCAAGAGTTTCTCGATTCCCCTCAAGTTCAAGAACTGTTGAAGTCCGATGTCCTCGACGTACGGTCCGTACAGTTAGTTGGAAAATTGTCACGTTCGATGATCGAAGCCTCTGAAGAAACGGCAAAGACGGATATCAAGCGCATCGGACTCTTTGGGCTCATGCGGGCATTGAGTGATCCAGAGGTACAACCGGCCCTGAATTTCGTTATCAGTTTTGCACGACATTTTTCGAAGGAGCTCAGCGGTGCATGAACTCTCTATCGCCCAGAGTTTGGTGGAACTCGCCATCGAAGCAGCGGCAGATGCGGGGATAAAACCCGTGAAGGCGGTTCACTTGAAGCTCGGTACGCTATCGGGTGTGGTCAAGGAATCCTTGGAATTTTCCTTTGACATCGTCACCGAAGGGACGCCACTCGAAGGTGCCAGGCTTGTGATTGAGGAAGTTCCGGTAAAAGTGTTTTGCCCTGATTGTCGAGAGGCACATGTGTTGCCTGAACCGTTTCCCATGCGCTGTCCCGTGTGTGGGGTAAAGACAGGTCAGGTACTCGAGGGGCGGGAGATCGAATTGTATGCCTTGGAAGGAGGTGAAGGGGATGCAGGAGACGACGTCGAATCCACGGATCGTTGAGATTCGCCAGAACGTGTTGAAGAAAAATGACCTTCTGGCGCGGGGGTTGAGAAAACGGTTTCTTGACGCCGGTGTCTACGTTACCAACTTAGTCTCGAGTCCAGGTGCGGGAAAGACGACATTGCTGACGGAAGTCTTGACTCGCCTCGGGCAACGATACAGGGTGGCTGCGTTGGTGGGCGATTTGGCCACAGAAAACGATGCGGAACGATTGCGCAAAAGTGGAGCCCAGGTCCGTCAAATCACCACTGGTACAGTGTGCCACCTTGAGGCGGAAATGGTTGAAAGAAACCTCGAGGGATGGGACATGAGAGATATTGATTTTCTCTTTATTGAGAATGTCGGGAATCTCGTGTGTCCTGCCAGTTATGATTTGGGCGAAAATGAACGCGTGGTACTCTTTTCGGTAACAGAAGGCGAAGACAAGCCGGTGAAATACCCCACCATCGTCAACAGCGCAGATCTCGCAGTGATTACGAAGGTCGACTTAGCTGAGGCAGTGGGATTTCAGCGGGAGCGATTCTATGAAGCATTGAGTGAGGTGCGACCGGGTATCCCGGTTCTTGAGGTTTCTGCTCGTTCAGGTGAAGGGATCGACGAGTGGGTGTCTCATCTGGAAACAGCGAAACGGTCGTGCAAGGAGATGGTTTCAACCTCCTAATTGCCATATGTGCAATCATATTCAAGGGGTTGACGTATTGGGTTCGTGATGTCCCTCTATGGAGGTGTGGAGATTGGCCAACGTTCTTTGGATGCACGGCGGTGCATGCAACGGCAACACGCAGTCGTTCCTAAATGCTGAGGAACCAACGGTCATTGATTTGGTTACCGATTTTGGTATCAACATTCTCTATCATCACTCTCTGTCTATGGAGTTTGGAGAACAGGTACGTCACGTGTTTGAACGTATTCTCGACGGTGAAGTCCCGTTGGACATTTTTGTGGTGGAAGGGACGGTCATTCAAGGGCCGAACGGCACCGGACGCTACGACATGTTGCTGGATCGGCCGAAAAAAGATTGGATCTGGGAATTCGCCCACAAGGCCCAATACGTTGTCGCGGTCGGCGACTGCGCGTGTTGGGGTGGGGTTCCGGCGACCAGTCCAAATCCGTCTGAATCGATAGGCCTACAGTATCAGAAAGGCTCTCACGGCGGATTTTTGGGCGCGGATTTTCGTTCGAAGGCAGGTTTACCCGTTATCAACATCCCTGGTTGCCCGTCTCACCCCGACTGGGTGACTCAGATTCTCGTCGCTATTGCCACGGGTCGCGCGGAAGATGTTCTGCTGGATGAACTGCAAAGGCCGCAGACGTTTTTCAAGACATTTACTCAAACCGGATGCACGCGCGTACAGTACTTTGAGTGGAAAGAGCCTGTAGAAGAGTTTGGCCAAGGTACACGCAAGGGCTGCCTGTTCTATGAGCAGGGTTGCCGCGGCCCAATGACCCATTCGCCTTGCAATCGAATCCTATGGAATCGCCAGTCATCCAAAACGAGAGCGGGAATGCCTTGCATTGGTTGCACGGAACCGCAGTTTCCGTTCTTCGATCTCGCTCCCGGAACGGTATTCAAAACACAAAAGATTTTCGGTTCCATTCCGAAGGAAGTTCCGAAGGACAGCGATCCGCTCAGTTACTCTGTGACTGCCGCGCTCGCTCGAGCCGCAGCACCGAAGTGGGCTCGGGAAGACATGTTTGTGCCCTGATGCGAAACGGGTCGATACGCCTTTGCTCCGCCGGACGGGGTTGATGCGGTGAAGTTTCACTCACAAGGTAGGTGTACAAGTGTATGAGTAAGCAAGGGGTTGAAGTCTCCAAGAAAATGGAACTGAAGGTCCATTCGTTGGGGCGGGTGGAAGGTGACCTGGATGTCCGGGTTGCCGTGGAGGACGGCGTCGTGGTCGATGCATGGACGGAGGCCACAATGTTTCGTGGGTTTGAGATAATTCTGAAAGGAAAGGACCCGCAGGCCGGATTGATTGTCACCCCCAGAATTTGCGGTATTTGCGGCGGGAGCCACTTGACCAAGGCGGTGTACGCTCTGGATACCGCTTGGCACACTGAAGTGCCTCCCAATGCGACGCTAATTCGCAATGTTGCGCAGGCGGCTGAGACAATCCAGAGCATTCCCCGGTGGTTTTACGCGCTGTTTGCCATCGGTCTAACGCATCAGAATTATGCGTCCTCCGATTTGTACGACGAAGTGGTCCGCCGTTGGGCGCCTTTTGAGGGCGAACACTACGCGATTGGTGTCACCGTTTCGAGTAAGCCTGTCGAAATCTACGCGATTTTCGGCGGCCAGTGGCCGCACTCCAGCTTCATGGTTCCAGGTGGCGTGGTCAGTGCCCCGACGCTCTCAGACATCACACGTTCGATCAGCATTTTGGAACACTATCGGGAAACCTGGTTGGAAAAGATCCTGCTCGGCTGCTCGGTGGAGCGGTGGTTGGAGAACAAGACCTGGTCGGACGTGCTGAATTGGCTTGATGAACGGGCAGCACACCGGAATTCCGATCTAGGACTGTTCATCCGCTACAGTATGGACATCGGGTTGGACAAGTACGGATCCGGGCCTGGGCGATACTTGGCTGCCGGGAGTTTCCCGCATCCGCAGAAGTACCGCTTTCCGACCATCGATGGGCGGAATGCGGCATTGATTTCCCGGTCCGGCGTGTATGATGGCAAGACTTTCCATGATTTTGATCAAGAGCGGATCCGGGAAGATCATACGCATTCGTTCTTCCGCGGGAGCGGGTCTTTGCATCCGTTCGTTGGGGTAACCGACCCCATCGATCCGGTGGAAGGGCAGAAAGAAGGCAAGTACACGTTCGCGAAGGCGCCGCGCTATGAGGTACCTGGCATGGGGGCGGTGTCGTTGGAGGCGGGTCCGCTAGCTCGCCAGGTGATAGCCGGACGTCCGGGGGCGGAGGAATGGCAGGACTACGATCCCCTGTTCCTGAACATCATCCAGGAAATCGGACCCAGCGTCATGGTTCGCGTCTTGGCCCGCCTGCACGAGGCCGCGAAGTACTACTTGCGGATGCGCGACTGGCTGAAACAGATCAATTTGAACGAGAAGTTCTATATCAAGCCTCGCGAGTTGCCGGAGGGTCGCGGTTTTGGGGCCACCGAAGCGGCGCGGGGTGCTCTCATGGACTGGCTTCAAATCAAGGATGGCAAGATCGACAATTACCAGGTGATCACGCCCACAGCGTGGAACATCGGACCGCGCGATGGCCAAGGCCAGCGCGGTCCGATTGAAACGGCGATGATTGGCGTCCCGGTACGGAATCCAGAAGATCCAGTGGAACTCGCACACATTGCACAGAGTTACGACTCGTGCCTGGTTTGCACGGTGCACGCGTATGACGCTAAGTCACATCGGGAGTTGGCCAAATACGAAGTCGTGAAGATGTGAAGGTGACAGGGGGGCGAGGTGTCGGCCGGTGTTCGGTGGCACCTCTCCTTTCACATCTTCTGAAGAGAGGTGTCGGGGTGACTGCCATCATTGGATGCGGGAATCTGATCCGGAGTGACGACGGCGCCGGTCCGATGCTGATTCGGAAGTTGTGGGAGCTGGGCGTTCCGGAAGGAGTGCGCTTGGCCGACGGCGGTACAGCGGGGATGGACGTCATCTTTCAGATCGGAGATGCGAAAGAATTGATCCTTGTTGACGCGTGTACGTCAGGGGCGGAGCCGGGAACCATCTTCGAAGTGCCCGGGGAGGAAGTGGAAGCCCCTCCACTCAAAGAAGTGAACCTGCACAACATACGCTGGGACAACGCCATCGCGATGGGGCGATGGCTGTTGAAGGAGCGCTTTCCTAAAAAGGTGACGGTCTTTCTCATCGAGGCCGAGAATTTGGAACACGGTTTTGGTTTGTCGCCGGCGGTGGAGGCGGCGGTGGAACGGCTGGCGCGAGATTTGATTCAACGCTTGGAGGAGCAGCAGTGCAGATTGAGCTGACATCCACAGGATACCTGTACATTCCCGCCGCAGAAGCGTGGCGGTTCCCTGTGGGAACCGCCGTCGCTTTGGTTCGCGGCGATGAACTGTGGCTGATGCCGGTGAGGCATGCGGGATCCGGAGGTCTGCTGCTGAAACTTCGAAATGCCCGCGGAGACCGCAGTTTGTTTGTCCAGGAGTTTCTTCCGGAAGGCGTGCCGCCGGGTCCGCGCGAGGCGGTGTGGGACGAGGAACTTGGCGCCTTGCGGATACCTCTTCGGCGGTCCACGGATTCAATAGTGTGACGGTTGACGCAGATATATTATCACTTGAAATGAGGGAGCCTGTTGCGGCCACAACCTATCGGTGTGTTTCCTGGAACCGCGGGCTTTCTGTTGCTGCCCTCGGTGCCGGAAGGAGAACAACTGCTGCCGCTGTTGTTGCACGGCTTTCTGCCCGAACGGTGGCCTGACCCATGGCGGTTTTATGCCGCCGCGGTAGGGGGCCAGAGTGAGGAAGCTGTCGCGGAGTTGCTGACAGGCGACTCTGCAGGGGCGTACAATCGATTCATTCTCATCCCGAATGAAACGACGTACGCTTCCGCGGAACGGGTATTGGAAGGCGAAGAGCGGCTCCTGTTGGACGCGGCGGCGTGGCGTTTTGGATTCCGCAGTTCGCCTCCGCCGCTTGCCGAGTCTCGGGACGAGGTCCGCGCGTTTTTACTAGCAAGCCACGCGTACGACGCTTTTCAGCGGGAAGATTGGCGAACCGGTCTTGAAGTCTTGCTTGAGGCTGCTCATACGGTCCGAGACGTCTCGCCGGTGTTTTCGGCCCGACTGTATGCGGAGTGGGCCGCAACCAGACACATGCTCGGGGACGACGGGGACGAGACGATCAACGGATACCGGACGGCGTTGAAGTTGTTGGAGGTTTCGTCGTTCGACGAGACGCGCGCCGAACTTTGGTTCCAGTTGGGCACTGCGCTGCAAGCCACGGCTGGCGGGCGGAAGAGCATTCTGGTTGAGGCAGTGAACTGCTACCAAGAAGCCCTGAAGGTGTACAAAAGAGACACCTATCCGGAGAGTTACGCAATGGTTCACATGAACTTGGCGTTGGCATATCTTGCCATGCCTGCGACGGATCGAAGCGCACGGCTGCGCACGGCGGTGGCGATTCAATCGCTGCGCGAAAGCCTGCGCATCTATACCAAAGAGTCATACCCGGAGTTGTGGGCGAGTGCGACGTTGAACCTGGCAAACGCCCTGCAGCACGTGAAGACGTCGCATCAGGAGGACAACCTCTGGGAAGCCGTGGCGTTGTACGAAGACGTCTTGACCGTACGCCGACCGGAGGACGACCCGGTGGCATACGCGAGAGTGTTGGCGAATCAGGGCAACGCATTGGCCCATCTTGGCGCGTTTTCGCGGGCAGTTCCCCGTTTGGAGCAGGCGCGCGCGTACTTTGAGGAACACGGGGAGTATGAATCGGCCGAGGCCGTGGATGCCGTTCTCGCTGAGATTGAAAAAAAACGTTTGGCTCACTCTTAGGGCCGAGTGGAATGGGGACGGGCGTGAGTGCGCGGTGGTGGAGGATACGGGATGGATCTGCATGAACAGGAATATGTAAATCTTCTTCTGACAATGGCTGTCGAGCGTTTCAGCGAGCGCATCGTGCAGCGGAACGGAGGGACTGAAAGCGCGCTGCGCCGGCTTCGCGCCAACCCGGAAGGGGAGGGCGTGTGGATCATCGAGTTTGTACAGGCGTTTTTTCGTGATTTACTTCTCGATAATCCAGCTGGGTCCTGCTTGGTTCTTGAGGCGCTGTCTAATGAGCGGTTGAGCTTTTCGCCTTGGGACGGCGAGGAACGCAGCCGGATTGGGGACGTGCTCCATCACATGGCGATTCGTTCCTTCGCCGCTGTCTTGCAGAGCAAAACCGAAGAGGCTTTGGAGCAGGCTTTGGTTTTTGGAGGCGATTGACGTGAAAGTCCTGGAGGAGGACTTCACTACCCTGGCTGAGCGCGTGGACCGGGCCTTGGCATCGATTCGGGACATGCCTGAGAGCGAACGCGAGAAAGCCATGGAGTTAAAGAAGTCGATTGAGGCGTTCCACGAACTGGCCTTGAGAAAGATTGTGCGTGCGCTCCGCGAAACGGAGGCAGGCAAGGAGGTATTGCTCAAGGTTGTGGAAGACCCTGCGGTGTATGCGGTGCTTCTGATGCACGGCATCATTAAGCAGGACCTGTTCACTCGCGTCGCCACAGTCATTGAAGAAGTGCGTCCGTACATGCAGTCCCACGGAGGCGACGTGGAGTTGGTGAAGGTCGAGGGGAACACCGTCTATGTCCGGTTGAACGGCGCTTGCTCCGGTTGTTCGTTGTCGGCGGTGACCTTAAAGAGGAGCGTTGAGGAAGCCATCAAGGCTCGTGTTCCAGAAATTGAATACGTCTTGATGGCCAAGGACGAACTCGCGTCCGGGTTCATGCCTCCAGGTATCGTGGGCGCGGACGTCAACCTGGAACAGAGTGGCTGGGTACAGGGACCACCTACCTCAGAATTGGAGGAGGCGCGGCCCGTTCGCGTGGTTCACGACGAGTACGACCTGTTGGTGGTGCGCGTGGACGGGAAGGTCATGGCTTTCCGTAACTCGTGCCCACACATGGGTCTGCCCTTGCATAAGGGGCTTGTCGACGGTACCGTACTCGTCTGTCCTGGGCACGGTTTCCGCTTCGACCTGACCAGCGGAGAATGCCTCACGGCGCCCTACGTACAGTTGGAGCCCTTTCCTGTGCGTGTGGAGGACCACCGGGTATGGATGCGGTTGGACTGAAGGTGCGGCCCGAACGGTGGCTGGGAGGACCAGCCCCTGGAGGACTCGCACTGCCGCCTGCCAATCCCAATCGAGTGCACCTGTACGCTCCGAGAGGCGTCTATGGTGACGATGATGTGCTGGTCGTGGCAGACAGCGGGAATCACCGGGTGCTCATATGGTTCGGATGGCCAGACACTGATCATGCTCCGGCCGACGTGGTGTTGGGCCAGCCGGATTTTGAGGCAGAGGGGCCCAAACTGTTTCACTTGCCAACCGGTGTGGCGGTCATCGAGGGGCGGCTTTTCGTAGCCGACGCTTGGCATCACAGGATCCTGGTCTGGAACAATATCCCATATTTCAACAATCAGCCCCCTGATGAGGTGCTGGGCCAGCCCGATTGGGAGAGCATTGCGCCCAATCGCGGTGGTAAAGTGGATGCGACAGGCCTCTATTGGCCGTATGGCTTTGCGTACATCGACGACTGGTTTTACGTAGCTGATACAGGTAATCGCAGAGTGTTGGGGTGGAAAGGCGTCCCTCGCGATGGCCAGCCACCGGATCTGATTCTCGGTCAACCAAATTCTCGTGAGAACAGAGAAAATCGGGGAACGGGTGTGGGACCGGACACGTATCGGTGGCCGCATGCTCTGGCGGGAGATGGGAAGACGTTGTACGTCGCCGACGCAGGAAATCATCGGGTTCTGGGTTACTCACCCCCTCCGCTCGCGGATCGACCGGCAGACCTGGTTCTCGGTCAAAGTGGGTTTGATCAGGCGTTTGAGCTTCCACATGTCCCTCAAGGCCCTAGGCGATTCCGGTTTCCTTACGGCATCGCTAGGAGTGGACAGGTGTTGGCGGTGGCGGATACGGCGAACAATCGGGTTCTGCTGTACGAACAGTTGCCGCGAACCGGGACATATCATCCCGCTTCCTGTGTCATCGGGCAGAGCGACTTCGACGGATCGGGGGAAAACCGGTGGAAGGCGGTAGAATGGGACAGCCTATGTTGGCCGTACGGCATCTGGTATCACAAGGATCGTCTCTTGATTGCCGATTCCGGGAACAATCGCGTCATGATCTGGCGACTCGGAATCGAATCCATCGGATGATCGCGATTAGGAGGGACCGCCTATGTGCTTAGCCATTCCTGGGCAAGTGGTTGAGTTGGTTGACGAGGAACGCCATTATGCAACGGTGGATGTGTCTGGCGTGCGGCGAAAGGTTAACATTGGTCTGCTCACGGAAGAAGGACTCAATGTCGGGGACTGGGTGTTGATTCACGTGGGATTCGCAATGAGTAAGATCAGCGAACAAGCAGCGATGGAGCAGTTGCAACTGCTGAACCTGCTGGGAGAAGCGGAGAGTGCTCTTGAAGAGCTTAGCGGGTATCGCTTTCCTGAAGAAGAGGCGTCTCATGCAACGCGCGCCTCTTCGCCAGTCGAAGGAAGGGAAGGGTGAAACGATGGACGTCCATCTTGAAATAGAGCCCTTTGGATGCCGGACGTTGGCGGATGACGGGTGTTCCACCTGCGGAGACGTCGCAGTTCCGGTGAAGGTTATTGAAGTCCGTGGGAACGACGCGGTGGTGGAAGATCGATTGGGCGTAACATCGACGGTCGCGATCGATTTTGTCCCTGAGGCCCTACCGGGCGACATCCTCTTGGTCCACATGGGCATGGCGTTGGCCAAGGGATTGGAGGTGCGTTTATCGCATGAAGTACGTTGACGAGTTCCGCGATGCCGAATTGATTCGCAAGACGTCGGAGGAGATTCACCGCTTGGTGGATCCCAATCGGAAATACCGGTTTATGGAGGTTTGCGGCGGGCACACATTTTCCATATTTAGGTTTGGAATTCAGAACTTGTTGCCCGGAAACATTGAACTAGTCCACGGACCGGGGTGTCCCGTGTGTGTCCTTCCCATGGGCCGCATGGACGATGGTTTGACCATCGCCCAACAGAAGAATGTGATCTTTACTGCTTTCGGTGACGTCATGCGGGTGCCAGGGCGAAAAGGATCGCCCTTGGAGCTGCGGGCCAAGGGAGCCGATATCCGAATGATCTACTCACCGCTGGACGCCTTGAAAATCGCGGTCGATCACCCTGATCGAAAGGTGGTTCTTTTCGCGATCGGATTTGAAACAACAGCTCCATCGACCGCCTTGACGCTCCTTCGCGCGCGCGATCTAAACGTGTCCAATTTCTTTGTGTTCTCCAACCACGTGCTCATTTTGCCGGCGATTCGCGCCATCTTGGATTCGCCGGACATGCGTATCGACGGTTTTCTCGGACCTGGCCATGTTTCGGCGGTCATCGGGGCCCGGCCGTACGAGTTCATCACGAAGCATTACAATAAACCTTTGGTGATCTCTGGGTTTGAGCCGCTGGATTTGCTGCAATCAATTCTGATGTTGGTCAAACAGTTGAAGGAAGGTCGTTGCGAGGTAGAGAACCAGTACAGCCGCGTTGTGCCGTGGGAGGGCAATGTGCCTGCACTCAACGCTATGAATAAGGTGTTCGAAGTTCGGCCGTTCTTCGAGTGGCGAGGCTTGGGCTTCATCACTCAGTCGGCGCTGAAATTGCGGTCCGAATTCTCGCAGTGGGACGCCGAAGTTCACTTTGAGGTGGAAGGGGTTCGCGTCACCGATCCCAAGGCGGCCCAGTGCGGTGAGGTGTTGAAAGGGGTATTGAGGCCGCATCAGTGTAAGCTGTTCGGGAAAGAGTGCACGCCGGAACATCCAGTGGGCGCCCTGATGGTATCCTCCGAAGGGGCGTGCGCAGCCTATTATCATCATGTCCACTTGCGGCAAGCGGTCGGTGAGTAATCCGTCAAACAAGGGTACGTCATCATGTCCCTGCTAGAGAACGCCTGTGGCGAGTTCCGTGAGGTGATTCTGTTAGTAATGACGCAAAACTGACACGCTAGCGGAGCCGCTGCAGGGAGATAAGCCTTAACAACGCAAGCGCCAGGACGAAGGAGAGAATGCGGATGACGACCACCAAGATTCATTTCACGGATGACCACATCGGGCTGGCTCATGGCGCAGGCGGGAAAGCCAGCCGGCGGTTGATAGAGGGGTTGTTGGTTCCGTACTTGGTGGACGGCGCGCCGACTGAGTTGAACGATGCGGCGTATCTCGACGTGAACGGATCCCGCTTGGCCGTGACGGCGGACAGCTTTGTTGTAAAGCCGCTCGTCTTCCCTGGAGGGTCCATCGGAGAACTTGCCGTCAACGGCACCGTAAATGATTTGGCCATGGGAGGGGCGAAGTCGCTGGCGCTGCTGAGCACGCTCATTTTGGAAGCTGGCTTGGCGACGTCGGAACTGGAGCGCGAAGTGGCTGCCATGGCACGAGCCGCGCAGCGGGCCGGTGTGTCCGTGGTGGGCGGAGACACAAAAGTCGTTGAACACGGCAAAGCGGATGGCATGTTCATCACCACGGCGGGCATTGGTTTGACCGATCCGCGGGTGCATCTCTCCGGACAAAACGTTCGGCCAGGGGACCAGGTGATCCTTTCCGGGCCCATTGGAGATCATGGGATCACAGTCCTGTTGGCCAGGGGTGAATTGGATTTGGAGGCGGATCTGACGTCGGATACGCGGCCGCTGTGGCCGTTCGTGTCCGCGCTCATCGACGCCGCAGCGCCGGGTCTGAGGTGGATGCGGGACCCGACGCGCGGCGGCGTGGCCACGGCACTGAACGAATTGGCAAGAGACGCTAAGGTTGCCGTAGTGCTGGACGAAGAGGCGATTCCGGTACGTTCCACCGTCCGCGGTGCCTGCGAAATTCTGGGGATGGATCCTCTTCACATTGCCAACGAAGGTCAGTTTCTTGCGATTGTCTCACCAGACTATGCTGATGTCGCGCTGGAATCCATTACGCGAACACCAGGTGGAGAGGGTGCGAGACGGATTGGAGAGATTCAAGAAGCACCCAAGCGGGTCGTGCTCGCGCGTTCCCGGTACGGAGGCACGAGGGTGGTCGATATGCTCGTGGGGGATCCGTTGCCACGGATCTGTTGACCTAGGAGAATGGGATCCATGGAACGCCTGACGGAATGGGTGAAAGAACGTCTCCATGCGCGAAACGAGGTCTCGCTGCGGTTTTTCCCCAGAGAATCGGCTCGCCTTGCGCGCGCGTGCCGAGAGATGGCAGAACGGTTCCTTCGCGGCGGCCGCCTGCTCGCATTTGGCCGGGGGGTGTACACGACTGATGCACAGCACGTGTCCGTCGAGTTCGTGCACCCTGTCATCGTCGGGAAGCGGGCTCTCCCGGCTCTCGACCTGTCCATGGCGTTTTCCGAATGGGTGAGAGCGAGCGTGCAATCGGATGACATTGTCATGGGTTTTGCTCCTCCGGAGGGGGACGCTACTGTCGAAGAGGCATTGGCGTTTGCTCGCTCAAAGGGTGCACTGACATTCGCATTGCCAGGAAAACATGGGGATTACGCAGTGACGCCACCCGACGGAGATCCGTTCATCCACCAAGAGATGATTGAGATTTTGTATCATACCCTGTGGGAGACGGTTCACGTCTTCTTCGAACATCGGGAGTTGGGGCAGGAGGCGGGCGCAGCGTCGTTCTTGTATCCGTTTCTTGGATCGCAACGGCAGGACACGTCGCACGTCGTGGTGGAAGTGGCTCGCTCGATTGAGGAAAAGGCCAAGGATGTCGTTCGGCTGCGCGAGAGAGTCGCGGAAGAAGAGTCGGAACAGGTGGTTCGGGCCATCCGGACGATGGCAGACCGGTTCGGCCAGGGAGGCAAGTTGATTGTCTTTGGCAATGGTGGCTCGGCGACAGATGCCAACGATTGGGCACTGGAAATGGTGCTCCCTCCGGAAGGGTTGACGCCCTATCCTGCCGTTTCTTTGGCCATGGAGCCGGCCATTCTCACGGCACTGGCAAACGACGTGGGACCAGACGTGATGTTTCTGCGCCAACTCATTGCCCAAGCCGGCCCCCACGATGTGGTCGTGGCGATTTCCACCAGCGGTGGATCGAAGAACGTACTGATGGCCCTGGAGGAGGCGCGAAAGCGAGGTTTGACGACCATGGCCCTGCTCGGGTATGACGGGGGTGAGGTCGTGCGCAGGGCGTTGGCGGACGTCCCCATCGTGGTTCGCTCGGACTATATTCCCCGAATTCAAGAGGTGCAGGCGAGCGTGTACCATATCATTCGTGAAGGCTTAGAGAGGTGCTAAAGGAGGATGCTGGAACTGTACGGCACGAAAGGTTGTCCCTACACGATGGAATTGCGCGAGTCCTTGCAGTGGGACGGGGAGGAGTTTGTGGAATACGACGTGGAGGAGGACAGGGAAGCCCTGAGGCGTCTCGTGGCGTTGACAGGAGGCCGAACCGTGCCAGCCTTGGTTGAGGGTGAACGTGTGATCCAGATCGGGGTCGGCGGCCGCGGCTGCATGGTTGCGCTGCCACCTGACATGAAGGAGACGTCTGTGTACCGAGGTGGGGGTTGACGTGAAGGCGGCACGCAACATACGTATCCGCGGCGTCGTTCAGGGAATCGGGTTCCGCCCTTACGTCTTTCGCCTGGCGAAGCAGTGGGGACTGAATGGGTGGGTGCGCAATGGAGAAAGCGGCGTAGAGATCCACGTGGAGGGCGAGTCGAGCGGCGTGGATGCGTTCATTGAAGAGATCACCGCGCGCCCGCCGGCGTTGGCGCAAATCACCGATCTGAGAGTCGAACACGCGGCCATACAAGAGTTTTCTGATTTCGAAATTCGTGAAAGCATGCGCCATGACCGGCCGACGGTGCACATTCCCGCCGACCTCGCCGTGTGCCCGGCGTGTATGAGTGAGTTGTTCAGTCCGACAAACCGCCGCTACATGTATCCTTACATCAACTGTACTGAGTGCGGTCCGCGCTACACTGTCATCGAGGCACTGCCATATGACCGCCCGTACACGACGATGAAAGCGTGGCCCATGTGTTCGGACTGTGGAGCCGAGTATCACGAACCAACGGATCGCCGGTTTCACGCGCAGCCGATCGCGTGTTCCAAGTGCGGCCCCCATTACTACATGCGGTGGCAAGGCGGCGAAATGCGCGGCGAGGATTGGAAAGTCATAGAGAGAACGGCCAACCTTCTTCGCGAAGGGCGCATCCTGGCGATCAAAGGGTTGGGTGGGTATCATCTCGCCTGCGACGCTGAGAACGGTCAGGCGGTGCAGACATTGAGGGAACGGAAGCGCCGAGGGGCGAAGCCGTTTGCCGTGATGGCCAAGGACCTGGAAACAGCACGGCAGCTGGTCGAACTATCGCCTCAGGAGGAGCGTTTGCTCATTTCCCCTGCCAGTCCGATTGTTCTGGCTCGTGCTCGTCGGTTACTTCCAGGCGTGGCTCCGGACAACCGCGACCTGGGAGTGATGTTGCCGTACACGCCGCTGCACCACCTGTTGTTCTATTTCGGAGCGCCCCCGGTGCTCGTAATGACGAGTGCCAACCGTTCCAGTGAGCCCATCGTTTATACCGACGAGGACGCAGTGAAAGCGCTTCAGGGGCTTGCCGATGCTTGGCTCATCGGCGAACGCCCCATCGCGCGCCGCGTCGATGATTCCGTGGTCCGTGTGAGTGCGTACGGGCCGATGGTGTTTCGCCGCGCCAGGGGATATGCTCCGCTTCCCGTGACACGATTGCCAACCGATCGCTCCATTCTCGCTCTCGGATCTGATTTGAAAAATACCATCACATTGGTTGTGAACGGACAAGCAGTCGTCAGTCAGCACTTGGGCGATTTGACTCGGTACGAGGCATACACTGCATTTGAACAAACCGTCCGAGACCTTTTGTCGATGTATGACGTGCCACTAGAGAAGACAATCGTGGTCTACGATCTCCATCCCGACTATCGTTCCGCTCAGTTCGCTCGTGAGTTGGACACAGCCGAGCGGGTTGGCATCCAGCATCATCGGGCCCACGTCGCATCCGTGTTGGCGGAACGAGCTGCTCTTGACAAGCGGGTGATCGGTGTGGCGTTGGATGGAACAGGCTTTGGCGATGACGGGGCGATCTGGGGTGGGGAGATCTTTGTTGGCAGCGCAGCAGAAGGATTGGAACGGTGCGGTCACCTTCGCTATGCCGTGCTTCCTGGTGGCGATGCGGCAGCCCGTGTTCCGCTTCAAGCACTGGCTGGTTTCTTTTCGGACGTGCCGGAACTGGCGACGGACGTTGGCAGCCAATTGGCGCTTCCCGAACGGTATTTCACGGCGTTGAAATTGATTAAAAAAGGACTTCGCACATTTGCCACCACCTCTGTAGGCCGGCTTTTCGATGCGACGGCCGCTCTTTTGGGATTCACCGAGGCCATTTCGTTTGAGGGCCAGGCAGCCATTTGGCTCGAACATCTAGCCAGTACAGCCTCTTTGGAGAAGGTGTATCCTTTTCCGTGGGATGGAAGGGAACTGGATTATCGTCCTCTCATGCAAGCGATGGTGGAAGATCGCTTGAATGGACGGGACGTGGCGGGCATTGCCCGGTCGTTCCACCGGAGCATCGCGGAAGGCATATTTAGAAGCGTGATGTCTTTAGGAGAAACCTATGGGATCGACACTGTCGTGTTGTCTGGCGGCGTGTTTCAAAATTTCCTTTTGCTATCCGATCTGAAGGAGTTATTTGCCGACAGTGTCATGGACGTATGGATAGGCAGGTTGATTCCTCCTAACGACGGCGGTATCAGTATTGGGCAGGCAGCGCTCGTGGCTGCAATGCATCGGTATGATTGATGGGTAAGGTGTGACGATCTTGGATGTTACAATCTGTTAATAGCGAATAGATTCCATCGACACATACAGAAATGTGAACCAAATGAAGGGAGCCTATTAATGATTCCACGACGATGGCTTAAGTATGCAGTGCTGGTTTCAGGGTTACATATTCTCGGGATAACTTTATTGAGTTTGTCAGCTTTCAACCATCCAGCTTTATGTGGAATGGCCTTTCTGGCCTATACCTTTGGGCTCAGACATGCGTTCGATGTTGATCACATTGCGGCGATTGATAATACAGTACGCAAACTGGTTCAACAGCGTAAAGATCCGATGGGTGTAGGGTTTTTCTTTTCTTTGGGACATTCCACGGTTGTTGCATGTATGACAGTAGTCGCTGTTTTCGCTGTGCACTTTGCACAGCGGCAGATACCGCAGGTTCAAAGTATTGGTGGAATTATCGGTACCGCGATTTCCGGTACGTTCCTACTTGTCATCGGGGGCATCAATCTATTCCTTTTCGCAGATATTTATCGCTTATTCGTGCGAATGCGAGAAAGAGCCTATCAAGATCCGGAGCTAGAGGAAGTTCTGCTTTCACGTGGATTTTGGGTACGATTCGTGAAGCCACTTCTAAAACTAATCACTAAAAGCTGGCATGTTTATCCCGTTGGTTTCTTATTCGGCTTAGGGTTCGATACAGCAAGCGAAGTGGCCTTATTGGCTATTTCTGCAGAGGCTGCAAGAAATTCGGTTCCATTGGCTGGAATTCTAGCGTTGCCCATTCTCTTTGCCTCTGGGATGAGCTTGATGGATACAGCGGACGGGATTTTCATGACGACTGCTTACAAGTGGGCTTTATCCACTCCTATCAGGAAGGTTTATTACAACCTGTCTGTGACGGGCCTTGGCGTATTGGCTGCACTGATTATCGGGCTCATTGAACTAGCTCAGGTACTGATACCCGAACTCGGTCTTCACAATGGAGTTTGGGAGTGGATTCAAGGATTCAGTTTCGGTGCCCTGGGTTACATACTGGTCCTTCTGTTTGTCCTGGTATATGGCATTTCGTTTTGTTTATGGAGATTATTTCGCATCGAACAAAGCTAGAGTCAGATTCCCTAGTATACGTAAGTGAACCCCGAGTTGGATGGGTCGAGTCAGCCCTGTAGCGATAGACTTGGAATGCTGTAGTGGATGCAGCTTCCCGGACTTATTTACAGGCATGCGTCGCGGGATTTTATGACCGTCAATTATCGAACGCGGGTGAGAAGGAAAGGTCTGATCGGCAATTCAGTTTCAGGTTTTCTGGTTCACGGGTTACAGTGAGTGATGTTCATTTGACTGGAACAGAGTGTTTGTAGAGTCAGTTTTAGACCAAGGCAGCTTGCAACTAATACCGTAGCATTTCACATAGTAGAGAATGAAAATTGCAATAGAACCCAGCACAAAATTCAGACCGTTTTCGGTGGTCATCACCATTTTTCTTGCGATTGCGAAAGAAACTATATCTATCACAAGATATGGATCTCGATGAATCAACATTAACACGATTTCTAGGCCGATGATGTACACCAGAGCTTGGTCGAGAAAGATTTCGAACGTCGAAGTGTTTGTTCCCAATGTCGGTATTGCAAATACCATGCGCACTGCCTGCAAGACGATCCCGCAGATGAGAAGTCCGCATAGGGCGACCTCCAGAACTCTCACGATTTTCAATGATAGATCTTTGATCTTTTGCTCATGAATTTTCATGATTGATTTAGGAACACCCCTCCCAGACGAAAGTCTGTATCAAACAGGCGCTCTATTTGATACGTTGTTATATAACTGACATTATATGCGGAACACGGTGTTTGTGTACCGTCTAAATCGCTGTATTGTGCCGTCAATTTGAAATTTGTAGTGGTCCCAAGTGACGCACTGCGCGAGGGATGGCTGTACACGGGGGACATCGGGAAGTTGGATGAGGAAGGCTATCTTTACTTTCTCGGCAGGAAGAAAGAGATGATCAAGTGTTCCGGGTACAGTGTGTTCCCAGAGGAAGTGGAACGGATGCTCCTGCGCCACCCCGCGGTGGAGGCGGCGGCGGTCATCGGGGTGCCGGATCCGGTGCGTGGAGAATCAGTGAAAGCGTTCATCGTCCTCAACGAGGAGCATCGCGGCCGCGTGGCGGAGGAAGAGATCATCGCATGGAGCCGGGAACGGATGGCCAACTACAAGTATCCGCGTTACGTCGAGTTCCGGGAGTCCTTGCCCGCCACCGGCACCGGAAAACTGCTCCGGCGCATCCTGGCCGAGGAGGAACGAGCCAAGCAGACACAGTAGAACTGGGGAAGAATACGTATGCACAAGGGACAGGCGATGGTGTCATCGAAAGAGGTAGCGAGACTTGCGGGGGTATCCCAGGCGACGGTGTCGCGTGTTCTGAACAATCCCACCGGCGTACGGCAGGAGACGCGGGAGAAAGTACTCAAGGCGATGGAGCAGTTGCACTACAAGCCGAACCTGATTGCCCGCAGCCTCATCACCAAGAGCACCAAACTGGTGGCTTTGATTTCCGGTTCACTCAGCAACGGATATTGTGTCGAGACAACGGATTCCATCGTCCAGCTCCTGATGAGACACGGCTATAAGACTATCGTGTTTTTTGAGGGCACGGCGAATTTGAAGGATATATTAGACTCGGTGCTCAGTAATCGGGTGGACGGCATACTCATGTCATCCATCAAACTGGAAGAACCGTTGTTTGACGGGATTTTGGCCAGCGGAATCCCGTACGTGTTTTTCAACCGCCGTCCACGCACCGGTGGCAACTATGTGGTATTGGACAATGAGTTGGCCGGGAGGCTGATTGCGCAACACCTGCTCGACTTGGGGCACGAGCGCGTCGCGTACGTGTCGGGGCCTGCCAACATTTCTACTTTTCTGGAGCGATTCACCGGATTCAAGACGGCAATGGAAGTGGCAGGGGCGGTGCTCGATTCGGAGATGGTTATGGAAGTCGACGCCTCGTCGCCGGAGGAGGTGGAAAAAGCCACTTGGAAGTTGCTGAATCGGGACACACCGCCCTCCGCTGTGGTGTACGCGACCGATGCGATGGCTTTGATTGGCATGGACGTCGCCATGTCGATGGGGTATCGCATTCCGGAGGACGTGAGCGTAGCAGGGATGGATGACATCAAAATGGCGGCGCATGCAGCGATTCAGCTCACCACCGTGCGCCACCACCGGTTCACGATGGGCGAGATCGCGGCGGAAATGTTGATAGACATGATGGAAAAATGCGAGCTGGCGCAGTCTCCCCGCCAGATTGTTTTAAAACCGGAGTTGGTGGTGAGAAAGACGACCGCTCGTCGACGGTTGTGAACCGTTGCAGGAAGGTAGGGATGCACGGAAGGAATACGTATGCAAACGGACTTCGCAATGCACAACACGACGCCTGCATCAAGAAAATTGGAACGACAAAATTGGAACGACGAGTTTTTGGATTCAACGAACCCGTGTAAGGAGGACGAGGACGTGATCAACACCGTGATGGTGGTCGGAGCGGGATTAATGGGCTCGGGGATTGCTCAAGTCGCCGCCCGGGCCGGGTTCGATGTCATTCTTGTGGATCGGACGGAGGCAGACCTGGAACGCAGCAGGCGACAAATTGAAAAGAGCGTCGCTTCAATGGTGAAGAGGGGCTCCTACAGCGAGGACGAGCGAGAGGCATTGTTCAGCCGCATTCGCCCAACGACGCGGTTGGAGGAAGGTGCCTCGGCGGATCTCGTCATTGAAGCGATTCCAGAGAAGCTGGATCTGAAACAGGCGATGTTCCGCCGATTGGACGAGGTGGTCAAGCGAGAGGCGGTATTGGCGAGCAACACGTCGTCTCTGTCGATCGCGGCCATCGGATCGGTCACCGGGAGACCGGAACAGGTGGTCGGGATGCACTTTTTCAGCCCTGTTCCGATCATGAAGCTGTTGGAGATTGTTCGCGGCATCCACACGTCCGAGGAAACAGTAAGAACAGCACAGGCTGTGGGCGCACGCCTGGGGAAAGAGACGGTGATTGCTAAGGATTATCCCGGTTTCATGGTCAACCGCTTGTTGGTTCCAATGATGAATGAGGCAGTCTATCTCGTCATGGAGGGCAACGATCCCGAGGAGGTAGACCGAGCCATGACGCTCGGCGCCAATCACCCGATTGGCCCGCTGCGATTGATTGACCAGTGCGGATTGGACGTGACCCTGTTCACCCTGGAGAGCCTCTACGAAGGGTTTGGCGATTCCAAGCACCGTCCCTGCCCCCTGCTGCGGCGGATGGTGGAGGCGGGCATGCTGGGGAAAAAGTCGGGACGCGGGTTTTATGTCTACGATCAGGCGTGAGTCCGTATCGCTTTCGCGGTCACGACTCAGGTTATTCAACCAGGAAGCGGGGGATGAGTGCCGGTGGCTTTGAGCAGCGGTCAGTTACGCATTCGTCAGGAGGCGGCGGAATTCGCCCGGTCGGTGGTAGCCCCAACAGCTAACCAGATCGACCGGACTGCGGCCGATCCCTGGAATCGTGAGATCCCCAAGGATGTCTCGCCAGCGCACGGCATCCCCTCGATGTTCGAGGCATACATCCAACAGGCGAACCTCATCGCTGGTGCTGAGGTTCATCCCCGTGATCGGTGAGCAGTTCGAGCGGTTTTCTCGCATTGCCCGCGCCCGCGGTAAGTCGGCGGCCCGGCCGGGACGGGTGCGTGCGCGCGACAACCCGGTCTTCGCGATCCCGATACTGGTCGCCCTCTTCCAACTGGCCGAGGACCTGTCCGCTGGCGATGGAGGCGCGCGGCTATGACCGCTTCGGAAAACGGCCTACCCGCTTTCAGCCCGCCCCCTCGTCGTCGCGCCGCGAGTGGGTGGCGGTGAGCAGCAGCGCGGTGCTCACCGCGGTGCTCGGATGGATGCGCTGGGCGGGTGGGTGAAGCTCGGGCGATCCGTGAAAGACGACGAGGCCTTCCATATCAATGCCAAGACGATGTATGGCAGACGCGTCCATAATGCACCCTGAAGGCAAATGGACAGGAGGGGTGCATCCATGACGGTTCGCCATCGCAAGGCATATTTGATGGCTTCCATTGCTTCCATCTCAGTTTCACTGCTCATTGCGGGTTGTGGGCAGCAGGCGACAAACAATGCAGCCATCACACGAACCAACCAAAGCGCCGGAGTTGCAACGGGTGCCTTGCCAAACGTCGTACAGGTGGTCCATACACGTTATGACGCCTCGACGAAGACCGCCGTTTTGTACGTGCGGGATCGTGGCACGAGAATCGCGGATGAGCGTTTTGCAAAACTGGGGGGAACACCTGCCGCAGGACCTCAAGACGTAGTCGATACTGGCTCTGTTGATGGTGTGGTGAACTATGCGACAACCCGATATGCTAATCAGCCAGTTCACAGTGTGAAAGTGATTGATGTTTCGCAACAAAGAACGCAAACGGCGAGGACATATTCCGTACCAAGTGACTTATATCGCACATCACATTCCGACGCCGTGAATGCCGTGCCTTCAGAAATGAGCGGGTTCGCCATGGGCGCGCCGAGTGCTAGCGCCATTCCGATTCCTCCGCCTGGCGTATCGATTGACCGCTCCATCACTCCGGTTGCAGGCATCCATGCCCCCATCGTGCAGAAGGAAAATGCTGTACTCTCCGTCGCACAAAGCAAGCTCGGAACATCCTATATCTGGGGACATAATGAGGATAGGGGTCAATATGGATTCGACTGCAGCAATTTTACGGCGTATGTGTACCACCACGCACTCGGTTACAAAATGACCACCATGAGCAGGGGACAGTACCTCAGTGTCGGTGTGATCGTGCCCAAGAGTCAAATGCGGCCAGGGGACCTCCTGGTTTTCAACCAAGGAGGGCACGTCGGCATTTACGCAGGAAATGGACAAGCCATCCAGTGCGGAGGCGGACTGGCCAAAGTCGGATACCTGAAGGTGACGCCGGGGACCTATTGGGGCAATCACCTCACTGTGGTCAAGCGGATGTTTTGAAATCGCGCTACATTTGAATCGCGCTTTGACGCGATGTGCCGCCCCTTTCATGATCGGTTTTTTCGGGTTAGAGCGGTGGCGAAGGGAGGTCGAGTGGCCGATTGTGGAGAAACCCGGTTTTTGGGCCGATTTCATCCCCGGTCTGTGCCGCTCGCGGCATTCCCGTGCAACAAGTTTCGCTACTGGCTTGCAAATCTGACTGCAAATCTAAAATAAGAGGCAAGGACGGGCTTGAAATCTTCACGGACGGAGATCGAATCATTCTGCGGAAGTATGAGCCAGGTTGCGTCTTTTGCAACGAGACGGAGGATATCACAGAGTTTTCGGAGGAGCCTTTCTACGTCACACTTTGGACACAAACGGTGAAATCACCACTTGACGGTCCTGAATTTGTCATCATGATGAATCGCCAAGTAACGATTCCTGTCACTCTAGTTATTCTTATCCTCCATGATAATTAATAATAATCCAGTAAATAATGTACCTTGCGAGTGGTATCACTCATTTGTGTTCTGTTGCTCTTTAATTTTAATGACAACACCCACAACCGCAAGCATGTTCGTTTCCACGTGCTTCTTGGACGGCTTCCCAACCTTCTTTGACAACGAAGTAGACCAACGCCAAGGCAGCGATTGAATCAACCCACCACCAGCCGAACAATGCGGTCAAGACCACGCCACCTAGAACTGTCCAAGCCATATAAGCACAGACGATACTGCACGCCCCGTCTGAGCGTAACGCCTTACTGCCAATTTCAGAACCAATCCGTTTTTTGGCACGGGACAGATAAGGCATGATGATACCCGAAGCAATCGCTAAGCTGATACCAACATAACTTGATTCCGCCCCTTGATGCGTCCACAGCTTATCAACGGAAGCCAGCACAATGTATACCGCTAACAACAGCAAAGCAATCCCAACAACCCATGATGACACCTTTTCCGCCTGTTTTACCCGTGCCAGGCTTACCCTGTTCGTTTCAATCGTCAATCTCCAGAGTAAAAACCCACCCGCAATAAGTTCGATTATGCTGTCTGCACCGAAGGCGACCAAGGATAAAGAATGAGCAATGATGCCCGAACCAATCGCGACCCCTGCTTCAATGATCATCCAAACAACCGAAATAAGCTCAATGATGACACCTTTTTTCACGGAAGCGGCGTGTGAAGACATGGGATTCACTCTCCCAGATTAGTGATGATGATCATGGATACCATCGTTTTTGCAAAGTAACGATTCATCGTGCAGATGCGTGGGATCTTCGGTTTGGATGGTCACATGACCAATACCTAAATGAGCAAGTTTGTGTTCCACGCCCTGCAACAGTTTTTGGGTCTCTTCCACGGTCATCTTGCCATCGACAACCACATGGCAGGACAACGCGTTTCGTCCGCTCGTAATCGTCCAAACGTGCAAGTCGTGTACATGCTGAATTCCCTTTACGGATTAAATCGCAGCCACGACATTAGGAATTTCAACGCCCGCAGGTGTGTCTTCCATCAATATGCTGACCGTTTGTTTGACAATCCGCCAAGCGCCGAAGGCAATGAGTAATGCGATGAGAACGCTTAGAATCGGGTCAATGACGTACCAGTGTGTGAACGCGATGATAATTCCGCCCACAATAACCCCAGCGGATGCGGCAGCGTCTCCAAGCATATGCAGGACGGCACTTTTCACGTTGAGGTTTTCTTCGTGGCGCATCCCCAAGCCAAGATACAAGTTCATCGCCAAACCCACGCCTGCACTGATAAACATCCAAGCTGGCGCGACATGTTCGGGGTGCAGAACGCGGTTGTACGCCTCCCATAAAATACAGAGGGTAATCAAAATCAATGTGATGCCGTTAATGAAAGCCGCCAAAATACCAGCCCGATAGTACCCAAACGTCATGCCTTCACTGGCGGGCTTCTCCGCTTGCTTCATGGCATACCAGGACAGTCCAATGGCTGCAATATCGGTGAGTACATGTCCCGCATCTGATAAGAGTGCCAAACTGCGCGAAAGCCAGCCACCCACGACTTCCACGATAAGAATAATCAAAGTCAAGAAAAACGCGAGTTTCATTTTCCCTGCTGGGGCATGAGCATGGAATACATCTCCATGGTCATGCCCATGGTCGTGATTATGTCCACTCATTCGTTATTTCCTTTTTCATTACTGACATGAAACGAATGGTCGATCGCCATTTGCAGCAGTCCTATTGTGTGGGCATCGTCATGGCGGTAATATACTGTGTTTCCATCCCTGCGGTTCTTCACCAATCGTAATGCCCGCAAATAACGCAATTGGTGCGATACCGCGGATTGGGTCATTCCGAGTATCTCAGCGAGATCGCATACACACAATTCACGTTTGGATAAGTTGTGTAAGATACGAATCCGTGTAGGGTCAGCGAGTGCCTTGAACGTCAAGGACAAACGTTCCACTACAGAGTCAGGGAGTTGTTCTGTACAATCGTTGACCGCCTCTTGGTGAACGGTATCACAACACGCTTCTTGGTTAATATCTAACATTGACGCCACCTCTATATGATCAATTACTCACATGTTCATTATATACTCAACCACGTAAAATCGTGCCTCCAAAAATCAAATTCACTTGTCGCGTGAGATGACCATAGACACCGCAAGTTAAAAGCGTTCGCTTATCGTATGTTGATTGAATTCCTGGGTATCGAGGAGTACCATTGTCGAGCTTTGGGCTAAAGTGAGATGGTAAAGGAAAACGTCCCATTAGTCGGGACGTTTTGTCAGTTCATCAGATAGCAACAGCGTTACATGTTCGAATGGTTTTTATCGCGTGGTCCGCGATTCTTCATTCCCGATCTCCGTAGGTACTTTCGCGCGAGTGCTTTGCACCCTACCAGTAAAACTATAGCGACTCCCCCGAGTAACAATTCACCAGGTTCCAATTGGACTTCCCCTCGCTCATTGACTACACTTGCACGACTAGAGTACCTAGCACACCTAGTCCGTATGCCACTATACCTACAATAATTCCAGCTGCTGTCATTTCCAGTCCGCTGGACCACCAGCTGCGTGCAGTAACAAGACTCTTTGCTGCTCCGACCGCGAAGTGCGCAAGAATGCTAACCGTGGCTGCCAGAATCATTGCGACAGGCCCGTGCAAGAAGAAGAACGGTACGAGTGGGACGATTCCACCCACAAATGTGGAAATGCTTCCGACCAGGGCGGACATCGAAGGATTGCCCGCAGATTCTTCGGTGATGCCAAGTTCTTCTTGCGCCATGGTCTTCACGAACAGGTCTGTATCTTTGGCAACGTGTCTTGCCAGTTTGTGCGACTCTTCTTCTGAGAATCCTTTGAGTTGATAGAGCAGGACAAGTTCTTCGAATTCGTGCTCAGGCTCCTCAAGAATTTCGCGTCGTTCATGGGCAATTTCTCTCTGTTGTAACTCTGTCTCGGATTTTGTCGCCAACCAGGCACCCGCCCCCATCGAAAGCGTGCTTGCGAGAGCACCAAAAAATCCACTGATGAGCACGGTCTGGCTATTTGCCGTATAACCGGCAACACCTGCGATAATCCCGAAGATGGCGCCCAAACCGTCATTTATTCCGTAAATCGCGTCTCCAATCCATCCACCTGTACGAGTCTTATGCCATCTCTCTTGTTTCCAGATCCGTTCAATCGACTCGGATATGGCCGAAACAGGGGAAATGCGGTCTCCAACAATGTCTGAGTTCATGAGACAACCTCCTTAATTGTCTCCGTTCACGCATCAGAACGGTAACGAACCGCCAAACGACAGGTACAGGAGCAGAACATTTAGAGATAGAATGACCACGGCGCAGAGTGTTGCGGTGACTGTTACAATTCGCTTGTTGACGAGAACCCCCATGATATCGCGCCGTCTTGTGAAGTAAATCAGAGAGATGATTGGCATTGGCAACACCAAGCTCAGGACGACTTGACTGATGACCAGCGTCCGTGTGGGATCAATGCCGAGTGCAACAATGATCACGGTCGGTAACATCGTAATCACGCGCCTGAGCCACAACGGGATGGTGAAGCCGACAAAACCTTGCATGATGACCTGCCCTGCCATCGTGCCGACTGCTGAACTTGAGATACCGGAAGCCAAAAGCGAAACAAGAAACACGGCTGCGGAAGCTGCACCAAGGAGAGGAGTCAGGGTTTGATAAGCGGAAGCGATATCCGCAACTTGAGTTTGACCAGACCCATGAAATGCGGAAGCTGCCATGAACATCATGGACAGGTTAATCAGCCCCGCAAGGCTCATTGCAATCACGACTTCCTTTGTGTGAAACCGGAAGATGCTGCGCTTTTCTTCGTCATTACGCGGAACCACGCGATTTTGCGTCAGACTTGAATGCAAGTACACCGCATGCGGCATGACCGTTGCACCGATGACACCTACGCACAACAACACTGCATCACTGTTTCCCAGCCAGGGCACAACGCTGTGATATGCAATTTGGCTGAATTGCGGTTTTGCGATCACGGTCTCTATGACGTAACAAGCCGCAATGACTAAAACAAAGGATGCGATGAACTTCTCCAACGGTCGGAACCCCAAGCGCTCAAGGGTAAGAATGAGGTAAGTTGTCACGCCTGTCAGGACTGTCGCGATCAGCATTGGAATGTGAAACAATAGATTTAACGCGAGGGTTGCACCCAGGAATTCGGCAATGTCCGTTGCCATGGCAGCTACTTCAGAGAACGCCCACATGATGTAAGACAACCATCTGGGGCAATATGCTCGGCACATTTCTGGGAGGTTCTTGCCCGTCGCAATCCCCAACTTGGCGGACATGTTTTGGATTAACATCGCCATCAAGTTCGCCAAGATCACAACCCACAACAGGTTGTATCCGAATTCGGAGCCACTTTGAATGTTGGTTGCGTAGTTTCCTGGGTCCATATACGCCACTGAAGCGATGAATGCGGGTCCGAGGAATGGCAAGAGAGCCCGCAATCCCTTTCTCTGCTGAGAGATTGCCGCGCGCGCGGCAATGACAGCTTTGCTTTCCTTCCCCAGTTGTAAAGACGGTGTATTCACCGTAGACACCACCTTCTCGTGATATTGAATGTTTCCCGTGTAAAAAGGAGTTTCTCCAGAGAAACAATTTTAGCCTAAGGAAACTTTTACGTCGCTATTATACAACAATTCAGGTCGAAAGATGCATGTCCACAAAAAATTGCCCTTGGAAAGTGTTTAATGCAGCTTCCCCGTGCCGTACCGGCAGGTCATCGTCCTGCGTGTGATTCAGGACCGGCCGGTGCGGGAAGTGGCGGAACTCCTTGGCTGGCCGGAGGTCAGGGTCCGTGTGACCCTGCACCGAGCCATCAAGAAACTGCAGAAGGCGTTCTTTGAAGCAGATGAACGAAGCCCCAAGCCTCGTGAAGGAAGGGAATCCAGATGGACTTGAAGGCAAATTCAGGAGAGGATGAGACGCCTCGCGCAAGTGCAGATGCCGGCTTTTCTACCCTTCGGGAATCGAAATTGTTGTCTCCTGGTTTTCGAAGCAGGTTCGATTTGGTGTGCGCCTGCACGCTGAAGACCGGGCAAGACGTGGCTGTACGTGTCCAATATAATTTGGACGGTCACGTGGCCGACCACTCAAAAACGTCCACACGCATCAGGGCGTTGTCACGGCCGGCAGACGTGGCGGGACACTACCTGTCGGTACCGGGGGAATCGATCGCCGCGATGGTGTTCACAACATCCAACGATCCGCAGGACTCGGCGTCGCGGTACGCGGTACAACATCACACGGACGGGGTATCGGTTGAATGCCCTGTGAACTCGGCCCTGGCAAGTGCAGCACAGCCCGATCTCCATCAGCAGGGCACCCAAAAGCCGGAACGCAGACTCCCGGTTCGGGAAGGTCCGTATCCGGGTGTCACAGAATTTGGGAAAAGTGGGTTCGGCGTGTCGCGAGGACTTGACTGCGATGGTTCACGTGGAAGTGTGAGGATTAGCCGGTGCCCCCACTGGGTGGCGGGCTTTTTGTTTTCACGAAGGATAAACTAGAATAGAAAGACTTCGCTGTCGAAGCACTGACGAACCAACAGTCACAACGCGTTCAACCCCAAGTGAACGGGTGCGGAAGACCGAACAGGTGCTTTGGGAGGATGAGAAAGTGGAAGAAAGGTTGCAACGAGTTCTCGCTGACATCGACAAGCGGCAAGCGGAACTGATCGCTTTGCTCGACCGATTGGTCTCTTTTCCCACCGTAAGTCCGCCGGCACGGAACACGGTGGAGGCGCAGATGTTTTTGGCTAGCCTCTTACAACAAAATGGATTCCAGACAGATCTTTGGGAGGTGTACCCGAACGACTTCAATCTTGTCGGGGTACACAAAGGTACCGATTCAGAGAACCACCGCAGTTTGATCATCAACGGTCACATCGACGTGGCAGAAGTGGGTGATGACCGCGTGTGGAGCGTTCCGCCTTTTCGCGTAACACGCCATGGTGAGCGGCTGTTGGGACGAGGCGTATCCGATATGAAAGGAGGTTTGGCCGGGGCGCTGTTTGCCATTCAGTTACTCAAGGAGTATGGCGTGGAGTGGAAAGGCGATCTGATTTTTCAATCGGTCATCGGTGAAGAGGCGGGCGAGGCAGGTACGCAGGCATGTATCGAACGGGGTTATACGGCCGACTTGGCGCTGGTGGTCGATTCGAGTGAATTGCACATTCAAGGACAAGGTGGTGTGATCACCGGTTGGATTGTGATCGAAAGCCCGCAAACGTTCCACGACGGCATTCGCTCGAAAATGATTCATGCTGGTGGCAAGGTGTACGGAGCCAGCGCGATTGAAAAGATGATGAAAGTCATCGCCAGCCTGCAGGAGTTGGAGCGCCATTGGGCAGTTACCAAGTCGTATCCGGGCTTTCCGGCGGGGATGAATACGATCAATCCGGCGGTGATTGAGGGTGGGCGCAACGCCGCGTTTGTTGCGGACCGTTGTGCTTTATGGATCACAGTACATTTTTATCCGGACGAAGACTATCAGCAAGTCGTGCAGGAAATTGAGGAACATGTGCTGGCGGCAGCCAAGGCTGACCCATGGCTGCGCAACAATCTACCGAAGTTCCGCTGGGGCGGGAAGTCGATGATTGAGGAGCGCGGTGAGATTTTTCCGTCACTGGCCATTGACCCTGAACAGGCCGGAGTGCAAATGCTTGCGGAAATGCATCGTTCGGTGCTAGGCACAGCGCCCGTGATTGATATGTCTGGCACGGTAACGGACGCCGGATGGTTCGGCAGGGCCGGGATTGAGACGATGATTTACGGGCCGGGCGATTTGAAAAATGCGCATGCTGTGGATGAAAGCATCGCGCTCACCGAGCTGCTCGATTTTACCAAGGTCATTGCCAAAATGATCGCGCACTGGTGCAATACGCCAACGACGTAAGTGGGGTCCCGTCCTACTTCCGGGAACCCAGTTGGAGCGACGCATTACCGAATGTCGAAAAATCATTCGGACACGGCTCCGCTTGAAACTTTCATGCCCGAATGGTCACGTGCGTACCAATCGGTACCAGACTCGCCAACTGGAGCACATCTTCATTGTACATTCTAATGCAGCCTTTCGAGACCAGTTTTCCAATCGACCCCGGATTGTTCGTTCCGTGTATCCCGTAGCCACGCCTGGACAACCCCATCCAATACGCGCCGTACGGCCCGCCCGGATTCGGCGCCTTATTGATGATCCAGTACTCGCCCTCCGGAGTGCGTGTAAGTATTTTCCCGATTCCCACCAGAAACCCGCGTACAACCTTGTCGTCCTCGAGCAGATACAGATGCCGATCCGATAAATCAACAATAATCCGCCGCCTTGGCATGCGATTCACCTCTTGCCACAGCGTATGCGCGAGGAGTGTGCTGTCGCGTGCGGATTCAGGCGGCGGATTTCTTATGCGTTATACCCAGTCATGTCCAACCAATGGGAAACTGTCGGACTTTCTCTTTGCCTGAATCCGTGACAAGCAGGTGTAAAAACTACTGAAGCACTTGTGATTTGTCGTGTAGAATCGGGATCGTTGGGATGTCCGTTCCCTTCAATCCCCCTTCACCTCAGAGGTGAACCCCCTTGCGCTTTATCATCGAAGAATCCGACGAAGTCATTGTCACACATTCTGGAATGACCCTTGTCGGTTTATTGCTGGACAAAACCACTCTCGGTGAACGCCTGAATCGGACTCGCCTGTCAGGCATGGGAAAACCAGACATTTCAAACCGAGATGTGGCGTACTCATACATCGGCCTGCTTTGTCAAGGCAAGACGGACTTTGACCACATCGAAGCCTTTCGTGATGACGAGTTTTTCACGATCGCACTACAGATGGACAGCGTGCCTTCGAGCCCAACGCTGCGCCAGCGTTTGGATATGGCCGCCGGAAAGGCCGGCTGGGAGAGTATTTTACTCGAAGAGTCCGCAAACCTCTTGAGAACCCTGAATGTTACACTGCATCCGATTGTGCTGGGTGAGTCATCGAAACGCCGGGCTTACATTCCCCTGGACCTTGACGTGAGCCCATTTGATAACTCGGGAACGAAAAAAGAAGGCGTCTCCCGCACGTACAAAGGCCACGATGGATACGCCCCAATCTTTGCTTACCTCGGCCAAGAGGGCTATGTGGTCAATGTTCAGCTGCGTGAAGGCAGTACCCATGTTCAAAAGGATACAGCGGCCTTCTTGCGCAAGAGTATTCAGTACGCAAAGCAGATTTCAGCCCTTCCGCTGCTCGTTCGCATGGATGCCGGAAATGACAGTGCAGAAAACCTTGCCGTGTGTCGTTCTCAGGACAGCAGGGCCGAGTTCATTATCAAACGGAATCTGCGAAAGGAAAGCCCCCAGGCCTGGCTCGTGACCGCCCAGCAGCACGGTGTATGCCACGAACCTCGGCCAGGCAAGAAAGTGTATCACGGTTCGCTGATGTGCCCGGTCAAGGGCCTGTCGGAACCAGTTCGGATGGTATTCGAAGTCATCGAACGGACCACCATGGCCGACGGGCAAACCCTGTTGGTCCCAGACATCGAGGTCGACGCCTACTGGACCTCACTGCCCGACGACCCAGATGTGATCATTCGTCTGTACCATGACCACGCCGTGATGGAACAGTTCCACAGCGAAATCAAGACGGATCTGGACGCTGAACGGTTACCGTCAGGCAAGTTCGCAACCAACAACCTGGTACTGCATTTTGTATGCATGGCTTACAACTTGCTGAGGGTGATTGGCCAGGAAAGCCTAAAACGCAACGATGCACCTCTGCGTAAGAAGGCAGAACGTCGTCGTATCCGGACGGTGATTCAGAACTTGATGACCTTGGCTGCGAAACTAGTCCGACATGCCAGGCAGAGCAAACTGAAGTTGGGGCATGGGAACCGATGGTTCCCTGTGTTTCGCCGTTTGTATTTGACCTTCGTATAACATGTGCCGTCTTGTGGCCTGGGAACAAAGCCTGACGATGAACAGGCCGGGGAAGTTATTCGCTTCTGCGGGAACTGGCGTTCCCTTACGGTTGAATTCGATGGAATCGCTCCACGCACCAATGCAGTCGCAGCCCGTTCGATGCAAGATAAACGCCGCATGAGTGCTCGACAGGTACCCTGTCACGGATTCAGGTCTTTGAATTTACGCTCTGCAATCGGAATTATAGTTAAGATTTGGATGACCCCTGTTTCAATACGTCAATGATTTGGCTTTCGCTCATACCCTCGTGAAAGGTGTACACCCCGGGTTTGATATTTCGATCAACGCCCGACTTCTTCAAGGCCATGTCAAACTCTGTGGCATCACTCACCAGGTGTTGAGATTCCAGGAACTTTGAGAGCTCAGACAGAGCCATGCCTCTTGACAGGGTAAACGTGATCGTGCGCGGCTCAGACTGTTGAACCCGCGAGGACAAAGACGCCCCATCCGTGGTATCGTCGTTGCCCGCAGCTTGCGCTGAATGGATTGACGTCACTTGTTGCGGAGCGGGAGCAACCGGCTGTGTGGCTGGATGGTGGACTGCGTAGCCCAGAACTGCCGCAACGAGCACTCCCCCCGCGTAGGCCGTGCGGCGGAACCACACAGAACGAAAAAGCGTACGAGGGTAAATGGCAACAACGGATTGAACGTGCCATTCGCCACTTCGACATGTCAGTCGGATATCCACAAAGTATCCCATGCACTCCCCACGTACATAGAACACCAGTATTTCATCATTCCAAACTTCTGTTGCAATGATCTCGCCTCGCACAATGGCCTTCCACATTCTGCTGAGCGACCGTTCGTCATCGGGAAATCGACTTCCGACCGTTTTTAGGTGCGGTGTGATTTCGCGGATAAACACCTGGTGTGTAAACTCAGGCAGACCGATGTCTTCAATGGCACGGCTGAACGACTTATACACAACCGATTGAATTAACGGGTTTGAACTGTAGGACGTTTCTTCTTGCATGATCTTTCACCTTGTCTTTCTATGTACATGGAAGTATAGAAGGAATTTTAATCCATCTGAATCAAGAAGGCATTCTACTTCGCGGAATGACGCGCGCATTACTCATAAACTTCGTCCCCCCAACCGTCATTTTGGGGGTACAGGACACATCACGTCCGTGTTCCGTTTCACAAGCCGTGTACTGGTACCAAACGGAATATGGCCGGATGGAAAACCTATGAGGGAAGTAAACCGGTTTGTTGAAACTTTCCGCCGAGAAACGACCGGAAGGCAGTTGATTCGCAGCTACGTCAAGTCCTCAATGTCGAGACAGTATGTGAAATCTAGCTTGCTTAACACTTGACGCTATGAAGCTGTGACAGCAACCAGTCTAGCGTAACAAATCAGGGTCGTGGCAGCAGCGTTCGAGGTGTAAAACGGTACAGTACAATCGGTGCCGGCTACATCCCATGTGTGCGCTCTGGTGATGCGCTCCGGGTTTTCTGTGGCGGTGACCATGGTATCCAGAACGGAATGACGCGCGGCTCGAATCGGGTCGTGCCGCGCGCATCCGGCTGTTGGGCATATCCGCATGGACTCGGGAAATGCCTTTCAAAACAATCTCGATCACGCGCTTGGACGCTGGATTACGCTTCGCAGCTGGCCACGTGGATCTGTTCCAGTACAGACTCCGCCATCCGTTCTGCCTCAATCAGGCAGAGTTGGTGAATGACCGCGAGATCGTGCGGAGACAAGAATTGGATGACCTTGTCACATCCGTGCGTGCACGGAATGGTGAGCGGGGTGTCGCACGACGCCGCCGGGATCACGCGCGTGAAGTAGTGTTCGTACCACTGTAGGCGGATCAACCAGACCACCCTTCCCTCGCTGGAGTACTTTATTCTTACATTATGGACATGGTGCGCGAAAAACTACCCTGAATCGGATGCCTTCGGTGACGACACGGATGAGTGGAGCCCGATACTGGATGAACGTTTAGGCTGGGTGGACACATAGAGTGGGAAAAAACGTGGAGGGAGAAGCATGGAATCATTGCATTGGGGTTCATTCGCGTACCACACGTACGGGAAAGACTTCAAAGACAGGAACATGTTTATTTCCCAATTGCAGAACGCCATCAATGGCGAGGCGACCACGATCGAGTTTTATGAAGTTTTGGGCGGAATGGCACCCGCTCGTTATCGTGATTTTGTAACCCACGCCAGGGAGGACGAGATGGTTCACCTCCGCATGTTCCGCAGATTGTACCGTCGACTCACGGGACACGAACCGTCTGTGCAGGCGCGGGCGACACAGTTCTCTTCGTACAAAGAAGGACTGGAACTTGCGTTCCGCGGTGAATTGGATGCAGCGGAGCTGTACCGAGACATGTATTTGAGCACTCGGGTGCCAAAGATTCGAGACATCCTGTTCAGAACCATGACGGATGAAATGGAGCACGCCCAACGATTCAACTTCTTGTACGGTCTGTCTTGAACTGCCGCCCAGGCCGAGTCAGGGTTTGCTGAAAACGCACGCGGCGCCGTGTCCCCCCTACCATGTCCGTAGAATGAGCGCTTGTCCAGGGCAGTCGCCTTACATCAGCGGAGCCGTTACTGGGTTGCGGTTCATCGAACCGGCTGCCGAGAGCAGATTGCCCACCTCGGGGACGTGGGTTACAATGAAGTTGGCCATAGCTTCCACGAGCCGGGGTGGCGGAATCGGCAGACGCAGCGGACTTAAAATCCGCTGGGGGTATCCCCGTACGGGTTCGAGTCCCGTTCCCGGCACCAAGCAGGGCGCGGCTTCTCGGGTTTTCCGAGGAGCCGCGTCTTAGCGTGAAACACCCGACTGCAAACAAATTGAAAACCTTAAGGAGTCGTGGTCCTTGAAGGCTTGTCCGCGGAGCAAACGCTCCTCCGCTTGAGGTGCCCGGCGGGACGTATCGAACGGAGCGCGACGACAGCGGTTTTTCACCGCGTTGCTGCTCGCGATAGAACGTCTACAGATGCACCTCCCACCGTACGATCAACAGGTGGTAGGTGTTCAAAGGGCAACTTGTTCTTCACGGCACACAAGGTATCTACCGTAGCGAGTTCGTCGTTCATACCCTGCTCAGTATGCTCCTATCCCAGCACAGCACCATATGCACCGCCACCTGCGTAACCGCCGTAACCAGGAACCAGCAGAAGGAACGGAACAAAGAGGATCAGGAATACAGTCGCCCGTGGGTATATGCGCCAAAGAATCCACCATTGGACACTTATGAGAGCGTCCCTCGGGATTTCTGTCTAAGCGTCATGAATGTGTTAGAGGCTCACCACCAGCCCCACGGACCGATTGCCGCGAGCGCAAGAAAAGGCAGGAAGAAAAATGGAAAAAAGGCTTGTCTGACGTCATCTGTAGGCTGAGGCATGTTTTGAAGCAAATCCAAGTTTGCAGCATTGACGTCTGTTTCACTCACTAAACGGGGGATTCCGCCACCTACCCGACGCAGGTAAATTCCATCACCGGTTACCGTATGCAGAATTCCGTAGTGCGTTACACCAGTCCTCGTGCGAGCGACGACGGGCTGTCCAATAAACGGCATGCAGTGAGTACGAGTAATCACAGTCTTACCCCCTAATGGATGTGTAGTGAAGAGATCCCAGAGCAAACTCTGGGACCTCACACTCGTTACTTAGCATGCGCCAGTGCCGTATCCTGCTCCTGCTGCATACCCAGCACCAATGCCAGGAACTAACAGGAAGAACAACACGAAGATGATGAGAAACACGACCGCCCATCGAGTGAAGCCACCAAACACGCCTCCATCGTACATGGACAAGCACCCCCTTCCCGTCGCATGCTGTTAGGGTACGCATGCTTGACGGCATCCGATAAAGGCATTTGCCCTACGTCAAACGCGCAATTGAGACCAACACAACCCGCCGAAGCGAGCTAAACCCGACGGAATCACAAGCACCCGATTCGGAGGGATCACCAGGCAAGAGAAATCGAAGACGATCCATGTTCCATTCGTCCAGATGGACACCTTTCATGATGTCTCTCGGTGATCAGGTTTTATTCGATCTGCCATTCACGAAACGAATTTGGCAGACCACGGAAGGGTGCTCCTTTGGCCGTACATCGGACAGATTCCCCCGTTTGGTATACTGAACGAGGAACAAGCTGGGAGAGGGGAGTCCGTACACGTGGCAGAAACGGTGACGACGCGGTTCGAAGTGCGATGGGGCGAGTGCGATCCCGCTGGAATTGTGTATCATCCCGCCTACATCGATTGGTTTTCCGTGGCCCGGATGCATTTTTTGCGTGAGAACGGGGTCTCTTACATGGAGACGTTTCATGACCAGGGCATCGTCCTGGTGGTGATCGACGTCCAGTGCCGGTATTTGAAGACCTTGCGCGCAGAGGACCTGGCGGATGTCGAAGCCCGTTTGGAGGTATGCACGAAGACGCGGCTGGCGCTGCGCTATCGGGTGGTCAACGAAGCCGGAGAGCTGTGTGCGGAAGGGCGCACCGAACACGCCTTTGTCGATATGGAGACGAACCGGGCCGTGAACCTCGCCAAGCGGGCACCCGCCTTGTGGGCGATCTTGCAGAACTTGCCGGTCGCCGGCGCCTGATGGCTGGAACGGATTGGCCTGTGTTGCGGAGCCCAAAGATCAGGCCGGCTTCCGCCTCTGTCCGGCGCGACTCCAGGATCCGCACATACTGTAGATCGAGGCGGAGTCGACATGGGCACTTGGTGCAAATCCCCATCTTTTTGAGGGGCGTAGCGTATTGACTTCGAATAGGACCGCGTGCTAATATGAGCTAGTCCCGATTGAGCGGCTGTAGCTCAGAGGGAGAGCACCACCTTGACACGGTGGGGGCCACAGGTTCGATTCCTGTCAGCCGCACCAAGTGAACCGCCGACGCGCAACAGCGTCGGCCTTTTGCATTTTGAGGTCCAGTTGGGCGAACACCGGACAAACCAGGGTGTGAGCGGTACCGAACATCCACATGTGCGGATGTGGATGGATGTGATTGGATGCTCGGTATAACCAATTAGACATCCGCCCCATACTGTCAGTAGATGCGAATTCCGGAAGGACTGATGACCGTGCGCATCGCTACGCTTGAGACCGAGCTTGCGTCGGCGTCTTTGGCGCAGAAACTGGCAGATGCGGGATGGACGGTGAAGGTCGATGCGGATCGTCCAAGCCGGATCCTGTTGAAGTGGGACGACGGCTTGGAGGATTCGACGGCGACTGTTGCGGATCTGCTCACTGGATTCATCCTGACAGACTGGCTGTATGAGTATATTCACCGCCGTGTGGGGGTGCTCCATCCTTATCTGGACACAGAACAGCAGGAGTACGTGGCGCTCTTGGTCTTGCACGGCCTGCGGCACAAGGAAACGGCAACGGGCGGCTGGACCTGGGATCAGTGGCGGTCGCGATTAGGTCGCACCTTCGGTGAGGTCTTGGGCAGGGCGACGGCGGAATCGATTCATGTGTCCGTGGATGGAATCCTCCGTTTCCGGGCGCGTGGGCTCATGCGCGCTGCAGAAGCGTCCATCGACGAGGTGGTACGGCAGTTCCTCACCGATCAGGAATACGAGGAATTCGTCGACATGCTGCGCTACATCCTCGACGCGCAGTCTCCTTCTCAGCAGGTGCTGCACGTCTTCTGCAGCGACGAACGCATCTGGTTGTGCGACGAGGAAGGGAACCTGGTGCGGGATCGGGAAGTGTCGGCCGCCGCGGTGCAGGCATCGGAAGGGGAGGACGTCAACGCCGAGGATTTGGCGATGAGTATTCTCATCACTCGGGCGCCATGCCGGATCATCCTGCACGACCTCACCCGGTCGGCGCCCTGGCCCACCTTCGCGGAGACGGTGGAGCGGGTGTTCCAGGACCGAGTCCGGCGCTGCGACAACTGCTCGACATGCGCGGAACTGCGGGCTCACTTGGACGATCCCGCCTTTGCACGGGGAGAGTTCCCGCCCGCGATGCCCAACCTGTACGATTGATGGGGGACCTCCGCTGGGGCCTGGAGTTGACACACAAGAAGACGTTCGATATATTGAATGTCAATGAAAACGTCACAAGGATACGGCGATGCGGAAAGACGCCGGCGGGCGAATCCCGTTCCAGAGAGGGGAAGCCACGGGCTGAAAGCTCCCCACGCGGATGCGCGCCAGGTACCACTTTCCAAGCAGCCGCCGGGGATGGTCGGTTCCGGCGACACGCCGGGCAGGCAGGAAACGGCGGCCGGGGCGCACGTTATACGCACCAAGAGGGCAGCTCGAAGAGAGCTGCTGAATTTGGGTGGAACCACGGGAACCAAGCGTTCTCGTCCCATGCGGGACGGGGGCGCTTTTTTATTGATGCTGTCACAGGGCAGAGAGGAGAGGAACAGATGACCACATACGCCGTTCGGTTGAAAGACGGGTCAGAGCGGGTGTACGACGCGGGAACATCGTTCGCAGACATCGCGGCGTCCATTAGCCAAGGGCTCGCCCGGGAGGCGGTGGCGGCAAAGGTGAACGGCCGCGTGGTGGACCTGTCGCGCACCCTGGAATCGGATGCGGAGGTGGAAATCCTCACGTTGAAAGACCCGGAAGGGGTCGATGTGATGCGCCACACCTGCGCCCACGTCATGGCGCAAGCGGTGGCCCGGGTGTTTCCAGGGACGAAGTTCGCCATCGGGCCGGTGATTGAGAACGGGTTTTACTATGACTTCGCGGATCATGTCTTCACGCCGGAGGACCTGCCGGTCATCGAAGAGGAGATGCGCCGAATCATCCGCGAGGATCTGCCGATTATCCGCGAGGTGTTGACCCGGGAGGAAGCGCTGGCGCTGTTCTCGGAGCGCGGGGATCGGTTCAAGGTCGAGATCATCCACGACTTGCCCGAGTCGGAGGTAATCACCGTGTACCGCCAGGGCGAGTTCGTCGATCTCTGCCGCGGCCCGCATCTGCCTTCCACCGGCCGCATCAAGGTGTTCAAACTGATGTCCATCGCAGGTGCCTACTGGCGGGGAGATGCGTCGCGGGAGCAGCTGACGCGCATCTACGCCGTGGCGTTCGCCAAGCAGGCGGAGTTGGATGAACACCTGCGCCGCCTGGAGGAGGCCAAGCAGCGGGACCACCGGCGCCTCGGGAAGGAACTGGGCATCTTCATGCTGTCGAAGGATGTGGGACAGGGCCTGCCCCTGTGGCTGCCCAACGGGGCCAAGGTGAGGCGGGTGATCGAGCGGTACATCGTCGACCTCGAGGAAAGCCTCGGGTACCATCACGTGTACACACCGCATTTGGCGAACGTGGAGCTGTACAAGATCTCCGGGCACTGGGATCATTACAAGGACGACATGTACCCGCCGATGGAGATGGACAACGAGCAGTTGGTGCTCCGGCCGATGAATTGCCCGCACCACATGATGATCTACAAGTCGGAGATGCGCAGCTACCGCGATCTGCCGCTACGGGTGGCCGAACTCGGGATGATGCACCGGTACGAGATGTCCGGCGCCCTGGCGGGCCTGCAGCGGGTGCGGGCGATGACGCTGAACGACGCGCACATCTTCTGCCGGCCGGATCAGATCCAGGAGGAGTTCAGCCGGGTGGTGCAGCTGATTCAGCGGGTGTATAAGGACTTTGGCATCACCGAGTACTACCACCGGCTGTCTTACCGCGATCCGTCGGACACCGAGAAATACGTGCAGAACGACGAGATGTGGAACAAGGCGGAGACCATGTTGCGCCAGGCGATGGATGACCTCGGTCTGGACTACGTGATCGCTCCGGGCGAGGCGGCCTTCTATGGGCCGAAGCTGGACGTGCAGGTCCGCACGGCGCTCGGCAAGGACGAGACGCTGTCGACAGTGCAACTGGACTTCCACCTGCCGAACCGGTTTGAGCTGGAGTATATCGGTGAGGACGGCAAGCCGCATCGCCCGGTCGTCATTCACCGCGGCGTCGTGGGCACCATGGAGCGGTTCGTCGCGTTCCTGCTCGAGCAGTACAAGGGCGCGTTCCCGGCCTGGCTGGCACCTGTGCAGGCGCGGGTGGCCACCGTCAACGAGGCGTACGAGGCGTACGCGAACGAAGTGTCGGGGATGTTGCGCAACGCGGGCTTCCGGGTGGAGGTGGACGCGCGGCCGGAGAAAATCGGCTACAAGATCCGGGAGGCGCAGGTGCACAAGATCCCATACACGCTGGTGGTCGGCGAGAAAGAGGCGGCGGCGCGAACGGTCAGCGTCCGCCGGTACGGCCAGGGAGACCTGGGTCAGATGTCGCTGGAGTCCTTCCTCGCCCGGCTGCGCGACGAGGTGGACAGCAAGCAGCTGTTGGTGGAAGCCTGACCAGGTCTATGGGCACGTCTGCGCGAGGGCTGAGCGGGCATCGTCCCGCCGGGCCCTTGACGCGCCGTACCAGGCGGGGTAGAATGATCGTGTTTCAGCCTGGAGAATCGCATAGGGACGAAGTAGAAGCGTCCGGCTTCTCACCTGGTGGGCTTGGGCCGACGGGTCAGTGCAGCATCGAAACAGGGGAGTTTTGTGTTTCGTACACAGAGCACGAGGTGAGGCGCGGATTGCACGGTCCGCGCTTTTTACATGCTCATCGCGTCCGCCGGCGGCCGTTCGGCCAGGCGGCCGACCCGAGACCTGCGGCACGCCGTGCCGTCCTGCGAATCGAACGGGACTTTGGAGGTGACAGAGTATCAAAGAGGATTTTCAAGTCAACGACGGGATCCGCGCGCGGGAGGTCCGTGTGATCGACGTGGATGGCGCCCAGCTGGGCATCATGAACATCCGCGACGCCCGCCGCATCGCCGAGGAGAAGAACCTCGACCTGGTCAATGTGGCGCCGACGGCCAAGCCGCCTGTGTGCCGCATCATGGACTACGGCAAGTTCAAGTACGAGCAGAGCAAGAAAGAGAAGGAAGCGCGCAAGAACCAGAAGGTGACTCTGCTCAAAGAAGTGCGGATGACGCCGAACATCGAGGATCACGACTTCCAGGTCAAGCTGAGGAATGTGGTCAAGTTTCTCCAAGACGGGGACAAAGTGAAGGTGAGCGTCCGCTTCCGCGGCCGCGAGATCACGCATGCGTCCCTTGGCCAGCAGCTTTTGTTGAAACTGGCCGACGGTGTGGCGGAGTACGGCGCCGTGGAGCGCGCCCCGCGTCTGGAAGGGCGGAGCATGATCATGATCCTGGCGCCGAAAGCCTCGTCGTGATTCCGTCGGGGGCTTGAGGTGCGCGCTCGCGCACGCATTTCAGTGCACGATACAGAAACGGAGGAACATCCGATGCCAAAGATGAAGACCCACAGCAGTCTGTCCAAGCGCGTCAAACGGACGGCTTCCGGCAAGCTGAAGCGCGCGCATGCATTCGCGTACCACAAGGCCGAGCACAAGAGCCCTGCCCGCAAGCGCCGCCTGCGCGGCACGACGCTCGTGTCGAAGAGCGACCAGAAGCGCATTAAGCAGTTGCTGGCCTATTTGAAGTAAATCGGCGCCGAGCCCGCTGAGACGTACGACCCGCCGTTGCGGACGGGCGGGATGACAAAAGGAGGAAGTTGAACCATGGCACGTGTCAAAGGCGGCGTCGTGACGCGCCGTAAACATAAAAAGATCTTGAAGTTGGCCCGCGGCTACCGTGGGTCCAAGCACCGGCTGTACCGCACGGCGAAGCAGCAGGTGTGGAAGTCTTACATGTACGCGTATCGCGACCGGCGCGCCCGGAAGCGGGATTTCCGCCGCCTGTGGATCCAGCGCATCAATGCGGCGGCGCGCCTGAACGGGCTGTCGTACAGCCGGTTCATGCACGGACTGAAGTTGGCCGGTGTGGAGGTCAACCGCAAGATGTTAGCCGATCTGGCCGTGGCTGACAGCAAGGCGTTTGCGGAGTTGGCCAACGTGGCAAAACAGAAACTGCAGGCGTGACGAGGCACTGGTGGTCTCGAAGGGGTCCGGCCCGCGCGGCCGGGCCCTTTTGTATCCGGTGCGCATGGGCGTTTTTCTGCGAAGAGACTGGGATGCGGCGCGGAGCGGCTTGCGCAGCAGAAGCGGAGCGCCGCATCCCAGTCGATAGATCGCAAGTTGGGGGGATATTCCAGGTGTACCTGGAGTCGGCACGCAACCCGAAGGTGCAGATGTGGTCTTCCCTGAAGACGAAGAAAGGCCGGCAGGAACACGGCCTGTTCTTAATTGAAGGCAAACGGTTGGTGGCGGAGGCGCTGCAGGCACCGCTGCGGCTGAAGGCTCTGCTGTGGGACGTGAGTACGGATGAGCCGCCCGCGGATTGGCTGTCCCTGGCGGAGGCCCGGGGCATTCCCGTCTTTCACCTGTCGCCGCAGGCGTTCGCTGCCGTGGCGGATACGGTGACGCCCCAAGGGGTGATGGCGGTGGCTGAGATCCCGCGGCCCGCCCCAGCGCCGCAAGCGGGGGCGCTGTCCCTCTTGCTCGATGGCCTCCAGGACCCGGGAAACGTCGGCACCCTGCTGCGCACCGCCCAGGCCTTCGGGGCGACCGAGGTGTGCTGCGGCACCGGTACGGTCGATCCGTTCGCCCCCAAGGTGGTCCGCGCCTCGATGGGTGGCCTGTTCCGAGTCGCGGTCTCCGCCGCCCAAAGCCCCGCGTACATCCGGCAATGGCGGGCCCAGTTTCCCGATGGCCAGGTCGTCCTGGCATCGCCGCAGGCGGAGACGCCCTGTCATGCCGTCAATCTCCTCGGCCCGTCGCTCATCCTCATCGGGAGCGAAGCCAATGGGGTCTCGGCGGAAGCGGCCGCCCTGGCTACAGTGTCCGTCCGCATCCCGATGCCGGGCCGGGCGGAGAGCCTCAACGCCGCCGTGGCGGGGGCGGTGCTCCTGTATGAGGCTGCCCGTCAGCGGGACGGCGGGCCCCCGGGCGGGTGAGCCGGCAACTGTCCGGTCAAACCGCGAGAGTCAGGCGGGAGTGACCGCAGGATGAGGTGGAGTCAACGCCGGGCCGGGCGGTCAGAGCCTCCGGTCCCAGTGGTGAACCGCCGCTCCCGTGCGCTATACTGGGCGGAGAGCCTTGTCCGGCGCATCCGCCAGGCAGGCGGAGCTTCCAATGCGGTGTGTCCGGGGCGGTGTGTCCGGGGCGGTGTGTCCGGGGCGGTGTGTCCGGGGCGAGGAGGTTGCGTGTGGGAAACCGGGACGGTGTGCGGAATATCTTCAGCGGTGCGAAGGCGCTGGCGCTCGTGGTTTTGGGGCTGTGCGAGTTTGTGCGCGGCGCACTGCTGTTTTTTGTCTTGCCCATCTACGTTCGCGGCGTGCTCGGAATGACTTCGGCGACGGTCGGGTACGCGATGGCGGCGCACTACACCATGGACACCGGGTTGCGTGGCCCTACCGGGTGGTTGACGGACCGCTACGGCCAGCGGCGCGTACTCGTACTGGCGCTGATGGTAGGGGGATTCGGCATCGCGATGGTGTGGCGCGCCCACCACGCCTGGGTGGTTGTGCTCGGGAGCGGGCTGATGGGCATCGGTATGTCGGCCGTCTGGCCTGCGGTCATCTCGCGCGTGACAAAGGGGCTGCCGCCAGCAACCCATGCCACCGCCATGGGCGGGGTCATGATGGCCTGGCTGACGGGCGTCGGCGCGGGGACCGTTAGCATGGGCTGGGTCCTCGGCGAGCACGTGCGGCGAGGATTCATCCTCCTGCTCGGCGTGTGGTGTTTGGCTGGCATCATCGCGGCGGGGGTGATGGACCTGCGGCCGCTGGCCCAGGCGCACCTCCGTCTGCATCCGCGCTGGGTCTGGGCGGAGGTCCAGAGTGTCCGGCTCCTCTTGCCGGGCACGTTCGTGCAGACGTTCGCGATGGGGGTCCTGATGCCGGTGTTCGAGCTGTACACGCGGTATCAATTGGGCTACAGCGGGCGGTTGTACGCTGAGCTGCTGGTGGCGGGCGGCGCAGCGACGGTGTTGTTTCAGATCCCGTTCGGCCGTTTGGTCGATCGCGTTGGATTTCGTCCCTTTCTCGTCTGCGGGTTCACCGTCTGCGCGGTTATGCTGGCGGCCCTGGTGAACGCGCGCGCCCTGTGGTCGGTCATCCTGTGCGCGGCGGGGCTCGGCACGGGGTACGCGCTGGTCCTGCCTGCCTGGAACTCGGTGTTGGCCCACACGGTGTCGGAGGCGCGCAAGGCGGTCATGTGGGGGATCTTCATGACCGTTGAAGGTGTCGGCATGGCCGTCGGGCCGCTGGTCGGCGGACATCTGTGGGACAGTGCGGGCCCGGCGGCACCCTTTTGGGCGGCATCCGTCATCCTCTTCGGGATGGCGGTCTTCTACGGGATCGCGCCGGTGGAGCGGCTGTTCCGCCGCGAACCAACGGCCGGTACGGCGGAAGATCTGCCGGAGGTGCTGTGAACATCGACTGGGAATGAGGAGGGAGCCGCGGGTGGCGCATTCGTTTCATCTGTGGCTGGCGCCGCTGCTCTCTCTCGTGGTGGCGCAGTTGTTGAAACCCGTGATCGTCGTGATCCGGCTGCGCCGGTGGGACCCGCAGCGGCTGCGGCAGTCAGGCGGTATGCCCAGTTCGCACACCGCGCTGGTGGTCTCCCTGGTGGCGGAACTGTGGCTCCACGAGGGGGGGAGAAATCCAGTATTGGCACTGGCCCTGTTCGTGGCATTCATTGTGATGTACGATGCAGCCGGCGTGCGATGGCAGACGGGCCGCCAGGCGGCGGTGCTGAACCGCCTGTTGCACGACCTGCGCCGCAACGGCCTGCAGAACGCAAGGACACTGGAGGGCTCGCCCGTACCCCCGGAGGGTTCCACGCCTCAGGTACCCTCGATCCGCCTTCAGGTCCCCACGGTTCCTTGGTGGTTAATGGACTGGCCGGAATTGGACGAACACCTCGGGCACAAACCCGTGGAAGTGCTGGGCGGGTGCGTGGTCGGGGTGGCGGTCGCCTGGCTCCTGCATTGATCCCCTGGTCCTCTCCTAGCTCACGCTTCTGCACACTGTCCCTCCTGAATATGCTCAATCTGAAGAATTGCACCCCGCTGGCCGCCGGCCGCGAAGGGCGGGCGGGCGCGGGGAAAAGGAGGGTCAGGATGGATCGCCAGTGGCGTGCGTTTGACTCGTGTCGCAGCCCGTTCGACCCTTGCCCGCCGAGGCCCAAGGCGTACATCGTCCCGCCTAACCAGTACTATGTGATGCAGCCCAAAGGTTTACGCCAATACGCCCCGCGCGAGGCCTTAAGGCGCGGGACCCTGTGGCCGGACTTGTACAGCCCCTACGAGCGCCCATTCCGGGAGGGAGTGCCCCATGGAGAAGACGGTTCCTAAAGAGTATTACCAGTACATGCAGGAGCTTCAGGCGGTGGATTTCGTCCTTCTCGAGCTGACTTTGTACCTGGACACCCATCCGGACGACGCCCAGGCGTTGGCACAGTTCCAGCAGTTTCAACGCCGCAAACAAACGCTGATGCAGCAATTCGAGGCGAATTTCGGACCGTTGCTGGAGTTCGGCAACAGCCCGGTGGGCAACCGCTGGACTTGGTCGGAAGCCCCCTGGCCCTGGCAGGTCTGAAGGAAGCCGTGTTCGCATGATCCGCTCCGGTTTGGAACACCGTACAGGATGATGTCCTTTTGGAAAGGCGAGGTACAGTGCGAGGGACACCATCCGGAGCGGCGGCCATTTTCCATATCTTCTTGCGCGACGTCCGGCGTGTGGTGCGCCACTGGGCGGCGCTCTCGTCATCGTGGCAGGACTGGCGGTCCTGCCTTCGTTGTACGCGTGGATGCCCCACGCTCACCGTTGGTCGGCCCGGTTTCTGCGGTCCGCGCGGGCCAGCGGCCTCATCCACTGAGGGGCTCGACGCTGCCGCCAGAATGCGGGTAGAATGGGGCTGGACCTATGGTGTGAAACGTCTGAGAGGGGAGAAACCGCGTGACGAATGTGAAAACGGCACCCTACGGGAGCTGGAGGTCCCCCATCACGTCGGACCTGATTGTCCAGTCGGTCATTGGCCTGGAGGGATTGGCGTGGGACGGGGACGACCTGTATTGGCTGGAGTCCCGGCCGCGCGAGGCCGGCCGGAACGTGCTGATGCGCCGGCGTGCGGACGGGACGGAGGAGGAACTCATCCCCGCGCCATTCAACGTGCGCACCCGTGTGCACGAGTACGGCGGTGGCGCATGGACGGTGTCCGACGGGATCGTCTATTTCTCGAATTTCGCAGACAACCGGCTGTACATACGGGATCGAGACGGGGCCATCCGGCCGTTGACGGACGATTCCCACCTGCGATATGCCGACGGCATCGTGGATAAGCGCAGGGGTTGGTGGATCGGCGTGCGCGAAGACCACACCCGATCCGATATCTTCGCCGAGACCACGCTGGTGGCGGTGCCGCTGACGGGCGGTCCGGACCGGGTGTTGGTGTCCGGAAATGACTTCTACAGCAATCCCAGGTTGAATCCGGCGGGCGACCGTCTGGCCTGGGTGACGTGGAATCACCCGAATATGCCCTGGGACGGGACGGAGTTGTGGGTGGCCGACGTCACGGATGACGGGCGGCTGGAGAACGCCCACCGCGTGGCCGGCGGGCCCGAGGAATCGGTGCTGCAGCCGGTGTGGTCGCCGGACGGCGTGTTGTACTTCGTATCGGACCGTTCGAACTGGTGGAATTTGTACCGGGTGGCGGAGGACGGTGCGGTAGAGGCCGTGCATCCCTTGGATGCCGAGTTCGCCGGACCGCCCTGGGTGTTCGGCCTGAGCGACTACACCTTCATCGACGCGCACACCATCGTTTGCAGATATGTTCAGGGCGGACGTGACCATCTGGCCCGTCTCGACATGACGACCGGACGGCTCGACCCCCTTCCTGGCGAAGACACCTGGTTTGCCCATGTGCGCAGCAACGGGCGCCAGGTCGCGTATCTCGCCGCGTCGCCGACGACGCTCCGGCACCTGGTGGTGGCGGGTCCGGACGGCAGCGGGCGCCAGGTGGTGAAGTCGGCCGCGGACGTGCCGGTGGATGCCCGGTACTTCTCCCGGCCCGTGGAGGTGGAGTTCCCGACGGAAGGCGGAAAGACCGCGTTCGCGCACTACTATCCGCCCACGAATCCAGATTTCCAGGCGCCGGCCGGAGAGAAGCCCCCGCTCTTGGTACACGTGCATGGGGGGCCGACCAGCGCGTCGCCCGCCGTGCTGAGCCTGTCCACCCAGTACTGGACCAGCCGCGGATTTGCCGTGGTGGATGTGAACTATGGCGGATCGACCGGTTATGGACGCGAATACCGGGATCGGCTGAAAGGCCAGTGGGGTGTCGTTGACGTCGACGACGCGGTCAATGCGGCGTTGTACCTGGTGCGGCGAGGGCTGGCGGACGGAGAACGGCTGTGCATCGCCGGGGGGAGCGCCGGAGGCTACACGACGTTGGCGGCCTTGACGTTCCGGGACGTGTTCAAGGCTGGGGCCAGCCACTTCGGGCTGAGCGAACTCGAGGTGTTCGTGCACGAGACGCACAAGTTCGAGTCCCGTTATATGGACAGCCTGCTCGGCCCCTACCCGGAGGCGAAGTCGGTGTACTATAACCGCTCGCCGATCCATTTCACGGACCGGCTGTCGTGTCCCATCATCTTCTTCCAGGGGCTTGACGACAAAATCGTACCGCCCAACCAGGCGGAACTCATGGTGGATGCCCTGCGCAAGAAGGGGCTGCCCGTGGCGTACGTGGCATTTCCCGGTGAGGGTCACGGCTTTCGCAAGGCGGAGAACATCAAGCGGTCACTCGACGGTGAGTTTTATTTCTACAGCCGGGTGTTCGGCTTCACGCCGGCGGATGACATCGAGCCGGTGGCGATTGAAAACCTGTAGGGCCGGGCTCGGTGTGTCATGAGGACATTCCCTCCCCGCATATTCATCCCTGACAGCAAAACGGGGGGTGGGGGCGTCCGTGTGGATCTACGAAAAGAAGCTTCAGTATCCGGTGCGCGTGAGCAAGTGTGACCCGCGGCTCGCCAAGTACTTGATTGAGCAGTACGGCGGCGCGGACGGCGAATTGGCGGCGGCGTTGCGGTATCTCAATCAGCGCTACTCAATCCCGGATCGGGTCATCGGTCTGTTGACCGACATCGGGACGGAGGAGTTCGCACATCTGGAAATGATCGCGACCATGGTTTACAAGCTGACCAAGGACGCGACGCCACAACAGCTCAAGGAAGCCGGGCTCGGGGATCACTTCGCGGACCACAGCTGGGCGCTGTTCTACCACAACGCTGCCGGAAATCCGTTCACGGCGACGTACATCCAGGCAAAAGGCGATCCGATCGCGGACCTGTACGAGGATATCGCGGCGGAAGAAAAGGCCCGTGCGACTTACCAGTGGCTGATAGACATAACGGACGACGTCGACATCCAGGACGCGTTGAAATTCCTGCGCGAGCGCGAGGTGATCCATTCACTGCGCTTTCGAGAGGCGGTGGAAATCCTCAAGGATCATCAGGGGCATAAGCGGTTCTTTTGAGAGGCAAAGCGTGCTAGACTCGGAACGCTTTGCCTCCTGCTCCGAACAATCGTCAGACCGCGATGGCCTCGGCCTCGTCCTCGGCCGGGGCCGCCGGCGACGTGTACCGGGCGACGCCGATATGACTGTCGGCCATGCCGTAGTACAGGAACCAGGTTCCTTTAAAGTGGACGAGTCCTTCTGCGAACACCACAAAGTCCACCTGCCCGCGCAGCTCGTGCTGCGTCTCCGGAATGAACATGGGGGTCTCCGTCCGCCGGATGAGGCGAGCGGGATCGTCCAGCGCGAACAGTGCCTGGCCGATGGCGTAGTACGGCTTGCCTGCGTCCGGTCCGTGTTGAATCCGGCGGGCGCCGTTGTAGATCAGCAAAATCCCCTCGTCAGTCACCACGGGCGTCGGCCCGGGTTCCACCAACAGGCTGTCGAACGCCTTCTCGTCCGGGCTGCGCCGGATGACTGGTTCCGGACTCGGCGTCCAATGCCGTCCATCTTCAGAAAACGCCACCCAGATATCCGTGTCCCCGAAATACATCACCAGTCGGCCGCCGATCCGGCGCGGCACGATGGCCCCCGATTTCGACCACCGCGCGTGTTGATCGTCGCCGTCTCCGAACATGGGCCCGTGTTTTCGCCAGTGGATGAGGTCCTCCGACGTGGCGAGGCACAGGCGAGCGGTCTTGCCATCGAACGCGGTGTACGTCATATAGTAGAGCCCCTCGACCTCGACGACGCGCGGATCCTCACAACCGCCTGGGTGCTCGTAGGGCTCGGTAGGCTCAATCACCGGATGCGGCAGGCGCTCGAAGTGGACGCCGTCCCGGCTGACGGCCAGGCCAATCCGGGACGTGCCATTCCATTCCCCCGGGCCGCTGTGGTCCTCGGCACGATAGAAGAGATAGACTTGGTCGCCGCGGACCACAGCGGTCGGGTTGAACAGATCCTTCGCTTCCCATGAATCCCCCTGCGGGGACAGGATGGGGTTGTGTTCATACCGGACAAACGGGCCGAGCGGAAACCGGACATCGTGTTGTTTGGTCATGGTGAACAACAACCTTTGCACACAGAGTTTCGGAACGGGGTCCGTTTGTGGTTTTCATATTATAAGCAGCTCTGTGTGCAGGCAACACGGAATGTCAGGGAACGCGGGCAAAGATCAGTAAAACACCCGCAACAGTTCCAGCAGGCCATCGTTCACCACGGTGTATTGGGTCAATGTGGCGGGGAGAAGCACGGTGTCTCCCCTCCGAATGGCCATGTCGCCACCGGGCCAGGATAGACGGCCAGAGCCGCCAACGGCAATCAGGATGTCCGGGTTTCCCGAGCGGCCACTTTGGACGGTGAGTGCACCGATTTCCAGGCGGACGTAGTCCATCGTAAAGTACGGACAGGTGACAAGCCGTCGCCAGGGTGCCGGGGCCCCTGTGGCCGATGAATCCGGGATGGCCGCCTCGGGGAGCGTCTGGGCGTCGGGATCGTCCGGATCAAAACGAAGGACGTCGGCCGCTTTGTCCACGTGCAGCGGCCTGGGGTTCCCGTTCGCGTCGACGCGGTCCCAGTCGTAAACCCGGTACGTGACATCCGACGTCTGCTGCACCTCGACCACGATGGTGCCCGCCAGGAGGGCATGAAGGGTACCTGACGGCACGAACACCACCTGCCCTGGCTGGATGGGCCGCCACCTGAGCTTCTCCTGCACGCGGCCAACCTCAACCGCTTCGCAGTAGTCCACCCGGGATCGGAAGTGATGGCCGTAGACGACTCGGCCGCCCGGGGGGCACTCGAGAATGTACCAAGCCTCGGTCTTTCCGAAGTCACCCTCGATCCGCTGTGCGTAGGCGTCGTCGGGGTGCACTTGCACAGAGAGGTCCTGGGACGCTTCGATGAACTTGATGAGCAGCGGGAACCGCGGTTGCGGGCTGTTGCCGAGATACGCGGACGGATACTTCTCCACCAATTCTGCGAGGGTCCTGCCGGCAAACGGGCCGGAGGCCGCCACGCTCATCCCGTTGGGATGGCCAGAGAGCACCCAGTACTCACCAATCGGTTCGTCCGTATGTACCCCGAACCAGGATTTCAATCGGTGCCCGCCCCACAGTCGGGCGACAGGGACCGGTTGAAACTTCACCGGCTCGAACTCGACAAGCGCGTGATCCAAGCGTCTCACCCCCTCTCGGCCAGGATGCGGGTGCGGGCGGCGGCCGGACATCCTCACAAGCCGCTGCGCGCACCCGGCAACCCCTTCATCATACCCCTGAGGCGCGAACTTGACGATCCGGGCCGTCGAACTGCGCGGTACGCTCCTGCGGATTCCCGCCGGCCGCGAGGCCCAGCTGGTGATGCAAGGCCTCCGTGATCAGGAAGGACAGCGTGGATTCCGCCCCGCAATTGGCGTTGACGCCGTGTTCGCAGAGCCCGTCAAAACAGGCCCCGTCCTGAGGATCGGCGACCGGGACGCCGAGATCGTTGGCACCGTAGTACCAGTCTCGGCACTTGACGAGCGTCTCCGCGTACAGCGGATCGCCGGTCGCGGTGTACGCCTGCCCGCATGCCATTGCCAGCTTCATCACTTCAAGCGGCTGTTGATCCCACTGGCTGCATCCTTCCGTTGTGCACCAGCCCTGGTTGCCAATGGGCCGGATCCACCCTTCCGGGGCGGTCATCTTCTCCACCAGGAAGGCCAGGCTGTCGCGGGCGATCTGCTCGACGGCCGTATCCTGCAGCACCGTCCACGCGTGCCATAGGGCCCACGGGAATACCCCGTTGCTATAGGTCATGACCGGCTCGAACCAGTGCCACGCGGGCCGGGATTCACACCGATACAGTTCGGCCAGGCGATCGGTCAACGTCCGGACGACCTCCGGTAATTCTGCGCGCACCCAGGCCCGAAACTCCCCGCTCAGGTGATTGACCGCGTCCGATTCGCGCACCAACAGGGCCGCCGCCGCCAGCGCGTGCGCCCATCCGCGGGGGTACAGAATGCGGGAGAGCGCCCGGAACCCAGTCCGGCACAATCCCTGAGCCACCCAGGACTGATCGGCCCGGGGAAGCCCCAGGGCGGCCGCCGCGGTCGCCCACAACACGCGGCCCTGGCAATCCGCGGACGGCTCTTCGGATTCAAATCCGCCGCCGTAGGCGACGTTGTTGTGGAACCATCCGTCCGCTCCCTGCACCCACACCAGATACGACAGATACACATCGGCCAGTTCACCGAGGCCGCGAAGTTCGCGGTCGATCTCTGGGTCGGTTCCTTCTCCTCGGTCTTTCAGACGGTTGCCGTACCGCATCCATTCCACGCACGTCCAGAGCGCCCGGGCATTGTCGTCCGTCGAGTAGCCCTCGCGCCGCCGCGGAATTCTTCCGAGCGCGTGTTCCAACAGCCCCGTGTCGTCCGTCATGCGCCGCAGATGCGCAAATTCAACGGGAAATGGACGCAATGGTGCTCCCCTCCGCTGCGGCGGGCTGGTTCCGCCGGGCCAATTCTTCAAACAGGCGCAGATGCGCTTCTCCGACACGAGGCCAGTACATGTCACGCCCGATTTGCTGCATGCGCCACTCATACCGATGCAGGACGGCGGGATCGGACAACATGCGGGTGAGGGCCTGACTCCAGGCGCTCACATCGCCGTACGGGATGAGCAGTTCATCCAGTCCTCCCAACAGGTCCCGGGCGTACACGTACGGGGTGCTGAGCACAGGCCGGCCGAGCCCGACGGCGTATGCGAGGGTCCCGGAGGTGATCTGCTGCATGCCCGGATACGGCGTCACGTACAGATCGCACGCCAGGATGTGATCCACCAGCTCCGCCTCGGAGAGGTACCGGTCCAGCATCACCACGTGGTCCTGGATCCCCAGACGTTGCACCAAGCCTTGCAACTGCCGGCGATACGCCTCTCCTTCCCGCCTGCGGACTTCCGGATGTGTCTGTCCGACGATGGCATACAGGATGTTGGGGACTTCACGAATGACCGCTGGCAGGGCGCGCAAGATCAGATCGATGCCTTTGCCGGGGCTGAGCAGGCCGAAGGTCATCACCACACGCCGGCCGGCCCAGCCCAACTGTCTCCGGACGAAATGCCGGCGCTCGGGCACCGGGACCGGGGTTCCGTGCGGAATGTGCACGATTTTCTCCTGCGGCACGCCGTAGATCCGGTTCAGGAGCGAGACCGCGCAGCGGCTCATGACGACCACGCGGTCGCTGCGCTCGGCGAGCGCCTGTTGGATCCGCCGATACGGTTCATCCGGATGCTCGAGCACCGTATGAAACGTCGTCACGAGCGGTTTTCGCAACTCGCGCACGAAGTCGAGGACGTGCGCTCCCGCTTCGCCGCCGAAGATGCCGAATTCGTGCTGCAGGGACACCACATCTGCCGGTCCCTCGTTCACTCGGCGGGCCATCTGCCGGTAATGTTCGCGGGTGTTGCGCCGCAAGCACCACACAGAGGCGTCGTACACCCGGACGTCCTCCTGGTCATCCACCATGGCGACCACCGTGTCTGCCGCCCTGCCGCGCCCGGCTTCTCGCACATACCGGCGCAGGTGGTCGGTATAGGTCGCCAACCCGCACCGTTTGGGCACGTATGTGCTGACATACGCCACATGGGTCAATGTTGAAGCACCCCCTCGTTCTGCGCCGCACCGACGGGTTGCAGCGCTGCATAAAAATCCGGGCCGACAATAGCATTTCCAATTGCTGTGATTCCACTCGCCTGCGTGCGGGGCAGGACGATGGCGTTTGAAATCCGGGTATGGCCGAGCAACTCGGCCCCTGCGCCAACGATCCCGTACGGTCCGACGACGCACGCCGCACCGATGCGGGCGCCGGCACCCACCCAAACGGGTGGTTCCAATCGCGCCGTGGGATGGATCTGCGCGTTCTCGCCGATCCAGATGCCCGGTCTCTTGGGCGCTGGCACCCAGGGTAACCGGATCCGGCCGTCCAGCACGTCCCGGTGCAGCCCGAGGTACCGCTCCAAGGTGCCCATGTCGAGCCAGTACCCGTCCACGGGCGCACCGTACACCGGGACACCGGATTTGATGAGGTGAGGGAAGGTCTCCCGTTCGATGGACACTTCACGCCCGGCCGGAATGTGGCGAAGCACTTCCTTTTCCATCACGTAGATGCCCGCGTTGATGCGCCGCGAGGGGGCGAGGGCGCGCGGGGGTTTTTCGACAAACCGCAGGATGCGGCCATCCCAGGTCTGCTCCACCACGCCGTATTGGCTCGGATCCTCGACCTCCGTGAGTCCGATGGTGACGAGTGCTCCCGTGTTTCGATGGAATTCGAGCAGCGGAACGAGGCGGGTGAGATGAATGATGTCCGCGTTGAGCACGAGGAATCGCTCACTGAGGAGCGGCTCCGCGTGTTTAATGGCGCCGGCCGTCCCCAGCAGTCCCGGTTCACGGCTGTACGTGATCCGAACGCCGAGGCGTCGTCCGTCCCCCAGCCGCCGTTCAATCACGCTTGCGTGGTGTTTGACTGCGATCACGAATTCGTCAATGCCTTGTCGTCTGAGGTGCTCGATGAGGTGCTCGAGCCATGGCCGGTCCATGACCGGGGCCATCGGTTTGGGCAGGTGTTCGGTGAGAGGACGTAAACGAGTTCCTAAACCGCCGGCCAACAACAACGCCTTCATTTCACATCCCTCCGCTGGTCAAGATTGTTTACATCTCCAACCAAACCGGCGAATCGTGAATGAAGAGTGTCTGCCGTGTGGTTGTTAGCACTCCAAATGCTTGGCTGCTAACCATGACAATCCCAATGATATCGGACGGTTGGTAAAAACTCAAGTTTGGTACCGTAGGTAACATAATATGATTCAATCGAATTTCAAGGAAGGGGCGGCATAATAGAACCGACGAACCGGGAGAGGTGATGATCCGTGAAACCATCCATGTTGCGCTGGGCCAGTGTGGTCGTTCTGTCGGCGCTCGTCGGCTCTGGTGCGACCTTGGCGGTGACCCGAATGTCGCCGTCTGCGGTCGCTCCATCGGCGGGCAACACGACCGCCGGCACGGGCATATCCCAGAGCGTAGTACCGACCGTTGCCAATGTCGACGTGTCGAGTGATATCGAACAGGTCGTGAAAAAGGTTGAGCCGGCGGTGGTCGGCGTGGTCGACTACACCCAGAACCAGAACCCGTTTTTCGCGACCTCCGATCCATCGCAGGAGAGCGGTGTGGGCACCGGCGTCCTGTTCTATAAGGACAGCCAGTCCGGGTACGTCGTCACCAACAACCACGTGGTGGAAGGGGCCGACAAGGTGGAGATCGTGCTCAATTCCGGGAAACACGTGCCGGCCACCGTCGTGGGAACCGACCCGTACACCGATCTGGCCGTGTTGAAGGTGGCGGTTTCCAGCGTTCAGAACATCTCCCCAGTGACGTTCGGGAACTCCGACAATCTGCAGGCCGGCGAACCCGCCATCGCCATCGGAACGCCGATGGGGCTCGACTTCGCGGACACCGTGACCTCCGGCATTATCAGCGCGCCAAAACGAGTCATGCCGGTGCAGGACGAGCAGACCCAAGAGACCCTCAACTATCAGACGGTCATCCAGACGGACGCCGCCATCAACCCGGGCAACAGCGGTGGTCCGCTGCTGAATATCGCGGGCCAGGTGATCGGGATCAACAGCAGCAAGATCGTCGCCCAAGGCGTGGAAGGCATGGGATTCGCCATCCCTTCCAATCAAGTGGTCAAGATCGCGTATCAGATCTTGAAGACCGGACACGCCAATCACCCAGCGCTCGGCATCGAAGGATATTCTCTGTCGAGCTTGCCCGACGCCTATCAACCCAATGTACCGGTGAACTACGGGGTCTGGGTGCGCGCCGTGACCTCACCGCAGGCCCAACAAGCCGGGTTGAAGGCGCAAGATGTGATCGTCGCGATCGACGGGAAGACCGTGCAGAATATCGCCGATCTGCGCACCAACTTGTTTGAACATCAGCCCGGCGACCAGGTCACGCTGACGGTGTACCGAGGCACCGAGCGGTTGAGCCTCAAGGTGACCTTGACGGATATGCAGTCCGCCTCCAGTGCGAGCGGCCAGACCCAACCCTCTTCCCCGTTCGGAAATTGAGGTGCTACCGGCGGGTTGCCAGGCGAATTCCCAGGAGGGCACGGGGTTCCCCGTGCCCTCCTGCTTTGCGCAGAGGGCGTGCACGCTTCGACAGGATGCGACCCGGTGGCTTGGTACAATGGGAGGGGACGAGAGAAAGGAGGCGGCAGAGTTGTGGCGGAGGCGTCTGGTGAACGGATTCGCCGGCCTGATCTGCGTGTTGGCCGCGGTCTGGATCGGGTTGCAGTCGTACGCCATCGCGGCCGTGGGCGTGGGAAACGCCATCCCGCAGCTAGAGGGAGACGGCGGAGCCGGCGTGATCTTCGCAGTCATGCTGTTGTTGGGGGGAATCCTCCTTTGGTGGCGGCCGCTGTGGTCGACGGTACCGTTCGCGCTGGCGCTCGCGCCTGCGCTTTTGGCCGGATGGTTGTACCAGGATGTGACCATGTGGTGGTGGTGCCTCGCCCCCGTGCTGTTTGGCCTGGCGGGCGTCGGTCTTCACCGGTGGCGCCGCCGCACGCGCCCGGCCAGCCAGACGGTTTGAGACCGATGCAAAGAGGGAAGATGGATGTCGAAGAGGGAGCGGGTTGACAATCCCTTCACGGCATGGCATACTCCCGATAGGGTCTGTAATTTTGTGAGCAGGTGCGATTTTGTAAGTATGAGGAGGATGGACCATGGCCAAATCGCAATGGAAGGTTGACCCCGCCCACAGCAGTGTCGATTTCAGCATTAAGCACATGGTGATCTCCCGCGTGAAGGGGACTTTCCATACCTTCGACGCGGTGGTTGAGGCAGATCCGGAGGACCTCACGACAGCCCGTATCGAGTTCACGGTGGACGTCGCCAGCGTGGACACGCGCAACGAGGACCGGGACAACCACCTGCGCTCGGCCGATTTCTTCGATGCCGAGAACTATCCGAAGATGACGTTCAAGGCCACTCGGATCGTCAAGAAGAGCGAAGGCGAGTACGAGGTGACCGGTGACCTGACCATTCGCGGCGTGACGCGCCCGGAGACATTCCTGGTGACATACGAGGGCCAGGGCAAGGACCCTTGGGGCGGCATCCGCGCCGGCTTCAGCGCCAATGGGACCATTAACCGGAGCGACTACGGCCTGAAGTGGAATGCGGCACTGGAGACGGGCGGCGTCCTGGTCGGGGATCAGGTCCAAGTGTCCTTGGAGATTCAAGCGGTGAAACAGGGCTGATGATGGCCATGCATGGAATTGCGCTGGTGGGCAGCCTGCGCCAGCGGTCGTATAATATGCGCTTGGCGCGTTGGATGCAGACGCGGTACCAGGGGACGTGGGACATCGAGATCGCGGACATCGCCAGCCTGCCTTACTTCAACCAGGACCAGGAGCTGAATCCTCCGGAACCGGTGAAGGCGTTCAAACGCCGGATTGTCGAGACGGACACGGTGTTGCTGGTGACGCCCGAGTACAACTGGTCGGTCCCAGGCGTTTTGAAAAACGCCATCGACTGGCTGTCCCGAGGCGACAAGGTGATGATCGGCAAGCCAGTGCTCGTGGCGGGGGCGTCGACCGGCATGGTCGGTACCGTGCGCGCACAGCTGCACCTGCGGGAGATCCTCGCGTCCCCGGGGGTCGGTGCACGCACACTGCCGCCGGGCGGGAATGAGATCCTCATCCCGTTCGCGCAGAACAAGTTTTCCGAGGACGGTCTGATGGACGAAGCCACCATTGAGTTCATCGACCAAGTGGTCCAAAAGTTCCTTCAGTTCGCCTCGGCGTGACACGTGGACGAAGGCGAGAGGGTCCGGGCCGGCGTTCCAGAAATGGGGCGCCGGCTTTTTTTGTTTTGAGCGCTATGCATTCTGGCGGTGATTCGAATATAATATCTGATATATCAGAGGTTCCGCTTGACGTGCATGCAAGGATGGCGCGGTCGGCGGACATCCGCAGGGCGCCGGACAGGGGAGGGTGCAGATGCGATACGACGGGGAGCGCGACTGGGCACGGCAGGTGGAACAAGTCAAGTCTCTTCGCGAGTTGGCCCTGGAGTTCATCCGGGACGCCATCGTCAGCGGGCGGTTCGCCCCTGGCCAACACCTCAAGGAGCGCGAACTGGCCGAGGCGATGGGCATCAGCACCACGCCGGTCAAGGAAGCCCTGCGGGTGTTGGAGCACATCGGCCTCGTCCAGACCGTGCCGCGGCGCGGGACCTACGTTTCCCCTGCGGTCAATACGTCGCTCCGGGAGATCAACTGGATGCGCGCCTATTTGGAGAGCCTGGCGGCGCGATGGGCGGCGGAGAAGGCGACCGGGGATCAGTTGGCGCAGATGGAGGCACAACTGCGCGAAATGGAGCGCCTCACGCACCACCCCGACAGGGAACGGCTTGCCGCTGCCAACACCCGCTTTCACGAATTGGTGCGGGAGGCCGCTGGCAATGCGGTGCTGGCCAGCACCCTGTCGCAGGTGGCGGCGGTGGACCGCGCCTTCCGGCGCCGGGCCCTGCAGGATGACGAGGAGGTGAGCGCGGGTTTCGAAGAACACCGGAAGGTGTTTGAAGCCATCCGGGCGCGCGATCCGGATTTGGCGGAGGCGCGCATGCGGTCGCACATCCTGCGCGCGGTGCATCATGTGCTGACCGACTCCAAGGAGGGAGAGAACCCAAGTGAGTGAACAGGGGACAGGCAAGCCCTGGCGCAGCCGCGAGGTGACAGAAGGGTACATGCGCGGCGGCCAGCGGGCCTTGCTGAAGTCGGCGGGGTTGAAGAAGAGCGACTTTTCCAAACCGTTCATCGGCATCGCCAACTCGTACAACGCCATGCACGCCGGGCATGTGCATCTGAACGGACTGGCGGAACTGGTGGCCAAGGGCGTCGAGGAAGCGGGCGGGTACCCATTTGAGTTCGGGGTCATCGCCCTGTGCGACGGGATCACCCAGGGGCACGACGGGATGTACTACGTGCTGCCGAGCCGCGAGTGCATCGCCGACTCCATCGAGATCATGGTGCAGGCGCAGCGCCTCGACGGTCTGGTGATGCTGGGAAGCTGCGACAAGATCATTCCTGGGATGCTTATGGCTTTGTATCGTCTGAATATACCGGCCCTTCTGGTGACGGGCGGACCGATGATGCCCGGAAAGTACAACGGGGAGAGCAAGGCCATCTATGAGATCCGCGAGGCGGCGGGCCAGGTCCTGGCGGGGAAGATGACACCTGAGCAGTTCGAGGAGATGGAGCAGAACGTCACCAACGGGCCGGGATCGTGCGCGATGATGGGCACAGCGAACACCATGGCCATCGTCGCTGAGGTGCTGGGCGCAGCGCTGCCGGGGTGCGCCACCGCCCATGCCGTGGCCGAAAACAAGGCGTACATCGCCCGCTGGAGCGGCCGGCGCATTGTCGAGATGGTGCGTGAGGATCTCAAGCCGCTCGACATCATCACCCAGCGCTCCTTCGAGAACGCTGTGCGGGTGGCGATGGCGGTCGGGGGATCGACCAACGCCCTGTTGCACATTCCGGCCATCGCGGCCGAACAGGGGTTGTCGATCACGCCGGACGATTTCGAGCGGGCCAGCCGCACGACGCCCTTGATCATCAAGGCGAAACCGTCCGGTCCGCACACCCTGTGGGACGTCGAGCAGGCAGGCGGGGTGCCCGTCATCCTCAAGGAACTGGCGCCGCTCTTGCACATGGAGGAGAAGACCGCCCTCGGAAACACCCTGGCCGAGTCGGTGGCGGACGTGGAGAACCGCAACCCGAACGTGATCCGGCCCATCGCGAACGCGTACGCACCGCAGGGGAGCCTCGCCATCTTGAAGGGCAGCCTCGCGCCCGACGGGTGCGTGGTCAAGCAGAGCGCTGTGGTCCCGGCGATGCGCAGGCACACCGGGCCCGCGAAGGTGTTCGACAGCCAGGAGGACGCCATCCAGGCCATGCGGGAGGGGCGCATTCAGGCGGGGGACGTGGTCGTCATCCGCTACGAAGGGCCCAAAGGAGGGCCTGGGATGCGTGAGATGCTGGCGGCCACCGCTGTACTCATGGGCATGGGCCTCGGCGACCGGGTGGCGCTGGTGACAGACGGGCGGTTCTCCGGGGCGACGCGCGGGCCCTGCGTCGGCCATGTGTCTCCCGAGGCGGCGGCCGGCGGGACGATTGCGCTGGTGGAAGACGGGGACCTCATCGCCATCGACATCGAGGAGCGCCGCATTGACCTGTTGGTCGATCCGGAGGTGCTCGCGCGACGCCGCCAGGGCTGGGTGCCGAAGCCGCCCAAGATTCAGTCGGGTGTGTTGGCCCGCTACGCGGCGTTGGTCTCCTCGGCCGACAAGGGCGCCGTCCTGCGGCCACCGGTTGCGGCGGGGAGGTGACACGGGTGAAGAACCATTTCAAACGCAAACTGTACGATCCCGTCGCAGCACCGCCGCTCAGCCTCTTTATCGGCGCGCCCTCCGCTGCGTTGGTGGAGATGGCGGCCTACGCGGGGTTCGACGCGGTGGTGCTCGACAACGAGCACGGGACATTCACTCACGAACAGCTGGAAGTGCTGTGTGCGGTCGCGGAGAACGCTGGGGTGACACCGGTGGTCCGCGTGGTGTCGGGTGAGCCCGCGGAGATTTTGAAAGCGCTTGACCGGGGGGCGCACGGCCTGCACGTGCCTCAGGTCAACAGCCGCGAGGAGGCGGAGCGCGTGGTGGAGGCGGTCAAGTACCCGCCGCTGGGGCGGCGGGGGGCCGCGTTCTCCATCCGCGCGGCGCGCTTCGGTACCGTACCCGTGGACGGGTACCTGGAGGAAGCCAACCGGGAGACCTCCATCGCCGTGCACATCGAGACGGAGCGAGCGCTCGAGCGGATCGACGAAATCCTCACGGTGCCGGGGTTGGACGTGGCGTACATCGGCCCGACGGATCTGTCGGTCTCCCTCGGTTGCGGGGGGCGCACCGACGCCCCGCGGGTGCTCGAGGCCATCGACGCCGTCCTCGCGTCCGGCCGTCGGCATGGCGTCAAGGTCGGTATCCACGTCAAGGACGCTGCGGCGGCTCGCGATCGGCTGCGCTGGGGCGCGGATTATGTGGGGACCACGTGGACGGCGTTGATCAACGGGGCGTTTGCGGGATATATCCACGGTGCCCGGGAAGGGGGTGCGCGGTGATGGACAGCAGGGAGATCGCCCGGCGGTTGCAGACGGTGTGCGCCATCCATGTGACGCCGTTTGACGACGCCACCGGGGCCATTCGCTGGGACCTGCTCGATGCGAACATCGACCACCTGCTCGCCGCGGGCGTGTCGGTCATCGTCACATGCGGCAACACAGGCGAGTTTTACGCGCTGACCCTGGAGGAGGCCAGGGCGGTGACGGCGCACGTCGCCCGCCGGGTGGACGGGCGCGCGCTCGTGGTCGCCGGGGTCGGGTACGCGGTGCCGACGGCCATTGCGTTGGCGCATTCGGCTGCCGATGCGGGTGCGGACTGCGTGATGATCCACCAGCCCATCCACCCGTATGTCACGGAGGACGGGTTCGTCCGCTACTGCGAGCGAATCCTGGACGGCGCCGGGCTGTCGGCGGTGCTGTATTTCAAAGACCCGGCTTTGGGAGACGGGGTGCTCGAGCGGCTCGCAGAGCACGAACGGCTGGCGGGCGTGAAGTACGCCATCAACGACCTGCCCCGGTTCGCCGCGGCGGTGCGCCGGGTGCCGGCGGAGCGCGGGCTGTCCTGGGTGTGTGGCACGGCCGAGAAGTGGGCGCCCTTCTTCTTCGCCGCTGGCGCGACGGGATTCACGTCCGGCCTGGTGAACGTGGCGCCGGACAAGTCGCTGGCGATGCTGGCGGCGCTGCAGGCGGGGGATTCGGCCGCGGTGTGGCGGCTATGGCAGGAGGTGGTCCCGTTTGAGAACCTGCGGGCCAAGTACGACAACGGAAACAACGTGGTGGTCGTGAAGGAGGCGATGCGCGCGGCCGGGCTCGACGGCGGGGTGACCCGCGAGCCGGTGGCGCCGCTGGGCGAGCGGGATCGAGCCGAAGTGGCGCGGATCGTGGCCACCTGGCGCGGGCAGCCGTCCTGACGGCGGCCGGGCGCCCAGGCGGGTGTTCGGATGGATGGAATCAGAAAATTGCGTTTTAGAGTGTGAAAAAGGGGGAGTCTTGGATGCGTCGTTGGCAGCGATGGGGGACTGGTCTGGCAGCCCTGGCCCTGATGGTCGGGGTGAGCGCGTGCGGCAGTCAGGCGGCGAACGCACCCGCCGGCAACAGCGGGGGAGGGAGCAGCGGGGGAAGCGGCGGCGTGATCAAGATCGGGATGGAGACCGGCTTGACCGGGAGCGACGCCCTCAACGGGAAATTTGAACGGGACGGCGCTCAATTGGCGATCGACCAGATCAACGCCAAGGGGGGCGTGAACGGCAAGAAGCTGACGCTGGTCGTGGAGGACGACCAGGGCACCAACCAAGCGGGCGTCGCGGCGATTCAGAAGCTGTTCTCGGATCCGGACATCTCTGTCGTCATCGGGTCCATCAAGAGCACCATCGTGCAGGCGACGGAGCCGTACATCCAACGGGCGCAGATCCCCACGCTGATCGGCGGCACCAGCCCGAAGCTGACACAGGTCGGCAACCCGTGGGTGTTCCGCTTCCGGCCGAATGACAACTACGCGTCCCAGGTGATGGCGGATTGGATTGTGCACACCATGAAGCTCAACAAGGTGGCGATCATCCACGACACGGACGACTTCGGATCGGCCGGTGACCAGCTGTTGAAAGCCAACCTGCAGAAGATGGGCGCGATCGTGGTGGCGGATGAGGGGTATCAGACGTCCACCAAAGACTTCACGCCGTTCCTCGAGCATGTGGCCAACGCCAAACCGGAGGTGGTGGCGCTGTACATGACGAACGCCGAGGACGCGGCGCAGTTGTTGCGCCAATACAGGCAGCTTGGGTTCAAGATGCCGGTGGTCGGGTCGCCTGCGGTGGCCAGCCAGATCTCCATCCAATTGGGCGGCAGCGCGATCGACGGCGTGTACGGGGTGCAGGATTTCTCACCGGATGCCAACGATGCAGCGAAGGCGTTCGCCCAAGCCTGGGAAGCCAAATACCATGAGCCGCCCGATCAGCACAGCGCCTGGCCCTATGACGCGGTCAACATCCTGGCTCAGGTGATGGAGAAGTACGGAACGTCGCCGGATCAGATCCGCCAGGGACTGCTGGCTACCCACGATTACCACGGGGCGGAGGGCGTGTACAACTTCGACGAGCACGGCGACGGGCTGCACGGATACAACGTGGTGCAGGTGAAAGACGGCAAGATTGTCGAAATCAAATATGTAGACCTGTCCAACCCGTCCTGAGGCCTCCGTGCTCGGGAGGCGTCCCCCGCCGGCGGCCCGGGCGTCCGTGGCTTGAGGCCTCTGGGCGGGGGACAGAGCCATTTTGCCGGAGGAGGAGAGGAGCTTGACACAGAAGATCGCCCTCATCACGGGGGGAGGCACCGGCATTGGGCGCGCCTGCGCCTTGGCGTTCGCCCGCCAGGGCATGGGCGTGGTGGTGAATTACTCGCGTTCGGAGGCGGATGCGGAGGCGACCGCGGCCGAGGTCCAAGCGCTCGGGGTGCCGGCATTGGCGCTGCGGGCGGACGTGGCGGACGACCTTCAGGTGCGTGCGATGGTCACTCAGGTGATGGAGGCCTTCGGGCGCATCGACGTGTTGGTCAACAACGCCGGCACCACCGACTACGTCGACCACGCCGACCTGGAAGGATTGACCGATGCGCACTGGGATCGGGTGTGGGACGTGAATGTCAAGGGTCTGTTCCACTGCGCCCGGGCCGCGGCGGAAGCGCTGCGGCAGGCACACGGGGCCATGGTGAACGTCGTGTCGGTGGCCGGGCTGACGGGCCTGGGCAGTTCCATCGCCTACGCGGCCTCGAAGGCGGCCGCCATCAGCGTCACCAAATCCTTGGCGCGCGTGTTGGCTCCTGAGGTGCGGGTCAACGGAGTGGCGCCCGGGATCGTGATGACGCGCTGGGTCGAGGGGCACGACGACCACGTTCAGCGCCTGGCGTCGGACACGCCGCTGCGGCGCGCCGCCACCCCGGAAGATGTCGCCGAGGTGGTGGCGGCGCTGGCGAATGCCGCGTTCGTCACCGGCGAGATCGTCAAGGTGGACGGCGGCCGCTTCATGTGACGGCGGAGGGACGCGAACCCCCGCCTGTCGCCGGATGAGATATTCCACACGGGTTCAGGGCGCGAGCGCGTCCTGGATGCGGGCGAGGCCGCGCTCGATGTTCTCCCGCGACGTGGCGTAGGACAGGCGGACGTATTCCTCGGTTTCGTCCGACGCCCGGGACCCGAACGCCGTCCGCGGGAGCACCGCCACCCCGTGTTCGTGCAACAGGTACTGCTGCAGCGCCCGGCCGTCCGCCAGGCCGAGGCGTTGACAGGCCTGGGTGACGTTCGGATACACGTAGAAAGCGCCGCCCGGGGCGCGGCAGGAGACGCCCGGGATGGCGTTGAGTCCGTCCACCATCATTTTTCGGCGCGCCTGAAACTCGGCCACCATTCGGTCGACGGGCTCCTGTGGGCCCGTGAGGGCAGCGATGCCCCCGTATTGGACGAAGGTGTTGACACACGACGCGGAGTTGGTGACCAGGCGCGCGACTTCCTCGGCCAGCGCGGCCGGCATCACCCCGTAACCGAGCCGCCAGCCGGTCATGGCGTACGTCTTTGAAAACCCGTCGAGGAGGATGGTCCGCTCCTTCATACCGGGCAGGGACGCCACACTGATGAACGGACCGTCGTAGACGATCCGGCTGTAGATCTCATCCGACAATACCCACAGGTCATGGGCCGTGGCCAGCTCCGCCACCACCTCCAGATCGGCGCGGGAGAGCAGACCGCCGGTTGGATTGTGGGGACTGTTGAGGATGATCATCTTCGTGCGCGGCGTCACCAGGGAACGCAGGCGCTCGGCGTCGAAGGCGAAGTCCCGTTCCTCCACGAGCGGCAAGGGGACCGGCGTGCCTCCGACGAACCGGATCACCGACTCGTAGATGGGGAACCCCGGATTCGGGTAGATCACCTCGTCCCCCGGGTTCACGAGGGCGTGGATGGCGAAATACAGAATCGGTTTGGCGCCCGGTGTGACGACCACCTCGTCGGGGGTGGCGGCGATCCCCCGGGTATCCCGGATGTGGTCGGCGATGACCTGGCGCAGCTCGGGGATACCGGCCGAGGGCGCGTAGTGGGTCTGATTGTCCCGGAGAGCCCGGATGCACGCCTCCTTGATGTGATCGGGGGTGTCGAAATCCGGTTCGCCGATGGCGAAGCTGATGATCTCCCGCCCTTCGGCCCGCAAGCGGGTCACCTCGGCCAACACCTCAAACGCGTTCTCCGTGCCGAGTCTCGTCATTCTCTCTGCAAATCGCAAGCGTATCCCTCCACCCGCTCCCGTCCCGGTCGACCGCCCGCTTGAAATCGCGGTTGGATGCGCTCACACAGGGGCAGGAATCGTTTTATAAGCTTCGCAATGTGGTTGAAATCCAGCAAAACATGCTATTATTCGAGTATTATATCACCGGCACTGCCGGACAGGGGGGTATCCGTATGGCGAATGCCACTGCCGTCCATGACGTGGCGGCCAGCGCAACGCGAAAAGTAAGGAATCACATCATCCCGTGGATCATCATCCTGTACATCGTCGCGTTCCTCGACCGGACCAACACCAGCTACGCGGCGCTGACGATGAACAAGGCGCTGGCCATCAGCTCGGCGGCGTTTGGCCTCGTCTCTGGTATTTTCTTCATCGGTTATTTTCTCTTTGAAGTTCCGAGCAACATGATCCTGCACCGGGTGGGTGCACGCGTGTGGATCGCACGCATCCTCGTCACCTGGGGCATCGTCGCCATGTTGACGGCGGCCGTCGAAAACGTCACGCACCTGTACATCCTGCGGTTCTTGCTCGGCGTCGCGGAAGCCGGTTTCTTTCCGGGCATGATTCTCTACATCACGTACTGGTTCCGCACGCAGGATCAAGCGAAAGCGGTCGGCCTGTTCATGACAGCGCTTGCACTATCCAACATCATCGGTGCGCCCGTCTCCGGCGTGATCCTCGATCATGTGCATTGGCTCGGCTGGGGCAGCTGGCGCTGGCTGTACATCCTGGAGGGATTGCCGGCGGTCATCTGCGGCGTCCTGACCTTGTTCTTGCTCCCGGATCGCCCGAGCAGCGCCAAGTGGCTGACGCAGGAAGAGAAAGACTGGCTCAATGCCGAGTTGGAGAAAGAGCGGGAAGCGAAGCTGAAACGGGAGAAACTGACCATCGGTCAGGTGTTCACCAATGGCCGCGTCTGGCTGTTCGCCGCCGTCTATTTCTGCCTGACCACCGGGTTCTACGGGATCAACTTCTGGTTGCCGCAGATCGTCAAGGCGTTGTCCGCACAATTTTCGAATACCACGGTCGGCCTGTTGAGCATGATCCCGTACATCGCCGGCGCGATCGGCATGATCGCCAACGGCCGCCACTCCGACCAGACGCTCGAACGCCGTTGGCACACCGCCATCCCGCCGCTCATCGGGGCCGTCACGTTGGTGTTGATGGGCTTGGCCACGGGCAGTCCCACCGGGTCCATCATTCTGTTGACCATCGGGGTGTTCGGCATCTACTCTTTCTATGGACCCTTCTGGGCACTGCCGAACCTGTTCCTGACGGAGGCCACGGCTGCTGTCGGCATCGCCATTGTCAACTCGGTCGGCAACCTCGGCGGCTTCGTCGGCCCTTACATCCTCGGGTATGTGAAGCAGGTGACCGGCAGCACGCAGACTGGTCTGTACGTGATGGCCGCGTTCCTCGTGGTGTGCACCTTGTTGGTCTTGTCTCTGCGCAAGGAACACGCCGTGTCGACCCACCTGGGGTCGGCGCCGAGCGTACGTTGAACGACGGGGCCGCCGGCCCCGTCCCCATTTCGATTGACAAATCGGGGGGCACGTGCTCTTGCCTGCCATCGGCGGCAGGGGCGCGGCGCCCCCCGGATCCATGGAGGAGGAACCCTGATGACACACACCCAGCGAAACCCGCACGCAGAAGGCGTCGAGACGCGGCGCTTCGGGACCTTCTTGCTCGGTCACGACCCCGCCGTCGTCCGCGTGGCTGCAGCGGCCGGCCTGGATTTCGTCGTGTTGGACGCCGAACACGGCACCTACCCGGTGGACCGGATGACCCAATTCATCGACGCGGCCCAAGGCATCGACGTGTTCGTACGCTGCCCGGTGGAAGACGCCCTGCACCTGGCGCCGGTGTTCGATCACGGTCTGACCGGGGTGATTGTCGCTGGTTCCCCGTCTCCTGAGGATATCGCGCGGGTGATGGACCGGGTGAAGTTCCCGCCGCAGGGGCACCGGGGGAGCAACCCGTTCGTGGCGGCGGCCGGATTCGGCCGCATCGGAGGTGCCGAGTTCGCTGCCAAGTCGAATGCCGACACCCAGGTGTGGGTGATGGCGGAATCCCGGGCGCAATTTGAGGCGCTGCCCCAATACTGCGATATCCCCGGGGTGAGCGGCGTGTTCCTCGGCCCCTACGACCTGTCCGTCGATCTGGGAGTGCCAGGGCAGATGGATCACCCCGCGGTGACCGAGGCGCTGGGCGGGGCGATTCGAACGGTGCGCGAGCAGCATCTGCCGGTGGCCATCTTCGCGCGGGACGGGGCATCTGCGCGCGCGTGGCTGGAGCGGGGGGTCACCTGGGTGGCCCTCAGTGCCGACTGGGGATTGTTGGCCGAGTCGTGGCGGAGAATGCGGGCGACCGCGCAGGGGATTGTTGGGAAAACGATTTCATAAACGACGTTCCCTTCGCGCGGCGGTTGCAGTTTCACTGGACATGCCTCAAACTAAAGGCCGAACGATGGGATGCGCGCCCGGCTCCAGGGCGCGAGGGGGCAGAGAGCTTGAAAGTCGCACTGTTCATCACGTGCTTGGTGGATAACTTCTTCCCGGACGTCGGGGAGGCGATGGCGCGGATCCTCGCGGCGCACGGCGTGCACATGGAATTCCCGGAGGGGCAGACCTGTTGCGGACAGCCGGCGTTCAACAGCGGCTACGCCGACGACGCGCGGGGGGTGGCGAAGACCCTCCTCGACGCCTTTTTGGACGCCGATTACGTCGTGTCGCCCTCCGGCTCCTGCACGGGGATGATTCATCACTGCTATGCAGAGTTGTTCGCCGATGACCCGGCACTGGCCTGGCGGGCCCACGAGCTGGCCAAGAAGACCTACGAATTCTCGCAGTTCCTGGTGAACGTCTTGGGAGTCGAGGATCTCGGCGCCCGGTTTCCGTACCGGGTCACCTACCACCCGTCATGCCACGGCTCCCGCCTGCTCGGGGTCCGCGACGAACCCGTGCGGCTCCTGCGCCGCGTGCGCGACCTGGAGTTGGTCGATCTCCCGGGCGCCAGCGACTGCTGCGGCTTCGGGGGGACTTTCGCCGTCAAGATGCACGAGGTCTCCACGGCGATGGTGGATGAGAAGGTCGAACACGTCCTGGAGACCGGTGCAGAGGTCCTGGTCGGCACCGACATGGGTTGCCTGATGAATATCGGCGGCCGGCTGCGCCATCAGGGAAGGCCGGTGCGGGTGCTGCACCTGGCGCAGCTGTTGTATGAAGGCATGCGGATTGGAAAGGTCGTGGTGTGATGGAGGATGGGCGTCGCACAACCGTCATGGAGCGGGCACACCACGCGCTGCAGGATGAATTCTTGCGCAAGGCGGTTCGCTTCACCACCGCCCGGCTCAAGAACAACAAGTTGAAGGCGTCCGAAGAACTCGGGCGCTGGGAGGATTGGCGCGAACAGGGCCGGCGGATCCGGGCGCACACGGTGGCGCACCTGGATTACTATCTCAAGCAGTTCGCCGACCAGGTCCGCGCCCGCGGCGGCAAGGTGTACTTCGCCGCCGACGCGGCAGAGGCGGCCCGCATCGTCAGCGGGATCGTCGAGGAGAAACAGGCCAAGTTGATTGTGAAATCCAAGTCGATGGTCTCGGAAGAGGTGCACATCAACCGCCATCTGGAGGCCCTGGGGGCTGAGGTGGTGGAGACGGACCTCGGCGAGTACATCATTCAGCTGGCGGGCGAGGGGCCGTCTCACATCATCGCGCCGGCCATTCACAAGAACCGGGAGCAGATCCGCGATCTGTTCACGCGGGCTGGCGGCGAGGGGCTCGGCACGGACACCCCGTCCTTGGCGGGCTTCGCCCGGCGGCAGCTGCGGGAGAAGTTTTTAAACGCCGACATCGGCATCACCGGGTGCAACTTCGGGATTGCGGAGTCGGGAACGGTCGTGCTGTTCACGAATGAGGGAAACGGCCGCATGGTGACGACGCTGCCGCCCGTGCACATCGTGATGATGGGGATGGAGCGCCTGCTGCCGACCTTCGCCGACCTGGAGGTGATGGCCAATCTCCTGCCGCGGGCGGGCACGGGCCAGAAGCTGACGGCGTACATGAGCATGATCACGGGGCCGCGCCGCCCCGGCGAGCTGGACGGACCGGACGAACTGCACGTCGTCATTCTCGACAACAACCGGTCGTCTCAGCTGGGCGATCCCGACTTTCAGGAGGTTCTGCACTGCATCCGATGCGGCGCGTGTCTGAATGTGTGTCCCGTGTACCGGCAGATCGGCGGGCACGCGTACGGGGCGGTGTACTCTGGGCCGATAGGCGCGGTCCTGACGCCGTTGCTCAATCAGGGGCCGGAGTACGCCGATCTCCCGTACGCCTCCAGCCTCTGCGGGGCGTGCTACGAGGCGTGCCCCGTCAAGATCCCGCTGCACGACATGCTGGTACGGTTGCGCCGGCGAAATGTCCGCGAGGGACGGGTGAAGCCGGTCGAACGGCTGGCGTTCCGAGGCTTTCGTCAGGTCTTTTCCAGCCCCGGCCGCTACCGCTTCGTGATGCGCCTGGCGCGTACCGCCCAGAGGCCCTTCGTCCGGCAGGGGTTCATCGAGTCGACGTTCGGACCGCTGTTCGGCTGGACGCACAGCCGCCATGCGCCCGCGCTCGATCCCGCGCCGTTCCGCGAGCGGTGGAAACGCTTGGCGCCCGAATTGGAAGAGCGGGCGCTGGATCGGGAGGCGGCTGGCGTGGAAGGGCGGCTGGCGGATTCATCTCCGGCGGAGGACGGTGGCAAAGGAGGGGGCGAGCGGTGAACGAGGCCGACTTTCTGCAGCGGATCGCCGCGCGGCTGGGCCGGTCCACGCCCCTGGCCGAGGCGCCGCCGCGCGAAACGATCGGTGCGCCGGAATTCTGGCAGGCTTATACGTTGCCTTTGCCCGAGCGGATCGACAAATTCATCACGGAGTTGGAGAAACTGGGCGGCCACGCGCGCGCCTTCGACAGCCTGGAGGGGTTACGTCAAGGGCTTCGTGAGCTGCTCACACAGCTGGCCCCGGCTCGCGTGGGCACCTGGGGACCGGAGTGGGTGGCGGAGCACGGGCTGGAGGACGTGCTCAGCGGCTACGACGTCGTCCAGTGGACGGGACCGGACGCGGACCGACGTCAGGTGGTGGAACGGTTCGCCCAGGTGGACGTCGGCATCACGGGGTGCGCCTTCGCGGTGGCCGACACGGGGACCATCGGTGTGGTAACTTCGCCGCAGCAGGGCCGATCGGTCAGCCTCCTGCCGCCGGTGCACATCGCCTTGGTCCCGGTGAGCCGGCTGTACACGCGGCTCGGCGAGGCGCTGGCGCAGGTCGCCGCCGATCGCGCGGGCGTCCCCTCGTCCGTCAACTTCATCACAGGCCCGAGCCGCTCCTCCGACATTGAGGGGGACGGGACGGTGGGCATCCACGGCCCCGCCGCGGTGTACGCGCTGCTCTGGCAGGACCAGGGCGAGGCGCTCTAGGATTGCCTGCCGCCTCCCAGCCCGGCCTGATGCCTTTCGCCGCGCTCCAGGCTCCTGTGCGCGCCTGTGTACCCTATAAGTCGGATGGAACAGGGACGGGAGGGATGTGGATGCGCATTCTCCACACCGCCGATTGGCACTTCGGGAAGACCCTGGAGGGCCGGGATCGGCTGCCGGAGCAGGCGGAGTTTGTGGACGAGCTGTGCCGGTTGTGCGATGACGAACGGATCGACGCCGTGTTGATGGCCGGGGACGTGTATCAAACGGTCAACCCGAGCGCGCAGGCGGAGGCCCTGTTTTACGAAGCGCTGCACCGGTTGGCCGACGGAGGCCGGCGGGCGGTGGTGGTGATCGCCGGGAACCACGACAATCCGGAACGGTTGGCGGCTGCCGCGCCGATTGCAGAGGTGGTCGGAGTGACGCTCATCGGCCTGCCCAAAACGCCCATCTCGCCGGCCACGGGCGGCCCAGGCAAGGTCGCGCGCGTGGCGGGTGGTCCTTCTTGGCTCGAGCTGGCCCTTCCAGGCAGCGATGCACCGTTGGTGGTGGCCGCGCTGCCGTACCCGTCTGAGGCACGTTTGAACGAGGTGCTGGCCGACGGGTTGGACGAGGCGGACCTGCGCCGCGGCTACAGTGAGCGGGTGGCCGCCTGGTTTCGCGCGCTGTCCCGCCGCTTTCGGCCGGATACGGTCAACATCGCCATGAGCCACCTGTATGTACAGGGGGGCCTGGAGTCGGATTCGGAGATCCAGATTCAGGTCGGCGGCGCGTACGCGGTCGATCCGCTCGCCTTCCCGGAGGACGCCCAATACGTCGCCCTGGGCCACCTGCACCGGCCGCAGGCGGTGGCAGGAAGCCCGGTGCCGGCGCGGTACAGCGGATCGCCCCTCGCGTACAGCTTCTCGGAGGCGGGGCAGACCAAATCCGTGGTGATCCTGGACGCTGCCCCCGGCCGGCCGATCCAGCTAGGCCAGGTGGCCCTCGGGTGCGGACGGCCGTTGGTGCGTTGGATCGCGGAGGATGGCGTACCCCAGGTGATCCGATGGGTGGAGGAAGGCCGGGACGCACAGGCGTGGATCGATTTGGAGCTGCACCTTCGCGAACCGCTGTCGTTGCAGGAGACGCAGATGCTCCGCAGCCTCCACCCCGGCTTTGTCCACATCCGGCCCGTCTTGCCGGAACAGGAAGCGGCCGCCGTACGGGCCACCGGTGCCCTGCCGCCCGACCAGCTGTTCAGGCGCTTTTTCGAAAGACGGCACGGCGCGCCACCGGACGATGCGCTGGTCCAACTGTTCCTCGAGCTGTTGGCGGAAGCCTCGGCGGAGGACGACTGGGAGGCGCTGGGCGAGGAGGTGGCGGGATGAAGCCCATCCGCCTGTGCATCGAAGGCATGCACAGCTACCGGGAGCGCCAGGAGGTCCCGTTCGAAGCGCTGTGCGACACGGGCATGTTCGGCATCTTCGGGCCCACCGGAAGCGGAAAGTCGACCCTCCTGGACGCCATCACGCTGGCGCTGTACGGCGACGTGCAGCGCGCCGCCAACAACACCCAGGGCATTCTCAATCACGCGGAGCGCCGGTTGTCCGTGTTGTTCGAGTTCGAGGTCGGGGCGAACGGGGCGGACCGGCGCCGCTACCGGGTCGAACGGACGTACCGGCGGGGCGAGGGGGCGTCGGTGCTGCACGCGGGCAGCCGGTTGACGCTGTTGGAAGACGGAGAGCCGGCCGCCGTGATCGCCGACACCAAACAGGAGGTCACGCAGCACATCAAGCACATCCTGGGCCTCGACCTCACCGATTTCACGCGCGCGGTGGTCCTACCACAGGGGAAGTTCGCCGAGTTTCTGCAGCTGTCGGGCGGCGAGCGCAACCGGATGCTGGAGCGGTTGTTCGGGCTGGAGCGCTTCGGCGGACGCCTGGCGCAGCGGGTGCGCCAACGGGCGGACGAGGCAGAAGCAGAGTGGCGCGCCCTGTTGGCTGAGCTGCAGGGGCTCGGCGATGCGTCGGACGACGCCGTGGCGGGGGCCAGGCGGCGCCTGGAAGAGGCGGAAGGGGCTGCGCGAGCTGCGGAAGCCGCCCTTCGGGCCGCCCAGAAGGCCTTCGAGGAGGCGGGGCAGGTCTGGGCCGCGCAGGAGGATCTCGCACGTGTGGAGGCGCGGCAGGCGGAGTTGGCGGAACGAGAGGATCGCATGCGCAGGGACCGGGACCGGTTGGCACGGGCCGAACGTGCGGACGCGGTCCAGCCGGCGCTGGAACGCCTCCGCAGGGCCGAGCGCCAAGTGGCGGAAATCGACGGTGAGAAGTCCCGCCTCGCTGCGGAGTTGGAGGCGCTGCAGCAGGGGGTCGCCGAGGCCAAGGCGGTGCTTCAGGCGTCTCGATCGCGGTTGGACACCGAGGGACCCCGTCTCGCCGCCCACCGCGAGCAGCTGCGCGAGCTGGTCGAGGTGGAACGGGAGACCGAGGCACTTCGCGCCCAGTGGGATTCGATCCGCGCCACCATCGCGGCGCTCGAGAACAGGCGGTCCGCGGCGCAGACGGCACTGGCCGCAGCCGAGGGACAGATGCGCCGGATCCAGGCGGACATCGCGGAGGCGGAGGCCGCGGTGCGGGCGCGGAGTCTGCCTGCGGACGGGCGACAGGCATTGCAGCGCGCCGCTCTGGCGACCGATGCATGGGCTTCCGCAGCGCGGGCCTGGGCGGACGCAGACAAAGGCTGGAAGGAGCGGCGCACGGCCTTGCGCCAAGCCGAGGCGCGCGCAGGGCAGGCGGCGGCCGCCGCCCGGGAGGCTGAGGCGGCGTGGGCCGCGTGCCAAACGGCGGAGCAAGAGGCGCCGCCCGTGGACGAAACCCAGGTGCAGCGCCTGGAGGTGCAGCGCGCCGAGTGGGAGGCGTGGGCCGGGCGGATTGAGGCGGCGGAGCGGCAACTGTCGCGCCGGAACCGGGAACTGCGAGAGGCCCAGGCGGCGCGGGCGGCGGCCGCGGCGCTCCTGGCCCAGGCGGAGGCGGGGGCTGCTCAGGCGGCTGCCGCGCGCGCCGAGGCGGAGCAGGTGCTGCAGAGCTTGGTACAACTGGACGAGCAGCGGTGGGCCGCGGTGATGGCGGCGCGGCTGGCGGACGGAGTCCCGTGTCCCGTCTGCGGGTCGTTGCACCACCCCAGTCCGGCTCGCCACCCGGACGATGTGCCGGACGGACGGCGGGCTTCCGCCCAGGCGGCGTATGCCGAGGCCGCGGCGGCCTGCGAAAGGGCCGTCGAAGCCCTGGAGGCGCGGCGGATCGAATACGCGGCCGCGGAGCGTCTGTACGAGCAGCGGCAGGCGGACTGGGCAGAAGCCCAGGGCGACCTGGAGCGCCTGTGGCAGGCGCTGCGGGAACGCTGGCCGGAGCTGAAGGACGCAGCGTCATCCGCGGCGCTGATGCAGTGCGCTGAGCGCTGCGCCGAGGCGGCGGCGCAGGCGAGAGCGGTGTGGAACGCGTGGCGGGAGAGGCAAGGAGAGGCCCAACGCGTCCAGACGGAGGCCCGTGAGCGGTGGTCGGCGGCGCAGCGGTTGGAGGCGGCTGCCGAGGCAGCGCTGGCAGCGGCGACACGGGAGGAGGCGGCGGCTGCGGCGGTGGCGCGGGAGGCGGCAGAGGCGCTGCGTGCCCAGTCTCAGGCGCTATGGGACGCCGTGCGGTCCCTGCAGGCGATGCAGGACAGGATACCTCCCCTGCGCGATGCGGTGGCCGTCACCGGGGCGGACCCGCGCGCGGCGGCGGCGTGGGTGAAGCAGGTGATGGTCCGGGTTGCGCAGCAGGACCAAGAAGCCGAACAGTGGGCGCGCCGCCTGGACGACCTCCGGGCCGCTCTGGAACCGGTGCAGCGTCAGGTGGAACAGTGGGTGAAGACCGTCGCTGAGCTGGAGCCCCAGTTGGCGTCCAGACAGGCGGAAGCCCGCGCGTTGTCGGATTCCATCCGCGACCGGCAGGAGCGCGTGCGCCGCGCAGCGGGCGACCAGCCGGCGGCGGACGCTTTGGCGGATGCGGAGGGGCGTCTCCAGGCGCTCGCGGAGGCGGTGGCGCAGGCCGAACAGCGCCATGCTTCGGCGAGCGCGTCCTGCGAGCAGACGGCCCGCCGGCTGGCGGAACTCGAGGGACGGCTCCGGACCGCGGAAGAGGAGCGGTCCGGGGCCGAGGCCGACCTGGCGAAGCAACTGGCCGATCACGGATTCGCCACGCCCCAGGAGGCCGTGGACGCCCGCCTGGATGCTGCGGAGAAAGCCTCGCTGCGGGAAGCCATCGAGGGATTCGTTCGGGAGCGGGACCAACTGGCCCTGGAACGGGAACGGATCCTGCGGAAGCTCTGCGGACGGCACCTGTCCGCCGCGGAGTGGGCGGCGGTCCAGGCGCAGCGGGACGAGGCCGAGAGGGCCTGGCGGGCGGCGATCGCGGAGGAGGGGGCGGCGCGCGACAGCCTCCGCGAGGTCGAGGCACGCCACGCCCAGTGGCGGCGTGTCGAGGAGGCATTGCGGGCGCGCGCAGCGGAGGCGGATCGCCTTGCGGTGCTGCGCGACCTGGTGCGGGGCAACGCCTTCGTCGAGTTTGTGGCGCAGGAGCAGCTGCAGTGGGTGGTGCGCACCGCCTCCGAGCGTCTGAGCCAGCTGACCCGCGGCCGGTATGGCCTCGCTTTGGGCGCGGACGGGTCGTTCGTCATCCAGGATCATCACAACGGCGGTGTCACGCGCCCGGTGTCGACCCTCTCCGGCGGCGAGACGTTCGTGACCTCGCTGGCTCTGGCGCTGTCGCTGTCTGCACACATCCAACTGCGGGGGCGTTACCCGCTCGAATTCTTCTTCCTCGACGAGGGGTTCGGGACGCTCGATCCGGACCTCCTGGACGTCGTGCTCTCTACGCTGGAGCGGTTGCGCGTCGAGCGGATGACCATCGGGGTGATCAGCCACGTGCCCGAACTGCGCCAGCGGATGCAGCGGCGGTTGTTGGTGGAGCCCGCCGAACCCGCCGGGCGTGGGACACGCCTGCGGATCGAGCGGGCGTAACCGCCCGCCGTTCGGGCGGGTGGCGCAAAAAATTTTCGAAGTCTGACGATTCCCAAGCCTGGCAAGAAAGTAAGCGTTTACGAAAAAATCTCGTAATCGCTTACATTCGGTCAGAAGGCTCATTCGTACATTGACATGCTTTTGAAACCGACTTACAATCACGAACAAACCACAGCTTTTGCTACACTCGCGAGCGTTCGAAGGGTTCCAATCGGACGGGCGGCGGGATTGTACCCGGCAAACGCCTGTCTTTGGAACATTCGGACATTTTTCGTAGAAACGGCACTGTGGCGGGGAACGAACACGACTTGGGAGTGTGGAAACGGTGACGCAGACGACGCAGTGGATCTTCATGAATGGGGCGTTCGTGACCAAAGAGGACGCAAAAGTTTCCGTCTATGACCACGGTTTTCTGTACGGCGACGGTATCTTTGAAGGTATTCGCGCGTACGACGGAAACATCTACCGGCTTCGGGAACACCTCGTCCGACTCTACGACTCCGCGCAAGCGATTCTCCTCACCATTCCTTATTCCATGGAAGAGATGGAAAAAATCGTAGTGGACACCGTCCGGAAGAACAACCTCGAGAACGCATACATCCGCTTGGTCGTCTCGCGGGGCGTCGGAAACCTGGGCCTGGACCCGGCGAGTTGCAAGGAGCCGAACGTCATCGTGATCGCGGAACAATTGGCTCTGTATCCGAAAGAATTCTATGAACGCGGGATGGAAGTGGTGACTGTCGCCACCCGCCGCAACCGTTCGGACATCCTCAATCCGAAAGTGAAGTCGCTGAACTACCTGAACAACATCCTCATCCGCCTCGAAGCCAATTTGGCTGGGGCCGGCGAGGCCCTGACGCTCAACACGGAGGGCTATGTCGCCGAGTGCTCCGGGGACAACATCTTCATCGCGCGCAACCGCGTCCTGTGGACGCCGCCCGCGTATCTCGGAGCCCTCGAGGGCATCACGCGGAACGCCATCATCGAGATCGCCCGCGAGCTGGGTTATGTCGTGAAAGAAGAGCCGTTCACCCGCCACGACGTGTACACCGCGGATGAGGTGTTCCTCACCGGGACGGCGGCCGAGATCGTCCCCGTCGTCAAGGTGGACGGCCGCGTGATTGGCGACGGAAAACCGGGCGCCATCACCCATGAGTTGTTGGCCGAGTTCCGCAATCGCGCCGTGACGGACGGCGTCAAGGTGTACCCGGAACGGCAGCCGGTGTCCTGAAGCGCTTGGGGCAGATGACGTGAAGGTAGCGAAATGAAAGGTGTCGGGCCTTTTGCGAAGCGGCTCGCCACGCGGTGAAGCGGAGCAAAAGGCCCGGCACCACACGAGAAAGGCGGGACCAGGTACTCATGCGCAGCGACATGATTAAGAAAGGGGTCGATCGCGCCCCCCACCGCAGCCTCTTGTACGCGACGGGCGTGAAGCCCTCCGATCTGTCCAAACCGTTCATCGGCGTGTGCAACTCCTACGTGGACATCGTGCCGGGCCACGTCCATCTGCAGGAGATGGGCAAGATGGTCAAGGAAGCCATTCGGGAGGCGGGCGGCATCCCGTTTGAGTTCAACACCATCGGCGTGGACGACGGCATCGCGATGGGCCACATCGGGATGCGCTACTCTCTGCCGAGCCGTGAGCTCATCGCTGACTCGGCCGAGACGATGATCAACGCTCACTGGTTTGACGGTGTGTTCTACATCCCGAACTGCGACAAGATCACCCCGGGGATGCTGATGGCTGCGGTGCGGACGAACGTGCCGGCGGTGTTCGTCTCCGGCGGCCCGATGGAGGCCGGGCGATCCCGCAGTGGAAGGACGCTGTCTCTGTCGTCCGTGTTCGAGGGCGTGGGCGCCTACCAGGCGGGGCACATCTCGGCGGAGGACCTGCAGGAGCTGGAGACGCTGGCCTGTCCGACCTGCGGATCGTGTTCCGGCATGTTCACCGCGAACTCGATGAACTGCATCATGGAGATGCTCGGAATCGCCCTTCCGGGCAACGGGACCATCGTCGCGACCTCGAAAGACCGCTACCAGCTCATCCTCGACGCAGCGAAGCACTTGATCCGCATGGTGCAACAGGATATCCGGCCGCGCGACATCATCACCGCCGAGGCGATTGACGACGCGTTCGCGCTCGACATGGCGATGGGCGGCTCGACCAACACCGTGCTGCACCTGCTGGCCATCGCGAACGAGGCAGGCATCGAGTACGACCTGCAGCGCATCAATCAGGTGGCAGAACGGGTGCCGTACCTCGCCAAGATCAGCCCGGCTTCCGAGTACTCCATCCAGGATGTGCACCGCGCCGGCGGGATCAGCGCCATCATCAAGGAGCTGCTCTCCATCCCGGGGCTGCTCCACGGCGACCGCATCACCGTCACCGGAAAGACCCTCGCGGAAAATGTGGCGGACGCGGAGATCCTCGACGAGCGGGTCATCCGCCGCAAGGAAAATCCCTACAGCCCGGTTGGGGGCCTGTCCATCCTGTACGGCAACCTGGCCCCGGACGGGGCGGTCATCAAAGTCGGCGCGGTCGATCCTTCGATTCGGCGCTTTGAAGGCGAGGCCATCATCTACAACTCGCAGGAGGAGGCCCAGCGGGGCATCGAGAGCGGCGAGGTGCGAGAGGGTCACGTGGTGGTGATCCGGTACGAGGGCCCGAAGGGCGGACCGGGCATGCCGGAGATGTTGGCCCCGACGTCGTCCATCGTCGGCCGCGGGCTGGGGACGAAGGTGGCCCTCATCACCGACGGGCGGTTCTCCGGCGCCTCGCGCGGGATCGCCGTAGGACACATCTCCCCGGAGGCGGCCGAGGGTGGGCCTCTGGCACTACTGGAAAACGGGGATCGCGTCGTGATCGACCTGCCCAGCCGGCGGATCGATGTCCTGCTCCCGGAGGAGGAACTGGCGCGCCGGCGGGCGGCCTGGCAGCCGCCGGAGCCGAAGGTGAAGAGCGGCTACTTGGCCCGCTATCAAAAACTGGTGACCTCCGCGAACACAGGCGGCATTTTAAAGGTCTGACGCGCCGGGACCGGCGCGCAACTCTGGATGAGGAGGGGAGTTGTATGGGTGTCGATCTGAAACCATCGGCAAAGGCCTGCACCTCGGTGAAACCGTTGATGAACGGATCCCGGATGCTCGTCGAAGCTCTGAAGCGGGAGGGGGTCGAAGTCATCTTCGGCTATCCCGGCGGAGCCGTGTTGACGATTTACGACGCGCTCTACGACGGGGGGATCCCGCACATCCTTGCCCGCCACGAGCAGGGCTGCATCCATGCGGCCGAGGGATACGCCCGGGTCACTGGAAAGCCGGGCGTGGTCATCGCCACGTCGGGACCGGGGGCGACCAACTTGGTCACCGGGATCGCCGACGCCATGCTGGATTCGCTGCCGTTGGTCGTGTTCACCGGCCAGGTGGCCACGCAGGTCATCGGCAGTGATGCGTTTCAAGAGGCATCCATCATCGGCATCACGATGCCGATAACGAAGCACAACTACCAAGTGCGCGACGTGTCGGAGCTCCCCCGCATCATCCGGGAGGCGTTTCACATTGCGACGACCGGAAGGCCAGGGCCGGTGCTGGTGGACATTCCGAAGGATGTCTCCAACGCGATGGGCTGGTTTGATGACCAGGCGGAGGTGCGTTTGCCCGGGTATCAGCCGACGGTGATCCCGCATCGCATGCAGATCCGCAAAGTGCTGGACGCCATCCGCGCGGCCCGGAAACCGGTGCTGCTGGCGGGGGCCGGCGTGCTGCACGCGCGCGCCCAGGACCTGCTCCGTGAATTCGCCGAGCGGGCGCAGCTGCCGGTGGTCAATACCCTGCTGGGACTGGGCAGTTTCCCCGCGAGCCACCCGTTGTTCCTCGGGATGGGCGGAATGCACGGATCGTACGCCGCCAACAAGGCACTGTACGAGGCGGATCTGTTGATCAACATCGGCGCTCGTTTTGACGATCGCTTGACGGGCAATCTGGAGCATTTCGCAAAGTCCGCGACGGTCGCGCATATTGACATCGATCCCGCCGAGATCGGGAAGAACGTGCCGACGGACATCCCGGTGGTGGGCGACGCGGGCGAGGCGTTGAAGATGTTGCTCGAGGAGGGGCCGGAGCCAGGGGACGCCGCCGAGTGGCTGGCGGAGCTCGGCGAAGCCAAACGCCAGCGCCCGTTCTGGTACCACGACAGCGACCAAGAGTTGAAGCCGCAGCGGTTGATCCAGATGATCCACGAAATTACCCGCGGCGGCGCCATCGTCGTGACGGATGTCGGGCAGCACCAGATGTGGGCGGCCCAGTACTACCCCCTGGAGCAGCCGCACCGGTGGGTCACCTCGGGCGGGCTCGGGACCATGGGTTTCGGATTGCCGGCGGCCATCGGGGCGCAGTTGGGACGTCCGGACGCACTGGTGGTGGCGGTGCTCGGCGACGGCGGGTTCCAGATGACGATGCAGGAGCTGGCTCTGCTCAAGGAGTACAACCTGCCGGTGAAAGTCATCATCGTCAATAATCAGGCGCTCGGCATGGTGCGCCAGTGGCAGGAGTTGTTCTACCAGGGGCGCTATGCGCACTCCATCATTCCGAATCTCCCGGATCTGGTGAAATTGGCGGAAGCCTATCAGATCCCTGGGTACAGGGCGAAGAACCCTTCGGAAGCCAGCGAAGTGCTGCGTCGCGCTCTGGCGGAACCGGGGCCGGTGTTGGTGGACTGCTGGGTGACGCCCGGCGAGAACGTGTACCCGATGGTGCCGCCGGGCAAGGGACTGCACGAAATGGTGGGGGTGACGCCGTGAACCGCATTCTCTCCGTGGTCGTCAACAACCGTTCCGGCGTGCTCAACCGCATCACCGGCCTGTTTCTGCGCCGCGGATTCAACATCCAGAGCCTGACGGTCGGAACGTCGGAGACGGAGGGTCAGTCGCGGATGACCATCGTGCTCGACGTGGACGATGAACGCACGGCTGAGCAGGTCATCAAACAGCTGCACAAGCAGATTGACGTCTTAAAGGTGTCGGACATCACCGACCTGCCGATCGTCGCCCGCGAACTGGTCCTCATCCGGGTGAACAGCCCGCTGCAGACCCGTTCCGAGCTGACCGCGCTGATTGAACCTTTTCGCGCTTCCATCATCGACGTAAGCCGCGACACGGTCACCATCCAGGCGGTGGGCAGCCCGGAGAAGGTGGATGCCCTGATCTTCCTGCTGCATCCGTACGGCATCAAGGAGCTGGCCCGCACTGGCCTCACGGCCTTCGTGCGCGGCAACGATGTGGCATCGGAAGCTCCGCGGCCGTACCGCAACCGCGTTCTGTCTATTTGAGAATCCATACCACACGCCACGCCATCTTGTCCGGGATGCGGTTGATCATCCCAGGTCGGACCGCAGAGCGGGCGGTCCAAGAAGTGGCACCGAGGAGGAATCCCTATGGCGAACATGTACTTTGACAAGGACATCACGCTCGACGCGCTTCGCGGCAAGCGGGTGGCGATCATCGGCTACGGGTCGCAAGGCCACGCTCACGCGCAGAACTTGCGCGACAGCGGTATCGAAGTCATCGTCGGTCTGCGCAAGGGCCGCTCCTGGGACCAGGCGGCCGAGGATGGCTTCGAGGTGTACTCAGTGGCGGACGCCGCCAATCTGGCGGACGTCATCATGGTGCTGCTGCCGGACGAGAAACAGCCGGCGGTGTACCGCGATGAGATTGAACCCGGCCTGGCGCCCGGCAAGGCGATCGCGTTCGCGCACGGCTTCAACATCCACTTCACGCAGATTGTGCCGCCGAGCGACGTCGACGTCTTCATGGTGGCGCCGAAGGGCCCGGGGCACCTGGTGCGCCGCGTGTATGAGGAAGGCGGCGGCGTGCCGGCGCTGATCGCCGTCCATCAGGACGCCACCGGACGGGCGAAGGAGCTGTCCTTGGCGTACGCGAAGGCCATCGGCGCCGGGCGCGCGGCAGTCATTGAGACGACGTTCAAAGAGGAGACCGAGACCGACCTGTTCGGCGAGCAGGCGGTGCTGTGCGGCGGCCTGTCTTCGCTCATCAAGGCGGGCTTCGAGACACTCGTGAACGCTGGGTACCAGCCCGAGATCGCCTACTTCGAGTGCCTTCACGAGATGAAGTTGATCGTCGATCTCATCTACGAGGGTGGCCTGGCGTACATGCGCTACTCGTGTTCCGACACGGCCCAATGGGGCGATTTCATCTCCGGCCCGCGCGTCGTGACGGAGGAGACAAAGAAGGAGATGCAGCGCATCCTCGAGGACATCCAGTCGGGCGCCTTTGCCAAGGGGTGGATCCTAGAGAACCAGGTCGGCCGTCCGATGTTCAACGCCATCAACCGGCGCGAGAACGAACACCCGCTCGAGGTGGTCGGCCGCGAGCTGCGGGAGAAGATGCCGTTCATCCAGCGAAAATCGAGCTCGAGGAGAGTGGTCGTAGGTGCGCAAAATTGAGATCTTCGACACGACGCTGCGGGATGGGGAGCAGTCGGCCGGGGTCAATCTGCACATCCACGAAAAGCTGGAGATCGCGCATCAGTTGGCGCGCTACGGCGTCGACGTGATCGAGGCGGGGTTCCCGGCTTCCTCGCGCGGGGATTTCGAGGCGGTGCAACTGATCGCCCGGCAGGTCAAAACCTGCACCATCGCGGGCCTGGCGCGATCGACGGAGCGCGACATCGACGCGGTGCGCGACGCCCTGCGCGAGGCCGCGTCTCCCCGCATCCACGTGTTCATCGCCACCTCTCCCATCCACATGAAACACAAGCTGAACCTCACGCCGGATGAGACCCTGGAGACGGCGGTGGCGGCGGTGCGGTATGCGAAGCGGTTCTGCGCGGACGTGGAGTGGTCGGCGGAGGACGCGACGCGAAGCGACTGGGATTTCCTCGTGAAGCTCATCACGCGGGTGATCGAAGCGGGCGCGACGGTGATCAACCTGCCGGATACGGTGGGATACACGACGCCGGAGGAATACGGAAACCTCTTCCGCTATGTGCGGGAGCACGTGCCAAACATCGACCGCGTTAAGCTGTCCGCCCACTGCCACGACGACCTCGGGATGGCGGTCATCAACACCCTGTCGGCCATCCAGGCGGGTGTGTCCCAGGTGGAAGTCACGGTCAACGGCATCGGCGAGCGCGCGGGCAACACGTCCCTGGAGGAGGTCGCGGTGGCCCTCGCCATCCGCAAGGACTATTTCCAAGCGGAGACAGGCCTGCACTTAGAGCAGACCATTCGCACCAGCCGCCTGGTCAGCAAGCTGACGGGAATGGTCGTCCCGCCCAACAAAGCCGTGGTCGGCGCGAATGCCTTCGCCCACGAGTCGGGCATCCACCAGGATGGCGTGCTGAAAAACCCGCTCACCTACGAGATCATCCGTCCGGAGATGATCGGCTTGACGTCCAACGTCATGGCCATCGGAAAACATTCCGGCCGCCACGCTCTGCGGGAGAAGTGCAAGGAGCTCGGGCTGCAGCTGGATGAGCAGGAGTTCAATCGCCTCTTCCGGGCCTTCAAGGATCTGACTGGGAAGAAGAAGGAGATCACGGACGACGACATCCTGGCGCTGGCTCTCGAGTCGTCCAACGAGGCGATGTCCTCCCGGTACGAGTTGGAGTTCCTCAACGTCTTCTACGGCCAGGATTCCATCTCCACCACGACCCTCGGCATCCGCCGGCCGGATGGCACCGTGGTGCGCGAGGCGGCGACCGGCAACGGCAGCGTCGAGGCGATCTACAACACCATCGAGCGCATCCTCGGCGAGCCGGTGCAGTTGATCGACTACCGCATCCAGTCCACCACGGGCGGGCAGGATGCCCTGGCGGAGGTGTACGTGAAGGTGCAGTACCGCGGCGTGACGAGCAGCGGCCGAGGCATTGACAACGATGTGCTGTCCGCTTCAGCGAAGGCGTTCTTGGACGCCATCAACCGCGCCGCGCTGAAGGAACGGGTGGAGGACAAGGTCGCGGCATCCGCGTCACCGACCGCTTGAGGAGGAACAGCATGGAAAAGACCATCGTGGTGCTGCCGGGGGACGGCATCGGGCCGGAGGTCACCCGGGAGGCGGTCCGCCTCCTGGAGACGGTCGGCGAGCGCTTCGGCCACACGTTTCACTTTGAGTACGCGAAACTCGGCGGCGTCGCCATCGACGAGACCGGCACGCCCCTGCCGGACGAGACGCTGCAGGCGTGCCTGAAGAGCGACGCGGTGTTGCTCGGCGCGGTGGGCGGGCCCAAGTGGGACCGCCTGCCGGGGCCGAAGCGGCCGGAGGCCGGGCTGCTGGCTCTGCGGAAGGCGTTGGGCGTGTTCGCGAACCTGCGGCCCATCACCGTGTATCCGCCGCTGGCCGGTGCTTCGACCCTGAAGCCGGAGGTCGTCGACGGGGTGGACTTCATCATCGTCCGCGAACTGACCGGCGGCCTGTACTTCGGGCCGAAGGAGCGGCGGCAGGGAGACCATGGCCTCGAGGTGTCCGACACCCTGCTGTACAGTGAACAGGAGATCGAGCGCATCCTGCGCCTCGCATTCGAGCTGGCGCGGCAGCGGCGCGGGCGTCTGACGTCGGTGGACAAGGCCAACGTGCTCGAGTCGAGCCGGGTGTGGCGGGAGATCGCAGAACGCCTGGCGCCGGAGTACCCGGACGTCCAACTGACCCACCTGTTGGTGGACAACGCGGCCATGCAGTTGGTGAAGGACCCTCGCCAGTTCGACGTGATCGTCACGGAGAACATGTTCGGCGACATCCTCAGCGACGAGGCGGCGATGATCACGGGCTCCATCGGCCTGTTGCCCTCGGCGAGCCTCGGTTCCGGCGGGCCGGGATTGTACGAGCCCATCCACGGTTCGGCCCCGGACATCGCAGGTAAGGGGTTGGCGAATCCGCTGGCCACCTTCGCTTCGGTCGCGATGATGCTCGATTACGGTTTCGGGCTTGGGGCGGAGGCTGAGGCAGTGCGTCAGGCCATCGCGAAGACGCTGGCGGAGGGTTGGCGCACGGCCGACATCGCGGCCGGCGGACCGGCGCTGTCGACGGAGCAGATGGGCGAGAGGGTTCGTAACGCACTGCGGTGAGGTGAGGAAGATGGCACCGAAGACGTTGTTGGACAAGATTTGGGAAGCGCATGAGGTGGTGTCGCAGGGCGAGGGCAAGCCGAGCCTGCTGTACATCGACCTGCATCTGGTGCACGAGGTGACGTCGCCGCAGGCGTTCGACGGCCTGCGCGCGGCTGGGCGCCGGGTGCGGCGGCCGGATCTGACGTTCGCCACGATGGACCACAACATTCCGACGGACGTCCCGTCGGTGATCCGCGATCCGATCGCCCGCAAGCAGGTCGAGGTGCTGGCGAAGAACTGCGCCGAGTTCGGCATCCACCTGGCGGGCATCGAGAGCCCGGATCAGGGCATCGTGCACGTGATCGGCCCCGAGCTGGGCCTGACCCAGCCGGGCAAGACCATCGTCTGCGGGGACAGCCACACGTCCACCCACGGAGCGTTCGGCGCGCTGGCCTTCGGCATCGGCACCAGCGAGGTAGAGCACGTGCTGGCGACGCAGTGCCTGTGGCAGCAGAAGCCGAAGGTGCTGAAGCTGGAGCTGACAGGACGGCGTCCCGCGGGTGTGACGGCGAAGGACATCATCCTCGGCGTGATCGCGAAGCATGGCGTGGGTTTCGGAACGGGCCACGTGATCGAGGTGTGCGGCGCGGTCGTCGCCACGATGTCGATGGAGGAGCGGATGACCGTCTGCAACATGGCCATCGAGGCGGGGGCCCGGGCCGGTTTGGTGGCGCCCGACGAGACCACCTTCGCCTACCTGCGCGGGCGCCCGTTTGCGCCGCAAGGGGAGGCGTTCGAACGCGCGGTCGCGGTCTGGCGCACCCTGCGCGCGGACGAGGGCGCCGTGTACGACAAGACCATCACCTTTGACGTGAGCGACCTCGAACCCCAGGTGACCTGGGGCACCAACCCAGGGATGTGCACGGGCATCAAAGGCGTCGTGCCGGACCCGGCACAGGCGAGGTCGGACGCCGAGCGCCGCGCGATGGAGCGGGCGCTCGAGTACATGGGGCTGACGCCGGGCACCCGGATGGAGGAGATCCCGATTCAGCACGTGTTCATCGGCTCCTGCACCAACGCGCGCATTGAGGACCTGCGACAGGCGGCGGCGGTGGCCAAGGGCCGCAAGGTGCATCCGGGCGTGCGGGCGCTGGTGGTGCCGGGATCGAAACGGGTGAAGCAGCAGGCGGAGGCCGAGGGCCTGGACCGGGTGTTCAAAGAGGCGGGCTTCGAGTGGCGGGAGCCGGGTTGCAGCATGTGCCTCGGCATGAACCCGGACATCGTGCCACCGGGCGAGCGGTGCGCGTCCACCTCGAACCGCAATTTCGAAGGCCGTCAAGGCCGGGGCGCGCGCACGCACCTGGTCAGCCCGGCGATGGCGGCGGCCGCCGCGATTGCGGGGCACTTCGTCGACGTGCGGGAGTGGCTGGGCGAAGCCGAGGCAGCCGCGACGGGAGGGCGATGAGACATGCAACCGTTTGTGAAACTGACCGGCGTGGCGGTGCCGCTGGATCGCGTCAATGTGGATACGGATCAGATCATCCCGAAGCAGTTCCTGAAACGGGTGGAGCGGACCGGCTTCGGCCAGTTCCTCTTCTACGACTGGCGCTTTTTGGCGGATGGCAGTGAGAACCCGGACTTCGTGCTGAATGACCCCCGCTATCGAGGGGCGTCCATCCTGGTGGCCGGGCACAACTTCGGCTGCGGATCTTCCCGGGAGCACGCCGCATGGTCGCTGCTCGACTACGGTTTTCGCGTGGTGATTGCGCCGTCGTTCGCCGATATCTTCTACAACAACTGCTTCAAAAACGGCATCCTGCTGGTGACGCTGCCGGAGGATGCGGTGCGGACATTGATGGACGCGGCCGCGCGGGGCGTCGCCGTGACCGTGGACCTGGAGCGGCAGGTGGTGGAGACGGCGGAAGGCGTGTCGTGGGGCTTCGAGATCGATCCGTTCCGGCGCAAATGCCTGCTTGAGGGACTCGACGACATCGGCCTCACGCTGCAGCACGAGGACGCCATCGCGTCGTACGAGGCCAAGCGGAAAGACGATCCGCTGGCGGTGTTCGCCGGAAGGTGACGTCATCTCCGGGGCGCGGGAAGCGTTTGGTCGGGGGACGTGCCTGGTGAGATATGGAGAATGGAAAGCCTGGCCCATGGGCCAGGCTTTCGTGCGGACGTCGGAGGGTTGCAGCCGAAATGTTTGAGTTGTTCGTGTCGGGGTTTCTGTTGTCCCTGTCCCTGTGCCTTGACATCGGCATCGTCAATGTGGCGGTGATCAAGACGGGGCTGGAAAAGGGAGCACTCCCGTCGTTCCTGATGGGGCTGGGCTCGGCGTTCGGTGACCTGGTGTACGCCACGGTGTCCATGATGGGTATGTCGGCGCTGCTGCGGTCGACCGTCGTCCGTTGGGTCCTCTGGCTGGGGGGAACGGTGGTGCTATTGTACCTGTCGGTCCACATGGTAAAGGAGACGCTGCGTCCACACGCCTTGGCGGCTGTCTCGGGCGGGCGAGTGAGCGCCTGGGACGCGGGGGAGGGGGCAGGCGACGGGTTGAACCGGCGCACGCGGCCAGGCCGGGACGTGCAGAGCACCGCAGACGGCGTTCAAAGTGAACCGGGCCCGGGGGGAAGCCGGTGGAAACCCCTGTGGATGGGTTTCGGGCTGGCGCTGTCCTCTCCGTCCGCGATCCTGTGGTTCGCCGCCGTCGGAGGCAGCGTGATTGCCGCCACAGGGCAGCACGTGCACGTGCGTGGCTTGGCCGCGTTCTTCGCTGGATTCTTCTGTGCCGGTGTGCTGTGGTCGGCGGCCGTGGCGTATGTCGCCGGACGGGCACGGCACTGGCTGGGGCCGCTCGCGATGCGAGCAATCTCCCTGGTCTCGGCGCTACTCATGGTCTATTTCGCCGTCCGGGTGTTCCTGCAGGGATGGCAGACCTGGGTGGGATGAGGGTACGAACAGACATCAAAGAAGCCACCTGAGATCTCAGGTGGCTTTCATTTGTGCTGCGGGGCCATGACTGGACGCGGTGTTTCGGATACATTGTTTGGAGGTTGCAGATAAGAAGTCTACCGAATTACAGCCCATGCCAAGTGGACATTTTCATTGGCGTGGTACACGGGTGCACTCCCCTCGAAATATCGCTCTTGGATGGCTGCAGGGCTTAAATCTTCAAGCAGGTCAAATCCTAACTTCCGAAGTTCCGCGGCTAGCCGTGCTGGGTCGAAGGTTGTACTCATGGACTCGCCCATCTTTTGCAATTCCTTTCGAATTTCATGTAGATTTCCATCGGTTTCAGTATGATAGTCAAATATCACCGAACTGCCCGCGGGAGCAATCTGAGTGATCGACCGGAATGTTTCATACACATCATTCGGAGAGAGATACATGGTGACACCCAGTAAACTAAAGAGACTCTTCATTCTGGGGTTGTACGACGTTCTCGCAAGTGCCTCTGCAACACGCTCTTGTCTGAAATCCGTGGACACAAAATGAAGACCCACAGGAATGTCCCAGCCCAAATCCGTCAGCCGTTCGCGCTTGAATGCCTGTGTGGATGGCTGATCGACCTCAAATACCTCAATTTGCCCTTCCTCCAGAAGGTGTTTATGACGAAAAGCAAAGGTATCCAACCCGGCGCCGAGAATGACGTATTGCTTCACACCCTTTTGGATCTCTGCCTCCAACCTTTCTTCTGTATATCGCGATCGACTGACGACATTTGGGAGCCCCATGGTTTGCAGTAAACTGGATAAACTGGCGCTGGCATCACCACCATGAGCCTGCAGGGCACTTTTCAGGCCCTGTTCAATCAGATGGCGTCTCTCTTCTGGTATCAACGCATATGCAAGAGCGTCATTGAAGATTACGGGATCGTCGTTCGTAGAATGGTAAGCACGAATGAAGGCGGTCATGATGGCAGTCACGCTGATCTGATGTGCTTTCAACTGAATATCCTCCCCTTGGACCGGATCCCAGCCGTGTGGCGGGATAGTGTATTCAGCGAAAGCATATCAAAGAAAGGGAGGTAAGTAAAACACGTTAAATTTCATCATACCACATATAAAAATTTTTGTCAAGATAAATTTAAGAGGGAACTCTTTCGCAAACACAGGCATAGCACATAGCGACCCCTATCCATTGTCATTCGCCTCCACGTGGGCTATGATGGGCCCAAGTCAAGGATGACCCTTGGACCAGGAGTGGAGGGATGCGGGTGCTGTTGTACCGGGAGGAGCAGGTCATCGATGTGCCGCCGCGGCTGCCGGCGAAGGGGGAGGTGGCCTGGATCCACCTGCGGCAGCCGAGCGATGACCAGGTGCAGCGCATCCTGGGCGATTTATTCGGATGCCACCCGTTGGTCATTGAGGACGTGCTGCACTTCGGGCAACGCCCCAAGCTGGATCACTACGCACACCTGCAGCGCCCGCAGGTGTTCATCATCTTCTTCGCGTTGGACGATCCGCTGGAGGCCAAGGAGTTCGGCCTTGTGATGGGGCAAAACTTTCTCATCACGGTCGATCGGGCGCCCGTATCGGAGCTGGACGAGGTCGAGCGGCGAGTGCGGGAGAACCCCGCCTCCATGGCCTCCGTCGGCCGCTTGTTGCATCAGATCTTCGACCTGTGCGTCGACCATTACTTGAGCCGTATCGACCGCCTCGAGGAGCGCTTCGACGCCCTCGAGCGGCATGTGTTCGATCACCCGGACGCCAAAGTGGCCGGGACCATCTTCCGGCTCAAGCGGCAGGTGGGGCGCGTGCGGCGCATCGTCGCCGACGGGCGCAACGTGATCGGCGCCTGCGCGCACGAGGCGTTCCCGTACACCGACGAGCGAGAGGCGGTATACTTCCTCGACGTGTACGATCACGCCACCCGCGCCGTCGACACCCTGGACGCCATCCGCGACAACCTGAGCGGCCTGTTGGACCTTCAGACCGCGCAGCGGTCCAACCGGATGAACGAGGTCATGAAGACCCTGACGGTCTTCAGCACCCTCTTTCTGCCGCTCAACTTCATCGTCGGGCTGTACGGGATGAATTTCCAAAACATGCCCGAACTGCATTGGAAATACGGCTACCTGTACGTCTGGTGCCTGCTGATCTCCGTCGGCGGGGCGATGATGGTGTACTTCAAGCGGCGCCGGTGGTGGTGATCCCCGGCGGCGGGGGCGCCCACTCGCTCCGGTTCGGCCACACGGTTCCATCCCTCGGCTCAGTCGGACACCCCGCTCACTCCGCTCACTCCGGCGCCTCTACGACCGGCATCACGTTGTGGACCGCCTCCACCTGCGGCAGGGCGCGCAGGCCCCGGACCACGTTGGCCAGCGGCGCTGGCTCCGTCGCATGCGTGACGATCACGATGTCCGCCGCGTTCCCTTGGCCACGCTTCTGCAGCACCGTCTCCATACTGACGTTGTGGACGCCGAAGATGCTGGCGATGGCGGCGAACACACCCGGCTTGTCGGCGGCCGTCAGGCGCAGGTAGTGGCGGGCCGGTGCGCGGTGGAGCGGGTCGACCCGTTTGTCCGGCACGTACATGCGCGAGACGCGGCCCGAGACGCCGAGGCGAATGACGCGCAACACCTCGATGACATCCCCCATCACCGAGCTGGCCGTCGGCAGGGAACCGGCGCCGCGGCCGAAGAACATCAGGTCGCCTGCGGCGTCCCCGCGCACGAACAGGGCGTTGAACGGACCCGACACGTGCGCCAGCGGGTGCTGCTTGCTGACCAGGGCCGGGCGCACGTGAAGGGACAGGACCCCAGCCCGGTCGCTGCCGGTGGCCAGCAGCTTGATGACACAGCCCAGCTCGTCGGCGAAGCGCACGTCCTGCGCCGAGATGGAGCGGATGCCCGCCACCTGAACGTCGTCCAGCGTGACCCGGGCGTGGAAGGCGATGGACGCCAGGATGGCCAGTTTGCGGGCCGCGTCGAGGCCATCCACATCGCTGGACGGGTCGGCCTCCGCGTAGCCGAGCCGCTGCGCCTCCGCGAGGGCGTCCGCGAAGTCCGCTCCCGTCTCCGTCATCTGCGTCAGGATATAGTTGGTCGTGCCGTTAATGATGCCGAGCAGGTCGCTGATCTCGTTGGCGGTCATCTGCTCTGTCAGCGGCCGGATGAGTGGGATGGCGCCGCCGACCGCCGCCTCGTAGAACACATCCACGCCGTGTCTCTCCGCTGCGTCCAGGATCTCGGCTCCGTGCATCGCGATGAGGTCCTTGTTGGCCGTCACCACGTGCTTGCCGGCGGCGATGGCCTGCAGGATATAGGTCCGGGCTGGCTCAATGCCGCCGATGGTCTCGATCACGATGCGGATGGACGGGTCCTCCAGCACCTCCGCCGGTTTGTCGGTCACGAGGCCGGGCGCCAGCTCGACTGGCCGCGGCTTGTCCACCTGGCGCACCAGGATCTTTTTGATCACCGGCCGTAAGCCGGTCATGTCGGCGATCTTACTCTGCCGGCGATTCATCAGTTCGACGACGCCCGATCCGACCGTGCCGCATCCGAGCAGTCCCACTTCGACAATCATCTCGACACCCCTTTCTCCGCCGCGCTCGGAGCGCTTCGGGCCTCCGGCACCTGTCCGGCGAGCACCTCGACGCGCGTCTCCGATCGCCGCGGTTGCAGCACATACGTGTAACACTCGATGTTGAACTCGCGCCACACCAGTGTCATTTCGTCGGCCACCTGGGAGGCGGTCCCTTCGCTGTCGCACCAGGCGAGCAGGGTGGGGCCAGCGCCGCTGAGGGTGGTGGTGATGGCCCCTGCGCGCATGGCGGCCTGGCGGACCTCCTCACACCCCGGAATGAGGCGGCGGCGGTACGGCTCATGAAGCCGGTCGCCGAACCCGCCCTTGAGCAAGTCGAGTTGACCGGTGGAGAGGGCCAGCGCCAGTCGAGCGGCCTGGGCCGTGTTCCACACCGCGTCCTCGCGCGGGATGGCGGCGGGCAGGACGCGCCGGGCGTCCTCCGTCCGCAGCGGAAAGTTCGGGACCGCCGCCGTGAACACCAACGCCTCCGGGATGGGCAGCGCGAAGGAACGAGCTTGTCGCCCGTCCACCACGCTGAGCCAGGCGCCCCCGAGCAACGCCGGGGTGACGTTGTCCGGGTGGCCCTCCATTTCGACCGCGAGATCGAGCAGTTGTTGGCGGGACCACTGGTGTTCCGGCGCGTACCGCGCGATGAGCGCGTTGGCGAGCAACAGCCCGCCCACGATGGCCGAGGCGCTGGAACCGAGCCCCGCCGCGACGGGGATCCCGTTGGTCAAACGCAGTCGCCAATCCCTCGGGACGTCTGCCGAGGGGGTGAGGTCCAGGACCCGGTCGATGGCCTGGACGACGGCGTTCGTCCGATCCCGGGGCAGCAGCGCCGCCCCCTCCCCCTCGACGTGGACGGAGAACGGGCCTCGAACCTCCAGTTCCATCTCGTTGCACAACCCAAGCGCAAGTCCCATGCAGTCAAATCCCGGTCCAAGATTGGCGGAGGTGGCGGGCACGCGGACGCGGAACCGGGGCGCCTCCGCCGGCGCCCCGGAAAAGGAGGCCGATGTTCCCGGAAGGTCGCGCGTGGACATCCCAACAGGGCTCTGCGCGTTCATAGCCATCGCTCCAGGGCCGCCTGCACCGCGTTCGTGCTGGCCTCCGTCACCAGAGGCGCGCGATCGCTGTGCTGGATGGCGTTGTCCGGGTCTTTGAGCCCGTTTCCAGTCAGGACGCACACCACCGTCTCGCCCGGCTGCAGGACGCCCTGCGCGTGCAGTTGCAAGAGGCCGGCCACGGATGCTGCGGACGCCGGTTCAGCGAACACCCCTTCCCGGGCGATGAGCTTGTACGCATGGCGGATCTCGTCATCGCTGACGGCACGGATGCCGCCGTTCGATTCCCGCACCGCGGCGACCGCCAGGTGCCAAGACGCGGGGCGTCCAATGCGAATGGCGGTGGCAAAGGTCTCCGGGTGATCGACAGGTTCTCCGCGCACCAGTGCAGCCGCCCCCTCCGCCTCGAACCCCTGCATTCGCGGGCGGTTGTCGACGACGCCCGCGGCATGGTAGGCACAGAATCCCTTCCAATAAGCACTGATGTTTCCGGCGTTCCCCACCGGGATGCACAGATGATCGGGCGCGCGGCCGAGGGCGTCGCAGATCTCGAACGCGGCGGTCTGCTGGCCTTCGAGGCGGAAGGGATTGATCGAGTTGACGACCGTCACAGGCAGCCGCTCCGCCACCTCGCGGACGATGGCCAGCGCCTCGTCGAAGTTCCCTCGCACGGCCACCACCTCGGCGCCGTACATCATCGCCTGGGCCAGCTTGCCCATCGCCACGTATCCGTCCGGAATGAGGATGACCGCTTTTAAGCCCGCCCGGGCCGCGTAGGCGGCAGCGGAGGCCGAGGTGTTCCCGGTGGACGCGCAGATCACCACCTGGCTGCCGGCTTCGGCCGCCTTGGCCACCGCCAGGACCATGCCGCGGTCTTTGAACGATCCAGTGGGATTTGCACCTTCGTATTTGAAATATACGTTCGCGCGCAGCTGTTCGCTGAGCCGATGGGAGCGGATCAGCGGGGTATTGCCCTCGCACAGCGTCAGTGGGGGCGTCTGGTCGGACACAGGGAGCCAACGCCGGTAGGCCGCCAGCAGCCCTGGCCACGGCCGGTGCGGATGCTCATGGTCTGAATACATGGGTGTTCCTCCTGCGTGCGCTTCTCTGCCGGCGGGCAGGATTCGCGTTGGGGTCAGGCCAGTGGCGCGGGGCGGGGTGCCCCGGGCCCCGGCCTCCCGCCGTCCGGGGCGGGCTCTAATTTATAAATTAGAGTTATTATTCACTCGCCGCCGGCGTCTGTCAACGCGGAGCGGCCCATTTCGCGCGGGTTGAAAGCCTTTTCTCGATATGAAAGCCTTTTCTATCAAACAAAATCGATTGACAGTTCAAAGATCGACAACCTATAATGCTCTTAATCTTTTTCGTAGACCGTCGACGGTCGACAACATGGAGGTGGGAGGCCACCACAGGGCTGGGTGGCACACAGGGAACGCAAGCGCAGGGGGGTTGACAGTGGCAAACGAGATCGTGCGTTCTGAACCGCTCGCCCAACAGGTGTACAAGGTGCTTCGGGACGGCATCCTCAATGGCCGGTTTCAACCCGGCGAAAAGCTGGTGGAGACCAAACTTGCCGCAGAGTTGAAGACCAGCCGCAGTCCGGTGCGCGAGGCCATTCGCCAACTGTGCACCGAACAGCTCGCGTGTCAGGTGGACGGCGCCATCCGGGTGTTCAATCCATCCTATGAGGACTATCTGGAACTGTACGAGCTGCGCCTGACCATCGAGTCGATGGCGGCTCGCTTGGCCGCGTCGCGCATGACGGAGACGCAGTGGCAGCGGCTGCTGGCCGTGCAGCAGGAGACAGCGCAGGTGCTTCAGGTGATGGACGCACAGCGGCTGGTGGCGCTCAACACGGAGTTCCACGCCGAGGTCGTCGCGGCCTGTCAAAACCGGCGGCTGCAACGGGTCTTCGCGGAAGTCTCCACGCTCATCGAGTATTACTGCCGTCTGGTCCTGCACATCAACCAGATGCAGACCAACGTCCTGGCCGAACACCAGCGGGTGCTCGACGCCTTGGCGCGACGCGACGCGGATGCTGCGTACACGGCAATGTACGAACACATCCAGCGCGACACCGCAGTGATCGAGCGGGCGATGCGTGAGGCTGGAGTGGAATCCACAGACGCATTTCAATGGAAGGGGAAGATGTGATGAAACGAAAGGCACTTGTCACCGCGATGGCCCTGTTGATGGGCTCCGGGGCCTTGACGGCCTGCGGAGGCGGAGGGGGTGGCAGTCAAAATCAGACGGGCAACCAGGCGGCGGCCGGCGCACCGTCCGCGGCGAGCAGCGACACGCTGACGGTGGGTTTGAGCGCCGATCCGCCGAAGCTCGACCCGAAGTTGTCCACGGCGCTCGTCGACCGCCAGGTGATGATCAACATCTATGACACGCTGTTCACCATCGGGCCCAACAACGAGATCGAACCGGGTTTGGTGGAGAAATACGAGGTGTCCCAGGACGGCAAGACGTACACGTTCCACCTGCGCCACGGCGTGACGTTCCAGGACGGCACCCCCTTCAACGCCGCGGCCGTGAAGTTCAACATTCAGCGCGACCAGGAGAAGGATTCGCTCCAGCGCAGCTACCTGACGCCCATCGTCGGGATCGACACGCCGGATGATTACACGGTGATCCTGCATTTGAACAAGCCGTACAGCCCGCTGTTGGCCATCTTCACGGATCGCCCGGGCATGATGGTCTCCCCGACGGCGGTGCAGAAAGAAGGCGCCGACTTCGTCAACCACCCGGTCGGCAGCGGCCCGTACGCGTTCAAGGAGCGCGTCAAGGGCGACCATGTCACGCTGGTGAAGAACCCGAACTACTGGCAGTCCGGTCAACCGCACTTCAACACGGTGACGTACAAGATCTTTACGGACCAGAACGTCGAGGTCGCGAACCTGCAGAGCGGCCAGGTGCAGATCATCGACACCATGCCCGCGCAGCAGGTGGCGACGCTCTCCCAGAACCCGAACTTCACCGTGATCAACCAACCCGGTTTCGGGTTCCAGGGCCTGTACCTGAACGTCAAGCAGGCACCGTTTGACAACAAGTATCTGCGCGAGGCCGTGGACCTGGGCATCGACCGCAAAGCGCTCGTCGACACCGTCTTCAAGGGCGCGGCCTCGCCCGGTTACACACCGTTCAGCCAGGCCTCGAGCGCATACAATCAGGCACAAGACACCCCGCCGCAGCCGGATCCGGCAAAGATAAAGGATCTGCTGGCCAAGGGCGGGAAGCCCAATGGCTTCACCTTCGAGCTGCAGACCGCGGCGACGCCGGTCACCGTTCAGGCGGCGCAGGTCATTCAGGGGATGCTCAGCCAGTACGGCATCCAGGTGCAGATCAAGCAGATAGAGTTTGGGACGCTCTTGGACAACGCCACCAAACATAACTTCCAGGCCAGTCAGCTCGGTTGGTCCGGCCGTTTGGATCCGGATCAGAATATCTACTCCTGGTTCCACACGGATGGTTCGCAGAATGACGAACAGTACAGCAATCCGCAGGTGGACCAACTGTTGGATGAAGCCCGTGCCCAACTCGATCCGCAGGAGCGCGCGAAGACTTACGGCCGCGTCATGGACATCATCCACGACGAGGCGCCGTACGTGTTCCTGTACCACCAGAACAACCTCATCGCGTACAACAAGCATCTGACCGGTTTTGAGTACCGGGCCGACGGCCTGCTGCGGCTGGCCACGGTTTCGGCCCAGTAACCGGGAATCGGACCGGGCGACGGCCGCAGGACGGCCCCCGGTTGGGGTTGGGCACCGCCCCGGGTGGCATCGCGCCCGGGGCGGAACTGTTCCCGAAGCGAAACGGAGAGTGGGGGAATCGTTGAGATGGCCTATGTGTTGCAACGCATCGTGACCATGGTGCCGGTGCTGTTCTTTTTGTCCGTGATGGTGTTCGGCCTCATCCACCTGATCCCCGGCGATCCGGCGCAGGTCATCCTCGGGCAGGAGGCGACGCCTGAGGCCATTCAGCAGATGCGCATGAAGCTCGGGTTGGACCAGCCCGTTCCGATCCAGTACTGGCACTGGCTGCAGCACGTCCTGACCGGGAACCTGGGCCAGTCGCTGGTCGACGGGGAACCGGTCAGCCACCTCATCGCCCAGCGGCTGCCGGTGACGATTGAGCTCGCGGTTGGCACCATCGTGGTGGCCTTGCTCATCGCCTTCCCGTTCGGCATTCTCGCCGCGGTCTACCGCGGCCGGTGGCTCGACGCCGCGGCGCTGTTCACATCGACGGTCGGGTTGTCGGTGCCGCCATTCTGGCTCGGCATTCTGCTGTTGATTGGATTCACCGTGAAACTGCATTGGTTCCCGTCTTCCGGGTATGTGCCGATGTGGCAGGACCTCGGGCAGAACCTGCACGCGATGGTTCTCCCGGTGGTGGCCACCGGGGTGCGCGAGGCCGCGGTGCTGATGCGCATGCTTCGCTCTTCGTTGCTCGATGTCCTGCATCAGGACTACGTGCGCACCGCTCGGGCCAAGGGCCTGTATGGCTGGATGGTCATCACCAGGCACGCCCTGCGCAACGCCCTCATTCCGGTGATCACGACGGGCGGGTTGCAGATCGCCGGATTGCTGGGAGGCCTCGTGATCACCGAACAGATCTTCGCACTTCCGGGATTCGGCAGCCTGCTGGTGCAAGCTGTATTCAGCCGCGACTACACCACGGTGCAGGGGGCCACGTTGGTGGCCGCGCTGTTGGTGGTGGTCGTCAACCTGGTGGTGGACCTGGTGTATGGTGTGGTCGATCCCCGCATGCGCTTGGGAAAGGAGAGTCGGTGAGCGATGAGCCAAACGCCCCATTGGATTTCAGATTCTGCGCGTGTGCCGGCGGCAAGTGCGTCCGCCGCAACCCGGGCGCGCCGCAGGCACCTGAACCTGTGGCGACATCGGTCGCTCGTGTTGGGCGGCGTGATCGTCGGCCTGATTGTGGTGGCGGCCGTGCTCGCGACCTTCGCCACGCCCTATGACCCGAACAAGCAAAACTACGGCGCGCTCCTGCAGGGCATGAGCGGCCAGCACTGGCTGGGCACCGACCAGTTGGGCCGAGACGTGTTCTCGCGGATCCTCGTCGGAGCGCGCACGTCCCTGGCGGTGGCTGCGGGCGCCGTCGCGGTGGCGCTGGTGATCGGCGTGCCGGTGGGATTGGTGTCCGGATATTACCGCGGGTTCTGGGACAACTGGGTGATCATGCGCATCGTCGACGCGCTGCAGGCGTTCCCGTTCCTTATCCTGGCCCTGGTGCTGGCGGCCGTGATGGGCCCCGGGATCCGCAACGCGATGATCGCCATCGGGGTCGGTTACCTGCCGGTGTTCATCCGCATCGTCCGCGGCCAGGTGCTGGCCGAGGTGCGCAAGGAGTATGTGGATTCGGCCCGGGTCGTCGGCTGCAGCGACTGGCGGATCATGCTCCGCCACATCTTCCCGAACATCACGACGCCGCTCATCGTCCAGGTGAGCATCGCGATGGCGGGCGGCATCGTGGCGGAGGCGAGTTTGAGTTACCTGGGCCTCGGCGTCATTCCGCCGACCGCCAGCTGGGGCACCATGCTCCACGATGCGCAGGGCTATCTCTCCCAGGACGCGATGTTGGCGGTCATCCCGGGATTGGCGATCGCCGTGGCGGTGCTCGGTTTCAACCTGCTCGGCGAAGGACTGCAGGAGATCTGGGATCCGAAATTGAAGGAATGAGGAACCCTTCGGTGCTCGAAGTGTTGTGGTTTACGGCGTAGAATAGAAATGGGAGTCATTCCGTGGGAAATGGAGAGAAGATCATGCCGTTTGATCCGATGTATCATCCGTACCCGTCCCGCCGCACCACCGTGTTTGCCCGGCGAGGGATGGTGGCCACGTCCCACCCGCTGGCCGCTCAGGCTGGGCTCGAAATGCTGCAGCGCGGCGGAAACGCCATCGACGCCGCCATCGCGACCGCGGCGGCCCTGACGGTGGTGGAGCCGACGTCGAACGGGATCGGCAGCGACGCGTTCGCCATCGTCTGGTCGCGCGGGCGGATGTACGGGTTGAACTCGAGCGGGCCAGCACCGCAGCGCCTGACCATCGAGGCGGTGCGGCAGGCGGGGCATGAAGAGATGCCGAGGTTCGGATGGCTGCCGGTGACGGTACCTGGGGCTCCGGCCGCCTGGGCGGCGCTGTCGGAGCGGTTCGGCCGCCTGTCGCTGGCGGAGGTGCTCGCGCCGGCGGTCCGCCTGGCGGAGGAAGGGCATCCGGTTTCGGCGGTGGCGGCACACTACTGGGAGATCGGCCGGCGCCGCTACGCCGCGCTCGAAGGCGAGGAGTTCAAACCGTGGATGGAGACCTTCGCTCCGGGGGCCGCGCGCCACGCGCCGGAGAGATTTGGGCGTCGCCGGGCCATGCTCGGACGCTGCGCCGCATCGGCGAGACTCGGGCGGAGGCCTTCTACCGCGGCGATTTGGCCGACGCCATCGACGCGTTTTCCCGCCAGACGGGCGGGTTCCTGCGCAAAGAGGACCTGGCGGCATTTGCGCCGGAATGGGTCGAACCGGTGCACGTCCCGTACCGGGGCTTTGAGGTCTGGGAGCTGCCTCCCAACGGCCAGGGGATCGTCGCCCTGATGGCGCTCAACATCCTGGCCGGTTTCGAGTTCCACGCCAAGGACGATGTGGAGGCGGTGCATCGGCAGATCGAGGCGTTGAAACTGGCGTTTGCGGACGGCAAGCGGTACATCACCGATCCCCGCTTCATGGCTGTGCGCGTCGAACAATTGCTTTCGCCCGAGTACGGAGCTGCGCGGCGTGCCCTCATCGGAGCGGAGGCGCTGGAGCCTGCGCCGGGCAAACCGGACCGCGGCGGCACCGTCTACCTGGCCGCGGCCGACGGCGAGGGGAACATGGTGTCGTTTATCCAGAGCAACTACATGGGCTTCGGTTCGGGCGTGGTCGTGCCCGGCACGGGGATCTCCCTGCAGAACCGCGGTCACACGTTCTCACTCGATCCGGATCATGTCAACGCATTGGTCCCCGGCAAGCGAACCTACCATACCATCATCCCTGGATTCCTGACCCGGGGCGGCGAACCGATCGGCCCGTTCGGCGTCATGGGCGGCTACATGCAACCCCAGGGCCACCTTCAGGTGGTGATGAACCTGGTGGACTTTCATCTCAACCCGCAGGCGGCGCTGGACGCCCCACGGTGGCAGTGGTTGGAGGGCAGGAAGGTCCTCGTGGAACGGGAGTTTCCGGCGCACATTGCCCAGGCGTTGGCGCGCCGCGGCCACGACATTCAGGTGGCCAACGACGCCGGCGGATTCGGCCGCGGGCAGGTGATCTGGCGGCTGCCGGGCGGTGTCCTGGCAGGCGGCACGGAGCCTCGGACCGACGGGACCATCGCCTGTTGGTGACGGGGTGAGGCGATGTTGAGGAAAGAAGGCGAGACGGTGGAGAACGACGGGTATCTGCCATTGGTCTTGGCGATGGTCCGGACGGGGATCTTCACGTACGGCGGGGGCTCGGCCATCATCCCCCTGATGCGGCATGAGGCCGTGAACCGCTATGCGTGGGTGACGGACGATGAGTACGGCGAGATCGTCGCCGTCGCCAATGCCCTGCCCGGACCCATCGCCACCAAGCTGGCCGCGTACCTCGGGTACCGGCTCAAGGGGTGGCCAGGAGCCGTCGTCGGGGTCTTGGCGAACATCCTGCCCACCTGTATCGCCATGCTGCTCCTGTTTGGGGCGTTGTCCGCCATCCGCGAGTCGCGGATCGCACAGGGCATGATCGCCGCGGTGAACCCCGTGATCGCCGTGATGATGGGCATGATGGCGTACGAGTTCGGGGAGAAGGCGTGGAAAGGATTGGGGCGTTGGTTTGCCATCGCCTTCGGTGCGCTGGCCTTCCTGTTGTTGATCGTGCTCGACGTATCGCCGGCTCTGGTGGTGTTGTTGTACCTTCTGTACGGCGCGTTTCACCTTCGCCTGGTGCATCGCTTTCAGCGGGCAAAACAGCGGGATCGGGGGACGAGTGCATGACCTGGTGGCACGTATTGGTCGGGTTTTTGTTGCCCAACCTGCTCGGATACGGCGGTGGTCCGGCGATGATCCCGCTGTTGCAGGACCAGGCGGTGACGCATTACCACTGGCTGTCCAATGCCGAATTCGCCAATGTCCTGGCGCTCGGGAACGTCCTGCCGGGGCCCATCGCCACCAAGATGGCCACGTTCATCGGTTATCAGGTGGAGGGTTGGCTGGGGCTGGTCCTCGCGCTGGCGGCGACCGTCGTCCCGTCGGCCATCGCCCTGATCCTGCTCATGCGGCTGCTCAACCGGTTCCGCCAATCGGACGCGGTCAAGGGGATGACGGCCATGGTGCAGCCGGTGATCACGGTCCTGATGATCGCCCTGACCTGGGAGTTCGGCAAGACGTCCGTCCTGAAGATCGGCTGGATACAGTCCCTCATCATCGCGGCGCTGTCTTTGTGGTTGATGCAATGGCGCAAGGTCCATCCCGCCTTGGTCATTGTCGGCGCCTTCGCGTACGGCGGCGTGGTGCTGCCCCTCTTTCAATAAACTCCGCCATCACACCGGTCGGACCTCGGTGCCGTCCACCGGCCTGCCGCGGCGCTTGAGTTCGCTCGGCGATTGGGGTACAACAGGGACGTACGACGCACACCGCCGCCGGCAGCGGCTGGCGGAGAACGCGAGGTGAGACCATGGAACGGCATCGTGTCATGATCCTCGGAACAGGTCCAGCCGGATTGACAGCGGCCATCTACGCCGCGCGGGCGAACCTGGACCCGTTGGTCGTCGAGGGCGACCTGCCGGGCGGACAGTTGACACAGACCACCGAAGTGGAGAATTTCCCCGGTTTCCCGGATGGCATCCTCGGTCCACAGCTGATGGACAACATGCACAAGCAGGCGGAGCGCTTCGGGGCCCGGTTCGTGAACGGATGGGTGACGTCGGTCGATCTGAGCCGGCGCCCGTTTCGGGTCGTCGTCGACGACAAGAACACGTACGAGGCGGACGCGCTGATCGTCTCCACCGGTGCGTCTGCGAAGATGCTCGGCATCCCGGGTGAACAGGAGCTGTTGGGGCACGGGGTGTCTACCTGTGCGACGTGCGACGGGTTTTTCTTCCGCAACAAGCGTGTGGTGGTCGTCGGAGGCGGCGACTCGGCCATGGAGGAGGCCACCTTCCTGACCAAGTTCGCGTCCGAGGTCACCATCATCCACCGCAGGAACGAGCTGCGCGCGTCCAAGGTGATGCAGGAGCGTGCCCGGAGCAATCCGAAGATTCGATGGGTGCTCAATGCCACACCCGTCGCGGTCCACGGGGACGGCGGAAAGGTGACCGGGATCGAGGTGCGAGACAACGCCAGCGGGAACACGCGCGTGATCGACACGGATGGCGTCTTTGTCGCCATCGGCCACACCCCCAACACCGGGTTTTTGAAGGGACAACTGGAGCTGGACGACCTCGGATACATTCGAACGGACGGTGTGACCACCCAGACGAGCGTGGAGGGCGTATTCGCGTGCGGCGACGTGATGGATTCCCGGTACCGCCAGGCCATCACCGCGGCTGGAAGCGGATGCAAGGCCGCGATGGACGTGGAGCGGTGGCTGGAAGGATCGATGACGCACAGCTGGTCCCTGGCGGAGACGGGGCACTGAGGGCGGACGGCCGGATCGGCGAGCACCGATCCGGCCGTCCTTTTGGTTTGTGCGGTCTACTGGATAGAGGGGCCGGGACCGCTTCACATCGGTTGGGCAAGCATCCGGATGGACCCATTCAACCCGCCGCGCGCCGGTGCGCCAGGTATGCGCTGATGCGCCGGGCCGCTTCCTCCAGGCGGTCGGCGGGCTGCACGAGGGCGATACGCACATATCCTTCTCCTTGGCGCCCGAAAGCGTCCCCGGGTGTGACGGCGACGCCGGTGTGTTCCATGAGATCGATCGCGAACGTTCGGGCGCTCCCTGGCACCGGAATGGGTGCCCAAGCGAACATGGTCGCAGGCGGACTCGGCACGTGCCAACCGGCAGCGGCGAAGCTTCGCACCAGTGCGTCCCGGCGCTCCTGGTACAGACGGGCATGAGTCTCCAGGCTGCCTGCTGGGGCGCGCAGGGCCCGCACGGCGGCGCGCTCGATGGGGGCGAAGACGCCAAAGTCGATGTGAGACTTGAGCGTCGAGAGCGCCCTGAGCACGTGTTCGTTTCCCACCATATAACCAATGCGGCATCCAGCCATGCTGAACGTCTTCGACAGGGAGTTAGACTCAATGCCGACCTCCATGGCACCCGGGACCGACAGGAAACTCGGAGCGCGGTGGCCGTCGAACACCAGTTCCGAGTAGGCGAAGTCGTGCACGACGAGGATGCCGTTCCGTTTGGCGAATTGCACCACTTCGGAGAAAAAGGTGTCCGTCCCCAGCACTGGCAAGGGATTTCCCGGATAGTTCAGGATCATCATCTTCGCGCGGCGGGCGATCTCTTCCGGGATGCGGCCGAGATCCGGCAGATAGCCGTTCTCCGGGCGCAGCGGCATGGGAAAGACCTCTCCGCCGGCAATCCGCACGCTGGCTTCATAGATGGGATAGCCCGGATCGGGGACCAGAACCAGATCCCCTGGGTCAAGCAGAGCCCAAGCCAAATGGGTCAATCCCTCCTGAGACCCCATCACTTGGACGACCTGCCGCTCGGGGTCGAGGGCCACACCGTACCGCGTTTGATAGAATTCAGAGACTGCACGTCGGAATTCCGCCGAAGCCGATACCGTGTACCCGTAGTTGCCCGGGTCGCGGGAGGATTGCGCCAGTTCCTCCATCACCCAGGGCGGAGGCGGCAGATCCGGGCTGCCGATGCTCAAGTCAATCACGTCCACACCTCGTTCGAGGGCTTGGCGCTTGCGCGCAGCCAACTCTGCAAAAATACCTGCGGACAACTGGCGCACCCGCGCCGATGCGACCGATTCCACGCCGCCACCTCCCGATGATTCGGTGAATGCGCGCCGATTCTGGCACCGGCGCCATCCGATGCCTACGATGATACTACAGGCACAAGCCGTGGACCAGGGGGGTGGAAGGGCTGCTTATACGTTTGAATGCATAAAAATACAATCCGACCGCTTCTGATAAGTTTCATGACAAGACTATTGATTGGTTCAGCAGAATTTCAATATAATTCGTATGGAGAGGGGGTCTTGAATGTAAATTTTTATCATTCTGATTTCCGTTCGTTGGGAATCGCAGGGGTTAGGAAGGAGCTGTACGATGCCATCATTGCCAGAGGTGCATGCGCGGATCCACGAAGCAGTGGAGCAGATTCGCGACGACATGGTCGCGCTCAGTCTCGATCTGCACGAGCATCCAGAGCTCTCCTTACAAGAACACTATGCGAGCGGGCGATTGAAAGCATGGCTGGAACGAGAGGGTTTTGCCGTCGAGAGCCCGGTGGCAGGCTTGCCGACGGCATTTGTCGGTCGCATCGGTCAAGGACGGCCGACAATCGCCTTTCTGTTGGAGTACGATGCGCTTCCGGAGATCGGGCATGCCTGTGGGCATAACCTGATTGCGACCGGAGGATTGACTGCGGCCATTTCGTTGGCACGGGCACTGCCCGAACCTCCTGGGTCCATTTGGGTCATCGGCACACCAGGGGAGGAAGGTGCCGGTGGAAAGGTCATCGAATTGGAAGCAGGGGTATTCGATGGTGTGGACGCCGCTTTGATGTTCCACCCCGGTGATCGGACGATCCCATGGCGACATGCGACGGCCACGGCCCATTTGCGTATCCAGTTTCACGGGAAAGCTGCGCACGCTGCTGGCAGCCCACAGGAGGGGCGCAACGCGCTGGCGGCGATGATTCAGTTCTTCGTTTCCGTGGACGGGTTGCGTCAGCATATTCCGGAGAGTGCACGCCTGCACGGCATCATCACACATGGCGGAGCGGCCCCCAATATAGTGCCGGATTTTACGGAAGCGGAATTCCTGGTCCGCGCTCTGACACGTGAGAAGGTGTTGGAGCTTGTGGAACGCGTGCAAGCTTGTGCACAGGGCGCCGCGTTGGCCACCGGAACGACCGTGGAAATCGCCCACGCATCACCGATCTACGCGGAGCGGAAAAACAACCACACCATGGCGTCACGCGTGTTTCAGTATCTTGCGGAATTGGGGGAGGAGACGGAAGAGCCCGTCCTGCGGGGAGGGACCGGGTCGTCCGATATCGGGAATGTCAGCTTGGTCTTGCCGGCCATTCACCCGTACCTGAAAATCGCACCCCGCGGTACACCTGGTCATTCTCATGCGTTTCGGGAGGCCGCCAGATCGCCGGAGGCCCAACAGGCCATGTTGCGGATGGCCGAGGCGATGGCAAAGACCGCGGCCGATCTCTTGCTCGATCCTTCCTTTTTGCAGGCCGTCCAAGAGGAGTTCCGAACGGCGGGGCCCGATTTTCCTCAATGAGCCGGCCTGCATGACGACGAACCACAGAGGGGGTCTATGAATGATGAAGTTGAAATGGGCGGCATGTGCAGCGGCGGCAGCGGCTCTGCTGGCCGTGACAACCGGTTGCGGAGGTGGCACGCAGTCGGCGAACGGTACCCCATCCAACGCTACGTCTGCGTCGGGCCAGAAGACCTTGATCTTCGGCCGGGGGGGTGACTCCGTGACGCTCGATCCGTCTGGCTCCACGGACGACGAGTCGAACATGGTGGCTGAAGAGATCTACGACACGCTGGTGACATACAAGGTCGGCACGCCCGAGCTGCAACCCGATCTCGCGACCAGCTGGGAACCGTCCAAAGACGGCATGTCGTGGACGTTCCATCTCCAACAGGGCGTGAAGTTTTCGGACGGAACGCCGTTTAACGCCGATGCGGTGGTGTTCAACTTCCAGCGGTGGGGCGATCCCAAGAATCCCTATCACAAGGGAAGCTCGTTCGCTCATTATAAATCCGACTTGGGTGGATTCTATGGTTCCCCCGGAGCCATCATCAAAGATGTGAAAAAGGTGGACGACTACACCGTCCGGATAGACCTGACCCATCCGTTCGCCCCGTTGCCGAATATTCTGACTCAAGTGGCCTACAGCATCGCGTCGCCGGAGGCCATTAAGAAGTACAACGGGGACATCTCCCATCATCCTGTGGGGACGGGCGCATTCGAGTTCGTCAGCTGGACGCCGAATGATAAGATCGTTTTGAAGAAAAATCCCAACTACCGTACACCTGGCTTGCCTAAACTGGACCAGCTCATCTTCCAGGTGATCCCGGACAACACGGCACGGCTGAATGCGCTCCGAGCGGGTCAGATCGACGTGATGGAGGGTGTGAATCCGTCTGACATCCAGTCCGTGAAATCGGATCCGAATTTGAATCTTTACATCAGCCCGAGCAACAACGTCGGCTATCTGGCTTTCAACACGCAAAAGAAGCCGTTCGACGATCCGCGGGTGCGCCAGGCCATCGCCATGTGCATCGACAAGAAAGCGTTGATCGACGCGTATTACAACGGTTTGGCCGACGCCGGCGTCACCATTCTGCCGCCGAAGAACTGGGCGTATGACGGCAGCATCCAAGACTATCCGGTCGATATCGCAAAAGCGAAACAGTTGCTCGCCGAGGCGGGATACCCGAACGGTTTTGACACAGAGTTGTGGGCGATGCCGATCCCGCGGCCGTACATGCCGCAACCGCAGCAAATTGCGACCGCGATCCAGGCGGACCTGGCGAAAATCGGCATCCACGCGAAGATTGTCAGCTACGACTGGGCGACGTACCTCAAGAAGACGGATAACGGAGAACACACCATGTGTCTGCTCGGCTGGTCCGCCGGGACGTGGGATCCGACGACGTTTATGTACACGTTGTTGGATTCGAAGAACGCGGTTCCGCCGGCGAACAACACCGCCTTCTACAAGAATCCGGCTGTGGACAAGTTGCTCGAGCAGGCGCTCACGGTGTCGGACCAAAATCAGCGTGCGGAGTTGTACAAGCAGGCTCAGGAGCTGGTGTTCAAGGATGAACCCTACGTTCCCCTGGTGCACTCGCAACCGGTGCGTGCGGGCAGCAAGCGCGTGATTGGGTTCACCCCGCAGGTGACTGGCGGGCCGGAGTTCACGTCTGTCGACCTCTCGAAGTGATCCCGGTCCTTCCTTTGGATGGGTGGCGGTCCCGACCCGCCACCCCCTAGTTTCTCCATGCGTTGAGCGTCCAGAACAGATAGGGGCGAGGTCAGATGACCACCTTGTGGCCGGAGATGGAAAATCTGTTGCGAGAAGTGCAGTCCGATGTGGTGGCCTGGCGCCGTCACCTGCACCGGTATCCGGAGCTGTCTTACGAAGAGCATGAAACCGCTCAGTTCGTGCACGACTTGCTGTGCTCCTTCGGTGCTCTGGAGGTATCTCGCCCGACCCCGACCAGCGTCATGGCACGACTGCTTGGGGCGGGGGAGGGGCCTACGGTGGCCTTGCGCGCAGACATGGACGCCTTGCCGATCGAGGAAGAGAACACCTTTGAGTTTCGGTCCTCCCGCCCCGGTGTCATGCACGCATGCGGACACGACGCCCACACGGCCATTCTGTTGGCGACCGCCAAGGTGTTGACCCAGCTCCAGCCGTGGCTGTGCGGGGAGGTCCGCTTCTTCTTCCAGCACGCGGAGGAAGTGCATCCCGGCGGCGCCGTGCAGATGGTGGAGGCCGGGGTGATGGACGGGGTGGACATGGTCCTGGGGCTGCACGTCCGGTCCCCGCTGGAGGCCGGCGTGTTGGCCATCAGCGCCGGGCCCATCAATGCGGCGTCGGATCGGTTCGACATCACCATTCGCGGCCGGGGCGGGCACGCCGCACACCCGCACACGGCGGTCGACAGCGTGCTGGTGGCCGCCGAAGTGGTGACGCAGTTGCAGCACCTGGTCTCGCGGAACAAAGATCCGCTCGAGCCGCTGGTCATCTCCGTGACCAAGATCTCGGGCGGCAGCGCGTACAACGTGATACCGGAGACGGTGCAGCTGGCGGGGACCGTCCGCACCTACAGTCCGCGGCTGCGCGAACAGGTGCCGGCGTGGATGGAGCGCGTGATCGAAGGGGTGACCTCGGCCCACGGTGCCACCTACGAGTTCTCCTACCGGCGCGGCTACGCCCCGCTCATCAACGACCCGCAGGTCGCTCAGTTGGTGGAGGAGACTTTGAAGGATGCGTTCGGACCGGAACGGGTGCGGAAAGCCCAGCCCGGCATGGGCGGCGAGGACTTCTCCGGGTTCTTGCAGGCAGCGCCCGGCGCGTTTTTCCATCTTGGCGTAGGCAACCGGGAGAAGGGGATCGTGTATCCGCACCACCACCCTCGGTTCACGGTCGATGAAGACGCACTGATTGTCGGCGTGGAGGCGTTCGTCCGGTTGGCACTGCGGACGAATGGCCGGCAGCCGCATCTGGCCGCAGGGGAGAGGGGCTGAAGGTATGGAACCACTGCTGCGCGTAAGGGGTCTGCGTACTCATTTCTTCACCGATGAAGGCGTCGTCCGATCGGTGGACGGGGTGGACCTGGAGGTGAAGGACGGCGAGACGCTCGGGATCGTCGGGGAATCCGGCTGCGGCAAGAGCGTCACATCTCTGTCCATCATGCGCCTCGTCCCGTCTCCGCCCGGCCGTATCGTCGCCGGGGAGATCCGGTTTCAAGGCAAGGACCTGCTGAAGTTGAGCGACGCCGAAATGCGGAAGATCCGTGGCAACGAGATCGCGATGATCTTTCAGGAGCCGATGACGAGCCTGAACCCGGTGTTCCGCATCGGGGACCAGATCGCGGAGGTGCTGCGCCTGCACCTGCATCTGTCCAAGAAGCAGGCGTGGGCGCGCGCGGTGGAACTGCTGCGAGAGGTCGGCATTCCGCGCCCGGAGCAGATTGTGCATGACTACCCGCACCAGTTGTCGGGCGGGATGCGGCAGCGCGTGATGATCGCGATGGCGATGGCCTGCCGGCCGAAGCTGCTGATTGCGGACGAGCCGACGACGGCGTTGGATGTGACCATCCAGGCGCAGATCCTCGACCTGATGCGGGCCATCAAGCAAGAGGCCGGTACGTCCATCGTGATGATCACGCACGATCTGGGCGTCGTGGCCGAGATGTGCGACCGGGTCGTGGTGATGTACGCGGGCAAGGTGGTGGAGGAGGCGGACGTGCACACCTTGTTCAAACGCCCACAGCACCCGTACACGCAGGGCTTGCTGGCGTCCATGCCGCGCCTCAATGAGCGGCGCAAGCGATTGGTGGCCATCCCGGGGAACGTGCCGACGCCGTTTGAGATGCCGAAAGGGTGCAAGTTCGCGCCGAGGTGTCCGCACGCCACTGCGGTGTGCCATGAATCCGAGCCCGAGCTTCTGCCGATTGCGGACGACCGTCCGCACACCGTGCGCTGTTGGCTGCACAGTGAACACCAGCAGGCCTTGGCCGCGGCGGCAGACGGCCAGATGGGAGGGTGATGCCTGTGGGCGAGGTGTTGCTCGAGGTCAAAGACCTGAAGACGTACTACCCCATCCGCTCGGGCGTACTGCAACGGGTCACCGGGTATGTCCGGGCGGTCGATGGTGTTTCGTTCACGATTGAGGACGGAGAGACGCTCGGCCTCGTCGGGGAGAGCGGCAGCGGAAAGTCCACCACTGGCCGGTCGATCCTGCGCCTGACCGAGCCGACGGGCGGAGAGGTGTGGTTTCAGGGCAAAAACCTGCTTCGCCTGGATGAACGCGAGATGCGCCCGATGCGGCGGCATCTGCAGATCATCTTTCAGGATCCGTATGCGTCGCTCGACCCGCGGATGACGGTCGAACAGATCTTGGAGGAACCCCTGTTGGTGCACGGCGTCCAGGACCGCGCCGAACGTCGCCGGCGGGTGCAGGAGCTGCTCGAGGTGGTCGGTCTGGGTGCCTACCACATGCACCGCTACGCCCACGAATTCAGCGGAGGCCAGCGGCAGCGCATCGGGATCGCCCGCGCCCTAGCGCTGCACCCGAAACTGATTGTCGCCGATGAACCGGTCTCTGCCCTGGACGTGAGCATTCAGTCGCAAGTGTTGAATCTGATGCAGGACCTGCAGGAGCAGTTCCAGTTGACATACCTGTTCATCGCTCATGATTTGAGCGTGGTGCGCCACATCAGCACCCGCATCGGCGTGATGTACCTTGGGCGGTTGGTCGAACTCGGACCGAGCGAACCCGTGTACGATGAGCCCCTGCACCCGTACACGCAGGCCCTGCTGTCTGCGGTACCGGTGCCGGACCCGGAGGCGAAGCGGGAGCGCATCGTGTTGAAGGGGGACGTGCCGAGCGCGTCCAATCCGCCGTCCGGTTGCGCGTTTCATCCACGCTGCCCGTACGCGATGGATGTCTGCAAGACGGTCCGGCCGGAGTGGAAGCAGGCGGCGCCGGGCCGCTTTGTCGCCTGCCACCTGCACGCGTGACGCGGACACACGGTTTGGAAAAGGGGGGAGGACGGACGTGCTTCAGTACGCGATTCGCCGGATCTTGCAACTGATCCCCGTGCTGTTCGGGGTGTCCATCGTGGTGTTCGCCATCATCCACCTGATCCCGGGCGACCCAGCGCAGGTGATCCTGGGGCAGCAGGCGGATCCGCAGACGGTCGCGGACCTGCGCCACAACCTCGGATTGGACAAGCCGCTGTACCAGCAGTACCTGCTGTTTCTCGCGCAGATCCTGCACGGTGACCTCGGGAAGTCGCTGGTGACGCAACAGCCCATCGCGTCGGAGATGTTTCCGCATCTGGCGGCGACGGCGGAGCTGACCTTGTTCAGCATGGTGTTCGCCATCGTCGTCGGCGTCAACGCGGGTATCCTGTCGGCCTGGAAGCGCAACACCTGGTTCGACTACGTGGCGATGGTCATTGCCCTCGTCGGCGTGTCGGTACCCATCTTCTGGCTGGGCCTGATGGAACAGTGGTTGTTCGGTTTGAAGCTGCACTGGCTGCCGGTGATCGGGCGGGCGGACCCGCGCGATCCGGTGACGGAGGTCACGCACTTTTATCTGATTGACACCCTGCTCGCCGGGAACACCCATCAGTTCTGGACGGTCGTGCAGCACCTCATCCTGCCGGGCATCGCCCTTGGGACCATTCCGATGGCGGTGATCGCCCGCATGACCCGTTCCAGCATGCTCGAGGTGCTGAAACACGACTACGTGCGAACGGCGCGGGCCAAGGGATTGGCAGACTTCTGGGTGATCTACAAGCATGCGTTGAAAAACTCGTTCGCGCCTGTGCTGACCGTGATCGGCATCCAGTTGGGGTCACTGTTGGGCGGCGCCGTGTTGACGGAGACCATCTTCGGCTGGCCCGGTGTCGGGCTGTACCTGTACAACGGGATCGGCGCGCGCGATTATCCCGTCATTCAGTCCGGGATCCTCGTGCTGTCGGTGATCTTCATCGTGGTCAACCTGATTGTCGATCTCTTGTACGCCTACTTCGACCCGCGGATCCAGTACAAGTGACGGGAGGAACGTTATGAACGCACACGGACAAACGGCGGGCGTTCCGGCCGAGTCGGTTCTGCGCACCCCGCCGAAGCGCTCCGTCTGGGTGGACGCGTGGAAGCGCCTGAAGCGGCAGCGGGCGGCGATGGTGGGCGGGAGCCTGGTCGCGCTGTTCATCGTGATCGGCCTGTTGGCCCCCGTCCTGGCGCCATACGATCCCACGGCTCAAGATCTGAGTCATCATCTCCAGCCGGCTTCCGCGCAGCACTGGCTGGGGACGGACGAGGCTGGCCGCGACGAACTCTCCCGCCTTTTGTACGGGGCGCGCATCTCGCTGACCATCGGCTTTTTCTCGGTGGTCTCCTCGCTGATCGTCGGGGCGCTTCTCGGCCTCGTGGCGGGGTTTTTCGGCGGTTGGGCGGATGTGTTGATCTCGCGCGTTTTCGATGTGATGCTGGCCTTTCCGAGCATCCTGTTGGCCATCGCCATCGTCGCTATCCTCGGCCCGGGGCTGTTCAACGCCCTCTTGGCCGTCGCCATCATCAACGTGCCGACGTACGGGCGATTGATTCGATCGCGCGTGTTGAGCGTCAAGCAGGAGGAGTACGTCTTGGCCTGCCGTGCCCTGGGGATGTCCAATGCGCGGCTGCTGTTTCGCCACGTGCTGCCCAACAGTTGGGCACCCCTGATTGTGCAGGCGACCCTGGGCATCGGCACCGCCATCCTCGACGCGGCGGCCCTCGGATTTCTCGGTCTGGGTGCTCAGCCGCCGAGCCCGGAATGGGGGAAAATGCTGTCGGACGCGAAGGACTACATCTCGAATGCACCCTGGATTGTCGCGGCCCCAGGCATTGCCATCGCGCTCAGCGTGCTCGGCTTCAATCTGTTCGGGGATGGCCTGCGCGACGCCTTGGATCCGAAGATGAAGTGACCGCCCGTGCGTGCGGGCGGGAGGCTTTGCCGACCCGACGTACGGGCGACGGCCAACCGGCCGGCCGGATTGACTGGCGAATGGCTTCCTCAGTATACTAAACATGGTTATTCTATCATTTCAGAAATTACAATTCAGAACTGAAAACGGCGAGTGAGGGGGAAGATGTGTGAGCATTCGATGGTACGCGGCGGGAGGGGCTGCTGCCGTGCTGTTGTTCGCGTTGGCCGGATGCGGGTCAAACCCGGCCAGCGGCAACTCGGCAGTCAACGCGGCGGCCAACGCGGGAGGCAGCACCGCGTCCGCAGGGAAAACGCTGGTGTTCGGGCGGGGCGGGGACAGCGTCAAGCTGGATCCTGCCGATGTCACGGACGGAGAGTCCTTCCGCGTCACCGAGCAGATCTATGAGACGCTGGTGGATTACAAACCGGGAACCTTCGACATCGTGCCGGGCTTGGCGACGGATTGGACCCCCTCCAGCGACGGGCTCAAGTGGACGTTCGACCTGCGCAAAGGCGTCAAATTCCAAGACGGTACCGATTTTAACGCAGACGCCGTGGTGTTCAACTTCAACCGCTGGATGGACAAGTCGAACCCGTATCACAAAGGCGACTTCGAGTATTTTGCATCGATGTTCGGCGGATTCAAAGGCGATCCCGGCCTCGTCCTCCAAGATGTGAAGAAGGTCGATGATTACACGGTCGAGTTCGATCTCAAGCATCCGTTCGCGCCGTTCTTGGCGGATATGGCCATGCCGTGCTTCGCGATCGCCTCTCCGAAGGACATTCAAGACCACCAGGGAGACATCTCGCGCGATCCCGTCGGTACGGGCCCATTCATCTTCGTGAGCTGGAAGCAGAATGACAAGATTGTGCTGAAGAAAAACCCGAATTATTGGCAGAGCGGCCTGCCGCACCTGGATCAGGTGGTGTTCCAAGTGATCCAGGACAACAAGGCGCGGTTGAATGCGTTGCAGTCGGGCGAGCTGGACATCATCGACGGCGTGAACCCGGTCGACGTACAGACCATCAAGTCGGATCCCAACCTCCAGCTGTTCCTGCGGCCGAGCAACAACGTCGGGTACTTGGCGTTCAACACGCAGAAGAAGCCGTTCAACGACGTGCGAGTGCGCCAAGCCATCAACATGGCCATCGACAAGAAGGCGATCATCGACGCGTATTTCAACGGCTTGGCGGAACCGGCCGCGACGCCGCTGCCGCCGACGATGTGGGGGAATGACCCGTCCATCCAGAGCTATCCCGTTGACATTGAAAAGGCCAAGCAGCTCCTGGCGGATGCCGGATTCCCGAACGGGTTCCAGACGGAGCTGTGGGCGATGCCCGTAGCGCGCCCGTACATGCCGGATCCGCAGAAGATCGCCACCGCGATTCAGGCGGACCTGAAGAAGATCGGCATCGACGCCAAAATTGTGACGTACGACTGGGCGACGTATCTGAAGAAAACCGCAAACGGGGAACACACCATGTGCCTGTTGGGGTGGACCGGGGACAACGGCGATCCGGACGACTTCCTGTACGTCCTGCTCGACTCGGATAACGCCAAGGCGCCTGCGCAGAACGTGGCCTTCTACGTCAACCCGCAGGTCCATCAGCTGCTGACCCAGGCGCAGAAGGAGACCGATCAGCAGAAACGGGCGCAGCTCTATCAGCAGGCAGAGCAGATCATCTATAAGGATGCGCCGTGGGTACCCTTGGATCACTCGACACCGGCGCTGGCTGCGAATAAGAAGGTTACGGGATTCGTCCCGTCTCCAACCGGCTCGGATTCGTTGTTGAACGTCGACATCCAGGGTTAAACCGCACGTTGCGCGCCGTGGCGCGTGCGCGAGGATCACATGGGCCGCCGTTTCCCGGTGGGGGACAACGGCGGCCCTCCGTCATGGCGGGTGCGGAGTCATCAGGGCGTGTTGCTGGTGAAGCGGCGCTGGGAAGACTGGACGCGCAGCGTCTTGGATGGATGCGCGATGGCCAAGTCCATCGGATGGACGATGCGGCAGCTGCGTTGGATAGCCTGCCAGTCGCCCGCATCGACGGCACGCCACTCGCTCTTAAACCGAAAGCCGGCGCTGCGCAGCCGGTCGTAAAACGTCAGCCCGTACGGGTCCCGCCATCCGTTGCTGTCCCACTCGTCCTCCGGTACCGCGAACACGGTCGGCTGCGGGCAATCGGGCAGCTGCAGCTTGACGACCGTCTTCGTGTCGCGTTCGTGCATCACCAGGACGGGGGCTTGGTCGACCGACTCCACAGGTTGGACGACAAATTGCTCCCAGTCGGCGGACGTCAGGCGCATGAACAGCTCCCTGTCGCGGTGATCCAGTGCGTAGTCGATGAGGAGGTCGCGCAGCATTTGGAGAATCATACACGCCACACCAGCCTTTTTTTGGTCCGCTGGGCGCCGGATGCGGCGGGCGGGTTCCGCCGGCACGCGCCCACGCCGGGAATTAAGACGGAATAGTCTGACGGAACGACTGCACCTGGCACTGACAGGAGCGACCCGTTTGCTCATATCATATGCTGTTTTGCGGATAAAAGACAGAGGGTTATGAAGGGTCCGCTGGATTTCTTGGACAAGTGGTTGCGAACGGAGGCCGGGTTCCATTATACTTCGCATAGACCGGCGGTCTTCGCGCCCGGAAGGAATCGGATTGCACAACGGCGAGGAAAGGGAGAGTAACGGCCGTTCCCCTCACAGGGAGCCCAGCCGCGACTGAGAGCGGGGCAGGCGGGATGGCCGTGAAGTTCACCCTGGAGCTGCGCGGCTGAAGGCGGGACACCCGCTGGTAGGCGGCGCCGGACGGCGCACGTTACGCGCCATCGAGTGGATGGCCGTCCGCGCGGACGCGGAGGGTCGTCAACAAGGGTGGTACCACGGAGCAGTTCGTCCCTTGAGGGCGGGCTGCTCATTCATTTTCATCTCCGGGGAATCCGGGAAGCGGGTTGCGGAACGGGTTCCGTCCGGTGCAGGTCACAAGGAGGTCGGACTGTGGAGGTCAAGGAATTGGAGGCAGCCGTCCTGCAGGTGCAACGAGAGGCGGAGGACGCCTTGAGGCAGGTGGAGGACACCCGCGCGTTGGACGAATGGCGGGTCCGCTATCTGGGGAAGAAGAGCGCCCTGTCCCAGGTGATGCGGCAGATGGGCACGCTGCCCGCAGAGGATCGGCCGCGGGCCGGCGAGGTGGTCAACCGCTGCCGGGAGCGCCTGCAGGCGGCGTGGGAGGCGGCGCGCACCGCGCTGGCGGAGCGCCAGCTGGCCGAGCGTCTGGCGTCCGAGCGGATCGATGTCACCCTGCCGGGACGAAGGCAGGAACGAGGCGCCCTGCATCCTCTGGTGCGGGTCATCCAGGAGGTGGAGGACATCTTCTTGGGGATGGGGTTCTCCATCGCCGAGGGACCCGAGGTGGAGACGGACGAGTACAACTTTGAGAAGCTCAATCTTCCGAAGGATCACCCCGCCCGGGATATGCAGGACACCTTTTACTTGACCGACACGCTCCTTCTGCGGACGCACACCTCCCCGATGCAGGTGCGCACGATGGAACGGATGCGGCCCATGGCACCGGTCAAGGTGATTGTCCCGGGGCGCGTCTACCGCCGCGATGAAGACGACGCCACGCATTCGCACGCCTTCAACCAGATTGAAGGTTTGGTGGTCGACGAAGGCATCCGCATGAGCGATCTCAAAGGCGTGCTCGAGCAGTTCGCCCGCGCCATGTTTGGGCCGGAACAGGCGGTCCGGCTGCGGCCCAGCTTTTTCCCGTTCACGGAGCCGAGCGCTGAGGTGGACGTTCGCTGCATCAACTGCGGCGGCGCCGGGTGCCGTGTGTGCAAGGATACGGGCTGGATTGAGATCCTCGGGGCGGGGATGGTCCATCCTCACGTGCTCGATGGGGCCGGGTACGACAGCCGTCGGTTCAACGGATTCGCCTTCGGCATGGGGGTGGAGCGGATCGCCATGTTGAAATACGGCATCGAGGACATCCGGCAGCTGTATCAGAACGATCTGCGCTTGCTTCGGCAATTCACGCGTCCGGTGTGAGTGTGAGGCCAGATGTGAGAAATGCCGTGAGCGTGAGGATGTGAGGAGGTTCTCGCATGAAATTGTCCTATCAGTGGTTATGTGAGTACGTGGATGTCCGCGACATCTCCCCGGAGGCGCTGGCGGACAAGTTGACGTCGGCGGGCTTGGAGGTGGAGGCGGTGACGCCGCGCAACCGGGGGGTGCGCGGCGTGGTCGTAGGAAAGGTGCTGACCTGTGAGCCGCACCCGAACGCGGACCGTTTGAAGGTGTGCACGGTGGACGCAGGCGTTGGCGAAGCGCTGACCATCGTCTGCGGGGCCCCCAACGTGCAGGCCGGACAGAAGGTGCCGACCGCCCTGCCGGGGGCATCGCTTCCGGGCGGCCCCATCGGGAAGGTCAAGATTCGGGGCGTGGAGTCGAACGGGATGCTCTGCTCCGCCCAGGAGATCGGCCTTGAGGTGAAGCTGCTGCCCAAGGAGCAGACGGAGGGCCTGTTCCTCCTCCCGGACGACGCACCTGTTGGCGCGGACGTCGTGACGCTCCTGCACCTGGACGACGTCGTGCTGGAGATCGGCCTCACGCCCAATCGCAGCGATTGCCTGTCCATGCGGGGCCTGGCCTACGAGGTGGGTGCCCTGTACGACCGGCCGGTGCGGTTTCCAGCGCCGGCGGAACCGGCTGCATCCGGTACATCCCCCGTGCGTGTGACCATCGAGACGGATCGCTGCCCGCGTTACGACGCACAGGTGGTCACCGGCCTCACGCCCCAGCCCTCGCCGCTGTGGATGCAGATGCGGCTGCTCGCCATGGGCGTCCGCCCCATCAACCTGATGGTCGACGTCACGAACTACGTGATGTTGGAATGGGGGCAACCCCTGCACGCTTTCGACTTCGGGCAGGTCCGCGGGGGTCACATCGTCGTGCGGCAGGCGCGACCTGGAGAACACCTGGTCACGCTGGACGGCCAGGAACGGGAATTGAACGAGGACACCATCGTGATCGCGGATCTCGAACGGGCCATCGGCATCGCCGGGGTGATGGGCGGTGAGAATTCAGAGGTCAGCGCGACGACGCGCCAGGTCGTGATTGAATCGGCCGCCTTCGACGCGGCCTCGGTCCGGCGCACCGGGCAGCGGTTGGGGCTGCGTTCAGAGGCGCAGCAGCGATTTGAAAAGGGGATCGATCCCGTAGCCATCCGGGCGGCCCTCCTCCGCGCGGCAGAGCTCCTTTGCGAACTGGGCGGCGGCCGTTGCGAGGGCGGCGTGGTGTCGGTCCTGCGCGGCCAGCAGCCACAGCCGCACACGGTGACGTTCTCCCCGGAGCGCTGCAACCGGCTGCTCGGCACGGACATTTCCGCAGAAGCCATGCGCGGCGTGTTCCGCCGGCTCGGGTTCACGGTCGAGGAATCGTCACCGGGCGCTTGGCGCATCGAGGTGCCCACGCGCCGTCCGGACATCACCCTGGAGGCGGATCTGGCGGAAGAGGTGGCGCGGCTTGTCGGATACGAGGCCATCCCGTCGACGCTGCCCTTTGGCGCTACGACAGCCGGGGTGCGCACCCCGAGCCAACGCCTGCGCAAGCGGACGCGGGAGGTATTGACCGGGATGGGGATGACAGAGGTGTTCACCTACGCCCTGACCCATCCGGGGGCCTTAGACGCGCTGCGGGTGGGTCCAGATTCTCCGTATCGGCAGACCATTCCGCTCCGGATGCCGATGTCCGAGGAGCGGTCGGTCCTGCGCACGCATCTGCTGCCCAGCCTGGCTCAGGTGGCCCAGTACAACCTGGCCCGGGATGTCGCGGGCGGGCGGGTGTTCGAGATCGCACGCGTATACCTACCGGCGCGGTTGCCGCTTGACGAACTGCCGTGCGAGCGGACGCAGTGGGCGGGTCTGTGGTTCGGCGTGACGGAGGCAGACGTTTGGAACCGGCCGCGTCCGTACGATTTTTACGACGCCAAAGGGGCCGTGGAGGTGTGGCTGGGCGCCTTCGGGTGGTTGGACCTGGCGGAGTTCCGGCCGGCGTCTTCACCGTGGCTGCACCCCGGCCGGTCGGCCGAGGTGTGGCTGGACGGCGAGCGCATCGGCAGCTTCGGAGAGCTGCATCCGGAGACGGCGGCGGCTTTCGAACTGGATGGGGCGGTATACGGGGAGTTCGACCTGGATCTCCTGGTGCCTCGCCTGTCCGACCGGTGGCTGGTGACCCCTCTGCCGCGGCATCCCGCATCGCGGCGGGACCTGGCGGTGGTGGTGGGGCGCGACGTCCCGGCGGACGCCCTGCTGGCCGCGGCGCGAGACGCGGCGCGGGAGGGCGGCGAAAACCTGTTGGAGGACGTCCGGGTCTTCGACGTGTACACGGGACCGGGTGTGCCGGAGGGCATGAAGAGTGTCGCCATCCGCCTGACCTGCCGTTCCCAGGAACGGACGTTGACGGATGACGAGGTGGAAGCCGTGGTCGCGCGCGTGCTGGCGGCTTGGACCGCGCGATTTGCCGCCGTCCTGCGCGGGTAGAGGGGCAGGAATTCGCGGGCGGAGGACGAAATCAACGGGAAGGAGGGAGCCGATCCATGGGCACGGAGAACAACCATCGCATTCGCGTCACCATCTGTGGACAGGAGTACACCTTGCGCGGCCCGGCGAGCGAGGCGCATCTGCGTGAAGTCGCACAGCTGGTGGATGCGGTGATGCAGCGCGTCGCAGCGGCCAACCCGAATTTAGATCTGCGCCGCCAGGCCGTGCTGGCCGCGCTCAACATCGCGGACGACCTGGTTCGGCTCCAACAGGAGTACCGGGAGTTGCTGGAGTTGTTGGACCAACAGACCCGGTCTTCATCCACCCGTTGAAGGCGCCGCCAGGCCTGTGCCGGCGCGGGGCTGCAGGCCGTGCGTCGTGGTCTCCGTGCGTCCTGGTGGGCGTGCGTCCAGGTGGAGGGGATCGCGGATAGGAGCGTTGTGCAGGTGGATCTGATGGATCTCGTGATCGTGGCTGTGATCGCCCTGGGTGGCTGGAACGGCTACCGGCTCGGGCTGGTGCGTCAAGTGACCCGCCTGTGCGGCGGGATCGCCGCCTATGGGCTGGCATGGTGGCTTCGGCCGTATGTCCAGCCGGCGGTGGCCAGTTGGATTGGGAATGTCCAAACGCCGCACGTCCGTCCCGGTGTCGCAGCTTGGCTGCTGGGGGATCTGTCCGGAGCCGTGTCGTTCGCGGCGGTGTTCCTGTTGTCGTGGGTGCTGCTCCGCTACGCTGCGGGGCTGGTGGATGCGGTGTTTCACCTGCCCGTCCTGTCTCTGGTCAACCGTCTGGCCGGTTTGGTCGCCGGTGTTGCGCTGGCCATGCTGTTCGTCTATGTCGCCGTGTTGGTCATGGACCATGTGCAAAACGACAGACTGCAGGCGCAATTGACGAATTCGAGCGTTGTGTCGTGGCTGGAGGCGCAGACCCGAAACGCCGCAAGCCTGCACTAGCCCGCGCCCGGGACGACGGCCGCTGGCGGGTTGTCCTGATGGAGTGCGGGCACACAAGGGCAAAAGGACAAAAGCGGGCTGCCCATAGGAAGGGACAGCCCGCTTTCGTGTGGCGTCAAGTTTCTCTTTTCCGGCGCAGCTCGGTGGGGACGAACAGGTCGATGATCCCGATGACGAGCGACGCCAACAACGCCCCGAGGACCGTGACCCGCATGCCGGGGACGAACATCTGTGCGATGTACAGGACCACCGCACCGGAGATGAACCCTACGATGCCGCGGCCATAGGGCGACATTCTGCGGCCGAACAGCGCCTCGATGGCCCAACCCAACAACGCGATCACGACGGCGGCGAGGAGCGCGGTCCAGAAGTTCACCACGCCGAATCCCGGCACGAGGAATCCGACGAACATCAGAACCAACGCGGATACCACGAACCGGACCACGGTTCCGATGATGTTCATGTTGCTCCTCCTTTCGTCTGACGTACCGTTATCTTTCCCAGCCTTTCTCCGGGCATGTGGTACAATAGATGGGATTTCTGGGCCGGCCCGGCCGAAAGGGCCCGGCATGGACAAGGCAGGGTGGCATGGCATGCAGGAACGCGTGTTGCACATTCTTGAATACGACAAGGTCCGCCAGCACATCCGCAGCTTTGCGGCGACCCGGCTGGGGCAGGATCGAGTGGAACAGATGCGGCCGCTGTCGTCCATCGCCGAGGCGGAGGCGGAGCTGGCAGCGGTGGACGAAGCGCTGCGGATGCTGCTTCGGCGCGGCGGGATCCCGTTTGGCGGCATCCGCGACATCCGCCCGCACCTGCGCAAGGCGGCGATCGGCGGCGTGCTGTCGGCCGAGGACCTGAACGAGGTGGCGCTTTTCATCGCCGGGGGGCGGCGTGCCCGGACCGCGATTGAGGCCGCCGCAGAGACGGTGGACATCCCCCACCTGCAAGCGATGGCCGCGGGCCTGTTCGACGCGCGGCAGACGGAGCTGGAACTCCGGCAGGCGATTGATGAGGATGGCCTGGTACTGGACCAGGCCAGTCCCGAACTGCGCCGCGTCCGGAGCCAGCGCCGGGCCGAGGAAGCCCGGATCCGGGAGCGGTTGGACCAGATGGTGCGACACCTGCAGCGCTGGCTGCAGGACCCGGTGGTGACCGTGCGCGGGGACAGCTTTTGCCTGCCCGTGCGCGTGGAGTTCAAGAACCAGGTCCCTGGCGTCGTCCACGACGTGTCGTCCTCGGGGGCCACGGTGTTCATCGAACCCCAGGAGATTGTTCAGATGAGCGCCCGCGTGCGCGCCCTGGCCGCGGAGGAGGACCGCGAGGTCGAGCGGGTGCTGCAGCGGCTCTCCGGCGTGGTCGCGGCGGTGGCGGAGCCATTGGCGGAAAACGCTGAGCGCTTGGCGATCCTCGACGCTTGGATGGCGAAGGCCGAGTATGCCAGGCGCGAGGATGCGCAGCGGCCGCGGCTTCGCACGGACGGGGTGTGGCACCTCACGGGCGCGCGGCATCCCTTGATCCCGAAGGAAGCGGCGGTCCCCATCGACATCCGGTTGGGGGACGACTTCCGAATGGTGATCATCACCGGGCCGAACACCGGCGGGAAGACAATGACTCTGAAGACCGTGGGCCTGCTGACCCTGCTCGCCATGTCCGGCTGTTTTCTGACGACGCGATCGCCCAGCGACATCGGTTGGTGCGGTGACGTATTCGCGGACATCGGCGATGAACAGAGCATCGAACAAAGTTTGTCCACCTTTTCGTCCCACATGCGCAACATCATTGGGATGCTCGAGCACGTGGGCCCGGACAGCCTGGTGCTGCTCGACGAGCTGGGCGCGGGGACCGACCCGGCGGAGGGCGCGGCCCTGTCGATGGCCATTTTGGACTGGCTGAAGACGCGCGGGGCGCGGGTGGTGGCGACCACCCACTACGCGGAGCTGAAGGCGTACGCCTTCCGGGAGCCTGCGGCCATCAACGCCAGCGTCGAGTTCGACGTGGACACGCTGCGCCCCACGTACCGCCTGCTGCTCGGTGTACCCGGGCGATCCAACGCGTTGGCCATCGCGGCCCGCCTCGGGATGCCGGAGCCATTGATTGAACAGGCTCGCCATCATCTGCGCACGGACGACGTCCGCGTCGAGGATTTGATCGCCCAACTGGAAGCGGCGCGCCGAGAGGCGGAGCGCATGCGCACCGAGGCGGAACGGGAGCTTGCACAGGCGCGGCGCGAGCGCGCACAGTGGGTCCAGGAACGGGAGGCCTTCGAGCAGTCGGTGGAGCAGGCGCGTGAGGCCGCCCTGCGCGAGGCGCGCGAGGTTCTGGCGAGGGCCCGCTCCGAGGCGGAGCGCGTCATCCGGGAGCTGCGCGAGCGCCAGCGCGGCGGCCCGGTGAAGGACCACGAGCTGGTGGAGCTTCGTAAGGCGCTGGAGGACGCCCTGCCGGAGGAGCGGCGGGTGACGCGGCGCAAGGGAAACGACGCTGGGCGCGCGACCGTGGGCAGCACGGTCCGGGTGTTGTCGGTCGGGCAGAAGGGCGAGGTCGTGGAGCGCTCGGCGGACGGACGAGAGCTGACGGTTCAACTGGGGCTGCTGCGGATGAAGGTGCCGGCGGACGACGTCGAGGTGCTCTCCTCCGCCCCGGAGCGGGTGCAGGCGGTCCGCACCGTGAAGCGGTCGGTCCAGACGGTCCCGCTGCAGCTCGACATCCGCGGACAGACCGTCGAGGAGGCGCTGCCGTCCGTCGATCGGTATCTGGATCAGGCGGTCCTCAGCGGCCTGCCGCGGGTGACCATCATCCACGGCAAGGGCACCGGCGCCCTGCGCGACGGGGTTCGCCGTTACCTGTCCAAGCACCCGCACGTGTCGTCTTGGGCGCCCGGCGGTCCGGGCCAAGGCGGGGACGGCGCCACGGTGGTCGAACTGAAGTGAGTTGGCGACGGCGCACTGAGCTTCGACTCTACTGAGAAAATGGACAAAAAAGAGAATACTCCCTCTTGTGCAGTTCTCGAATGGTTATTTATGTATATTGATTCAGGAGGCTTCCCCAGTGATGACAACTTGTACGCCCAATTGCTTCAGCCGATGCACGTGGCGTCGAATCAACGTTTCTCGATTCTGCCGATCGTAGTAATCAGGTCCCAGGTCTTGATAGGCAACCTTGTGCTTAAGCAGGTGGTATACGATGACCAGCAGGGTGTGCGCCAGAGCGACCGCTGCACGTTTCGTTCCCCGGCGCGCAGCAATCCGGTGATATCGGGCGGAAAGGCGGGTGTTTTTGCCTCGGGCGGCAGCGCGTGCGCATTCGATCATCGTTTCTCGCAACCATCCGTCACCCTTGCGTGTTTTTCCACTGTATCGTTTTCCCGCACTCTCGTGGTTCCCGGGACACAGTCCTGCCCAGGATGCCAGATGCGCTGCGGTCGGAAACCGACTCATATCCGTCCCGACTTCCGCCACAATCATTTCTGCCGCCTTTCGCCCAACCCCCGGAATCCCCTCGAGACGCGCCAGGTCTTCTTCAAAAGGGCGCATCCGCCGCGCTATCTCGGCGCTCACTTCCTCGATTAACTCGTCTAACTCATCAATGTGTTGAAGCTGAATGGCCAGCAGCTTCCGCTGATGAGGACGCACAATGCCTTTGAGCGCCTGCTCAAGCTCCTTCGTCTTGTTCCGCAATCGGCCTTTCGCGAGAGCAGCCATGCTTTGTTCGTCGGTGTTCCCAGCGATGAGTTCTTCCAGCATCGCACGCCCGCTCGCACCGAGCACGTCCGAAGCGACCGATGCCAGCTTGATATTCGCGCCTTCTAGGACTTTTTGGAGTCGGTTCACTTCACTCGCACGCTCGCGAATGAGCGACTTCCGGTAACGAATCAACTCACGCAACTCTCGTTGCTCACGCGAGGGAATGTAGCTGCCCTTCAGAAGTCCATGTTGCAGAAGCTGCGCGATCCACTCCGCATCTTTGACATCGGTCTTACGCCCGGGTACCTGTTTGATGTGCTGTGCGTTCACTACAAGAATTTCAAGCCCCTGGTCCTCTAATAGGTTGTAAATCGGTTTCCAGTACACGCCGGTACTCTCCATCGCCACATGTGTGCAGCCGTGTTGGCGAATCCATTGGCACATCGCTTGGAGATCTTCCGTCATCGTGCCGAATGTGCGAATCTCTTTGCCTTCAGGGGTGAGTACACACGCAACAACCTTCTTCTTGTGCACATCCAGCCCGCAGCAACGTTCATGCACGACTTCCATTCCACGGGCACCTCCATCGAGCGAACAATCGCAACCGCGTGGCGACCGATGATCCGAATTCTACTGTGCGTGCATCCCGTAGGGGAGCGACAAACCGTGGTTCTCGAGGTCGCCGGCTCCGTCTTACGATCGGGCTTTATGCACCACCGTCAAACGAGCTCTGGCGGCTGCTGACGCGATCGTATCGCAATATCTCCTCATTTTCATGCTCCCGTGGCGTCGAAGTTCGACATGGATGTCTTACGAGAGACTTCGCGGCGTGCGCCAACCATCATGAAGAGGGCGGAACAACGCTGTCTTCGCGCACATCGAACAGGCCCCCGTACCACGTACTCAGAGTGACGGTGGGTGTGTTGCGGAGCGGCTCGCTTTAGCGCAGGAGCGGAGCAACACACCCGCCGGCGACGCTGCGTGGCGGTGCACACTCCGTTCCAATCTGAAATCTGGAATCTGGCGGGGGCTCCGCGAAGCGTCTCTCGTAAGAGTCGAAGCGGAGCGGAGCCCCCCGCCAGACCGTTAGCCGCGCGCCCGATCCGGGAGCCCCCCGGCCAGAGCAGATCGGGCAGCCCGGTGACGTTGCCGGTGTCCTTGCCGCCTTTTCCGCGGCCGTGCCCCGGAGGCGTCCGCTGGCCGTTGGTGGTGTTGCCCGTTCCGCCCGATCCGCCGGTGGTGTTCCCCTGGCCCGGCGGGGCGCCGCCGGAACCTCCGCCGCCGGGCACGACGACGCTGACCGGGGGGGAGGGCGGCGAGATGCCGCTCGGGGACATGGCGTACACCTGGTAGTACAGCGAGCTTGCGCCCGCCGGCAGCTTCGTGTCGGCGAACGTGGTCTGCGCGATGGGCCCCGCGACGTTGACGTACGGGCCGCCGGGGGCGGTCGCCCGCCACACGGTGTATCCGCTGGCCCCTGCCACCGGGCTCCACTGCAACTGCACGCCACCCTGGGTGAACGCTGCCTGAACCTGCGCGGGGGCAGGGAGGGGTGGCTGAACCGTCTGCTGGCCCGGGTGGCTCAGGACGGTGCCGCCGCGCGGGTCAGCCTGCGTCGGCAGGTACTCGGCACTGTCGCTGGTGACCGTACCGTCCGGCACCTTCTCGGGCGGGATGATGAACAGCCCGGTCCGGATCTCTGCAGGCGGCGTGTTGGTCGTGGCCAGGTAGCGCTTTCCGTTGACCACGGTGTACAGCGCCTGGACATGAGCCGTGCACGGGTTCGCCGGCTCCGTCCCCTGGATGAACAGCTCCGTATACACGTCCCCGTCCTCTTTGCACAGGTCGGTCGGCAGCATCCCCGACTTCTTACACACCGCCAGGCTCACGACGCCGGGGGGCCGCGGGAAGGGCGAAGTCGGCGGGGCCGCTTTCAGCAGCGGATCCATGATCCTGTTCCAGACGCTGAACTTCAGGTTATATACGTCGCGGTCGATCTGCTGGTTGTGGTTGTAGCCCATCCAGATGCCCATGGTGTACTTCTGGGTATATCCGATGAACCACCCGTCGCGGCGATCGTCCGTCGTCCCCGTCTTGCCCGAGATGTAGTAACCCGGGAAGTGGGCGCCCACAGGATTGGCCGTCCCGCCTGGGGCGTAGACGACATCGTGCAAGATATCGGTCATCACGTACGCCGTCTGCGGCGAGAACACCTTGGTTGCAGAGGGCTGGAACTGGTACAGCGTGTTGCCGTCGCGATCGACGATCTTGCTGATGAGGTACGGGTGGCGCCACACGCCCTGATTCGGGAAGACGGTGTAGGCGCTCGTCATCTGTTGCACCGTCAGGCCGTACTTCATGCCGCCGATGGCGGAGGCCAGGTTCTGCAGGTCCTCCTGCACCAGGGTGGGATGGCCGTCCAACGTCTTGGCCTGGGTCGAGATGCCCATCTTCTCCAAGTAGCCCGACCCGATGGACTGGCTGTACCGGTCATACACCTTGATGGCCGGGATGTTGTACGAGTAGGTCAACGCCTGCCGGACGGTGAGCACGCCGTGCCACGCATTGTCGTCATTTTGCGGAGACCAGAGCTTGCCGTCCCCGCCGGGATAGGTGACGGGTGCGTCCAGGATGGGCGTGGCGGCCGTAATCCGGTGCTGGTCCAGGGCTGGGCCGTAGTCGAGCAGGGGCTTGATGGACGAACCGGGCTGCTCCGGCGTGATGGTGTGATCCACGCTGTCGCGGGTGTAGTCCCGGCCGCCGCCGATGGCGAGGATGCCCCCGGTCTGGTTGTCGATCAAAGTCACCCCAGCCTCATACAGGTCTACGACAGGCTTGCCGTTCTTCGTGATGGTCTTGCCGTTGGCGTCTTTGGCCACCTGGTTGGTGTTGCCAAAGAGCTTGTCGTCCGCGAGCACGCTCTCCACCTGGTTCTGCGCCTTGAGGTCAATGGACGTGTAGATCTTGTAGCCGGCCGTCGGCAGGGCCTTGAGCGCCTCCTCCTCACTGGAGTACCGGCCAGACTGGACGAGGTACTGGGCCACGAGGGGCCGGATCTCGTCGATCATAAGGTACGGATGCTGGCTGTACGCGCTGCCCTTCGGCTCGGGCTGGATGTCCTTCTTGATGTCGTACTTCAGCGCCGCTTGGTACTGCGCATCGGAGATCATGCCATTTGCCCGCATCTGGTCCAGAATGTAGTGCTGGCGGGAGATGGCGTTGTCCAGGTGGTCGTACGGCGAGAACAGGCTGGCGTTGTTCGGGATGGCCGCCAGCAGAGCCGCCTCAGGCAAATTCAGGTCCTTCGGGTCTTTATGAAACAGGATCTGAGAGGCGGCCTTCACCCCGTAGACCGGATTGCTGCCCATCTGGCCCATGTAGACCCAGTTCATGTAGTCGGTCAGGATCTCGTCCTTCGTCAGCATGTGGTTGACTTCCAGGGCGAGGGCGATCTCCTGGATCTTGCGTTTCAGCGTGCGCTGTTGATCGGGAAATAAGGCCAGTTTGACGGTCTGCTGCGTGATGGTGCTGGCGCCGCTCTCAATCTGGTGGTGCAACACGTCCTGCACCAAGGCGCGCGCCATCGCCATCGGGTTGATGCCGATGTTGTGGTAAAAGGTCTTGTCCTCCGCCGCGATGAAGGCGTTGACCAAATTTTTGGACACCTGGTCCACCGACGTGATGGGTTCCCGGTCCCCCTCCGCGGTGAATCGCCCAATCACCTGGCCGTGCGCGTCGTACACGACGGTCGGCTGGCTGAGATTGGTGAACGTATCGGCGCTGATGGCGGGGAGCCCCTTGAGCATGGACGCGGCGTATCCGACAGCTGCACCGGTCCCCATCACCACGAAGGCGCCGAGTGCGGAGCCCGCCACCGCCAGGCCACGCCACACCCAGCGGCGCCCTTCCCGTTTGGCGGCCCGTTTTCGCTGCCGCGGTACCGGCCGGCGCCCGGACGGTGGTCTGGTTTGGTTGGCCATCCTGCGCTCACTCTCCTCTCGTTGGACCGATTATATCACAGGGCCGGGGACAACTCGTCGCGTCCATTGACAGGCCAAACCAGGCTCTGCTATACTGACGCAAAATTTGTCCGTCGCCGGCGCCGCCCGACGGGAGCGGCCACGGATTCAGCCGGCGATCCGGCCGACGAAGAAGGTGAAGTACGCGCGCCTGGGGCGTTCCAGAGAGCCGGTGGGGGGTGTGAACCGGCCGCCCGGCGCGCGGAAGGTACGCCTTCGGAGGCGTGGCGGCGCCAGTCGCCACCGGTGGCTCCGTTATCGCCGAAGAGCGGCCGCCTGCGGGCGGCAAGCAGGGTGGTACCGCGAGCGACGCGCCTCGTCCCCGCATGGGGAGGGGCGCTTAATTATTGATGGAGAGAGGGTGTTTGGACGGTGACACAAGACAGGGCTGCGGCGCAGCCGGCGCCACCGGAGATCCCGCTGAGTGCGGAGCAGGAACGGGAGGTCGAGCGTCAACTCGAGGTGATCCGGCGCGGGACCGCGGAGATCGTGCCCATCGAGGATTTGGTCCAAAAGTTGCGGCGGTCGGTGGCCACGGGGCAGCCGTTGCGGCTGAAGCTCGGCATGGATCCGTCGTCGCCCGACATCCACCTCGGGCACACGGTCGTCCTGCAGAAAATCCGCCAGCTTCAGGACCTGGGGCACATCTGTCATCTGGTCATCGGGGATTTCACCGGGCGCATCGGCGATCCCACTGGCAAGTCGGAGACCCGGCGGCAGCTCACGGCCGAGGAGGTCAATGAAAACGCTCGAACCTACGTCCAGCAGGTGCTCAAAGTCCTTCATCCTGACCGCACGGAGATCGTCCGCAACGCCGACTGGCTGGCGCCCCTGACCTTCTCCGACGTCGTGCGGCTCGCCTCGATTCTGACGGTGGCGCGCATGTTGGAGCGGGAAGACTTTCAGAAGCGGTTTCAGGAGAACCGGCCCATCCATATCCATGAGTTTTTCTATCCCTTGATGCAGGCGTACGACTCGGTGCACCTGCACACCGACATCGAGTTCGGAGGCACCGATCAGAAGTTCAACCTGCTGATGGGCCGGACGCTGCAGAAGGAGTTCGGGCAGGAGCCGCAGGTGGCCGTCATGATGCCCATCCTCGAGGGCCTCGACGGCGTGCAGAAAATGTCGAAGAGCCTGGGGAACTACATCGGGATCGACGAACCGCCCAAGGAGATGTGGGGCAAGGTCATGTCCATCCCGGACGACCTGATGCCGAAGTACTTCGAGCTCATCTCCGGCGTGTCCGTCGAGGAACTGCGCGAAATTCAGGCGGGTCTCCGGGACGGCAGCCTCCATCCGCGGGACGCCAAGATGCGATTGGCCCGGGAGTTGGTCACGCGCTTTCTCGGTGCCGATGCGGCGGCCGAGGCGGAGGCGAACTGGAAGGCGGTGTTTCAGCAGGGCGGGCTGCCGGAGGACATCCCGGAAGTGCGGATCCAACCTGGACCTCGTTGGTTGGTCAAGGCCCTGGTGGAGTTGGGGCTCGCCACCAGCAACAGCGAGGCCCGGCGAGCCATCGAGCAGGGCGGAGTGCGCGTGAATGGAGAGCGAGTTGTGGACGTGAACGCCGAGGTGGACCTTCGGGATGGAACGGTGCTCCAGGTGGGAAAGCGACGGTTTGTGCGCTGCCGCACTTGAGCCGCGGCACGGCGCGATGGTGTACCCGGGCGGCGCCCGTCTGGGATGCCGCGTAGCCCGGCTCACCCGAGGTACACTGTTTCAACGGCCCGTCTCGATCCCCCCTGCGCCGCATATACATCGGCGAGGGGGGATTTTTCTGTCCAACCAGACCTTTCGCCCCGCGCGCCGTTGGGGTTCCCGCCCCTCCGTCCCGGTTCGCCGGCGTTGGCTGTGGTGGACGTGGCCGCTGGCTGCCGCGGTGGGGCTGTGGGCGACGGCCGAGTGGAAACTGCGGCCGGCCATCGCCGCGGCCGCGCAGGGGGTGGCGGTGCGGGCAGCGACGGAGGCGCTCAATGCCGCGGTGACCGAAGAGTTGGTCACCGGCAGCGACATGTCGCACGTCTTGGTGATCGACGACCAGGACGCGGAGGGTGTGCGCGTCGCCCACTTCGATTTCACGCGGGTCGCCCACGTGCAGGCGGAGGCCACCCAACGGGCCGAGGAGCACTTGCGCGACCTCTCCGCGCAGACCCTGCGCCTGCCGGCCGCCCAGGCAATCGGTGGTGTGCTCCTGACGAACCTCGGCGTAACGCTGCCGGTTCGGGTGAACATGATCGGCTCTGTGCATTCATCGGTGGCCGCCGAAGTACGGTCCGTCGGCGTCAACCAGACGGTACATACCCTCAACCTCGATCTCACGGCCGACGTGCAGGCGGTCACCCCTCTGGTGATGGCGCCGGCGCACGTGCGCACGCGGGTGTTGCTTGCCTACGTGGTCCTCAACGGCGAGGTGCCGGGCACCTATTTCGGCGGACCGGGGGCAGGAGGCGTCGCCCTCCCGGCCCCGGCCCGCTGACCACATGCTGCCATTATCAGAGGAAATTCGGCGAGATCGGTCGAATACTCCGGAGGACATTCGACACGATGGGCAGGTGGCAGACATGCAGGAACAGCAAAAGTGGGAGGACCCCGGCACCGGGGGTGGGGCGGGGACCATCCCGCGAGAGACGGGTAGGGGAGGGTTTTCGACGCGTCTGCGGCGGAGGCTGCCGGAGTTCATCTCCATCAAGTGGAAGGTGGGCGGCGCCTTCGTCACGGTATTGGTGCTGCTGATGGCGCTTGGCATCGTCAGCCTGGCGCGTCTGTCCGCGCTCCAGGGCGAAGTGGAGACGCTGGCCAACCACGATCTGCAGGTGGTGCAGAAGGCGAGCCAGCTGATGTCCGACGTTGAAGACATGGACACGGGCATGCTGTCGTATCTTGCCACGGGCAACGACACGCTGCTCAATCAGACCTACGTGGCGGCCAAACAGCGGTATCCGCAGGACGTGAAAGCGCTGCGGGATCTGCTTGCGGCAAACACGACGTCGCGGTCGTACCTGGAGAAGGCCGCGCCGGTCATCGACGACTGGGTGAAAATCGCCGACCAATTGATCGACATGCGGCGCACGGGACACGGTGAGCAGGCCAACAACGCCATGGCCTCAGGCAATAGCCGGCCGATGGTGCAGGACATCCGCGACAACCTCAACAACCTCATCGTCCGCAACCAGAACAACGCCGCCCAGCGGGCTGCGGATCTGCACCGGATGGTGACGGAGACGCAGATTCTCATCATCGTGATCACGGTGTTGGCGGTGGTCGTGGCGGTGCTGCTCGGCACGGGGGTTTCGCTCAGCACGCCGCGCAACCTGCGGCGCGTCATCGGCATCTTGGAAGACATCGCGTCCGCAGGCGGAGACCTGCGGCGGCGGATTGAGGGGGTACATAGCCGGGACGAGGTCCAGCAGCTGGCGGAGACCACGAACCGTCTGCTCGAGAGCATCGGCGGACTGGTGCGCCGCGTGGCTGGGGCGTCGGAATCGGTGGCCGCCAGCGCCGAGCAGTTGACGGCTTCGACGGACGAGACGGCGCGGGCGGTCAGCGGGATCGCGGAGACGGCGAGCGAGTTCGCATCCATCTCCGACCGGGCGACGCAGGCGCTGGGTCACATGCGGGATGCCCTGTCGGACGTCAAGGCGCACACGGACCAGGTGGCCGAGCAGGCCGATCAGGTCGCGGAGGCGATGGGCGTCGTCGTCGCGGCCACCGATCGAGGCCGGGCGTCGGTGCAGGAGGCGCGCTCGACCATGTCGGCGGTGCACCAAGCGGCGGAGTCGACGCAGGGCCAGATTGCGCAACTGGCCGAGTCCGCCCAGCGGATCTCGAAGATCTCGGGCACCATCCGCGGGATCGCGGACCAGACCAATCTTCTTGCGCTCAACGCCGCCATCGAAGCAGCACGTGCCGGGGAGGCCGGGCGCGGGTTCGCGGTCGTCGCCCAGGAGGTGCGCAAGCTGGCGGAACAGAGCCGCGACGCGACGCGCGAGATCGAACAGATCATCAAGGAAAACCAGGCGCTGACGGAACAGGTGGCGCAGTCGATGCGCGACGGGGTCTCGGCGATCGCGCGCGGGGTGCAGGTCACGGAGCGGACCAGGCAGGCGTTTGACGAAATCGCCCGCTCCGTCGACACCGTGGCGCCGGCGACCGAAGCCATTCTGGAGCAGGTCCGTGAACAGACGCGCCTCACCCAACAGACGCTGGAGGCGGTCCAGTCCGTGTGGACGTACATGGAGCAGGTGGCGGCGGGATCGCAGGAGAATGCCGCGAGCACCGAGGAGAGCTTGGCGACGGTGGAGGAGATCGCCGCCTCCGCCCAGGAGCTGGCTCGTCTGGCGCAGGAGTTGCAGGACTTGGTTGGACGGTTCCAGGTGTAGGTACCCGAACTGGGTGCCGAGCTTCCTTTGGGGACGACGGCGGGGCCGCTTTCCGCGGAGCAGCGGAGGCGGCCTTTTCCATGCCCAATTTTTCGAGCCGGAGGGCACGCGTTGGGCGCTCGCATATACTGGCAGCGTCGAGCGTGAGATGGGCAGGCGCCAAGAGGAGGTCGACGAATGAAAAAATACGTGGTCAAAAAGGGTGATACCATGTGGAGCATCAGCAGGGCCACCGGTGTGCGGTTGAACCTGCTGATGGCCGCCAATCCACAGATTACCGATCCAAACCGCCTGCAGCCGGGCCAGGTGATCTACATCCCGGAACTGGAAAAACCGGCGATGCCGCCGGCCGCCGCCACCCCGCCCGGAGGGCCGCTCGCGGGGCAGCTTGACGGTCCGCCCTCGGCGGCGCCAGGACCTGGACCCATGCCGGGAGCGGCTTACGCCGCACCCGAGCCGGCGGGGAACCAGGTGGCGGGATCGGGAGGAGAGATGCCCCCATATTTCGGGTTCGTGTGGCCGCACGTGGTGCAGCCTGGAGAGACGTGGGAGCATATCGCGCAACGGTACGGGGTGTCGGTCCAACAGTTGCGAAGGCTGAATCCCACCTTGGGGCGGGCGCTTCAGGAAGGGGACATCGTCTACGTCCCGGGCCTTGGAGGTGCGATGCCTGGACAGGGGCTCCAACCCGTAGGGATGGCGGAGCCAGGATTTGCCCCGCACAGGCCCCGGTACCGTCCGCTGGACCGATGCAGCCGGGTGCCCCTGGAATGCCCTATGAGATGGCGCCCGGAATGCCCTATGAGATGCCGTCCGGGATGCCGTATGCGACGCCATCGGGAATGCCGTACATGCCTGCACCGGGACCCGGCATGCCCTATGGGCCCGGGCCCGGGATGCCGGAGACTGGACCGCACACCCACTACCCCTACCGGGCGATGGCCGCGTGGGGACGACCGGTGTGGGCGCCCGGATACCGGCATGAAGGTGTCTACCCAGCACCCCCTCACACCGTGCCGTACGGCGTCCATCTGGGCTACGGATATTGGCCGATGAGCCCGTGGCCGACTCCGTTGACCTGGTATTCGGTCTGGGACGAGAGCTCTTCATGGGAGTCTTGGAGCTCCAGTGTGCCCCATGCCCGCTCCGGCGGGGACGCGAATGGAACCGCAGGGGCGGCGGACGGAAGCACCGGGGTGTGGCGAGATGTGTACCCAGAGTCGAATTTCGATGGTCCCGCAGAGTCCCGCGCCTGACCGGGCGACCAGGGACTGGCTGACGGATCTTCGGCTTGCCTACGGGCTGGAAGTCGAAGCGGTGGTTCGGATGAAGACGGTCACCGGGTTGGTCGACACCCGCGGGCGGCGGTGGGTGTGGAAGCGGGTCGCGGGTCGGTCGCAGGAGCCGCGTTTGCGGGCGATGGCATTCGTTTCGGCCTATCTGGCGGCGTTGGGCATCCCGTTTGCGGGACCGGTGCCCAACCGGGCAGGCGCTTATCTCACGCGGCTCGGGGGAGGCGAGACAGGCCACCTGCAGCCGTGGCTGCCCGGACGGCACGCCGATTATACCCAGCGCCAGGAGCGGCTCTCGGCAGTGGCCACGCTGGCCGCAATGCACCGCGCCGCGCGGGGGTCCCGGATCTGCGCGGACCCGGCTCTGTATCGGGGCACTCTGTATCAAAAACTCTGGCTCAAACGCCGGTTGCTGGAGACGCTGTGGCCGCAGGCGGAAGCGTGTGTCCCGGTGCTCCGCGGCTTGCGCGAAGAGGTCCTGGACGCAGCCGATGGTGCGCTGGCCGCGGTGCACCCGGGGGTATCCGGCCCGGGGAACCGGCCATGGGAACGGATGACGTTTTGCCACCGAGATGTGGCACCGCATAATCTGCTTTGGCAGGGGGACGGGCCGCTGGCCGTCATCGACTTCGACCTGGCGGGGGTGGACGATCCGCTGGTCGACGTGATGCAGGTGTCCAATCATGCCATCTTCCTCGGCGCCCCCCTGCGGGGCCATTTCGCCGAACTGGTGGAGGTGTATACGCGGGGCTATCCACTATCGTCGAACGGGGAGCAGGCGCTCTGGCGGGTGCTCGGGTTTCCCGATATCCTGGCCAGGGCCGTCGCCGAATGGGCGCGAACGGACGCCGCCGGCGGGGAACCGCGGCCGACGTTGCGACTGGTGCACGCCGTGAGAAGGCAGGCGGAGCACCTGCAGGCCTGGTCAGAGGCGGTGCGGGGGCTGCCGGTGTAGGTGTAGGGGGCGGTTGCGTTGCCCGGGTGCGAGAGTATACTGAAAGGCGGACAACGCACCGCCCGCCGCGGCGGTCTTTACGAGGAGCGTGACAGCGTGACGCAGCGCATCGAGGTGGCCCTGGGCCAGGTGCGCCCCGTCCTCGGGGACGTCGGCAAGAACGTGGACAAGCACCTCGAATGGATGGAAGAGGCCAAACGCCGTGGGGCCGATCTCGTCGTGTTCCCAGAGCTCGGCCTGACCGGGTATCAGGTCTTGGACTTGACGCTCGAGGTGGCCCGGCCTCTGTCGCATCCGGACATCACCCGCCTGGTTCGCGAGAGCCGCGAGATCGACGTGGTGTTCAGCTTTGTCGAGGAGTCGGAGGCTCATCTGTTCTACATCGCCAGCGTATACGCGTCCGGCGGTGAGATTCGGGCGGTGCACCGGAAAGTCTATCTGCCGACGTACGGCATGTTCGATGAAGGGCGCTATCTGGCCGCCGGAAGCGGATTCCACACCTTCCAGAGCCGCCTCGGTAAGACTGGAATGCTCATCTGCGAAGACGCCTGGCACGTCTCCAGTCCCTATCTGCTGGCGCTCGGCGGGGCCACCTGCTTGGTGCTGCCCGCAGCCAGCCCGGCGCGCAACGTCATGGAGCAGGGGGATTTCGGGTCCCAGGCTTTCTGGCGCCAGCTCCTGCAGGTCTACGCGCAGCTGTTCGGGGTGTACATCGTGTTCGTCAACCGGGTCGGCTTCGAGGACGGCGTCAGCTTCTTCGGCGGCTCGGGCGTCGTGTCCCCGCAGGGGGAGTGGGTATACGAAGCCCCGTCCATGGAAGAGGGCTTGTACACGGCGGAGATCGATCCCGGTGCCATCCGGCGCGCCCGGTATGGGACGCCGATGCTGCGGGATGAACGGGTGGACCTGGTGTGGCGCGCGCTGGGGAGGCTCGTGGACGGGGGGTGGCGTGGATGAGGCCGGAAATCGAGCGGCGGCTGCGCTTGAACACGGACTTGGCGATCCGGGTCCTCACCGCATTCATCCGCGAAGAGGTGGAAAAAGCTGGTTTTGAGCGGGTGATTCTCGGTTTGTCCGGCGGGATCGACTCGGCGTTAGCGGCCTACCTGGCGGCACGCGCCCTCGGTCCTGAGCGCGTCCAGGCTGTGATGATGCCCTATCGGACCAGCAGCCCAGCCAGCCTGGAGGATGCGCGGCTTGTGGTGGACGATCTCGGCCTGCCCGCGCTGACGGTGCCGATCACACCCGCGGTGGATGCGTATTTCGAACAGATGGACGCTCTGCTCGGCGAGCCGGCGCCGCCCCTGCGCCGCGGGAATCGGATGGCCCGGGAACGGATGGCTACGCTTTTCGACCTGTCTGCCCACTTCGGGGCGCTCGTGCTGGGGACGAGCAACAAGACGGAATTGCTGTTGGGGTATGGCACGCAGTTCGGGGATTTGGCAAGCGCGCTTAACCCCATCGGCGATCTGTACAAATACCAAGTCCGGCAGCTGGCGGCTGCGATCGGCGTGCCGTCGAGCATTCTGAACAAGCCTCCGAGCGCGGACTTATGGGAAGATCAGACGGACGAGCGAGAGCTCGGATTTGGATACGATGAGGCGGATGAGGTGCTGTACCAGTTGGTGGATCAGCGCCTGTCCGTGGAGGAGATCGCAGCGCGCGGCTACGACGAGCGGTTCGTCCGGCTTCTGGCGGGGCGCGTTCGGCGAAACCAGTACAAGCGCAAACCGCCCATCATCGCGAAACTGTCCGGGCGGACCGTCGGCGTCGACTTTCGCTACCTGCGCGACTGGGGGCTGTGAGTCCCGCCAGTGCGGCGGAAACGGGAGGAGGAATCACGGTGGCAGGGCATTCGAAGTGGCATAACATCCAGCGGCGCAAAGGGAAGCAGGACGCCGTGCGCGGCCAGCTGTTCACGAAACTGTCGCGCGACATCTACTTGGCAGCCAAGGAGGGGGGCGGAAACCCCGAAACCAATTTCCGCCTCAAGACGGCCATAGAGCGCGCCCGGCAGAACAACATGCCCGCAGACAACATCGCGCGCACCATCGCCAAGGCCACCGGCGGAATCCAGGGGGTCACGTATGAGGAATTGATGTACGAGGGCTACGGGCCCCACGGAGTGGCCATCATGATGGACATCGTCACCGACAACCGCAACCGGACGGCGGCGGATATCCGTCACATCTTTACAAAACGCGGCGGCAACCTGGGCGAGAGCGGGTGCGTGGCGTGGATGTTCAAGCGGGAAGGCCAGATCACCGTCAACCGCGAGGACTACCGAGGGACGGTGGATGACCTGATGATGCTGGTGCTCGACGCAGGCGCGGAGGATCTGCGGGAAGAGGACGAGGCCTTCATCATCGTCACCGGCGTGGAGCAGTTCAACGCAGTGCGGACGGCCCTGGAGAATGCGGGGGTCCCGATTGCGGACGCGGAGTTGACGTACGAACCCACGACCACCGTACCGCTTTCTGGCGACGCGTTGGATCAGGTGTTGGACCTGATCGACGCCCTGGAGGCGCACGACGACGTGCAGAACGTATACGCCAACGTGGAGGCAGCGGAAGCCTGATGCGGGCGTTGGTTTGTATGGCCGGAGCGAATGCGCCCGGCCGTTTTTTCATGGGTGGGATGTATGGACTTTGGCGGTCGGTGACAGGCTAACCTCAACACAGCAATCGGTGAGGTGGATCCCATGTCTTGGCGAACCGCCTGGACGAAGACCTGCGCCGACCCGGCGCGGGATGGGGCTCGGGCACGACGGAGAATTGGATCGCGGCGGTCAGCGGCGTGCGTCGCTGCGGCGGCGGCCGCCGTCTGGGCCGTGACGGGGATGGCGGGGCCCGCGGTGTACGCGGACGCACCCGCGGTGACTGATTTCGGCCTGGATGAGGCGCTCCCGGTATGGGCAGCGGCGGACGCCGGAGGGGACCGTGCCGTATTCGTCACGCTGTACCCGGACGGCCGGGGCCAATGGCAGGTCCACCACGTCCGCGGCGACGCCATCGTGGGTTTTGCAGGGGAGCACCCCGCGTGGCAGTTGGACCCCGGGCTGATGTGGTTCGTCCAGATGCCGGTCTACGTCCGCCACGTCCCCGCTCCGCGGAGCCCCGGCGTGGAATCGGTGTGACGCAGTTGCGCGGGCGTTTCACTCCGCTTCTGCTGCGCAAGACGCTCCGTGAACTGCCCGCACAAAGACGAAAATTTCTTTGGTAGGAATCGAGCCCCCGCGCAGCGAAACTGTCGCGGGGAGGTTTTTTTCTATGACGAAGATTCGCATCCTCGGCATCGACCCAGGATTGGCCCGGACCGGCTACGGGGTGGTCGACAGCGACGGGTCGCACCTGCGGGCCGTGGGCTACGGCTGCATTGAGACCCCCGCGCACACCCCGCTGCCCCGGCGGCTTCAGCAGGTATACGACGAGGTCCGGGAGGTCATCGCGCGGCACCGGCCGGACACGGTGGCGGTGGAACAGTTGTTTTTTTACCGGAACACGACGACCGCCTTCGCCGTCGGCCAGGCGCGGGGCGTGGCCATCCTGGCTGCTGTCCAGGCGGGCCTGGAATTGGCGGAGTACACGCCGATGCAGGTGAAACAGGCCGTCTCCGGGTACGGCAAGGCGGACAAAGGCCAGGTACAGGAGATGGTGCGGCTGCTATTGCAGCTGCCTGCGCGGCCGAGTCCGGATGACACTGCCGATGCTCTGGCGGTGGCCATCGCGCACGCGCACGCAGGCCCATTTCGCAAGTTGGCGGACGGCGCAGGCGGAGAAGGGACGGTGCGGGCGTGATCGCGTTCGTCCGCGGGTGCATCCATCAGACGGGGCCCGGGATGGCTGTGGTGGATGTCGGCGGCGTCGGGTACCGGGTGTTTGTGACGGAGCGCTGTGCCGCGAACCTGTCCGTGGGCGAAGAGGTGTTGCTGTACACCCACTACCGCGTTCGGGAGGACGAGGCGAGCCTGTACGGGTTCCTGAGCCCGGAGGAGCGGGATTGGTTTGAGCTGCTCATGGGGGTCTCCGGCGTGGGCCCAAAAGGGGCGCTGCAGATCCTATCGGCGACGGAGCCGTCCGTGTTCGCACAGGCCATCGCCGAGGAGGACGTGGGCTTTTTGTGCACGCTCCCTGGCGTCGGGCGAAAGACCGCCCAACGTCTGGTGGTCGAATTGAAGGATAAAATCGGCGCGCTGCAAGGGCGGATTCAACCCGCCGCGGACCGGATGGTCTCTCGGCTAGCGGAGGCGGCTGGAGCCGGGGTGTCGAACGACGTCGTTGAGGCCCTGGTGACCCTGGGCTATAATGAGAGGCAAGCCGCCGCTGTGGTGCAGGAAACCATCCGAGCCCATCCCGATGCCGGGGTGGAGGAGGTGTTGCGATGGTGCCTGCGCCAACTGGCCCCGTGATGCCGGCTCCCGGGAGCCTCGCGTGGCAGTGGCGACGGGAGGAGAGAGATGTCGGAACGGTTGATTTCGTCCGATTGGAGCAGGGAGGACCTGGCGTTTGACTCCCTGCGGCCCAGGTTTTTGGATGACTACATCGGCCAGAGCGGCGTTAAGGACAATCTGCGGGTGTTCATCCAGGCGGCCAAGGAGCGGTCAGAGCCCTTGGATCACGTCCTGTTGTACGGCCCCCCCGGGCTCGGCAAGACGTCCCTGTCGATGGTCATCGCCAACGAATTGGGTGTGAATATTCGCATCACATCGGGGCCCGCCATCGAGCGGCCGGGGGACTTGGCCGCGCTGCTCACCAACCTGCAGGCGGGCGATGTGCTGTTTATCGACGAGATCCACCGTCTTCCACGAGCGGTGGAGGAAGTCCTGTACCCGGCCATGGAGGATTTCGCGCTGGACATCGTCATCGGTAAAGGTCCGGCGGCCCGTTCGGTCCGGCTGGACTTGCCGGGGTTCACGCTGATCGGTGCGACGACCCGGGCGGGTCTGTTGTCGTCTCCGCTGCGGGATCGATTCGGCGTCATCGTTCACCTCGACTACTACCCGGTCGCGGATCTGGCGCGCATCATCCGCCGGACGGCGGACATCCTGCGGATGCCGGTGGACGACGACGCGGCCGAGGAGATCGCCCGCCGTTCGCGCGGGACTCCCCGTGTCGCCAACCGGCTCCTCAAGCGGGTGCGTGACTTCGCCCAGGTCGCTCAGGCACCTGTGTTGACGAAGGAGTTGGCGCAAGCGGCGCTCGCGAAATTGCAGGTAGACGAACTGGGATTGGACGAACTTGACGACAAGGTGCTGCAGACGCTCATTCACAAATTCGCCGGCGGCCCGGTGGGGCTCGACACGCTGGCGGCCGCGGTAGGCGAGGAGGCAGGAACCATCGAGGATGTGTACGAGCCGTATCTGATTCAGATGGGGCTCATCCAGCGAACTCCGCGCGGGCGCGTCGCTACCGCGGCGGCGTACAAACACCTGGGTGTGCCGGTACCGGACCACCTGTCAGCGCCCGAGCGGCCCCTATAACGCGGTGCGCGGCCGCGAATCTGTGGAGTGAGGTGGCGAGTTTGCGAGGACTGCTGTTCGGCAGGAGGTCCGAAGACAAAAGCCAGCTCGACTCGTTGCTGGCCCTCGCCCAGGCGGGGGACGCGGACGCGCGCAACGCCATCATTGAACAGTACACCCCGTTCATTCTGAAAGTCGCTTCTCAGGCTGCTCGCCGGTACATTGACCGCGAGCGGGACGATGAGTACAGCGTCGCCCTGATGGCGATGAATGAGGCGATCGATCGGTTCGATCCCGCTCGCAAGGTGAACTTCCTCGGCTTCGCGGAGACCATCATCCGCCGGCGGCTGATCGACCACTTTCGCGCCCAGCGGGCGCAGGCCAAGGCGGTCCCGTGGACGGAGTTCGACGTGACGGACGACGAAGACAACGTCGTCAATTATGTGGAGGTCAAGACCTCGGTGGAGGCGCACGGGGAAGCCGAGGAGCGAGCCGAGCGCCAAGCCGAGATCCTGGAGTACGCGCAGGCGTTGTCCGATTACGGCTTGTCGTTCGCGGAGCTCGTGGAGGTCTCTCCGAAGCACGCGGACGCACGCGCCAACGCGATCGCCGTCGCGAAGGCGGTCGTGGCCGATGAAGAATTATTGCGCTATGTGCAGGAGCGCAAGTCCTTGCCCCTCAAATTGCTGGAGGAGCGCGTGCACGTGTCGCGCAAAACGATGGAGCGCCAGCGCAAGTACATCCTGGCGGTCGTGGTTCTGCTCAACGGCGACTTTCACCACCTGCGTTCATTCATCTCTTGAAAGAGAGGAGGGCGGAACGTGAGAAGGAACGGCATCGTCCTGGAACTGCATCCGGATTGCGCCATCGTCCTCAGCCGGGACGGGGAGTTTTGCCGCATTCCGCGTACCGCCGAGATGCTTGTGGGGGTGGAGGTGGAGTGGGAGGCCCCGGCGGCTTCCGGGCGTCCTGGCCGGGTTCCAGGGCGCGAACGGCTCCGTGCACCGTGGCGCCGGTTGAGCATTGCCGGAATGGCCGCCAGCCTCGTCGCCGCGGCAGGCGTCTGGTTCGGAATCAGCGCGACGCGCCCGGCACAGGCCTACGTTGCGGTGGACGTCAACCCGAGCGTGAGCCTCGAGGTGGACCGCAATTTGCGCGTCCTGTCGGCCCACGGCAACGACGCGGAAGGTGCCAAGCTGTTGTCGGGGCTGCACCTTCAGGGCGATCCGCTGGGGGTGGCCCTGCAGGACATCGTCCACGCGGCCGAAGCCGTTGACGCCCTCGGCAGCGATGACGCCATTTTGGTCTCGGCCGCACCGGCGGCGGGTTCGGCTGATTTGACGCGCGTGCAGCAGGCGGCTGAGTCCGCCCTGATGCAGTTGGTGCCTGCCGGAATGAAGGCCCCGCACCTGTACACCATTACGCTGTCGCCGGCGATCTGGCAGGCCGCGGACGCCGCCAAGATCTCACCCGGGCGGCTCGCAGCCTATTTGGTGGCGGAAAAAGAGGGGGTCCATGTCCAGAGTGTCAATGATCTGTACGGCCCGTCGTTGGTGAGGATCCTGTCGGACCCCGCCGCGGCACCGGTGCTTCAGGTGCTCAGCGCGGCCGACATTTCGCAGCTGGAGCGATTCATCGACAGCCTGCACTTGCCTGCGTCGGCCGGGGGTGGGCCGACGGGTTCGTCTAACCCGGCGAACGGGTCGGCGAACGCGGGTGCGGTACAGGGTCAAACGGCGAACCCGCCGGGCAGTGCCCAGGGGGGCGGCGGGCAAAACGCAACCGGCCACGGCCAGGGGGCCGGTCAAGGGAGCGGCTCCAAAGGAAGCGGCGGGACGCCTGCCGGCCGACAGGGCGGCGCCAACGGCAGCGGGACTGGCGGCTCGGGAACCACGGGCAAGTCGTCCGGGAAACACGGGTCGGGCAAGCCGGGTTCCGGGAACGGTACTCCCGATGACGACGGTCCGGGCGGAGGCGGACTTCGGGTGAGCGGCTCCATCGGCGCAGGCGGGGAGATCCAGGTGCGTATCGGCGACCGGGTGATCACGGTCCCGGTCGACTTCGGCGTGATGGGTCGCCTGACCGGGTCCGGCGCCGATTCGGGTGGGAAGCGCCATGGCTCTTCGCACGACGGGGGGAGCGACGGGTCGAGCGAGGCGGGATTCCTGACAGATCGGCCCATGACGATCTCCAGTCATGGCTGGGACAAGCATTCGGCCCAAGGGGAGAGGGGGTCGAACCACGGCCAGCACGGACACGACGGGTGACACGTGCGTTTCGGCGTCCCCGAGTTTGTTCGTCGAACGCATCCAGGACGCGGCCGCCCACGGGACGGCCGTTTTTTGCACCCTGGGCCGCACAGAATTATAATGGTTGGCATGCGTGTCGCACGGAAGGTGGGAAGCGGTTGCGCGTCGAGGATTTCGATTACGAACTGCCCGAGGAGCTGATTGCGCAGACGCCGCTGGAACGGCGGACCGACTCGCGCCTGATGGTCGTCGATCCGGTGGCGCAGACGATGATCCACACGCGATTCGCAAACCTTCGCGATCATTTGGTACCGGGCGATGTGCTGGTCTTGAACAATTCGAAAGTGTTGCCAGCCCGCATTATGGCCGTGAAGGCCGATACGGGGGCGCGGATCGAACTGTTGCTCTCGAAGGCTATCGCGGAGGACGAGTGGGAAGTCCTGGCACGGCCTGCCAAGCGCCTGAAGGCGGGGACGACGCTGACCATCCTGGAACCCCTTCCTGGGGAAGCGGACAGGTGGCGACCGTCGGGTGGGACGGCCGTCGTGACCGCGGTCTGTGAGGAGGGGCTGCGCCACATCCGCTTTTCGGCGAGGGAACCGCTCGAGACGTTTTTCCAGCGCGTCGGGAACGTTCCGCTGCCGCCTTACATTCACACCAAACTGAGGGATCCGAACCGGTACCAGACGGTGTACGCCCAGCACGCGGGGTCGGTGGCTGCCCCGACCGCGGGCCTGCACTTCACCGAGGACCTGCTCCAGGAGGTCCGGGAGATGGGCGTCGAGGTGCATTTCGTCACGCTGCACGTCGGGCTCGGCACCTTTAAGCCTGTGAAGGTCGAGCGTGTTGAAGAACACCGCATGCACAGTGAGGCGTACTACGTACCCCCTTCGGTGGCCGATGCGGTGCGGCGGGCCAAGCGCGAAGGGCGACGGGTGATCGCTGTCGGCACGACGGCGCTGCGCACGCTGGAGAGCGCTGGACAGGACGGGGACATCCGGGCCGGCGGCGGAGATACGTCCATCTTCATCTATCCGGGTTACCGGTTCCGCGTGATCGACGCGCTCATCACGAATTTTCACCTGCCGAAGTCGACCCTCCTGATGCTGGTGGCGGCTTTCATGGGGTTGGACTTCACGAAGCGGGTGTACGAGACGGCGGTCGCCGAACGGTACCGCTTTTTCAGCTTCGGCGACGCGATGTTCATCGTGCGCGGCGCCTGGTCGGGCGACGGGCAGGACAAAGTCTCGGCGGGGGGAGGGGATTCGAATGGGACCGGTACGGTTTGAACTGATCAGCCGCTGCTCGCGCACCCTGGCACGCCGGGGCCGTCTGCACACCCCGCACGGCACGGTGGAGACGCCTGTGTTCATGCCGGTGGGCACTCAAGCGACCGTCAAGACGATGGCTCCGTGGGAGCTGGCCGAGATCGGGGCCGGCATCATCCTGTCGAACACCTACCACCTGCACCTGCGTCCGGGGGAGGACCTCGTGCGGGAGATGGGCGGTCTGCATGCGTTCATGCAGTGGCCGGGGGCCATCCTCACAGACAGCGGCGGCTTTCAGGTCTTCAGCCTCGCCGATCTCCGCAAGATCACGGACGAAGGGGTGCAGTTTCGCTCCCACCTGGATGGAAGCCTGCGGTTTTTCTCGCCGGAGCGTGTGATGGAGATTGAAAACGCGCTCGGCGCCGATATCATCATGGCGTTCGATGAATGCCCGCCGTACCCTGCGACCCGGGCGTACCTCGAAACCTCCCTGCGGCGGACGCTCGACTGGGCCAGGCGGTGCAAGCGAGCCCACGCCCGGCCGGAGGAACAGGCCTTGTTCGGCATCGTCCAGGGGGGCGAGCATCTGGACCTGCGACGGCAGGCGGTCGAGGCCCTGGTGGAACTGGATTTGCCGGGATACGCCGTGGGCGGACTGAGCGTCGGGGAACCGAAACCGGTGATGTACGAGGTGTTGGCCTACACCACGCCGCTCTTGCCCGCCGACAAGCCACGGTACCTCATGGGGGTCGGTTCGCCGGACGACCTGTTCGAAGGAGTAGAACGGGGCATCGACATGTTTGATTGCGTCCTTCCGACGCGCATTGCCCGCAACGGGACGGTGCTCACCAGCCGCGGGAAGTTGGTCATCCGCAATGCCCGGTACGCGCGGGATCCGCGTCCGCTCGACGAGGCATGCGAGTGCCGGGTGTGCCGCAGCTTTTCACGGGCATACATCCGCCATCTCATCAAAGCCGGAGAAGTGCTTGGGATCCGTTTAACCACCTACCATAATGTTTATTTTCTGCTGCGGCTGATGGAGGGCATCCGCCGCGCCATCGAAGCGGGCAGATTTCTGGAGTACAAGCGGGAATTTTACGATACATACGGGTATAATGAGAGTGGAAACATAGGAGAGGAAGGGTTGGATTGACTCAAAACATCATCCTGCTGGTCGTGATGCTCGTCGTCTTCTATGCCTTGCTGTTCCTGCCTCAGCGCAGGCAGCAGAAACAGCGCCAGAACATGATGAAACAGCTGGGGCCTGGCGCCAAGATCTTGACGACGGCGGGCATCTTCGGCCGCGTCGTGCAGGTGAACGACGACGTGTTGGTGGTCAACATCGCGGACGGCGTCGACATTCAGCTCGACAGCCGCGCTGTACTGCGGGTTGTGGAACCCGCACCTCAGGCCGACCCCGCCTGAGCCATCCGCACGGGAGGAGGCGAGGGCGCGAAGACCGCCCTCGCCTCTCCTGTGCCTCAGTCGGGTGTCCGTGGTCAGGTCGCCGTCAGCAGGGAGCCGGGAGGTCAACGGGCGGTGTTGACACCGATGATGCCGCCGAAAGCGCCGATGAGGGCCATGACGAGGACGCGAAAGAGACCACTCGGGTCCATGGAAAACGTGTTGTATACGATGACGCCGATGAGGATCATGAGGATGGCATAACACAGTCCGACGAGTCCGCCATAATACCATCCGCGTTCCCCTGCCGCCCGGCTGGCGGCCAATGCGCCGCACAGGATGGACAGGCAGTGGACGATGTAGGCCATGAGGACCGTGCGGCTGGCACTGAGGGTGCCGAAGTGGGCCCACAGAGAGAGGATCAGCGTACCCACGGCGGCGACAAACAGGCTCCATGCCAGACCGTACAGGATGGGGAACCGGCGCAGGGTGCGCATGGAACCGCGCACAGTCAGGTCCATGGAAATCACCTCCGCAATTCGAAATGGTTTATACTATACGTATTCTCGTTGTGGACGCGCTATGAACCTCGCGAGATCCAGAGAGAATGAAATACGCGAGTCAGGGGTTTGGTCAACCTGCTGCGTGATTTCGCCCTCCCGCGCGCTGGGAGGAAGAGGGTGACCAACTTGAAGTGGAACCGCGTGTATCAGGCGGCCGCATATGAATTACTGGTGGCCGCAGGCGGCCTCGCGGTCGCCATCGCATCATTTCCTAGGATAGACCCGCACCGCGTGGCGCTGGCAGTGCTTCTTCTGCTGGTGGCGTCGTTCCTCGAGGCCATCCCCGTGTCCCTCGGAAAGGCGTTCGGCAGTCTCATGTTGGTGGTGCCACTGGGCGTTTTGGTCCTGTACGGCGGGCGTTCGGCTGTGAATCTCATCCTGGGCGCCGAACTCTTGGGTCAGTTGCTGTCGCGCCGACGCACGATGTGGACGACCTGGCTCTTCAACGGGGGTCAGTATGCGCTCAGTGCGTGGGTGATGTGGCGCGTGTATGCCTGGGTGACTGGCGGCCAGCTCCTCCAGATGACCGATGTCGGTGTACTCGTCGGAGCCGTTGCGGGCGTCACCGCGTTCCTCCTGGTCAACCACCTTTTCGTCAACATTCTGCAGGCGTTGCGTGGAAAGTTTTCCGTCGGCGAGATGTTGGAGCTGCTCTGGCACGACGGATTCAACGTGATGCTGTCGCTGCCGCTCGCATACGTGATGGTCGTCGTCAGCGGGCCGTTTCCGTACCTGGGGGCGCTCGTCACTTTGCCCATCGCGTTGGTCGGACAGACGCTGCGCGTGTACCGGCAAGTGGCGGAACTGCAGCGGGTGCATCGGGTGACCGCGCGGCTTGCAAGTGAATTTGACGTCGATCGCATTTGCCAGGAGGCGGCGGAAACCGCCTGCCAGGTCACATACGCCGACGCAGTCGTGGTGTGGACCCTCAGTCCGGATGGCAATACGTTGGTTCCAAGCGCCATCCATCCGCTCACGCAGGCGGAGCATTTTCGAATGGATGGCCATCCTCGGGCGGAGGGTGGCGTGATTTGGCATGTCCTGGACGGGGAAGGTTGGGCATATGTTCCCAATACCTTGAAAGACCCGCGCGTACGGTTTGGCAGCAAAGGCGTGGTGTACCGCAGCATGGCCGTCTTCCCCATGCATGCCCACGGACAGGCACAGGGCGCCATCGTCTGTTACGGAGAGCGGCCCTACCAGTTCGGCCGCGACCGGGCTCAGCATGTAGAGACCTTGGCGGCGCAGGTCGCAGTGCTGCTGGAGAACGCCAAACTGTACCAGTCGCTCCAGGAGCAGTCCTGGCGGGACGCGGCGACGGGGCTCTATAACTACCGGTATTTTTACCGGGCACTGGAACAGCAAGTGCGCGAGGCGAGCGCCGCGCAAAGGGAGTTGTCGGTGGCGATCGTCGATGTCGATCACTTCAAAAAGTTCAATGACACGTACGGCCATCTGGCGGGCGATCAGGTGTTGCGTTCCCTGGCGGGCGTGTTGCAGGATCTGGCGGGCCCCGATGCGGTCGTGGCCCGGTACGGCGGGGAGGAGTTTGGCATCATCCTGCCCGTGGGCACGAAGGACGCTCTGGAGCGGCTGGAGGCCATCCGTCAGGCCGCCAGCCGCCATGTGGTGGCGTACAACGGGTACCATCTGCAGGGCATCACGGTCAGCTCCGGATTGGCGACATTTCCGGTGCACGCCGACAACGACCGGGACCTGTTGGCAAAGGCGGACTCCACCCTGTATTGGGGCGCGAAGCAGCGGGGCCGCAACCGCGTCGCCGTCTATGGACCGGAGTACGAGGCGCAGCTGTTCGTGGACGAGCTGACCGGCCTGTACACGTATCATTTCCTGACCCTCCGGGTCCGGGAGGACTTTCAACGGGGATTCCGCACCTGGGGTGCCGTGTGCATCGACATCCACAACTTCTCTTTCGTCAACTCTGCCTTCGGGTTCGACGTGGGGGATCGGGTATTGAAAGACACCGCGCTGCTCATCAAGGACTGTCTGCGCCGCGACGAGTTGGCCTGCCGGTACGGCGGAGATGAGTTCCTGGTGCTCATCGCGAACACCGGCCCCACCGAGATGCGTCACATCGCCGAGCGGGTGGGACGGGCCATCAGCAGTCACCGGTTCGAGTGCGGCGGCAGCGTCGTGATCAATCTCCGAGCGACACTGGTCACTCGCTGCTACGACGATCTCGAAGATGTCACGGACCTGTTCGACCGCATCAACAGCGTCTTCGCCAACATGAATCATCAGGCCACAGAAATGGCGTAACGCGGCCACCAGACGGCTTCCACGTGCGCACCATGCCGGCCTCCCTTGCCGGCATGGTTTCTAGTTTTTGAAAGAGCCTCCAAAGTTCTGGCCATACTACCTCGATGAGGGAGGAATGGCCGTGCTGGAGATTCCGATTTGGCGGTTCTGCCTGCGGATTTTGATCTTATATCTCGCCGTGATGATCGCGCTGCGGCTCATGGGCAAAAGGGAGATCGGTCAGCTGTCCGTGTTCGACTTCGTCGTGTCCATCATGATTGCGGAGTTGACCGCGGTGCCGATGGAGGACGCCCGCCAGCCGCTCTGGATCCCGCTGTTGGCGATGGGAATCCTGGTGGCGCTCCAGTTATTGGTCGCCGTCGGCCAACTCAAGAGCCACCGATTCCGCCACTGGGTCGACGGTGAGCCCACGGTACTCGTGGAACACGGGCAGATCCGAGATCGTGAGATGAGAAAGACACGTTACACGATGAACGACCTCTTGATGCAACTGCGCGAACAGGGCATCGCGGACGTCGCGGACGTGGAGTTTGCCATTCTCGAGACGTCCGGGAAGCTGAGCGTCCTCCCGAAAGCCGAGGCCAGACCCGTGCGGCCTGTCGACCTGGGGATACGTGCCCCTCAGGAGGGGATCCCGCTGCCCTTGGTGTCCGACGGCCAGATCGTACAGAAGACGTTGGAGCAGCTCGGCCGGGATGAGGCGTGGCTGCGGGAGGAGCTGCACCGGCGCGGCTATGCCCGCCTGGAGGACGTGTTCTACGCCTCCATCGACGAAAACGGGTCCCTCTTCATCGACGCGATGGACGGTACCAGCGCCGTTTGCCGCGGCGAACCCTCAGATACCAAACGGCATCCACCGAACCAGGGCCGCTAGCGTGCCGCCGATCTTCGGGATGCGCTGCATCGTCCGCGACGTGATCACGCGAAACGCGCAGCACAGGGCGAAGTAGACCATGCCCCCACCCACGATCGCTGCCAACATCCGACCGGCTCCCAGATGATCGATATTGGGCGTGAGCAGATCGCAGACCACCAGCATGAGGAGCGAGGCGGTGGCCACCTTCGCGGTGTCGGCGACGTTCACCGGCAGCCCGATATACCGGTACAGGGCCGCACAGTACAATACCAACGTCACCACATTGGCGATGGTCGTGGCCCACGCCACGCCGAGCACCTCGAGGTGGGGCTGGGATGCCAGTTCCCAAATGAGACCGAGGCGCAGGACGCCGCCGAGGATGGAGATGACCATCGCGATCGTGGCGTGGTTCAGGCCTTGCAAAATGGCGGTGAGCGGACCCTGCAGATAGATCAGGAATCCGGCTGGCGCCATGATCTGGAGGATGGGGGCCACTCCATCGTCCCGATAGATGGCCCAGCACAACGGGTGGGCGAACAGGGTGAAGATCACCGACACGGGCATGCCGATCAGGGCTGTCGCCCGCCAGCTCTGCGCGAACCGGATGCGCACGCGCTGCACTTCGTCTTCGGCCATCGCCTCCGATACGGAAGGGACGAGGTTGGCGGCCAGGGAAGCGGTGAACACGGTCGGGAACACCAACAGGGGGACGGCCATGCTGCCGTACTGGCCATACATCTCCGTCGCCTCCGGTCCGCTGGCGCCGGCGTGGAGCAGCGCGCGCGTCACGAGGATCGGCTCAACCGCCCACAGGAACGACCAGATGAGGCGGCTCACCGTCACCGGAATGGCCAGCTCTGCAATGGCATGCAGCGTCTGCCGGAGGGTCTCCAAGCTCCGAGTTGGCGCATCGGGCAACAGATCCGCCAGCCGCCCCCGGCGCCGCTGCTGCAGGATGAGGTAGCAAAGCCCGACGATCTCGCCAAACACGGTGCCCGCCATCGCGGCGGCCGCGGCGGCTGCAATACCGTAGCGGATGAAGTAACCGGCGAGACCGTACACCACGCCGATGCGGGCGATGGTCTCCAGGACCGACGCCCACGCCGTCGGAGCCATGTCCTGTAACCCCTGGAAATAGCCCCGGTAGATGCTGGAGATGGCGATCACCATGACGATGGGGATCATCACCTGGTACGTGAGATAGGCGCGCGGGTCGGTAAACCAGTGGCGCAGCACGAAGCCGCGGAGGACCCACATCAGGACGACCACCACGACGGACATGGTGACAATGACCCAGGTGCTGATGCGCATGACGCGTTCGATCCGCGCACGATCGCGCTGGACATAGGCCTCCGCGACCAATTTGGAGATGGCGATGGGCAGCCCGGCGGTGATGAAGGTCAGCGCCAGGCTGGCCAGTGGCCACACCATTTGGAACAGGCCCATCCCTTCGGCGCCGATCAGCCGCGACAGGTAGATCCGATAGACGAAGCCCAGGATCCGGGTGACCACGCCGGAGAGCATCAACACCAGGGTACCGTGCAGAAACGAACGTTGGATCATCGGTAGGCACGCCTCGCTCATTCCCCGCCGGAGGCGGAGGTCTGTCCGTATCATGCGTATGCCGCGGAGCCCGGGGTTAGTCCCGGGCACGAGCAGGATTCCGCCGCCCGGGCGGCGAAAGGATGCGAAGGGGCTGCAAGTGCGCCGCGCGGAGCGCGGCGGGCGGTAAAAAAGGGGCGGTGCCGTGTGGAATCCGCAGAGGAACGCGAGGTTCGTTGGCAAGATTACGAACCGGAACTGATGGAGCTCTGCCGGGTAAAGGCGGAGGAGTTTCACCTGCTCGGCTACGAGGAGGTGACCCCGGCCGAGGTGTGGGCGTGTGTCATGCAGATGACCCGGGGGCGGGGCGCCCTGCACGATGTGGTAGCGGCCATCCTGGGGTTGAACGTCGGCCGCTTCATGACCTATCTGACGATGAACGCCTACCAAGGCACGCTCGGCACGGACGTGTTTGACGCTTCGAAGCAGGGTTGATTATACTGGTGAAGGTTGTGTGGACGACCTGTGGACGACCGGCCGGGTCCAGGCCCGGCCGGGCTTCGGGGTGCCCTGTATGCTCCGGGGCCGGGCCCGCCGGACGGCGGGCCATTACCTTGTGGATGGGGAGACTCGCGGTTTGAAAACGAAGCGTCATCGAAAATGGGGCCGTTTCCTGGCGTTTCTCGCGATCATTGCGGTGGTCATCGGGTTGACGGCGGGCACGTCGATGAAAGTGTGGAAGCACATCCCGCTCGGCCTCGATCTCCAAGGCGGTTTTGAACTGCTCTATCAAATTCAGGCCAGCCCGGACAAACCGCTGACGCCGGACGGCGTGAAGGCGGCCGTGCAGGCGATTGAGCTCCGCGTCAACAACCTCGGAACCGGCTCTCCGAACATAGAACTTGAGGGTTCGGACCAGGTGCGGGTGCAGTTGGCGGGAACATTCAACCAAGCGGAGGCCGAACGTGTCATCGGTCAGACGGCCGATCTAAGAATGTACGGAAACGCGACCCAGGACAAGACCGGAAAATGGGTGCCTGACGAGAAGACCTTGTTGGCCACAGGTGCTGATTTGAAGCCAAACTCCCGTTGGGCGCAGGACCCCACGACCGGACAGAATGTGGTGACCCTCGAATTTAAGGATGCGAAGAAGTGGCAGGACATCACGACGAAGTACCTGCAGAAGCCCATCTACGTGTTTCTGAACGGCCAGCTGTTGACGGCGCCCACCATCCAGTCGGTGATGTCCAACGGCCAGTCGGAGATCTACGGACCGACGCTCAACACGCCCGAGGCATGCAACGAGTTGGCCAAGGAGCTCAATGCCGGGGCATTGCCGTATCCGTTGAAGCTCATCAGCTCGACGAACGTCGGGCCGTCGCTGGGCTTCGCGTCCCTGAAGGCGACGATGTGGGCCGGGGCGGCCGCCATCCTCCTGATCTTCCTGTTCATGCTCGTCCTCTACCGGGCGGCGGGCTTGATCGCCAACGTCGCCCTGGTGGCGTACCTGTACCTGGTGCTGCTCACGTTCGCCGGGATGCATGTGGTGCTGACGCTGCCCGGCCTGGCTGCGCTGGTCCTCGGCGTCGGCATGGCGGTCGACGCGAATATCATCACGTACGAGCGGATCAAGGATGAGATGCGCAATGGCAAGAGCCTGCAATCGAGCGTGATCGCAGGGAACAAGAGAGCTCTGCGGACCATCATCGACTCGAACGCGACCACCTTTATCGCCGGCGCCGTGATGTATTGGTTCGGCCAGGGCGACATCCGCGGATTCGCCGTGGCGCTGATGATCAGCATCGTCGTCAGCATGCTGACCGCGGTGCTCCTCAGCCGGGCGATGCTGCTCTTGTTCACCAAGTCGGGTGTGGCGGCGCGGCCCTGGTGGTACGGCGCCGGGAAGGGGGTCGTGCAGTCGTGAAAGCGCGGTTTGACATCGTGGCCCGGCGCCGGTGGTTCTTCCTGCTGTCGGGGGCCATCACCGTTCTCGGGCTCGCGGCGTTCCTGTTGTTTGGATTCAACCTTGGGGCGGATTTCCGCGCTGGCTCGCGCGTGCAGATGCAGTTGAACGAACCGGTGGACGTGCAGAAGGTGCGCGACATGTTTGACAAGATCGGCTTGTCCGTCCCGCAGGGAGGCGTGACAGTCGCCGGCACGCGCAATGACATGGCCGTCGTACGCTTCCCCGAGGTGCTGACGCAGGATCAGATCGCGAAGATCAACCAGGCGGAGAAACAGACGTTTCCGAAATCGGCAGGGGCGGACGTTCGAACCGTGAACCCCATCGTCGCGCAGCAGACTTCACGCAAGGCGGTTTGGGCGGTGCTCTTGGCGAGCCTGTTCATCGTCGTGTACGTCAGCATCCGGTTCGAATACCGGTTCGCCATCTCCGGCATCGTGGCGCTTCTGCACGACGCGTTCATCGTCATGTCGGTGTTCGCGCTGTTGCGGCTGGAGGTGGACCTGACGTTCGTGGCCGCCATCCTGACGATCGTGGGCTACTCCATCAACGACACCATCGTCATCTTCGACCGCATCCGGGAGAATCTGCGCATTGCCAAGCCGCGGTCGTTCAGCGACCTGGAGCGTCTGGTCGACAAGAGCCTGTGGCAGACCATGTCGCGATCCATCAACACGGTCGTGACGGTGCTCATCGCGGCGGTGACCCTGTACTTCTTCGGCGGCCAGACCATCCACAACTTCAACCTGGCACTCATCGTCGGGTTGGTCAGCGGCGCGTACAGCTCCATCTTCATCGCAAGCCCCCTGTGGGTGGCGTGGCGTGGTCGCCAGATGCGGCGGAGTGCACCGGAAAAACATCCCGCGTGAGCGGGAGTCAACAGGACGCGCTCCTGCGGGAGCGCGTCGCTGTTCTCAGGGCACCGCTCGGCCGGTCCGCCGGCCGGGCGGCGGGAAAGGGGATTTGTGCGTGTCCGGACAGCAGGACCAGCGCCAGGCACAGGCCGGGGCCTGGGCCAGCGTGATCGTCAATCTGTTGCTCACCGCCGGCAAAGGGGTGGTGGGCGTCCTGGCGGGCAGCCGCGCGCTGGTCGCGGACGCGGTCCACTCGGCGGCGGACCTGGCGGGCTCCATTGCGGTCATCGTCGGGCTCATGGTCGCCCGCAAGCCGCCGGATGCGGATCATCCGTACGGGCACGGTAAGGCGGAGCTCATTAGTTCGGGGATCGTCGCGGGCCTGCTCGCCGCCGCCGGGCTGGAGGTGGCGGTGGGCGCGGTGATGTCCCTGTTCCGTCCGGCGGAACAGCCACAGGCGTTGGCGGCCTACGCGGCCGCGGCGGCGGTCATCGTCAAAGAGGTCATGTTCCAGTACAACTACCGCCTCGGCAAGCGCCTGCACAGCCGGAGCCTGATTGCCTCGGCGATGGATCATCGGTCTGATGTGTTTTCTTCGTTGGCCGCGCTCATCGGCATTCTCTTATCCAGGGCAGGCGCCGCGTGGCAAGTGCAATGGCTGGTGCGCATGGACGCGGTCGCGAGCGTCGTGGTTGCGGTGCTGATCCTCAAGATGGGATATGAGGTGGCCAAGGACGCGGTGCACGTGCTGATGGACCGCGTCGTCGAGGGAGAGCAGGTCAAGACGTACGAGGATGTCATCCTGTCCGTGCCGGGGGTGGAGCACATTGATGAACTGCGCGTGCGCGACCACGGGCGGTACGTCGTCATCGACGCCAAGGTCAGCGTCGATGCCCGCATATCGGTGGCGGAGGGGCACGGCATTGCGGCCGAGGTGAAGGAGCGGTTGATCACGCGGCTCCCGCGCGTGCTGGATGTGTTGGTACACGTCAATCCGTGTTACCCGGATGAGGAGGAGGGGCGGCGTTGAACGGTGATGAAAAGTCGCCCGGCCTGTGGCGGACGGCGGGAATTTCGGAGGACGCGGCGCGCAGGACGGCCGAGCGGTGCGGCGTCCCTCTGCGGGTGGCGCGGTGGCTGTGCGCGCGAGGCGTGGCGGAAGACGAGGTCGGGATGTGGTGGGACCCGACCCGCATCCCGTGGAGCGATCCGTTTTCCTTTGAGGAGATGGACGTGGCGGTGGAAGCGGTGCTCGGGGCCATCCGCGACGAGTCGGTCATCGCTTTGGTCGGCGATTACGACGTGGACGGGGTGACTGCCAGCGTGATCGCGGCGGAGGCGATGCGGCTTGCGGGCGCCCGCTGCGAGGTGATCCTCCCGCACCGGGTGCGGGACGGGTACGGTCTGTCCCAGGCGATCGTGGATCGCGCAGTGGAAATGGGATGCGGGCTCATCGTGACGGTGGACAATGGCGTGCGCGCCCACGAGGCCGTCGATCGGGCGGCTGCATGGGGAATCCCGGTGGTGGTGACGGACCACCACGAACCCGGGCCGGAACTTCCTGCGGCACAGGCGGTGGTGCATGCGGCGCGCAGCCGGGATGCGGCGCAGGCGATCCTCTCCGGCGCCGGGGTGGCGTGGAAATTCGCCCTCGCGCTGTGTGCGCGGGCGAGCGTGCGCGTGGAACCAGAGACCGCAGGCTGGTGGCTGGGCCTGGCGGCGCTCGGGGCGCTCGCGGACGCGGTGCCGCTGACGGGGGAAAACCGACGGCTGGTCGTGGAAGGGGTCGACTCCCTGAGGGGGGTCCGGCGGGCCGGTTGGCGGGCGCTGTGCGAGCAGGCCGGGCTGACTCCCGATGCTTTGTCGCCGGATCTGTTGCAGTGGACCGTGATCCCGCGCCTCAACGCCGCGGGGCGGATGGATTCGGCGGAGCTGGCCTACCGTCTCTTGGCGTCGGTGGACGAGCTGTCCTCGCGGCGGTGGGCGGCCGAGTTGGAGGCGTGCAACGACCGGCGCAAGCAGGAGACGGAACGGACGTTCACGGAGGCGTGTGCGGCGTTGGATGCCTGGATGGAGGAAGGTGCCGTCGGCCCAGGGGGACTCGCGGTGTGGGGTCCATGGCCGCTCGGCGTGGCGGGCATCGTGGCGGCCCGGTTGGCGGAACGGTATGGGCGCCCGGTGGTGGTGCTCGCCGACGAGGGGGAAGAGGTGCTGCGCGGGTCGGGCCGGGCGCCGGAGGGCGTCCATCTGCACGGGATGATGGAGGCTTGCGCCGAACACCTCCACCACTTCGGCGGCCACGCCGGGGCGGTCGGCTGTGGCGTCCGTCGGGGCGAGTTGGAGGCGTTCCGGCAGGCTTTCGCGGCCCTCTCCGGCCCCCAAGCGCCGGTGTCCGAGCTGCCCGTGGCGGACGACTACCTGCCCCTGCGGGAGGCCAATCTGGAGACCCTCTCGTGGGTGGAGCGGTTTGCTCCGTTCGGCCCGGGCAATCCGCCGTTCGCGTTTTTCATCGGCCCGGTGTCGCTGGTGGCCGTCACGCCGCTCGGCGATGGCAGCCATCTGCGGCTGCGCGTCCAGGAGGGGCGGGATCAGGCCGAACTGGTCTGGTTCCGTGCTCCGGCGGAGGTGCGGTCCTGGAGACCGGGAGAGGTGATCGGCGCGGTCTGCCGGCTGGACCGAAACGAATGGCAGGGTATGGTCCGGCCCCAGCTGCGCGTGCAATCGGCGCGCCGGTTGACGCGGCCGCTGATGCGGGAGGACTTTGGTTCGTTGTACCGGCTGCTGCGGGCGCGCCGCCGGCTGGTGGAAGCGGAGCTGCATCGGCTGGGCGCGCGGTGGTCGGCGTCGGACGCGCAGTTGATGCTCGACACGTTTGTCGAACTGGGGTTTGCTCGCTACCGGGAGAGCGCGTATCATGTTGTTGACAATGCAGACGCCAAGGATCTGCGGGAATCCTTACACTATCAATCGCACCTGCGGCAGGCCGGTCGGCGCCGCGAAGCGTGAGGAGCGAATGTATGGACTGGAACAGCAAGATCCGGGAGATCCTCGATTTTCCGCAGCCGGGGATCCGGTTTAAAGACATCACGCCGCTGTTGGCCGACGGGTCTGCGTACCGGCAGGCCATCGACGAACTGGCGTCGTTTGCCCGCGGATTGGGCGCGGAGTTGGTCGTCGGGCCGGAGGCCCGCGGATTCGTCGTGGGGGCGCCGCTGGCCTACGCGCTCGGCGTGGGGTTTGTCCCGGTCCGCAAGCGGGGCAAGCTGCCCCACCGGACGGTGTCGGTGGAGTACGCCCTGGAGTACGGGACGGACATCCTGGAGATCCACGAGGACGCAGTTCGCCCCGGTCAACGGGTCGTGGTCGCGGATGACCTGCTCGCCACCGGCGGGACGATGGCGGCGACGGTGGAGTTGGTCCGCAAGCTCGGCGGCGAAGTGGTCGGCGCGGCCTTCTTCATCGAACTCGGCGCCCTCGGCGGGCGTGCCCGCCTGGCGGGGCTGCCGATCCGGACGTTGATCCGCTACGACTGAACCCGGCCTACCGCGGGCAGGCGGGCACCGAGGAGGCCGGCCGAAGGCCGGGTTTGGACAGGCGTGGAGCCGGGATGGACGGGGGGTGACATGCAGTGGACATCGAACAGTTGTGTGAGAAGGTCGCCACGTACGCCAAGCCGGAGGATCTGGAACTGATCCGGCGCGCATACCGATACGCGGAGGAGGCGCATCGCGGGCAGCTGCGCCGATCGGGGGAGCCCTACATCACGCATCCGATCGCCGTCGCGATGATCCTGGCCGACCTTCGCCTCGACGCGACCACCCTCGCCGCCGCCCTCCTGCACGACGTGGTCGAGGACACCAAGGCGACGGACGAGGAGATCGTGCGCCAGTTCGGTGCCGATGTCGCGGCGCTCGTTGACGGGGTGACCAAGCTCAAACGCATCAAGTTCGATTCCACGGAGGAACAGCAGGCGGAGAACCTGCGCAAGATGTTCATGGCCATGGCCAAGGACATTCGCGTGCTGCTGATCAAACTGGCGGACCGCCTGCACAACATGCGCACCCTCCGCTACCAGCCCCCTGAGAAGCAGCTCAGGACCGCGCGGGAGACCCTCGAAATCTTCGCACCCCTGGCCCACCGGCTGGGCATCTACACGCTGAAGTGGGAACTTGAGGACCTGTCGCTGCGCTACCTCAATCCCCAGCAGTACTACCGCATCGTCAACCTGATGGCGCAGAAGCGGAAGGAACGGGAGACGTACGTCGGCGAGGTCATTCAGGTGTTGCGCGAAAAGCTGCGCGAGATCGACATCCAGGCGGAAGTCTCTGGCCGCGCCAAGCACATCTACAGCATATACCGAAAGATGGTCACCCAGAACAAGGAGTTCAACGAAATTTACGACCTGTTCGCCATCCGGGTGATCGTCGACAGCGTCAAAGACTGTTACGGCGTGCTCGGCATCGTGCACACCATGTGGAAACCGATGCCCGGCCGGTTCAAAGACTACATCGCGATGCCGAAGGCGAACATGTACCAGAGCCTGCACACCACCGTCATCGGTCCGAGGGGCGAGCCGCTGGAGATCCAGATCCGCACCTGGGAGATGCACCAGACGGCCGAGTACGGCATCGCCGCCCACTGGGTCTACAAAGAGGGCGGGCAGAAGGCGGAGGGGAAGTTTGCCCAGAAGCTGGCCTGGTTCCGGGAGGTGCTGGAGTGGCAGCAGGACTTCCGGGACGCGCAAGAGTTCATGGAGACGCTGAAGATCGACCTGTTCTCCGACGAGGTGTTTGTCTTCACGCCCAAGGGGGACGTCATCGAGCTGCCGGCGGGATCGGTCCCCATCGACTTCGCCTACCGCATCCACACGGACATCGGGAACCGATGCATCGGCGCCAAGGTCAACGGCAAAATCGTGCCGCTCGACTACCGGCTGCGCACCGGGGACATCGTCGAGGTCCTCACGTCGAAGCACAGCTATGGCCCGAGCCGAGACTGGTTAAAGATCGTCAAGTCTTCGCAGGCCAAGAGCAAGATCCGGGCTTGGTTCAAGAAGGAGAAGCGGGAGGAGAACATCGCCCGCGGCCGCGAGCTGATCGAAAAGGAGCTGACCCGCCAGCGCCTCGAGCCGCACCTGCTGATAACACCGGCGTACATGTCGGACGTGCTGCAGAAGTTCAACTTCTCCAAGGAAGACGACCTGTACGCGGCGGTGGGGTACGGCGGTCTGTCGGCGGTGCAGGTGGCGACGCGGCTGGTCGAGCGGTACCGGCGCGATCACAGCGACGGGCCGCTCGACAAGGTGTCGTTAGAGGCCAGGGAGCGCGGCAAGCCATCGCACAGCGGGGTGCGGGTGCGCGGGGTGGACAACCTGCTCATCCGTTTTGCGCGATGCTGCAATCCGGTGCCGGGCGACGAGATCGTCGGGTTTGTCACGCGGGGCCGCGGGGTGTCGGTGCACCGCGCGGACTGCCCCAATGCGCTGCAGTTGCGGGCCAATGAGGAGCGGGTGATCGACGTGGAGTGGGCGGGCGCGCCAGACCAGTCGTACCCGGTCGACATCGAATTGGTGTCGATGGACCGGCACGGTCTCATCAACGAGGTGATGAACGCGGTCGCCGAGACGAAGACGGACATCCAGGCCGTGTACGGGCGGGTGGACGACAAGCGGATCGCCCACGTGAACTTAACCGTTCGGATCCGCAACCTGGATCACCTGCGCACGGTCGTCGAACGGCTCAAGCGGATCAAGGACGTGCACAGCGTGCGTCGGCTCGTGCAGTGACGGGCGGGCGCCGCGAGGGGCAGCATGCGCGCGGCGCTGGCGGCGGCAGGCGTGAGGCCGCCGCTGGCAGGCCGGGATGCGTTCGACGGGTGTATGAATGATCGGGGAGGGACGAGATGAGAGCCGTCGTACAACGGAGTGGTCCAGCCTGTGTGCGCGTAGAGGGCGAGGTGGTGGGGCGCGTGGACTTCGGTCTGGTGGTGCTTCTCGGCGTGCGCGCCGGGGATACCGAAGACGACGCGCGCTACCTGGCGGAGAAGATCGCGCACCTGCGGGTGTTCGCCGACGCGGAGGGGAAGATGAATCTCGACGTGCGCGAGGCGGGCGGATCGATCCTGTCGATCTCGCAGTTCACCCTGTACGGGGACGCGCGCAAGGGCCGGCGCCCCAATTACATGGAGGCGGCCCGCCCGGAAGAGGCGGAACCGCTGTACGAGCAGTTCAACGAATACCTGCGCGAGTGGGGCCTGCGCGTGGAGACCGGCCGGTTCGGGGCGATGATGGAGGTCTCGTTGGTCAACGACGGGCCGGTCACCATCCTGCTCGACAGCCAGCGCCTGTTCTGACGCGGCCGGGCGGCATTCAAAGGAGGGACAGGGATGCGCATTCGCTCATTTGTCATCAGCCCCTTTGGCTCCAACTGTTACGTGTTGGCGGAGGCCGACGAGCCCGGTGCCCGGGCGGTGATCATCGATCCGGGCGACACGGCGGTGACGCCGGTGCTGGCGTTCATCGAGCAGCACCGGTTGAATGTGGAGGCGATTTGGAATACACACGCGCACGTCGACCACGTGATGGGCGTGGACGTGGTGCGGGATCGACTCTCCGTTCCGGCGTGGCTGCACAGGGCGGACCTTCCGGTGTGGGAAGCGATGCCGGAGTCGGCGCGGCTGTGGATGAATCAGGAGGTTCCTCCGCTGCGGGCGCCGGACGCCTTCTGGGAGGACGGAGACGTCGTGACGTTGGGAGACCTGCGTTTCACCGTCTGGCACACGCCGGGCCATTCGCCGGGCAGCGTCTGCCTCATCGGAGATACGGTGGCGTTCACCGGCGACACCCTGTTCGCCGGGACCATCGGCCGCACCGACTTGCCCCTGTCCGACCCGGCCGCGATGGAGCGCTCGCTGCGCCGGCTGCAGGGGCTGCCGGATGCCCTGGCCATCTATCCTGGCCACATGGGGACATCCACCATCGGCCGGGAGCGTCGGGCGAACCCGTTCTTCCAAATCAACTGAAACTTATCAATACTATTACATGGCTGCTAACGTTTGACATGCTCCTGACGGTCTTCTAAGATCGGAGTGTTCGCAGAAAGATAGAGACCATCGGGGAGTGAGTCTTTGTGAAACGTTGGACAGCTGGGGTGGTGACCATCGCCGCGATGGCGATGTTGGCAGGGTGCGGCACGGTCGCAGGCAACGCCTCGAATACGGCTGCGAATGCGACCGCCGGCGCCGGATCGTCCGCCGTGACCGACGGTTTGAAACAGACGTTCGTGTCCGTCAACGCGGCGGCGCACGCCGCGATGCAGGACCTGCATCACGGTGCGACCATCAACGGACCGATGGATCAGGTGAAGATCGGCCGCCAGACGTTCGATCTGGTGGCGAAGAGCAAGCAGGATCTCGACACGCTCAAGGCCCGGTACCTGGACTTCTTCACGCCGGCGGCCATCGACGAGATGTTCAAGGACGTGCAGCTGAAAGATGGCCAATACGTGATCTCCGAATCCACAGCGGCGGACGAATGGAACTGGTACAAGGCCAAGGTGTCGGACGTGAAGGATCAGGGGGATGGCACCTATCTGGTGACGTTTGACGTCCCGTCACAGGACGGGTCCAAGAGCGAGAAGAAGCAGGCCCTGATGGCCAAGGACAGCAGCGGCAAGGTCGTTTTCGCGGGCGACAAGTAAGCCGTCGTCCGTTACATGTGTAAGGGCCGCCGGGGGGTTATGCTCCCGGCGGCCTTTTTCCATCCGACAGGCGTATGGGAGCTTTATCGAATCGGATGTCGAATCTTGTGAAGATACTTTGGAGAACAGTCAGCCAGAAGAGGCCATTGACGCTGAGTGGCTGAGCTTGTTGCTGCAAGCCCGAGACCTGGGGATCCCCGTGCAAGAGATCCGCGACTTTTTGCGCTACGCAAGCCATTCCGATGGTCGCGAGCATACACCTTGAAGTCTGTTATAATGGACGCGGACATCACCGTCATCGGACAAAGAGGAGATTTGTTCATCCGTTTGTTACGCGGCCCGACGGCGTGGAACAGGCGGATTTTTGTTGGAGGGAGCCCTGTGTTCAGCGTGTTGGCGAAACTCGGCTGGTTTTTCCGGGCAAATTGGGGCAGGTACACCATTGCCATCGGCTTCTTGTTCATCCTCAACTTCGTGGAAATCGCACCGCCCAAACTGATTGGCGACGCCATCGACGCGATGAGCCAGGGCACCCTCACTCCCGGACGGCTCGCCGGCATCCTCGGCCTGTACGCGCTGGTGATCCTGGTGTCGTACACCATGAGTTACACCTGGTCGTATCAACTGTACGGCGGCAGCCGAATGCTGGAGCGAACCCTGCGGCATCGCCTGATGCGCCATTTTCTCGACATGTCCCCACCGTTTTTCGAACGAAACCGAACCGGAGACCTGATGGCGCGGGCGACCAACGATGTCTTGGCGGTGTCCCAGACGGTCGGTTTCGGCATGCTGACGTTGATAGACTCCACCACTTTCTCGGCCACGATCCTTGTGACTATGGCTGTGTGGACCAACTGGAAACTGACCCTCCTGTCCTTGTTGCCGCTGCCCGTCATCGCGGCCTTGGTCACCCAGTATGGCAAGGTGGTGCACAGACGGTTCACGGAGGCACAAGACGCCTTCGGCGACATGAACGACCAAGTGTTGGAGACTGTTTCCGGCATGCGCGTGCTGCGCGCCTTCGCGCAGGAGCAGGCAGAGCAGGAACGGTTTGAGCGCGTCAACGAGGCGGCTTATCGGAAAAACGTCGCGGTGGCGCGCGTCGAAGCCCTGTTCGATCCGACGATCAAACTGCTGGTGGGCGCCAGTTACCTGATTGGCCTGGGCTACGGCGGCTATCTGGTGTTTCGCAGCGAGTTGACCCTGGGCCAGTTGACGGCGTTCAACGTGTACCTCGGCATGCTGATCTGGCCGATGCTGGCCATCGGCGAGCTGATCAACATCATGCAGCGAGGAAACGCTTCTCTGGACCGCGTCGAAGAGACACTATCCCATCCGCCGGACGTGCGGGACGCGGACGATCCGGTCGAGATCGCGGTGCCGGAGGAGATCGTGTTCGATCACGTCACCTTCCGGTACCCGTCTTCTTCCGTCGACAACCTGAAGGACGTGACGCTGTTGGTCCGGCGGGGGCAGACCATCGGCATCGTGGGGCGTACAGGCAGCGGGAAGACCACCCTCCTGCGCCAACTGCTCCGCGAGTATCCCCCGGGACAGGGCGCCGTCCGTATCAACGGCGTGCCGTTGACCCGCATCCCGTTCGAGCGACTGCGCGCGTGGATGGGCTACGTCCCGCAGGAGCCGACGCTGTTCTCCCGGTCGCTGGCCGACAATGTCCGCTTCGGTGCGCCGGATGCCAGCCGGGAAGCGGTCATCGCCGCCTTGGAGATGGCCGGATTTGGCGAGGATCTGGCGGCACTGCCCGACGGGATCGACACGATGGTGGGGGAGCGCGGGGTCACGCTCTCGGGCGGCCAAAAGCAGCGGATCGCACTGGCTCGGGCGCTGATCCGGAAACCGGAGATCCTGATCTTGGACGATGCTCTGTCGGCCGTGGACGCCCGGACGGAGGCCCGCATCCTGGCCAATATTCGCAGCCTGCGGCGTGGGCGCACCACGTTCATCGCCACACACCGCATGCCAGCCGTGGAACACGCCGACTGGGTGGTGGTGCTGGAGGACGGGCGGATTGTGGAGCAGGGGACGCCGCAGCAGCTGCTCGCCCACCCGGGCAGCTGGTTTCGCGAACAGTACCACAGGCAGCAGGCGGAGCAGTCGGAATCCGGTCCGGCGGACGAACCGGATGATCCGTGCGGCGCTGCGGGCGACGGGGCGAGGGATGGAGAACGATGACGGTGTGGAGAAGGCTGGGCGCCTACGCGTGGTCGCACCGACGCGTCCTGGTGGCGGCTTTGGCGATGCTGGCTTTGGCGGTGGTCAGCGAGTTGACCGGGCCATTCATCGCGAAGCGGATGATCGACGTGCACATCTCCGGGGTCGAACAGCCCTGGTACGAGGTCTCCGGACCCGCGCCGCAGGCGGTCATGTACCGGGACCACTGGTACGCGCGCGCGGATGAGTGGCCGGCGGGTGCGCCGCATGGCGGAGAGGTCCGCATTCTCCAGGTGGGGCGGGCGTTTTACTTCGTGCCGCAGGCCATCTCGTCGGATGGAGAGCGGTCGGTGGCGGACGGCCGGATCCGGGTGCAGCGACAGGGACAAGTGGAAGAGGCGCCTGCGGTGCGGCTGTCGGCGGCGGACGTGTTCGCCTTCTATCGCCCGGAGGTGCCCGCCCTGTGGCGGTTGGCGCTGGTGTACCTGGGGCTCCTGGCGGTGTCAGCCGTGTTCACCTACGGCCATCAGCTGCTCCTGCAGGTGATGGCCGGCCGCGTGCTGCAACAGCTGCGCAGGGATGTGTTCGCCCATATTCACCGGCTGCCGATGCGGTTTTTTGACACGACACCGGCGGGGCGGGTGGTCTCTCGCGTCACCAATGACACGGAGACCATCCGTGACCTGTTCGTCACCGTGCTGGCCAACGTGGGATCGAGCGCCGTGTACCTCGCGGGGATCTACACGGCCCTGTTCCTCCTGGACGTTCGCATGGCGCTCATCTGCCTGCTCCTCTTGCCCCTGTTGGCGGGGTGGATGGTACTCTACCGCCGGATGGCCGGGGCCATCAACCACCGCATCCGGGCGTTGGTGGGGGAGGTGAACGCCATGATCAACGAGACCATCCAGGGGATCTCTGTGATTCGCGCGTTTCACCGAGAGCGGCGGACGTTGGCCGAGTTCGACGCGATCAACGGCGAATTGTTCCGCCAGCAGACGCGACTGTTGAGGATCAACTCGGCGACGGGGTGGAACCTGGCGGGGACGCTGCGCAACCTGTTTTTCGCCGCGTTGATCGCTTATTTTGGCTGGCGGACGGTCCATCGCGCGAGCCTCATCTCGTTCGGAGCGCTGTACGCCTTCATCGACTACCTGACACGGCTGTTTCAGCCCGTCACCCAGGTGGTCAACCAGTTGGCCAACCTCGAGCAGGCTCGGGTGTCTGCAGAGCGGGTGTTCGCCCTGCTCGACGAGCCCGAGGAAGACGGCGTGTCCGGCGAGCTGCCGAGGGTCCGAGGGCACGTGGTGTTCGAGGACGTGTATTTCTCCTACGACGGGCGGCGGGACGTCCTGAAGGGCATCTCCTTTGAGGCCCGTCCGGGGCAGACGGTCGCCTTGGTGGGCCACACCGGATCGGGCAAGAGCTCCGTGATGAATCTGCTGTTCCGGTTTTACGAACCGCGCGCCGGCCGCATTCGCATCGACGGCCGGGACCTCTGCACCATGCCCCGGCAGGCGCTGCGGCGACAGATGGCCATCGTACTGCAGGACCCGTTTCTGTTCACCGGCACCATCGCCTCCAACGTGAGCCTGGGCAATCCGCACATCTCCCGTGCGCAGGTGGACGATGCGCTGCGGGCGGTGGGTGCGGATCGTCTGCTGGGACATCTGTCCAAAGGATGGGACGAACCGGTGCACGAGCGGGGCAGCACATTGTCATTGGGGCAGCGCCAGCTGATCTCGTTCGCGCGGGCGCTGGCCTGCCAGCCGGCGATCCTCGTCTTGGACGAGGCGACGGCGAACATCGACAGCGAGAGTGAGGCGGTCATCCAGGAAGCGCTGGAGGTCCTCAAGCGCGGCCGGACCACCTTCGTGATCGCCCACCGGCTGTCGACTATCCGCAATGCGGATCTCATCCTGGTCCTCCACCAGGGGAGGATCGTCGAGCGGGGCACGCACGACGAATTGATGGCGCTGCGCGGGCGCTACTTCCGGATGGTGCAGACTCAGACAATGGGCGCGCCCGTGGCCGATTGAGGGCGCGACGAGAGCGATTCAGCCGTTTCAGGGTATGGCAAGGGGAGATGCGGGCATGACGGCGCGCGAAGCGATCCTGGCGCTGGATTTGGGGACCACGGTGTGCAAGGCCGTCCTCTTCAGTCAGGCGGGGGAGGTGCTGGCGTCGGCGGAACGGAGGCTCGAGATGCGACGGACCGGGGACGGCGGCGCGGAACAGCACCCGGAGACCTGGTGGTCAGCCGCCACCGCGGCCGTCGGAGCCGCGGTGGCCAGTGTCCCGCAGGTCTCGCTGGCGGCGGTGACCTTGTGCACGCAGCGGGAGACCCTGGTGCCCATCGATGAACGGATGCGCCCGCTCCACGACGCGATGCTCTGGCTGGACGCCCGGGGGGCGGACCTCGCCGTCCGCTGGCGTGAGCGATACGGTCCTGCTCTTCAGGACTGGACAGGCCTGGTGCCGGGAGCTCCGTACAGCGCTGGCAAGATCCACTGGTGGAAGCAGCATCGGCCGGATGTGGCTTCGCGGACGCGCTGGTACCTTCAACCGAAGGATTACCTGGTCTACCGCTTGACCGGCCGTGTGGCGACCGATGTCACCCTGGCCGCGCGGACGCTCCTGTACAATCCCCGTCTTCGCGCCTGGCAGCCTGAGCTGTTGGCCGATCTCGGCATCGAGGAACACCAGCTCCCGCCGGTTTTGACACCGGACGAATGGGTCGGGGAGGTCACCAGGGAAGCGGCGGAGGCGTGGGGGATTCCGTCCGGCACCCCCGTTCTCCTCGGCGGTGGGGACCGCCCGTGTGAGGTCTTGGGATGCGCTTTGGCGCCCGGCGAGGTGATGGAGTCGAGCGGCACCACCAGCAACATGGCCGCGGTCACCGGAGATCCCCGTCCGGGTCATCCCGCCGTATCTGCCACGCCGCACGTTGTGCGGGGGCAATGGGTGTGGGAGCTGGGGCTGGCGGGGACGGGCGCCGGGCTGGAGTGGCTCGGTGCCTGGGTGGTGCAGGCGCCGCACGGCTGGGCGGACCTCGACCGCCGGTTGTCCGCATCGCGGCCGGGCGCGGGAGGACTGCTCGCGCTGCCGTTTTTCCTCGGTGCCCGGGCGCCGCGCTGGAGCCCCGAGGCAAGGGGCGCCCTGGTCGGTCTGCGCGGGACACAAGCCGGTCCGGACGTCGTCCGGGCCGTGGCCGAAGGGCTGGCGTACGAACTCAACGCTGCGCTGGGCGCGCTGCGGGAGGCGGGCATCCGCGTGGAGGCGGTCCGGGTGACCGGCGGTCTCGCGCGCAGCGGCGCTTGGAACCGGATTAAGGCGAGCGTGTACCGATGCCCCGTGCGCCAAGGCGAGGTGGCGTATGGGGCGGCTTTCGGCGCATTCCTCCTGGCGGCGCACCGGCTTGGTTGGCCGGTGGACGACAAGACGACCCGGCGCTGGAACCCGGTGGTCCGCGAGTACCTCCCGGATCCGGCGTGGGTCCGCGTGTACCAGACCGGGTATCAGTTGTACGAAGAGGTGTACCGCCGGCTCTCGCCTGTCTTTTCAGCGCTGGACGGGTACCGGCGACTGTCGGAGGAGGCCGCACCACAGAACCCCACGGATGCCCTCATTCCGGATGACGGATTGTGTTGAGGACGACAGGTCGTTTGGTTAGAATGAGCCAAGAGGCAACGGGCCGCGGGAGACCGCGGCGGGAGGAGGAGGACATGCTGGGGGAGGTCCGCCAGAGGCAACTGCTCGACCTGTTGATTCGGCACAAGTCCGTCCGCGTGCGGGACCTGACGGCCGCGTTCGGTGTGTCGGAGGAGACCATCCGGCGCGACTTGAAGAAGCTGGAGGCGGAAGGCCTCGTTCGGCGCACCCACGGCGGCGCCATTCTGGTCGAGGACGTGCACGTCGTGCCGCCTCCGCAGGTGCGCGCCCGCCAGAACCTCGAGGCGAAGCGGCGGATCGCGGAGCGGGCGGCGTCTCTAGTTCCGGAGCGAGCCACCGTCATGCTGGACAACGGATCGACGACGCTCGAGATCGCCCGCCGGCTCGCCGACCGGCCGGTGACGGTTGTGACGAACGATCTCGCCATCGCGATGGAGCTTTCCGGCTCCTGGCAGGCGCAGGTCATCGTCCTCGGCGGCATGCAGCAGAAGGGCACCCTGACGCTGGTGGGCCCCGAGTGTGAGGAGACCATCCGCCGCTACCACGTGGACGTGGTGTTTCTCGGCGCGGGCGGCATCAGTGTCCGGCAGGGCCTGACCACCGCTTCGAGCGCGGAGGGCCCGGTCAAACGGGCGATGATGGCCGCCGGGGAGCGGGTGTACTGCGTGGCCGACCGCAGCAAGATCGGGCGCGCCGCGTTGGTTTCGTACGCGCGGCTGGACGAGGTGGACGCCATCCTCACCGACGCCCCGCCGAACGCCCCGGGAGGTCCCGGTGGCTCAGACAGCGCGCCGGACGGCGAGGTGGTGAAGGTTTCCGGCGATCCGGATCTGGAGACACTGGCCCGGAACGGGGCCAGGTTTTTGTTCGCCTGATGCGACCCCCGTGACCGCACGAGGGTCTCTGGTTTTTCTATTGACTGAATTTGTGGCAAAGGTATAGAATGCGCTTGAAATCCAACACAAGCCAACAGGGGGATGCGCCATGCTGTTGATCCGCGCGCAGGAGACGAGCGGTTACCGGGAGGTGGTCGGCCGCGATAACGCGGCTGGCCTGCGTTGGCTGCGATTCGGATTGATGGAACTGGAGCCGGGCCAGGCCTACCGCGGGCACACGGCGGACGAGGAGACGGTCTTGGTCCTGCTGCGGGGCCGCTGCGACATCGAGGCCGGAGGCGAGACGTACGCCGGCCTGGGGCGGGAGGACGTGTTCGCCGAGCGCGCCACCGCGGTGTACGTCCCGGTGGACGCCCCGTTTGCGGTGGTCAACACTGGGGACGTCCGGCTGGAGGTGGCGGTGTGCACGGCGCCGGCCAGCGAGCGGCACCAGCCATTCATCGTCCGCCCCGACGAGGTCCTGGTCAAGACGGTGGGGCGCGACAATTTCGAACGCCAGGTGCACGACATCGTGGTGCAGAACGCAGAGGGACGCGTCCACCGCATCATCGTCGGCGAGACGTTCAATCCGTCCGGGAACTGGTCCAGCTATCCGCCGCACAAACACGACGATTACCAGCCCGGGGTGGAGGCCCGCATGGAAGAGGTGTACCACTACCGCCTGAGGCCGGAGCAGGGGTTCGGCCTGCAGGCCATCTACACCAGCGACCGCTCCCTCGACGAGGTGTACCGCGTCCAGCACAAGGACACGTTCCTCATCCCGCGCGGGTACCATCCCGTCTGCGCCGCCGCCGGGTACCAGCTGTACTACCTGTGGGTGATGGCAGGGGATATCGATCGCGTCATGATCCCGCACGACGATCCGCTGCACACCTGGGTGCGCCAGTGACCCGGGCGCGCGTGGAACGCCTGCGCGCGGCGCTCGCCGCGCGCGGGCTTCAGGGCGTGGTGGTCACCAGCCAGGCGACGCTGGCCTGGCTGTTCGGCGGCCGGTTCCACGTGAACGTGGCCAGCGAGTCGGGCCTCGCCGCTGTGCTGGTGGACCAAGCGCGCGTGGCGTGCCTGGTCAACAACATCGAGGCCCGCCGGCTCGAGGAGGAAGAAGGGCTTGTCGCCGACGAGTGGCACGTCTTCCCGTGGTACGACGAGGCGGAGCGGCAACGGCGGCTGGCCGCGTGGCTGGCGAGCCCGGGCGTGGTGGCCGAAGCGGAGGTGGCCGGCGACATCCGGGCGTTGCGCGCGCAGTTGGACGAGGAGGCCCAGGCCGCCCTGCGCGCCCTGGCGCGGGATGCGGCCACGGCCGTGGAGGAGGCGTGCCGTGCCCTGCAGCCGGGGGATCCCGAGTGGGCTGCGGCGGCGGCGATGGCGCGGCGTTGCCTGGCGTCCGGGGCGGAGCCGCTGGTCCTGCTGGTCGCCGGTCCGGACCGGGCGGTCCGGCATCGCCACCCGCTGCCGACCGGATCGCCCGTCGGAAATTGCGCGCTTCTCTCCATCGGTGCCCGCCGGGCGGGTCTGGTGGTGTCGGTGACGCGCATGGTCGCATTCGGGCCGGTTTCGGACGAATTGCTCGCCCGGCACGACGCGGTCGTCCGCGTGGACGCAGCCATGCTCGCAGCCTCAAGGCCGGGAGCCACCCTGGCCGAGGTGTTCCAAGCGGCCCAGGCGGCCTACCGGGCAGTGGGATATCCAGACGAGTGGCGCCATCACCACCAGGGCGGCTTGGCGGGGTACCAGTCGCGCGAGCGGCGGGCGGATCCCACGGCGGATGAGGTGCTGCAGGCGGGGCAGGCGGTGGCGTGGAATCCCACCATCGCCGGTGTGAAATCGGAGGACACGGCGCTGATCGGCCCGGACGGCATCGAGATCGTCAGCGACACGGGGCGATGGCCGACGGTTTCCGTGGAGGCCGGAGCGCGCCGCATCGCCAGGCCGGCGCTGTGGGTGCGATGAACCGTCCGGGCCGTCAAGCCGAGAAACGGAGGATGTGCGGATGTTGCTGAACCGACAGGCGGTGGAGGACGGGCGGATCCCGGTGCCGGAGGCGGCGCGGCGGGCACTCTCCTATCCCGAACGGGTTCTGCAGGTGGGCGAAGGGAACTTTCTGCGCGGGTTCGTCGACTGGCTGATCCACCAGCTGAATGTCCACGGGCTGTTCAAGGGCCGGGTGGTCGTCGCGGCGCCGCGGCCGACGGGCGCCCGGAACGTCGCGCGCCTCAATGCGCAGGACGGCCTCTACACGGTGTGGCTGCGCGGGTATGCAGACAGCCGATTGGTGGATGACCGCGAGGTGGTGACCTCCGTCAGCCGGGCCATCGATCCGCACGCAGACTGGGCCGCCTTTCTCGCCTGCGCCGAACAGCGGTCCATCGAGGTGGTGGTCTCCAACACCACCGAGGCGGGGCTCCGGTACGAAGCGGAGCCGTATCCGGCCGTTGCGGCCCCCGCGACCTTTCCGGCCAAGCTGACCGCATACCTGTACCGCCGGTTTCAGGTCTTCGCGGGCGATCCCGCCGCTGGGCTCACGGTGATCCCCTGCGAGTTGGTGGACGACAATGGACAGGTGCTGCGCGACCTGGTCCTGCGCCACGCGCGGGCGTGGTCCCTCGGCGATGCGTTCGTGGAGTGGGTGGAGACGGCCAACCACTTCTGCAACACCCTGGTGGACCGCATCGTCACCGGGTTCCCCGCGGAGCTCGGCGACGCCGAGCGGTTCGCCGCGCTCGGGTACGAGGACCGGCTGCTGACCGTGGGGGAGCCCTTCCACCTATGGGCCATCGAGGCGGACGCGCGCCTTAGGTCCCTGTGGCCGTTCGAGCGGATCGGCCTGAACGTGCGGTACACGGACGACGTCACCCCGTACCGCGTGCGCAAGGTGCGGATTCTCAACGGAGCCCACACGAGCCTCGCGCCGGTGGCGATGGCCAGCGGCCTGGCCACCGTGCGAGAAGCGGTGGAGGACCCGGACATCGGCCAGTTCGTGCACCACCTGGTGGAGGACGAACTGGTGCCGGCCGCTGCGGCGGAGTTGGGAGATCGAGCGGAGGCGGAGGCCTTCGCCATGGCGACGCTGGAGCGCTTCCGGAATCCGTTCATCCGCCACGAACTGCGCGCCATCCAGCAGCACTGCCTGGCGAAGGCGAAGGTCCGGCTGGTGCCGGCCATCCTTCGGCACGCGCAGGCGCACGGCGAAGCCCCGCCCTGGCTGTCGCTGGCGTGGGCATTCCTGCTCCTCGACTTCCACCCCGAGGCAGCGGGCGAGGCGGCGGAGAACGATCCACACGCACAGCGCGCCCTGCGGGACACCTGGCGTGCCGAAGCGGACGTGGGCCTGCAGGAGGCCGTGGCCGGCCTGCTGGGGCTGCGTGACGTCTGGGGCGTTGATCTGAACGCCGTGCCCGGTTTCACGCAACGGGTCGCCGCTGCGGTACAATCGATTCGAGAGCACGGCCCCCGTCCCGCCCTGCGGGCGTGGATGGAGGCGCATGCGGGAGGAGAGGCGAAATGAACCAGGTCCTGGAGCGATTGTGCGAAGGCGGTGTGGTGGCGATCTTCCGGCGGGTGGATCGCCGGCACATCCACCCCCTTGTGGAGGCGGTCGTGAAAGGCGGCGTCCGGGCGGTGGAGCTGACGGTCGACTCGGACGGGGCCTACGAGACCATCCGGGCCATCCGCGATGCGGCCGGAGCGGATCTGTTGGTCGGCGCCGGCACGGTGATGGAGCCAGAACAGGTGGAGCGCGCGGTCGAGGCGGGCGCCGATTTCCTGTTGAGCCCGCACTTGGACGTGGCGTTGCTGTCGAGTGCCGAGCGCCTCGGGTGTCCGTTCATCCCCGGTGTCACGACGCCCACCGAGATCGTCCAGGCCAGGCGCGCGGGCGCAGAGGTGCTGAAACTGTTCCCGGCAGGACCGCTCGGGCCGGCCTATCTGAAGGACCTGCTGGGGCCGTTCCGCGGTGTGGCGTTCTTGCCGACGGGCGGGATCACGCCGGACAACGCGGCGGACTACATCCGCGCGGGCGCACCCGCGGTAGGAATGGGCAGCGCCTTGGTCGATCCCGCCGACGTCGCGGCGGGCCGATGGGAAGCGGTGACGAATCGCGTGCGGGCGCTCGTCGATCGGGTGCAGGCGGCCAAACGCGGCCTCACCCTTTGAGCCTCAGGCGGCGCACCCCGGCGGTGCGATGGCATGGCGTGTGGGTGCGACGAGAGAATCGTCTTGGCGGGCGGTGCCCGCTGTTTTTTTTTTTTTTTTGCCCTCGTGTCCTCCGGACGGGCATGTCCGTGGCATGGAGCGCTTGGGGAAGCGCGCAGGGCAGAAGCGTGGGCGGGGGCGGCCGGCGGGTGCCCTTCATACAATGTGGTGTTCACCAGTGGGTATGAGGTGACAGGGCATGACGGCGAGGAGGGATCGTGTGAACGTGATCGCAAGAGCGGTCGACACCACCGTCTCGCTGTCCAGGGCACAGGCCCGGGCATTGAAGGATCGGGGCATCACGGCGGTGGGGCGGTACCTCGGCCGCAAGACGCACGGGTGGTCGAAAGCCATCACGCTGGCGGAAGCCCGCGCCATCACCGACGCGGGTTTGAAGATCTTCAGTATCTGGGAGTCCAACCCGACCCACGCGGGCTACTTCACCCGCGCTCAGGGGGTGAGCGATGCCCGGCAGGCGGTGGAAGAAGCGCGCTGGGTCGGGCAGCCGGGCGGGAGCACCATCTACTTCACCGTGGATTATGACGCCAAGCCGGCCGATCTCCCGGCCATCTCGGCGTACCTGGACGGCGTCCGGGAGGGCCTCGCCGGCGCCTATTGCCTCGGGGTGTACGGAGGAATCCTCGTCATCAACTCGGTGTCGGCAGACCACTACTGGCAGACCATCGCCTGGTCGCGCGGGCAGCTCTCCGCCAGGGCAGATGTGTATCAGATCGAGGTGGACACGGTGTTGGCTGGGATGGACGTGGACATCGACAACATCTATGGCGATCCGGGGTGGTGGACGGTGGCGCTGTATCCCACGATTCACGCAGAGGTTGAAGGAAAGGACATGGCGGCGATTGTGGTCAACGGATCGACGTACGTGTTGTACACGGCCCTCGACCTGTTGGGGACGCCCTATCATCTGGTGACGGAGAACGGGCGGTACACCGGGATGATGAACATCAACGGGGTGAACGTGCAGGGGGTCATCTACGAGGGGTCCACCTACATCCCCTGGACGGCGCTAGCGCCGAACATCCAGGCGCAACCGCTGCCGGGGGGCGGGTGGAATTTCGTGCTCCCGCAGGCGCCCGCCACAGACGTCGCGCCGACCGATCCGCTGGCCGCGGCCGTGACCTTTTCTCTACAGCACAAACTGATGACCAACGACCCCAGCGGAGCGTTTCATCCGGAGCGGCCGGTGACCCGCGGCGAGCTGGCGACGGCCTTGATGGGGCTGTACAACACCTTGAAATTCAACGGAGGGTGACATTCATGAACGTGTCGGTGTGGAACGACCTGTTGACCATCCTCGGCACGGCCGTCACCGTGTTGGCTGGCCTGTTCGGGATCAACCGCCGGTGGCCGCTGTTGACCAAGACCATCCAGTGGCTGGAGCACGACGGAGCCACGTTGATTGAAGATGTCGGGAAGTTGGCAAAGGACGTTTCCAGTGCGCCCTTTTTCCAGTCCGGGGCCAGTGATGGCGGCAGTGGCGCCGCCGGAGCGGGGGGCGGCAGGGCGGGCGGACCGGGCCGCTCCTCCGGGGCGGGTGGGGCCGCGGGGGCGTCCGGCGCCCCGGGGGCAACGCCTGCGTCGGACGCGTTGCTGCGCACGGAACTGGCCCGGGTCGCCTTGGTGGGGCTGCACGCCTTCGGGCAGGCCCTCGACAGCCTGTCGGCGGACCAAAAGAAGGCCTTGGCATTCTACATTGCCAGCCGGGTTCCGGGAGTGACCGAGCAGGAAATTGAGGCGGCCTTGCAGGCCATGCAACGGGAGGCTGACGCCGCCGCCCGATCGGCGCTGTTCCAGAGCGCCAACGCGTTCACCGAGGCGCAGAAGACCCTGCAGTGGCAGCAGGAGCGAAAGGAAGCGTGAGCGCTGGGCGCACACCTATGCGGGCGCTCGCCCATCCGCATACGCTGTGGCAACCACACGGTCGAGGAGGATGGAGGATGAACGCGGGCTGGGGCGGATTCACCAAATGGGTGGTCGTGTTTCTGATCGTGTACGTCCTAATTGTGCTGTTGATGCCTTATGAGGCGGACCGCTGACCGGCGAACCCTCGCAATCTTCCATCGGTGACCGAATCCTATAACAAGATGGAAATGTGGGAGACGATGGACATGGCGTTGGCTTATTGCATGGTGTGCAGAACCTGGATGGATGTGCGGGACATGGTGTACACGTTCCGGACCGGATTCGTCCGGGTATCGGGCGTGGATCACCCGCTCGGCGTGTGCGGCAAGCGCGACGAGCCGCATCTGCGCATCGTCTCGCCGATCTTGCCGCGCCGGGAGGACCCGGTCCTGTCTCCGTACGTGGGCCGAACGGACTCGTGGACAGGGGCGTAGCGTGATTCAGTTCTGAAGACGGGGTGGACGAGCATAGGGTGATGGGGAGAAGGGCGGATGCACCGCCCGACACCCGCGTCCGGAGGGATGTCCTGTGCGCTCGTCCTCGTATCTGAAGGTGTTGGCGGTCCTGGTCGGTGCCCTGTGCTTTGCGGCGGCGGCGATGGCGGTGGTACCGCACAGCCGGCTACGGGCGGACCGATGGACTCGTGTCCAGGTGGCCCCGGGGGACACCCTGTACGAATTGGCCCGGCGGTACGATCCCGCCGATGACTACCGCGTGGTGGTGCAGTCCATCCTCGAGGCGAACCACCTTCCCTCGGCGCAGATCTACCCGGGGCAGACGCTTCGGATTCCACTGCACAATGGCTAGGGTCAAAATATCCGCGGCGTTACGAATCAGGGGCCGGTCCCTCCGGCCATGACGGCCGGGACGCCCCCAGGGGCCAGCGGGCGCCATTACGACAGGACCTGCCGGGCGTACCGAATGCGCGCCAAGGCGAAGTACAAAGCGGTCAGCGCGATGTAGATCCCCGCGACGACGGCAAACACCGGCCACGGGTTGCCCTTGACGGCAATCAGGTGAGAGAAGTCCACCATGGCCACCGTGCTGTGAACCAATCCCACCACGACCGGTGCGAAAAAGAGGAGGAGCAGTTCCCGCGTCAAGGTCCCCAATACTTCCTGATCCTGCATGCCGATCCGCAGGAGGCTTGAGAACTGCCGCTTGTCTGCAGCCATTTGCCACTGCAGCCGGAAGTAGAGGGCCGTCGCGCAGGCCATCAGAAAGAGGACGCTGACGAAGAAACCGGCGAAGATCATGGTTGACAGCGTCTGAGTCACCTCCTCATCCACGTGGACGCGCGCCGTCAAAAACGGCTTTTGAACCTCATTCAGGCGATTTTGCAGTGCCGACGTGGCCACCAGGGAGTGTTTCCAGTCGGGCACGTCAAACCCGGTGATTTGGTATTTCGACGTTTCTGGCAGGGATTTGGACAGCTTCGCGTAATCTGCATCCGACACTTCCAGCACGAAGTCCGAAATCTTGCCCGTTTGTTCGTTCATGATGCGCGCGTCGTATTGCCCGTTGACATGAAAGGACATCTTCGGGGCCTCGAGCACGCGAATCTCACCCGTTGGAAACACCGGTTTTTGGACAACCAGCGGATAGTTGACGAAGAAGTTGGCTCGCCCTGAGTCCGGGGCCGGCGGAGCAACCTTGAGAAAACTCCGCGTTTCAGGCTCCGCATCCATCAAATGCTGGCGAACCCGTTCAAACGTCGAGGCAGAGACGACGGTGATGTGCACGGGCTGCGATCCCGCCCGGCCCACCTCTTCCACGCTTGCAGTTGCGACTGGAAAGGTCACCTGGCCGGAAACCGGCGTCCCGGACTCGGACAATTGGCGCTTCACGTCGTCTGGCGTCAATGGAAAAGTGCCGGCTTGCGGTTGAATGAGCATGACGGGGAACGGATCGACCTGGGTCGAGTTTTGGTGGAGCACGGACTTCATGCCAAACACCGCTCCCATTCCGCTCAACACCGTGGCCGACAACAGCGTGACCACCGTCAGCACCAGCGCGTTGTCTTTCACGCGGTGGGCAAACCGGGCGATCACCAGCAGCGCCACGCCGTGCAGGGGCCGTTTCCGCAACGCGTTGAGGACTTTCACGGAAATTTGCGTAAAGAGAAGATACGTGCCGAGTGCCGTCAACCCGATGATGGGAAAGAAGTTGACGATGATGTTCAGGCTTTGCGCAACGGCGAGATAATAGGCGACCGCGATGGCCGCAACACCCAGAGCGACCAGCCACCAAGACGCCTTGTCCGCCCTCTGCCGCGCCTTGTCGGCCAGCATCAGGCTCTTCGGCGTGTGCAGGGCGGTGCGTGCAGCCGTGATGAGTCCCTCGAGGACGAACACGGCTCCGAAGAGCGACACCGTGAGCAGAATGGACTGTTCGGGCAGTGCGAATGGAATGGACACAGGCAAGTTCAGCAGTGCGCCCATGGCCATCAGGAAGAGCTTGAGAAACAAGGCCCCGAGCGCGATACCGGCCACTATGGCCACCAAGCCGGTGACGATGCTTTCCACAAACACGGTTCGCCACACTTGCACCGGCGTCATTCCAAGCACCCGAAAGAGCGCGAATTCGTGGCTCCGCATGCGAATGAGCGCCGCATGGAAAAACAGGATGAAGAACACGGCAAAGAACAGGATGATGTACTCGCACCCGCCGAGCACGTACCTGGCATTGGCGGCCATATAGCCCTGTTTCATGTGAGGATTCAGGGTGAAGCTGGAGAACATGAAATACACCAGGACCGCGCAGGTGCTCGACGCCATGTATCCCAGGTACCTCCTGGCGTTGTGGAGGAGGTTCTTACATGCGAGTCGGCGCCATGTCATGGTTGGTTCCCTCCAATACCGCCAGAGCGTGCAAGATTTCCTGGAAGAATTGGCTGCGCGAACTCGGAGCGTCCAGATGCGAGAAGACCTGGCCGTCTTTGATGAAGACGACCCGCTTGCTGTAGCTGGCGGCGAATGGGTCGTGCGTCACCATGAGGATGGTCGACTCCTGCTCTCGGTGCAGTTTGGCAAAAATCTCAAGCAGGGCCTTCGCGGACGCCGAATCGAGGTTTCCCGTCGGCTCATCCGCGAGGATCAATGCGGGATGGTGCACAACCGCTCGAGCCACCGCGATTCGCTGCTGCTGCCCGCCGGACAGCTCATACGGGTACCGATCTGCATGTTCGCCCATCCCCAGGTACTCGAGCACCTCGAGCACCTTCTTTCGCACCGCTGCCCCCCGTTTGCCGTCGAGAGCCAGCGGGAGCGCCACGTTTTCGGCCGCCGTCAAGCTGTCCAGCAGGTTGTAATCCTGGAATACAAACCCGAGTTGCCGACGGCGGAACAGCGCCAGTTCGGACGCGCGCATCTTGGCCAGTTCCTGCCCGTGGATGCGCAGTTCACCGCTCGTCGGCCTGTCGATGCCCGCCAAGATGTTGAGCAACGTGGTCTTGCCGCTGCCGGACGGGCCCATGATGCTCACGAACTCCCCCCGGTTGACTTCGAGATCGATTCCGTTGAGCGCCTTCGTGACGGCACCCGCGTGTCTCGATCCGTACACTTTGGTCAACCGCTTCGCCGTGAGGATGTTCACGGTGTCATACCTCCTGTTGCTTCGTCTCACCGTGAGTATGCCAAGGACAGGGTCCGCCGTGCCTTGTGCGAACCTTACATCCACGCCCGTCAATCTTACAATTTTGTCACTCCGTTTTTCCGCCGCCTTCTTTTGCCGCCGTCCCCGTCATCGCGGGACGATAGTAGTCCGCAGCGTAAATCCGGAACACGACGGTCGTCCCACGGCCGACCTCGGAAGAGACCTCCACCTCATGGCCCAGGCGATCCGCTGCTTCCTTGACCAGGTACAACCCCATTCCCGTCGCCCGCGAGTGCGTGCGCCCGTTGTCGCCCGTGTAGAATGGCTGAAACACGTGGCGAATGTCGCGCTCCGGGATGCCGATCCCCTCGTCCCGAAACGCCAACCGGACCGTGTGTTCGTCCTCGGATACTCGAATTTCAAATGACGAAGGGAGGGCTTGGCCATGCTCGTCCACCTTGACGCCGTACTGAAGGGCGTTGCGGATGATTTGGTCAACCATGAAAGACAGCCACTTGCGGTCCGATACGACCCAGACCGCATGAGGGGGAGCTTCCAACCGCGGGTACAACTTGCGGCGGATCCACGCGCTCTTATGGTGGTTCACAACGTCCCGGACCAGCCCCACGACGTCAAGCCGCTCCATCCTGGCGTCGAACGAGAATGCGTTTAGGCGCGACGTGTACAGCATCGCGTTGATGGATGCTTCCAACCGGCGGCACTCTTCGTCGAGCGTATCGAGCTGTGCGTCCGTAATTTCTCGCCTCTGGTGATCTGCCCTGCGGTCTCCCGTCCCCTGCCGCAGTTCCTGTTCCAACAGCTGCAGGACCGTCACGGGTGTCTTCATCTGGTGAACAAACCGCACGGTGAAGGTTTCGAAGAAGTTCTGGCGCTCCTCCAATGCGGAAATCTGAGCACTGTAGGCGGTTTGATAGCGTTTCAGGAGTTCATTGAACCACCGCTGCTCGTGCGTGATCGCCCGCAGCGGAACGTCGCCGGACTGCAGGGACAGTTCCTCTTCGAGACGGGCCCTCATGTCCTGATAGAACGGCCGCCGCAGCAGGTACTCGACGAGGACATACATGAAGAGCGCAAACAAAGCCAGCAGCAGCGAGTACAGAACCAGCGGCCAGCGTAATATTACACCCTGTTCCAACGCGGCAAACCAGCAGACGAGCCACAACAACCCCGTGCCGGCCAGGAAGAACGCGATCACCCGCCACTGATCCCTGAGAAATGCCCAGAACGTCATCTAGATTGCCCTCCACTCCAATCCAGCCGGTAACCCAATCCCCGGACGGTGACAATCGAGCCGTCCAAGCCGAACGGCTCCAGCTTGCGGCGCAGCCGTGCGACGTTCACCGTCAACGTGTTGTCGTCCACGAATTCAGCGTCGTCCCAGATGGTCTCCAAGAGTGTGTCGCGCGTGACCACCTCGCCGTTGGCAGCGAGCAGTTCGCGCAGCAACGTCCCTTCCGTCTTCGTCAGAGATTCGGTTCTCTGGTCCGATTCCAAGACGAGTTTTCTTAGGTCTATCTTCACGTTGCCGACGACGACCACGTCAGGGACAGCTTCACCCTGTCGAGGAATCTCCGCGTACTCTCCATAGGTCCTTCGCAGCAGCGCACGAATCTTCGCGATCAGAACGTCCGGATGGAACGGTTTTGTAACGTATTCGTCACCGCCGCTGTCCAGCGCGTACACTTGGTCCATGGAACCGTCCCGTGCCGACAGGAAGATGATCGGCGCCTTGGTAAACGAGCGAATTTGCCGACACCAGTAAAAGCCGTCATAGTAGGGAAGGTTGATGTCCAGCAAGATGAGGTCGGGTTGAACCTGCCTCGCTTCCTCCGCCACGTCGCGCAGTTCCTCGGCGACGTGCACCTCGTATCCAAACCGCTCTAATTGTTGCTTGAGATAAGACGCCAAGGCCGCGTCGTCTTCAACAAGAAAGATGTGGTTGTACAGTTCGATCAGCCCCTTCAAGCGAATGTCCGTGATGTGCAGGTACACAAGATTTTCACGGACATGGGTATTTTGCCTGAAACGGACGATGTAGCAAGGATCGATCCGAATGTCTGTCTTGTCATGTATGGTACAACTTCTCGAATGACATGAAAGCATGTCGCCCAACGGTTAAAGAGGATGTCATCCCATCTTTCGTCCGACATCTCCTCATCGCTCCCCAGGTGCGGGTCGATGCCGGCGTTTGAGCGGTCACGGTGTAGATGGCAGTCCACTGAGCCCGTCCGATAGAATGAATTGTGGATTTCTTGGCCAGCTCGGTTTCCACAGTCCGATGAGAGGGGGCCTCCAGCCGTATGGAAGATTTGCGCTTTCCCATTGGCGCTTACGAACCCGCCCGAGAAGTGAGCGCCGGACAACGGCAACAGTGGATACAGGAGATCGCAACGCAGCCAACCATCCTGCGCACCACAGTCGAGAGGCTTACAGATGAACAGCTAGATACGGCCTATCGTCCGGGGGGATGGACGATTCGACAGGTGGTCCACCATTTGGCGGACAACAACATGAATGCATACATTCGGTTCAGGCGAGCCTTGACGGAGGAAGTGCCCGTCACACCACCATATCGGGAGGACTTGTGGGCTGAGCTCGGTGACTACCGTGAGATGCCTGTGGAACTATCTTTAACGCTTCTTGAGGTACTGCATCAGCGCTTTGTGGTCTTGCTCCGCGCCCTCCGGACACAGGACTTCCGCCGAACATTTTCCCATGCCACGTTGGGTGTGATGAATCTCGACATGGCCCTTCATCGGTTCGTGTGGCATGGACGACATCACATCGCTCAGATTACGAGATTGTGCGAACGAATGGGTTGGCGATAGGCTTTGGCACGGGCTTGGAGGATGATCGACGCACAGTGAAAATGAGAAGTCTCGAAGCGCGGATCGCAGAACTGATACAAGCCGCCAACGACATCGGGCTGAATGCCACCGATGGGCAAGTGTTGTCTGACGGCGGCAATCTGATTGTTCGCTTGCTCCCGTAACATGGACCCGGGCCCACACCCGGTCGGGAACTCATGGTTTATCGTCTGGGAGTATGTGTCTCCTGTTGAGCACTCAGAATTATCTGTGGACGAGGCCTGTGTTGGCGACGAGTAGAAAACGGTCTTCATGTTTTGGCGCAAATTGTCTGACACGAAGCGGTAAAAAAAGTAGACGTCGGCGTTTCATTTGTCTGTTGAGTCGGGGGGTGAATACTATTCAGGTTGGTGTACAAGTCACACCGGAAGTCAGTCTGCTGGACGAACCCGTCCATATTCAAATGGATGGCTTACCACCCGATTCGCCCGTTACCGTCACGGCAGAAACCAACAATATTCTTGGACTCCCTTGTTCAGCACGATCATCCGCGACATTTATCGCCGATTCAAATGGCAGAGTGGACTTGGACACGCATCAACCTGTCTCTGGTAGTTACGATTGTGTGGATGGCATGGGTTTGTTTTGGTCAATGGAGATGAAGGATGTCCAATACACTCGTGTATATCGGAATGCAGATTTGCGTTATGAACCGAGAGAAACTGTGGTGCAATTCTATGTCCAAAGGCAAAGGGAGATCATCGGGACAGCAAGCTGCGTCCGAAGGCTGTACGATCCACACGTTCAGGTACTGGATATCACAGAACCGGATATGGTGGGGAAGCTGTTCTTTTCAAAAGGGAGTGCTCCGGCCCCTGGAATCATCGTGCTCGGAGGCGGTGAAGGGGGTCTAGCGTCACCCATGACGTATGCAGCGCTACTGGCGTCGCATGGATATCCGTCATTGGCATTAGCGTATTTCCGTTTTGAAAACCTGCCGCAAAATTTACGGGAAATCCCGCTGGAATACTTTGAGAAGGCTATCCAGTGGCTCAAGGGTCATGCGGCATGCAATGGACAAATTGTCGTGTACGGGCGGTCCAAGGGGGCAGAATTATCGCTTTTGCTCGGTGCCAGATATCACGAGATTTCCGGTGTCATCGCGTCCAGTCCGAGTTCCGTCGTGTGCGTTGGAGACATTCAGCGAGATGAGAGTGGAAGATACTTAACGTATTCATCGTGGTCGGTGGACGGGCATCCGATTCCGTGCGTACCATGGTCTGATGGTTTATGCACCGAGGCAGAGCAGTGTCTGAACCATAGATTGCGCATGGATCATGTACACCGAACCGCGCTTTTGCAAGCTGGCGACCTTAAGGAGTATGAGATACCGGTCGAGCGGATACACGGTCCTGTTCTGCTCATCTCGTCCGGAGATGATCATTGGTGGCCAGCTACACTGCACTGTGAGCGGATCAAACAGCGGCTACGTGAACATGGAACGTCTTACGAATGTGTTCACCTTGATTACCCTGACGCTGGACACGTGATTCGGTTTCCGGGTGTGCCAACCACGCAATTGCGAATGAATGGCGGAACCGCGAAAGCAAATCACCATGCTTCCAGAGAATCGTGGGGAGAGATCTTGGCTTTCTTGGGACGCCTATCCTCACTAGGATACGCAGAGTCATTCGACTGACCGAGTATCGTAGTGGAACACGTGCGTCGAGGAGGGTATCGGGTTGATTCGATTGATCATTTGGGATCTGGGGGACACCCTCACCACCCCGCCCCCTGGCGGTCAGGACAAAGAGCCTCTCGATACGTATCACGATATCAAGCTGCGACCCGCTGTTCTCGAGGTGCTGGGGACGCTTCACGAGAAGGGCTATTACCAAGCAGTTCTCAGCAACACAGCGGTGAGCGACAGCGACACCGCTCGCCGCACACTCAAAAAACTTGGCATAGAAGCGTATTTTGACCATATCCATGCCACAGCGTCAGAACTTGATCCCTCCAGACCCGGGAAGCCGGACCCTGTCGTTTTCCAAAGAGTATTGGACACCCTGAGAATCGTTCCAGATGAAGCGGTTATGGTAGGGAATACATGGGACACAGACATCCTCGGAGCGAACCGCAGTGGCATGCATGCGATCTGGCTTCAAAATCCAGAGGTCTGTGTGCGTAAAGACTTTTCTACGTCAGTTGTCACGCCGCCATGGATCTTGCCCGTATGGGATGTTCAGAATGTGCCAGAAGCCATCGCTCTCCTGGTTGGAGAAGGTCGATTGGACCAACAGGCAGCCGCCCCCCGAACGAAGGGCTTCAGCCACGTTACCATCGATGTGTCCAATCTAAGAAAGTCGCTTGAGTTTTACGTTCAAACGTTAGGTATGAGGTTGGTTCACCAGGGTCGACGGGACGCGTATCTGGAATGGGGCACGGCATGGGTTTGTCTGCAAGAGCGACCGGAGATGCCGCCACAAAGCCCGCAACTCGGTGTGGACCACGTGGCATTTTACATCGCTCCAAAAGAATTTCATTCGGCTGTCGAGACGCTGCGTCAAGCGAAAATCACCATCGTCAGAGGTCCAGTGGAACGCGGCGGTGGCTGGACCGTAAATTTTCTCGATCCGGATGGGACACAGCTCGAATTTCACACAGGAACGTTGGCTGAACGCATGAAGGTATGGACTTGAACATGGACAATAGTGCATGACTTTCACGAACACGGAACGGGGATGGGAGGCCGAATGACGAACACAGGCGCAAAGATTGAAGTATTGCATCCACAAGGACAAGCTGACATTCGCTGGCTCCAAGAACTGTGGAAATCCGAATGGGGCGGGGACATTATGCTCAGCCGTGGCCATGTCTATCGGCTTGTCGACCTGGAATCCCTCATCGCCAAGGTCGATGGCCAATTTGTCGGCGCCGCGACGTATCGCTTTGATGATAACGGCGGTTGCGAACTGATGAGCATCAACGCCACAAATCCAGGTGGCGGAGTGGGTACACAGTTGCTCCAGGCGGTAGAGGACGAAGCGCGCGCGGCTGGTTGCCGTCGGGTGTGGCTCATAACCAGTAACGACAATGTGGAAGCGCTGCGGTTTTATCAGCGGCGTGGTTACCGAATCGCAGCCGTTTACCCTGGAGCGATTGATGAAGCGAGAAAAATCAAACCGGCCATTCCCTTGATTGGAAACCACGGGATCGAGATTCACGACGAGATCGAACTGGCAAAAGAGTTTGGTGTATGCTGACCGCATGATCAAACCGGAGACTAAGGGGATTTTCAGCCCCTTTGCGGCTGGTGACAACGGTTTGGCGGGAACGTGTCGGAATCGAACCGACCGGCGACGCACCACGCCGCCCACTTGGTTTTGAAGACCAGGAGGGACACCAGTACCCCATCCGTTCCCATGGTGTCGGCCCGTTAGCCAGTATAGACCGGACGGGCCCCGAACTCAAGCGTGCCTCCGTTGTATCTCGGCCTCAAGAGGGGCTGGCACAGCGGTCCAGATGGACCGCTGACCGGCCAAATACTGGACCCCATGCGGCCTTTTTGGGTCGCACGGTACCATCAGCGTCCACCCGGCAGTTCACCCGGCTGCCCGGCCGGCCGATGCGCGGGACGGTGCGCCGCGAGGTGCGCGAAGACCCGTTCGGCGGCTCGCTGTCCGTCCGCGATGCAGTCGGGGACTCCGACGCCCCGGTAGGCTGCCCCCGCGAGTACGACGCCCGGGAGGGTGCGCTGCACGGACTGTTCGACCTGGGCCACGAGGGACAGGTGGCCGACGTCGTACTGCGGCATGGCGTGGTCCCAGCGGGTGACGATGGTGAACCACGGGGATGCGTCCAGCTGGATGAGCCGGCTGAGCTCGTTCCGGACCATCGCGACCATCTCCGCGTCGGTCTGCTGAAGGCCCTCCTGCTGCCCGTCCCGCCCCACGTAGCAGCGCAGCAGCACGCCCTTGCCGCCGGCGGCGTGGGGCCATTTGCTCGACACCCAGGTACACGCGGTGATCCCCAGCCCCTCCTGACGCGGCACGACGAACCCGGACGCGTCGAGATTGGCGGGTACGCTGCCCGGGCGGAAGCCGAGGATGACGGTGGCCGTGGAGATGTACCGCACGTTCTCCAGGCGGCTGGCGACGGGACACAGCGGCCCCACCAGGCGGGCGGCGGCAGGGGCTGGGGTTGCGACGATCACGGCGTCCGCCGCCAACCGTTCATCGCCGTCCGGCCCCGTGATGTCCACGGCGTAGCCGTCGACGGTCCGCTGGATGGACACCGCCGCCGTTCGGGTGCGGATGTCCGCCCACTCGTACAGGGTGTCGTACAGCCGTTCCACCAGTGTCTCCAGCCCGGAACGCAGGGTGACGAAGGCGCTGCGGACGCTTTCTCCGTGTCCACTCTTTTCCGGGGCAGAGGCTGCCGCGCGGGAGGCGGCCCGGCGCTCACGGATGGAGCCGAGGATGAGGCTGCGGTACTGCTCCTCCAACCTGCGGAACTGGGGGGCGGTCGCGAGGAGGCTCAGCCGATCGATGCTCCCCGCGTAGATCCCGGCCAGCAGGGGCTCCGCGACGTGATCCACGACCTCATCACCTACGCGGCGGCGCAGGAACGCCCCCACCGATTCGTCTTCGTCCCGGCTGCCGCGCGGGAGGACGAGATCCAACAGGGCCCGGGCCTTGCCCGCGGGGGACAGGAGGCGCGTGCGGGCAAAGGGCGCCCAGCGGGTGGGGATGCCCATGTTGGTCCCGGGTGGGATGGGTTCGAGCCGCCCGCGGAAGGCAATGTAGGTCTTCGTCGCCTGCGGGCTGGTGCCGACCAACTCTCCTTCCACACCCAAGCGGCGGATGAGGCCCACGCCCGCGGGCTTGCGCGCCAGGAGCGAATCCGGCCCCGCCTCCATGACAAAACCGTGCTCCCGATAGGTGCGCACCTTCCCGCCGACTCGGGTGGCCTGTTCCAAAAGCGTGACGCGAATCGGCATCCGTTCGCCATCTGCGCGGTCCTTTAACGCGAGTGCAGCGGCGAGGCCCGTGATCCCGCCGCCGATGATCACCACCCGCGCGTTCTGGCCGGACGGGTCACCCATGGTGATCGCCCCGGGCAGCCCGGGACCGGACCACGTCCGCGAGGCCGGCGATGAACAGCGGATCATCGTTCAGCGACGCGGTGCGCACCAACTGGACGCCCAATTCGGCGGCGAGGCGCTGGCAGTCGATGTCCACGTCGTACAACACCTCCAGGTGATCTGCGACAAAACCGGCGGGGCAGACGACCATGCGCCGCCGGCCCTGCCCGGCCAATTGCCGGATGACGTCGAGGATGTCCGGTCCGAGCCAGCGGTCGTCGGTACGGCCCGCGCTCTGCCAGGCGAAGGTGTAATCGGTGACACCGGCCAAGCGGGCAACCGCTTCCCCGGTCTCGCGCAGTTGGCGGGGATAGGGATCTCCCGCTTCCACAATCCGCTCCGGAAGGCTGTGGGCCGAGAAGATGACGGTCGCCGGAGTGCCGCCGGGCGCACCGTCAGTCGCCTGGGGGGTGGACCGGCTGCCGGAAACCGCACCGTCCGAAGACGCCCCCTGGGACAGCTTGGCGAGGGCTGCGGTCACCCGCTGCGCCAGCGCCTGCAGAAATTGCGGCTGCAGGTGCCAGCTGTCCACGTGCCACAGGCGCGGGCCCGCCTCCGCGGCAGCTTGGTCTGCCGCCGTCTGGTAGCTCTTCACGCTCATCGTGGAGTAGTGCGGCGCCAGGACGAGGGTGACCGCGGTTTGGATGCCAGACGCAACCATGTCCCGGACGGTGTCCTGAATGAACGGTCGGGTGTGCTTCATGCCCAGAAACACCCGCCACCGCCCGGGTCCGTCGATTTCATCCAGCCGCGCCTGCAGGGCGGACGCCTGCCGGCGGGTGATTTCGTTGAGCGGCGAGACCCCGCCGATGGCTTGGTAACGGGCCTTGAGATCGGCCAGCAGCTCCGGGGTCGGCGGCCGGCCGTGCCGGATGTGAGTATAGTACGCCTCCACCTCGTCGAGGCTCGTCGGGGTGCCGTAGGCCATCAGGAGGACGCCCACCGGTTCTGTCATGCGCCATTCCTCCCCGCGCCGATGCGCAGCGCGCTGTATTCGTGGACGAATTCGGTCAAGCGGCGCAGCGTGTCGACGGCCACCGGCGGCTGGTGGTAGACCACGCCGTGACCGAGGTTGAAGATGAAGCCATCGGCCTCCAAACCTTGATCGATCACGCTGCGCGCCCGCCGCTCAATCTCCGGCCAGGGGGCCAGGAGCAGGGCGGGGTCCAGGTTGCCTTGGATAGCCACGCCCCCGCCCGTGCGGCGTCTCGCCTCGCGGATGGACACCCGCCAGTCGACTCCGACGACGCTCGCGCCCGCTTCCGCGAACAAAGGCAGCAGTTCGCCGGTGCCCACCCCGAAATAGATGGCGGGGACGCCCGTGTCCGCGATCGCCCCGAAGATGCGCCGCATGGCGGGCAGGACGTGCGCCTGGAAATCCTCCGGGGCGAGGCTGCCGACCCAGCTGTCGAACACTTGAACGGCGGCGGCCCCGGCATCGATCTGCATACGGAGGTAACGGATGACGACGTCCGCGAGTTTGTCCATCAGGGACTGCCACACCGCGGGCTCGGACCACATGAGGCGCTTGGTCTTGAGGTAATCCCGCGATGGCCGGCCCTCGACGATGTAACTGGCGAGCGTAAACGGTGCCCCCGCGAATCCAATCAAGGGTACGTCGACGGAGTCGCAGATGAGGCGAACGCTCTCGGCCACGTAGGGCAGTTCGGCGGCGGGATCGTACACTCGAAGGCGCGCCACGTCGGCCGCCGACTGCACGGGATTGTGGGTGACGGGCCCCACGTGTTCCACGATGTCGAAGTCGACGCCCATGGGCCCCAGGGGGACCATGATATCGGAAAAGAGAATGGCCGCGTCGACCCCGAGCTGGGTGACCGGCAACCGGGTCACTTCCATGCACAGCTCGGGGATGCGGCAGATGTCCAGCAAGGAGTAGCGTTCGCGCAACTGCCGGTACTCCGGTTGATAGCGACCGGCTTGGCGCATGTACCACACCGGCACGTACGGCACGGGCTGCCGCTGGCAGGCGAGCAAAAACGGGTGTTGGGCCATCTGCGTCCTCTTCTCTGTCTGTCATGGGGATACCAGAGAGCGCGTCTCCTCCGGCATTTCTTCCCTAGTTATACCGATTGAAGAAGTGGTGATGCAACCGCGGCGGGACGTCGACGGAAGGATTGGAGAGGGACGTTCGCCGAACTGTCAATTGCCGGCGCGGCCAGGTATAATACGGGCAGGGAGGCCGGTGTTGACACCGGCTGAGTGGGAGGTGCCGGATTGTGACCATGGAACTTGACTTTTACGCCATGATGGTACAGCCGATGCGGGATGAATTGACGCAGATCGGATTCGAAGAGCTCCGCACACCGGAGGAGGTGGACCGGGTGATGCAGGAGAAGACGGGCACCACCCTGGTGTTTGTCAATTCCGTGTGCGGCTGCGCCGGCGGGATCGCCCGGCCGGGTGTGGCGTTGGCGCTGCAACAGGAGAAGCGGCCGGACCGGTTGGTGACGGTGTTCGCCGGCCAGGACAAAGAGGCGACCGCACGGGCGCGCGAGTACTTCGAGAACAACCCGCCCTCGTCGCCTTCCATCTGGCTGTTCAAAGACGGGAAGCTGGTGGACCAACTGCACCGCAGCGACATCGAGGGGACGAGCGCCGAGCACGTCGCCGACCGGCTGCGGGCGATGTTCAACCAGTACTGCTGAGGGTGCGGAAACCCAAGGGGCCGTCCGAATGGGCGGCCTTCCTCTTGTACGCCCGGCATGGGCGGTCTCTATAGGGTGAAAGTCCCGAACGGGGGTTGGCGACATACCTACCGTTAGCCAAGAGCAAGGGTGTCCATCGTGAGGTGGAATCCGAAGGAAGCTGGAGACAAACTCTCGACCCGAGGTACACGAACCGCATCTGAGGCTGTCACAGTTGGATGAGTTGACAAGGCACAACGAAGTCCGAAGTCGCCAAGGGTTGTGGCAGTAAATGCGGCGGGTGCATGAGAGGAAAGGGGCCGTTCTTATCCGGGGAGGCCTGTCCGGTACGCCGGCAGAGCCGGTAACCGCCGTCGAGAGGCGGCGCTGAACGGACAGGAGTCAGCAGAGGCCATAGTACGTAGGCGAGCGCTCGCCCGCGGAAGGGCCGAACATGAAACGAGGATGGACTACATGCGTTCATGCGACGAGCGACGACAGCAGAATACCCCGCAAGGGGCCTCCGCCCGGAGAGTAGCGGTGAAGCCGCGAGAGGCCGAGATTGGAGGGCCGAGTTCGTCGTTGGCACAAGTGCAGACCCCATCCTGCGAAGAGGGTGACTCCCTGCTGGAGAAGATGCTGGAGCGGGAGAACCTGCTCTTGGCGCTTCGTCGAGTTGAGGCGAACAAGGGGGCGCCAGGGGTGGATGGCGTGACGGTAACACAACTACGGTCGTACATCCAGACCCACTGGGCTGACATCCGTCAGCAGCTGTTGGCGGGGACCTACAAACCGCAGCCCGTCAGGCGGGTCGAAATTCCGAAACCCGGAGGTGGGGTGCGGGGACTGGGAATCCCCACCGTGATCGACCGATTCATCCAGCAGGCGCTACTCCAGGTGCTGAACCCGATTTTCGACCCGGAGTTCTCCGACAACAGTTTCGGATTCCGGCCGGGGCGGAGCGCCCATGATGCGGTGCGCAGGGCACAGCAATACATTCAACAGGGTTACCGGTGGGCAGTGGACCTGGATCTGGCGAAGTTCTTCGACCGAGTGAACCACGACAAGCTCATGGCGCGTGTGGCACGGAAGGTCAAGGACAAGCGGGTGCTCAAGCTCATCCGGGCTTACCTGAACGCAGGCATCATGGCGGACGGGGTGGTCGTACGCAACGAGGAAGGGACACCGCAAGGCGGCCCCCTCAGCCCACTGCTCGCCAACATCATGCTGGACGACTTCGACAAGGAGCTGAAGAAGCGAGGACATCGGTTTGTCCGCTATGCGGACGACTGCAATGTCTACGTGAAGTCGCGCAGGGCGGGCGAGCGAGTGATGGCGTCACTGACCAGATACCTGGAGGGGACACTGAAACTGCAGGTCAACCAGGAGAAGAGTGCGGTAGACCGGCCGTGGAAACTGAAGTTCCTCGGATTCAGCTTTCTGCCCGACAAGCTGGCCACGATACGCCTGGCACCGAAGACGCTCGAACGGTTCAAAGAGCGGGTGCGCCAGATCACCAGCCGCTCACGAAGCATGCCCATCGCGGAGCGCATCAGACAATTGAACGCGTACATCATGGGATGGGTGGCGTACTACCGGCTGGCGGAGATGAAGCGGCACTGCGAACGGTTCGACGAATGGATCCGGCGCAGGCTGCGGATGTGCATTTGGAAGCAATGGAAACGGGTGCGCACGCGGTATCGGGAGCTACGCGCGTTGGGGCAACCGGAATGGGTGGTGCACATGACAGCCAATTCACGGCGAGGGCCGTGGTTCATGGCGAGGATGCTGAACCAGGCCATGGACAAAACGTACTTCGAACAACTGGGACTGCGCAGTCTTCAGGCGAGATACCTTACACTTCGTGGTGTTTCATGAACCGCCGTATGCGGACCCGCACGTACGGTGGTGTGAGAGGACGGGGGCTAGGCGCCCCCTCCTACTCGATTATCGATGTGGGTACCAGCGCGTTGGGCTGTGTTACAATGAATGGGACATCGTCCGAGGAGGGACCGCGGATGGCCGTGATGACTGGGGACAAGCCGTACCGGACGGCGCAGGAAGCGTTGACGCGCGTGAAAAACATCTTTTGCGTGGGGCGGAATTACCGTGATCACGCGGCGGAGTTGGGCAACGACGTCCCGACGAAGCCGATGATCTTCGGCAAATCGACACATGCCCTGGCCGTGGCCGATGGGGTGGTGCGGGTGCCGGCCGAGCGTGAGAACGTCCATCATGAGCTGGAGATCGTACTGTGGATGAAGGGGGCCTATCAGCCGGGGCCGCGCTGTCCGATGTGGTCGGCGGCATCGCCCTGGGCCTCGATCTGACCGACCGGGACGCCCAGACGGCGCTGAAGAAGGCGGGGCAGCCCTGGGAGTTTGCCAAGGGGTTCCAGGGATCGGCCGTGGTCACCGACTTTTACGAGGTGGCCGACTGGAACGCACTGCTCGAGACCCCGTTTGAACTGCGCATCAACGGGCGAATTGCCCAATCTGGGCGTGCCAAGGACATGATCTTTCCCTTCGACACCCTGATCGGCTACGTGAGCACGCATTTCGGCCTCGACGCGGACGACCTGCTCTTCACGGGTACACCGGCCGGGGTTGGCCCGCTCCGCGACGGGGACGAGCTGGAGCTCGTCATGGACGGGCGCGTGTGGGGCCGCTGCCGTGTGGTCAAGTAAAGGCGGCGTGGGCAAAGGGCCATCGTAAGGAGGGGATGTACCGATGCCACGCACGCACGGGATGGAACAGTATTTGGAAGGCATCTATATCCTGCAGGCGGAAGGGGTCACGGTGCTCTCCTCCGTGCTGGCCGACTACCTGGGCGTTTCACGGCCGACCGTGTCGCAGACGATCGCGCGGCTGACATCGGCCGGGTACGTGCGGTTCGGGGAGGGCAAGGAGTTGATGCTCACCGATCGAGGGCTGGAGCTGGCCGAATCCATCGTCCGCAGGCACCGGCTTCTGGAGCGATGGCTGACGGATGAACTGGGCCTCGACTGGGCGGACGCCCACGTCGAGGCGGGTCGCTTGGAGCACGCGATCTCTCCGCTCGTCGAGGAGCGTCTGATGGAACGCCTGGGCCGGCCGACCACCTGTCCACACGGCAACATCATCCCGGGCTCCGGTGCGCACCTGCCGCCGAGCCGACCATTGGCGGAGGTGGAGGGCCCGGCCGAAGTGAAGGTGGTGCGCATCCTCGAGCAGGCGGAGGAAGACCTGGATCTCCTGCGGTTCTTGCACCGGGCAGGCATCGTGCCCGGGGCGGCCATCCGCCGCGGAGAGGTGGCGAGCCCTTATGAGGCAGGCGTTCCCGTCGAGGTCGGCGGCCAACGGTATGCGCTGGACGAGGAGGTGGCGCGGCGCATCCTGGTGGCGCTCCCGGATCCGGCATAAAAGCAGCCGGTGTGGCTCAGCTTAAAGGGCGGAGCCGCAAAGGGAGTGTTCACATGCGCCGTTTTGTCTTTTGGAGAGGTTGGCTTTGTGGTCTGTGCGCCGTCCTGCTGAGCATGCTCTTCGCCATGCCCGCCGAAGCAGCGGCCCGGCGCGTGGGGATCAACGCCCGGGCCGCGGTGGTGATGGACGCCGAGAGTGGAACGGTCCTATACAGCAAGAACGCGGACGTTCCGCTCTATCCGGCCAGCACCACAAAATTGATGACCGCCATCCTGTTGGTCACCCATCTGAACCCCGAAGACCCCGTATACATCAGTGAGGAGGCGGCGCGGCAGCCGAGAGTACGGTTGGGTCTCAAGCCGGATACGACCATCACCGCGGAGGACGCCCTGCACGCCGTCCTGATGAAAAGCGCCAACGACGTCGCCTACGCCGTCGCCCAGACGGTCGGAGGGTCCCAGGAAGGGTTCGCGCGCATGATGAACCTCAAGGCGCGCCTCATCGGATGTACGCACACCAACTTCGTCACGCCCAATGGGCTGCACGACGATGATCACCTGTCCAGCGCGCACGACATCGCGCTCATCCTGCGCGAAGCCCTTCGCTACCCGCGGATCGTGGCGGCACTGCAGACCAAACAGTACACGGTGGCCGGTAAAACCATCCGCAACGGCAACCGGTTTGTGTATCTGGAGTCTGCACCGTTCGGCGAAGTGATCGGCGGCAAGACCGGATACACCTCCAAAGCGATGTACTGTTTGGCGTTCGCCGCGCGCCAGGACGGCAAGGTCCGCATCTCGGTGGTGCTCGGCGCTCCCCGTAAGAGCCTGATGTACCGGGAGACCCGCCGATTGCTCGAGTATGCCGAGCGGGATGCCCGCGTGCAGCTGGTGTGAAGAGAATGGGGCGCACCGGTTGTCACCCCCCACTGACAAGCCGCAAGGAAACGAATGGAAACAAGCCGTTCCCACATACACATACGGTGATCGGGCGGTGAACCGGGACGGGGGCCGCCGCAGGCTGCCGCGTGGGAGGGGATGGGCGTGCAGCGTCGTTCCGTGGCACTGGCTTATGTCCTGTGGTTTTTCCTCGGCTATCTCGGAATTCACCGCATGTACTGCGGGCGCGTGGCCAGCGGCGTAGCCATGTTGGCCTGCACCGTGATCGGCTGTTTGACGTTCCCCATCTTGGTGGGGCACCTGCTGTTGTTCATCGTCGGCGTGTGGTGGCTCATCGACCTGTTCCTGACGGCGGGGATGGCGCAGCGGGGGTGAGTTTCCATTTGCACCCCGCGCCCGCATCTGGTACCCTTCTTCCCGGGAATGGGAAGGAGGTCGGACAATCGTGTTGAAACCGATGCGAATCGGCGACGTCGTCATCGACACCCCGGTGATCCTGGCTCCGATGGCTGGGGTGTGCAATCCGCCGTTCCGGCGGATCGCCAAGGAGTTGGGCGCCGGGATGGTGTGCGCGGAGATGGTCAGCGACAAAGCCCTGGTGCACGGAAGCCTGAAGAGCCACATGATGCTGACCATCCTGCCGGACGAGCACCCGGTCAGCCTGCAGCTGGTCGGGTACGACAAGGAGTCGATGGTGTTGGCCGCCAGCATGGTCGGTGAGACGAACGCCGACATCATCGACATCAACATGGGTTGTCCGGTTTTGAAGATCTACAAGAACGGGTCGGGCGCGGCGCTGGCCCGCGATCCCAAGTATGCGGCGGAGATCGTGCGGGAGGTCGTCGCGCACGTTCGCAAACCGGTGACGGTCAAGTTCCGCAAAGGCTGGGACGACGATCACGTCAACGCCGTCGAGGTCGCCCTCGCGGTGGAGGAGGCGGGCGCCAAGGCGGTGGCGGTGCACGGGCGAACGGCGAAGCAGATGTACACCGGGCGCGCCGACTGGTCCATCATTCGCAAGGTGAAAGAAGCGGTGAAGATCCCGGTCATCGGCAACGGGGATGTGGTCGAGCCGGAGGACGCCAAGCGGTTGCTGGAAGAGACCGGGTGCGACGGGGTGATGGTCGGCCGGGCGGCGCTCGGCAACCCGTGGATCTTCCGCGAGATCACCCACTACCTGCGCACCGGCGAGAAGCTGCCCGCGCCGTCGGCCCGGGAGCGCATCGAGGTCGCGGTGCGGCACCTGCATCTGCTCGTGGAGTACAAGGGCGAGGTCATCGGCGTGCGCGAGATGCGAAAGCACGCCGCGTGGTACGTGAAGGGGCTGCCAGGGGCCGCGCGGATGCGCGACGTGATCAACCAGCAGACCACGCTGGCCGGGATGGAGTCGGTGTTGTGGAGTTTCCTGGAACAGGTCCCTCTGGCGGTTTGAAGACGCGGTCCCGTGCGGGAAGGCACGGGACCGTTCACGTCTTAAGGAACACCGGCACGAGCAGGCGGAGGCCGGACGGGGTAAAGCCGTCAACGCAGATGCTCGCCCAATGTCTCCCGGCCGAAGGCCCACACGACCAAGAAGCCGATGGCGATCATGGCGAAGAACATTGTGAACACGGCACCGAACCCGATCTTCGCCCCGATCATGATGCCGACGAGAGACGGCGCAATGATGGCCCCGATGCGGCCGAAGCCGGACGCCCATCCGATGCCGGAGGCGCGGGCCCTCGTCGGAAATTGCTCGACCGTGAAGATGTACGTGCCTGCCCAAGCGCCCAGCATGAAGTAGTTCACCAGGATACCGAATACGAAGATCCACACGGTGCTGTGGGCGAACCCGAACCCGAGCGCGGACAGGGCGGAGCACAGCATCGCCGGCAACAGGGTCCGCTTGCGCCCCCATTTCTCCACCAACCAGGCGGCCGTCAGATATCCAGGCACCTGCGCCAGAGTCATGATCAAGGTGTAGCTCAGGCTGTGTACCAGCGAGTACCCTTTCAGGAACAGGATGGAGGGCAGCCACAGGACCATCCCGTAGAAGGCGAAATTCATCGCGAACCAAAGCACCCAGGTGACCATGGTGCTCCGGGCGACGCCCGGCGCCCACAGGGTCGCGAAGGCGTCACGCATCGACCGGCGTTCCGTCATGGTCATGAAACGCGGGGATTCCGGCAGCTGGCGGCGCAAGACCAACACGTACAGGGCCGGGATGGCGCCAATCAGGAAGACGACCCGCCAGCCTACCGACGGGATCACCAGATTGGAGATGAGCGCTGCACACAGGGACCCGAAGGCGTAAAACATCTCCAGGAGCACCACGTGCCGGCCGCGCCGGTCGTCCGCAGAGGACTCCAGCACGTAGGTGGTGGCGACAGGCAACTCCCCGCCGAGTCCGAACCCCACCAGAAAACGCAGGACGTAGAAGATGCCTACGCCCCAAGCGAAAGCCGTCAAACCGGTGGCCACGCTGTAGATCAGCAGGGTCCACATGAACACCGCCTTACGGCCGAACCGGTCGGCCAACAGACCCGCCAGCGCGGCGCCGACGGCCATCCCGATGAACCCCATGCTGCTCAGATACCCCTGCGTCGCCGGACTCAGATGCCACTGAGCGGCCACAGCGACGAGGATGTAGGCCACCAGATTGACGTCCATCGAGTCGAACAACAGGCCGATGCCGGATACCGTGATCAACCGTTTCGCGGAAGGTACCGGTTTGACGTGGGTAGACATCACCGCGGGATCGACGCTCATCCATGTCACTCCTTTGTCATCGACATGTGGATATATACCGTCATATGCCCACCCTGGGCCGGTGGTGCAGGGTCCATGCAGCGGAATGGGGGCGAATGCGCCTCGCGCGCCGGGGCCGCAGGGCGCCGGAGAACGGCCTGTTGGAGCAGACTTTTCATTGAAATGGGGGTGGGCTTGGGCTAGAGTGGAGACAGCCGGGCGAATGCCCACTGTTCGGAACGATGAGGAGGAACCTGTGTGGGGCGAGTGGTCATACAGGCTGGACATGCAGGGACGGGAAAATCCACGCGCATCGCCCGGTCCATCGCCGACGCGCTGGCGGACAGCCCGTTCGGCAGCCGCCTGTTGTGGGTGGTGCCGCAGGACGCGTCCTACGCCTGTGAACGTCTGTTGATGCGATACGCACCGGCCGCCATGCGGGCCGAGGTGTTGACGGTGCCGCGCCTGGCTGAGCAGGTGAACCAGGACCTCGGGGTGATGGCCGGCCAGCCTGTGAACATGACCGGCAAGCGGTTGCTCCTGGCGGACGTGTTTCAGGAGATCGGCGGCGGGTTGCAGGTGCTGCGGCGGGACCAGCCGTCTATCCGGTTTCTCGACGGCGTGCTGGAGGTCTTCGCCGAGATGTCGAGCCATCTGGTGTCCCTGCATCAGGTGGAGGCCTTGCTCGAGACGGCCGCGACCCGTCTGGCGGAGGCGGGGATGGAGGTGCAGGTGTCCGGGCCCTCGCTCATCGGAAAGCTGCGCGATGTGTGCACCCTCTATCACCGGTTTCAAGCGCGCCTGTCCGCCCTCGGCCTGTACGATCCGGTCGAGTTGCCGGCCTGGCTGGCGGAGCACGTGGCCCGCTGGCCGGCGCTCACCGGCGCGCGCGTGTTCGTCGACGGCTTCGACGAACTGCCGCCCAGGGACACCCGTTTTCTGCTGGCGATCGCCGAGGCGGCGGAAGAGACCGTGTTCTCGGTGACGCTGGATCCCGCGTGGCTCTCCCATGCGCTCCGGGAGGGGCCTGAGAGAGTGGACGGCGCCGAGGCGGGGGGCACGGACGTGCCTCCTCTGATGCGCCTGTTGGCGAAGCTGCCCGATCCGGAAGCGGTTTGGGCACCGCAGACCCTGGCGTGGACCGTGCGCCTGCTGGAGGCGTGTCGCGAACGGGGGTTGCCGGTCGCGGTCGCACCGACGACGGGATCGGCCGATCGCGCGGGACCTGTCCGGCTGTGGTTGGAGGCAGGGCTCTTCGGCGACGGAGTCGCGGATGTGGCGGAGGTTCGCGCGGAGGCGGAGGCTCGCGTGGACGCGGGCCATCGACGGGATGCGGCAGCCTGTTCGAATGGGGCCCCTCGTTGCGAGGCGCCCATCGCCGTGGCCGCGGCGCAAAACCTGCGGCGCGAAGCGGACGGGGTTGCACGGGCGGTGCTGCGTCTGGTCCATGAATCGGGATTCCGGTTTGGGGACATCGCCGTGTTGGTCCCCGACCTCCCTGAGTACGCGCCGCTTCTGCGGGACGCGTTCGGGCGCCACGGCGTGGACGCCTATGTGGACGATTTCCCGCCGCTGGCGACCCATCCACTCGGGCGGTTCATCCTCGCCGCATTGGAGAGTGTGGAGGACAACGCGTCGACCGAGGCCGTGGCGCGACTGCTCAAGACGGAGTTCTGCGGCCTGCGCCGCCAGGACGCGGACTGGTTGGAGGCGTACTTGCGGCGCCATGAGGTGTCCGGTGTGGCCGCGTGGGCCGCGGCGGCGCCGTGGCAGTTCGCGTACGACGCCAGGCCGGACGACGCCAGAGCGGGTGCGGCCCAGGCCGACGACGCGCAGGCGGATGCGCTGCGCAGGCAGTTGGCGGAACGCTTCCTGCCCCTGTGGCAGGGACTTCAGGAGGAGCGGATGACCCCGGGCGAGGTGGCGGAGGCGCTCTGGGGAACGCTTCAGCGCACCGATGCCAAGCGCATCGTCGCAGAGTGGATGGTGGGCGAGGCGGGTGCCACGAGCCCCTTGGAGGCGAGTCTCCACGAACAGGCGTGGCAGCGCGTGCTGGCGCTCCTGCAGGACTTGGCCGATACCCTCCCCGCTGCGCGCCTGAGCCGGTCGTTTTTGTTTGAACTCATCCGAACGGACCTCGTCCATCAATCGTTGTCCACTATCCCCGCGGGGATGGATCAGGTGTTGGTGACGGAGATCCGCCGTGCCCGGGCGCTGCACGTGCCGGTGCTGTTCCTCCTCGGCGCGGTCGACGGGGTCTTTCCGAGGCGCGTACGGCCGCAGGGGATGTTGCAAGACGAGGAACGCCTGATGTTCGAGCGCCTCTTCGGGCGGCCGGTCGGGTACACGTCGGCGGAGCTGCAGCTGTGCGAACGCGCCGTCGTCCACACCGCGCTCACCCGCGGGGCGCAACGGCTCTTCCTCACCTATCCGCTTTCAGATGAGGCGGGCAAGGCGGCCCGCCCGTCACGGGTGGTGGAACGGCTTCGAGCGTTGCCCGCAGGCGCGATCGAAACCCAGATCTGGTTAGAGGACGCCCTTTGGGACGAGCCCCAGGTGTGGACGCCCCGCGCCGCGCTCGACACGTGGATCGGTGTGGTCGAACAGGCGCGCCGCACAGGCCGCGTTCCCGAGGCGGCGGTGCGGGTGTTCGACTGGCTCCTTGGAGAGGACGCCGTCCGGAGCCGTCTGAATGCTGCGCTGGCCGGCCTGGGTTTTACGGCGGCCGCCCGGCCCCTGCCGGCCCGCTTGGCGAGTGCCCTGTACGGGCAGCCTCTGCGCATGCACGTCCACCAGCTGGAGGCGTTCGCCGCCTGCCCGTTCCAGCACTTCGTCCGGTACGGCTTGCGCGTCGGCGACGAGGATGTCGCCCGGGCCGCCCGCGCGGCGCGGGGGAACTTGATCCACGACGTGCTGGAGCGGTTCGTCCAAGAGCACGCGGCGGCGCCGGAGGCTTGGCGCGCCCTGTCGGACGAAGAGGCCGTGGAACGAGTCCGGGCCCGCTTCGCCGAGGTGCTGCAACAGCCGCGCACCCAGGCCTGGCGGCGCCGGGCCACGCGTCTGGAGGTGGCCCGTACGGCCCTCGGGGTGATCGAAAAGGCCGCTGTCGTCCTGACGCGCCACGTCCGCCACGGGCGCTTTTTGCCGGTGCACAGCGAGCTGTCGTTCGGCGATGATGCACGAGGCGGATTGCCTTCGTTGGAAGTGGCACTGCCAGGCGGCGGTGCGGTGCGGGTGCACGGGCGGATCGACCGCGTCGACCTCGCCGAGGCGGAGGGACGCCTGGCCTTCCGGGTGATGGACTACAAGAGCAACATGGGCGTCGCGCTCGACCTGCTCAAGGTGCACCATGGCCTGCAGTTGCAGCTTCCCCTGTACGCGGCGGTCGTCGCCCATCACGCACGGGTACTGTTTGGCACCGAGGCGGAGCCGGCCGGTGTCCTCTACATGCCGGTGGGGCGCAGCCCGCGCACCGTACGGGTGCCGGAGCCGGGGGACGAGGCGCGGGTGCAGGCGTACCGCAGCATGCGGCCGCGGGGGCTGTTGGTCGCGGATCCAGAACTCGTCGCGTGGATGGACGAACGGCTTCCGGATGGTTCGGAGACCGAGCTGTTCGGAAAGGTGTTCACGAGAGACGGGCGCTTCACGAAAGGAGCGCCGGTGGCTGGCCCGGACGAATGGCGCGGGATGCTGCAGAAGGTCCTCGCCCATGTGCGGGAGGTTTCGGCGCGTGTGGCCGGCGGCGAGATTCAGATTGCGCCGTATCAGCTGAGCCTGGACGATCACGCGTGCAAACGCTGCCCTCTGCAAGCGGTGTGCCACCTCGACCGGCGCTGGGAGCGGCCGATGCGGCGGTTGGAGCGGCTTGATCGGGGAGACGTCCTGGCGGACTGGGCGGCCGGGGAGGAGGGGAGACGGTGAGTTCGTCTCGGGACACGGGCGGCAGCGGGACAAGGCTGGAGGCACGGTGGTCCGGGCGGCAGCGGGAAGCCATCCTGACCCGCGGTCAGAACGTGCTGGTCTCCGCCGGCGCTGGGTCAGGGAAGACCTCGGTGCTGGTGGAGCGCGTGGTGCAGTGCGTCACCGGGCCCGGTGCACTGGATCTGGACCGCCTGTTGATGGTGACATTCACGGAGGCCGCGGCGGCCGAGATGCGCCACCGCATCGCTGCGCGCCTGGAGGCCTTGGCCAAGGACGCCGCCGCTCGCGGCGACGCGGCGGAAGTGCGGCAGGCGCACCGGCAGCTGGATCTGCTCGACCGGGCGCAGATCTCGACGCTGCACAGCTTTTGCATGGAGGTCGTGCGCCGGAACTTCCTGGCGCTCGGCCTGGAGCCGGTGTTCGATATCCTGCCGGAGGACGAGCGCACACCGCTGCGCGCAGGGGTGTTCGAGGAGCTGATGGAGGCGTGGCTGTCCGGGGGCCGGGAGGAGGACGTTCGGCGTGTGGCGCGGGACCTGTGCGCGGACGATCTGGACGCCCTGTGGCCGCTGGTGGACCGGTTGGACACCTTCGCCCAGAGCCAGCCCTACCCTTCGGATTGGTTGGCGGCGGTGCGGCGGATGTATGAGGAGGCAGGCGCTGTCGAGACTGCCTGCTGGCCCTGGACGCAGGCGTTCCTGCAGTGGGCGGCGCGGCAGGTGGAGGAAGCGGCGGAGGTGTTCGCGGAGGCGCTGCGGATGACCACGGGGTGGCCGGAGCTCGACGCGTACGGCCGCGACCTCGCGAATGCCCGCGCCTTGGCCCGCGAGGCCGCCGGCTGGCTCGGAACATGGGCGGGCGTGCCCGAGGCGGTGAGGTGCCTGGGCGCCATCTTCAGCGGAAAGCGGGTCTCCGCGCCGAACCGGCCGGAGTTCAAGGCCGTCAAGGATCTGCGCACAAAGGGCCGGAACCGCATCCAAGAGGTGCTCGACATCCTGTCGCGGGGCGAGGCGGACCTCCGCGCCGACGTGGCGCGGCTGGCACCCGCGGTGACGGCGCTCGTCGATCTGACATCCGCGTTCGCTGCCCGCTACGAGGCCGCCAAGCGGCGGCGCGGGGTGCTGGATTTCAGCGATTTGGAGCAGTTCGCCCACCGGGTCCTGAGCGACCCGGCGACGGGTGAGGCGCGGCGTCTGCAGACGCATTACGCCGAGATCTTCGTCGACGAGTACCAGGACACGAGCCCCATCCAGGACGCCATCGTCACGGCCATCGCGCGACCGCCCGGGAACGTGTTCGTGGTGGGCGACGTGAAGCAGAGCATCTACCGATTCCGCATGGCCGAACCTCAGTTGTTCCTCGAACGGTACCGGGGGCAGGCGGGGGGCCGCGTGATCGACCTGACCGACAACTACCGCAGCCGGGCTGAGGTGGTCGACGCGGTGAACTTCTTCTTCTCCCAATTCTTCTCACCTCCGTTCGGCGGTATCGCCTACGACGACGGCGGGGCGATGAACGCCGCGGCTCCGTATCCGGCGGACGGCTGCGAAGGAAGGTTGGCCGGCCCGGTAGAGGTGCATCTGGTGGAGCGCGGCGACGCGGCGCAGGCCGGCGGTGTGGCGGGCGGTGCCCAGGGGGAGGAAGAAGAAGCACCGGAGGCGGATCGCGGCGACCGGGCCCCGGCTGGCGCCGGTGAAGGTGACGGTGAGGCCGGGGACGGAAGCGCCGAGGGATCCGGGGGCGAAGGAGACCTCGAGGCGATGATAGAGGAGCTCACCCACTTGGAGAAGGAGGCGCTGGTAGTCGCCCGGCGTATCCAGGAGTTGTTGGGGCGCGTTCCGGGCTGCCCGGCGGCCCAGGTGTGGGACCGGGACGAGGGCCGGTATCGCCCGCTGCGCTGCCGGGACATCGTGGTCCTGCTGCGCGCCGCCCGCGCAAAGGTGAACGTCTTCCTCGAGGTGTTTGCGCAGGCCGGGATCCCCGCGTACGGAGCCACGTCCGTTGGATTTTACGGGGCGCTGGAGGTACAGTGGCTCCTCGCGGCGCTGACGGTGATCGACAATCCCCGGCACGACCTGGATTTCGTGACGCTGCTGCGCTCACCCATCGGCGAGTTCCGCGACGATGAACTGGCCCGCATCCGTCTGTTGGGGCGCGGCATGTTCTACGACGCGTGGCGGCGGGCGGCGGCCGGCCGCGTCGAGGCCTGGGCCGAGGTGGCGGACACCGGGGCCGCCGGGTGGCAGGAGCGGCTGGTCGCAAAGGTGCGCGCCTTTCACGGCCGCTTGAGCGCTTGGCGCGCCCTGGCGCGTCGGGCCACTGCGGAAGAGGTATTGCGGCGCATCCTCGAGGACACGGGGTTTTTGGCGTTCGTCTCCGGGATGCCGGGCGGCCCGGGCCGGCGGGCGAACGTGGAGGCCTTGCTCGGGAAGGCGCGGGCCTACGATCGACGCTACCCGGACGGGGTGTTCGGATTCATCCGCCGCGCCAAGGAGGCGCTCGAGCGGGACGTGGATGAAGGCGAGGCCCGCACGCTCGGAGAGAGCGAGGATGTGGTGCGCGTGATGACCATCCACCAGAGCAAGGGACTGGAGTATCCAGTGGTGTTCGTCGCGGACCTGGGAAAGCAGTTCCGCGTCGACACGCGCCTGCCCTTGCACCGCACCCTGGGGGTGGGCCCGGCGATCGTCGACGTCGACACGGAGCAGCGCTGGCCGACGTTACCGTCCATCGCCATCCAGGAGCTCGAGCTGACGCAAACGTTGGCGGAGGAGGCGCGCGTGTTGTACGTGGCGATGACGCGCGCGCGGGAACGGTTGATCCTGGTCGGCTCGGGGAAGGACCTGGCCAAGCAGGCGGCGCGCTGGCTGCCGCTGGCGCAGGCGGACGCGGTCGCGTTGCCCCTGTACGGAATGGTGCGGGCCAAGTCGTACCTCGATTGGCTCGGCCCGGCCCTCCTGCGGCACCGGGACGGTGCGCCCTTGCGACGGTTGGCGGAAGAGGCGGGGATTCAGACCGCTTGGCATCCCGGCCCGGTGTACGATCACCCGGCCCGTTTCGCGGTGACCCTGTGGAACACGGCGGACGGACGCCGGCTGCCGTTGCCGTCCGCCGGCGTGGTGGGGACAGCGGGGGAAGCGGCTGCCGGGAGTCTGTTCCGGCCGGAGGTGTTTGCCAGCGGCGATGCGGCGCGGATTCGGGAGCATCTGGCGGAGCTGGCTCAACCGGCGTGCCCGCCGGGGCATGGGGACGGGCGGATGGCGCCGCCGCAGCAGGGGGTGGCTGCGGGAGACGGGGCCTCCTCCGGCGCAATTTCTGCGGCGCAGCTGCGGGACGGTTTGACGCTGTGGAAGCCCGATGTGGCGAGGACCCCCATCCCTGGGAAGCTGTCGGCCACCGATCTGCGCCGCATCTGGGCCCACCACCTGCGGCGGACGGATCCGCAGGGCGTCCCGGAGGCTGCCGTCCACCCGTCGGCCGCTGCGCACCTGCTCGACGATCCCGCTTTCCACCGGCCGGACGCCGTCACGCCCCGGGAGCGCGGCGTGCTGTTCCACGCGCTGATGCAGCGGGTGGACTTCGCTGCGAAGCCGAGCCGGGGCGTGGTGGAAGCGGCGCTGGACGAGATGGTGCGGATGGGCCTCATCACGGAGCGGGAACGGGACCCGGGCTTGGTGGAGGATGGTTGGGCGTTCCTCGCCTCGCCGCTCGGCCGCCGCTTGGCGCGGGCGCGCCGGGTGTGGCGCGAGCAGCCGTTCTTCTACCGGATCCCGGTGCCCGAACCCGCGCCGGCCGGGGCCAGCCCCGACCGGCGGGCAGTCGGTTTGTCGTGGTGCAGGGCGTGATCGACTGCCTCGCCGAAGAGGAGGATGGGTGGCTGATCGTCGACTACAAGACGGACCGCATCGGGGCGCGGGCGTTGCAGGCGCAGGCGCGGGAGTATGAAGCGCAGGTGGCGGCGTACGTGGAGGCGGTGCGCACGGCGCTCGGGGGCGGCCGCGTGGAGGCGTACCTGTACTTCGTCCACCCGAGGGCCGCTGTGCAGGTGGACGCGGTGCCGTTGAGCCGCGTGATCGACACGCTGGTGCAAGTGCCGGGCACGCCGGAGCGGTGACCCGTGGTCATGGCCACGGCGTGCCCTGTGGATGCGCCTCCCCATCCTGGAGGATGAGGAGGCGTGTTCGGACGAAAAAATGACGGAACTATCCGCAACCCGGCGAGAATTCGCGTCTCGCCGGGTTGTTCGCCGCGAAGTGCTGGATTTCGGGCAAATCGGCGCAATGTGAACGGATTTTCGGATTCCTTCGTCCTTCGAAAGAGCGTAGAATCTAGGCATCCTAGGCGGAATCCGGAGGCGGCGATGGAGACCTGGCAACGAAATCTGTGGCTGTTGTGGTTCGGCGTCCTGGTGACGTCGGCCAGTTTTTCCATGGTGGTCCCGTTTTTGCCCTTGTTCCTTTTGAAGATTGGCGTCAATCAGCACACGGAGCTTTGGTCTGGGCTCCTGTACAGCATCACCTTCTTGACCGGTGCGCTGGTCTCCCCGTACTGGGGGTCGCTGGCCGACAAGTACGGCCGGAAGCCGATGATCCTGCGAGCCGGTTTTTCTCTTTGCATCCTGTACATCCTCACCTCGTTGGTGAGCAATCCGTACGAATTGTTGGTTCTGCGCGCGCTGCAGGGGGCCTTGGCGGGATACGTGCCGGGGGCCATCGCACTGGTGGCGACGAACACGCCGGAGGCGCGGGTCGGGTATGCGCTCGCCCTGATGTCGACCGGCAACGCGGTGGGCGGCATCCTCGGGCCGCTGTTGGGCGGCGGGATCGCCCGGTGGTGGGGCAACCGGGTCGCGTTCGCGAGCGCGGGCGTGCTGGTGCTCTTCGCGACCCTGCTGGTCTTGTTCTTCGTCACGGAGGAGAAGTTCGTCCCGAGCAAGACGCGCAGCTCCGTCATCGAGGCGCTGCGCCTCGCCGCGGCCAACCGTGCCTTCCTCATGACGCTCGGCCTGACGGTGCTGACGACGTTCTCCATCATGACGATTGAGCCGGTCTTGCCCCTGTACATCGCCCAGCTGGGCGGATCCCTGCAGGACGCCTCGCTGTTGGCGGGCATCGTATTCTCCCTGGCGGGGGTGGCGAGCGTATTGTTCGCGCCGCGGTGGGGCCGCTGGGCGGACCGAGCCGGGTTCCAAAAGGTGCTGTTGATTGGACTCATCGGCGGCGGGATTGGCAATTTGGCTCAGATCCCGTTTCACGACATCTGGGGCTTCTCCATCGTCCGCTTCCTGTACGGGGCGTTCTTCTGCGCAGTCTTCCCGGCCCTCAACGGCCTGGTGGTCTCCACAACCGAACCGGAGTTCCGCGGCCGGGCGTTCGGGCTCAACCAGACCGCCAACCAGGTGGGCAACATGGTCGGGCCGTTGGTGGGCGGAGCCATCGGCGGGGCGTTCGGGCCGCACAGTGTATTTCTCGTCACCGGTTTGCTGCTGCTGGTGACGAGCGGTGTGGCGTTTTGGTCCAACCGCTGGGTCCCCCGCGGCAAGAGCCCCGTGCAGAATCCCTCGGTGACCTCTGGCACGGCGACCTGACGTGGTCGCGGTCGAGCGGGATCGATCGCGCTGAAAAAAAGGGGAGAAGAGAGAGGAGGGGGAGTCGAAGCTCCCCTCCTGGCGTGACCAGGCATGAACGGGATGTGGTCCAGGTTCACGCGATGATCTGTTGTTTTGCACGGCTTTTCTCGTTCCGGCCGCCGAACAGAAACGTCACCACGGCGTTGGTGCGCCGGCGCGCCTTGCTGATGAACAGCGGTGTCAGCACCATGACTGCCACGAGATTGACCAACAACCCCCAAAATCCCTCGTACACGCCATGGGCGTTGTGGGTGGCATACAGGTAGAACACCGTCGCCAGGCCGGCCAGAAGGCCGCCCGTCACCGCCTCCTTCGGCAGGTTGCGGAAGTACAGGCTCAACACGACCGCCGGGAAGGTCTGAACGATGCCGGAGACGCCCATCAACTGCAATGACACGAGTGCGGTCGGGAACGCGAGCCCGAACAAGAGGGCGAGGCCGATGACGACGAACACCATCGAACGAGTCACCAGGGTCAGCCGTTTCGGGCTGGCGTCCGGCCGGATCAAGTCGCGGTAGATGTTGTTCGCGAACAAGTTGCTGGCACCGATGGCCATGATGGAGCAAGGCACCAGCGACGCCAGGGCGATGGTCGCGTAGGCGAGGCCCTGGGTGAAGCCGCCGTACGAGTCGTGAATGAGCGTCAGGAACGCCAGACGCGGGTTGGTCCCCTGCGGAACGACCATGAATGCCAGGATCCCGAGAAAGGTCACCAGCATCAGGACGATGTTGTACAGTGGCAGGACGATGGCGTTCTTCTTGAGGATGTCCGCACTCTTCGAGCTGAAGGTCCCGGTCGCCGTATGAGGCCACATGAACAGAGCCATCGCAGAGATCAGGGCTGCGGTGGAGAACCACAGGATGCCCTTCGGGCCCGAGGTTGGCAGTACCAGCATCTTCGGATGCTGCGTCGCGACTGCTTGCAGCATCTGCCCCCAGCCGCCGAAGTGGAGGATAGGCAGGGAGATGACGAGGAACAGCATCACCACCCAGACCAGGATGTCCTTGATGATGGCGGTATACGTCGGCGCCTTGAGGCCGCTGAAGAACGTGTACAGCGCAACGAGAAGGAACGACACGATCACGATCAGCTTGACGTTGACCAATCCCGCGCCCGCCACCTGCAGGGTGTCGAGGATGCCGCTCAGCTGCAGGTCGATGTACGGGATGAGCATGAGGACGCCGGTGATGGCCACCAGGAAGGATAGGAGCTTGCTGTCGAAACGGCCGCCCACGTAGTCGGCCAGGGTCATGTAGCCGTGTTCTTTGGCCACCCGCCATAATTTTGGCAGGAAGAAATACGCCATCGGATAGGCGAGCACCACGTACGGCGTCGCGAAGAAGGCGATGCTACCGCCGCTGTACGCGGAACTGGTCAATCCGAGGAACGTGTACGCCGTGTATACGTCGGCGCCCACGAGAAACCACACGAACAGGCTGCCGAGGCGCCGGCCGCCGACGGACCACTCCTCCACGGAGCTGCGCGCTTCTTTGTCGCGTCCCGCCAGAAACCCGATGAGCACGACGGCGAGGACGAGCACGGATGTGACCGCGAAAGCCATGGAATGGCCGTGCATCATGCCTCCGCCTCCTTTCTCAGAATCCAGTGGATGGCGAGGGTGAACAACGGCGTGAGCAGCATCCAGATCAAGAGCCAGAAGTGCAATAGCGGGAAGCCCAGCACCATTGGATGGATCCGGTTTACCCAAGGCAACGCAACGAGCTGTGCGAGAAACGGGATGATGAACAAAAAAAAGACGGCCAATCGGCGCAAGTCGTTATCCTCCCTTTCCAATCCCAATCTGAAGGTGCAAACGATTACATCCGGATTGTACGAGGCTACACTTGTGAAATCAAATAAAAGTGGATTGAAAAGGTAAGGAATTTACAGATTCAATCCCGATCGGCGAGCGGTTCCGGGGACCATTGGGGGAGCTGCGCGGCGATGGCGGGATCGGTGATCCGAATGTCGACCCGGGGCAGATGCAGGGCCTCCACCTGGGCCGGACTGACCTGCATCGGGCGCCAGTGCGCGGGCACCTGTGCGAACACCGCGTCGATGTCCGCGATCAGCCGGTCGACATCGATGGACTCGTACTCGGGCCGAAGCGGGTTCAGGTACTCGCGGGCACGCTGCCACATCCGCCAGGCGCCGCGGACGTTGCCGTTTTCCAAGTGGTAGAGGCACACCGCCACCTGAATCAGGCCTTTCAGCCCGACGGGGCGGCCGCTGTCGAGCCAAAGGGATTCACCGTACTCGTGGCATTCGAAGTAATCGCGTGTGATGTTGAAACAGTACAGGTAGGACATCAGGCGAGCGTCCATGACTTCACCTCGGGATGGCGGGGACCGCACAGGGGGCGGTACGGCGACCCGGTTCGTGCGCGTGCCCGCATGATGTGGTGTATACTGGCCTCAGTCGGAAGAAGTGGGTGTGCGCCCTCGGTACCGTGAGCGGCGCGGGCACCTGCAACCGCATTCAGGACCATGTTATCACGCAGGTCTGAGCCTGCACAGGCCCAGGGAGGACAAGCCTTGGAACGGACGCGCATTGTGCTGGACGTGGATACGGGTGTCGACGACGCCCTGGCCATCCTGTACGCCTTGCGATCCCCGCATCTGGAGGTGCTCGGGATCACCACCTGTTTCGGAAACGTGGACGTCGACCAGGCGACGCGAAACACCTTGTGTCTCGTCGAGCTGTGCGGTGCGGACGTCCCCGTGTTCCGCGGGGCCGATCGCCCCATCCTGCGCGAGTGGAGTGGACCGGTGCCGTGGATTCACGGTGAGGACGGGCTCGGCGATACACGGCTGGCCGAGCCGCACCGGCGGGCGGAGGAGCAGGATGCCGCCGCATTCATCCGCGAGACCATCCGGCGCTATCCTGGCGAGGTGGTGCTGGTGCCGGTGGCGCGCATGACCAACGTCGCGAGGGCGTTTCTGTTCGATCCCGATCTGGCCCGGCTGGTCCGCGGCGTGGTGTTCATGGGAGGCGCCGCGTTCTGTCCGGGCAACGTGACGGCCGTGGCCGAAGCCAACCTCTGGGGGGACCCGGAGGCGGCCGCCATCGTCCTGCGCTCCGGGGCGCCGCTGACGATGGTCGGCCTCGACGTCACGATGCAGGCCCGATTGACCGAAGGGGACCTGGCGCGCATCGACCCCGGGCTGCCCTATGCGCGGGTGATCCGGGACGCCGTCTCCTTTTACATGAACGCGTACGAGGAGACGCAGGGTGTCAAGGGGCGCTGGTGTCCTCTGCACGATCCGTTGGCTGTCGCCGTCGCCGAGGATCCGACGCTGTGCACGACACGGCCGTATTCGGTGCGCGTGTCGTGCGATGGGATCACGGCGGGCATGACGGTGGTCGACGCACGCCCGCACGCCGAGGGCGAGGCCAACGTGCAGGTGTGCGTCGAGGTGGACGCGGAGCGGTTCTTGGCCCGCTTCCGAGCGCGGATCGGCATCGCGGTCGACAAGGACTGAACCGGGCGGTCCCGGGGCGGCCATGGAAATCCAGCGCAAGGAAGGAGACGGGGGGTGAACGAAATGGGGGAGTGGACGTGGCTGTTCACCCGGTTTCCGCTGGCTGACATGGAACTGGTCGCGGAGCCGATGGATCCGCGGATCGCCAACGTGCTGGTGCGCACGCTCCGCCGGCTTCCCGATGACGGGAGCGGGGAAGGGCCGAAGTACGAGGTCCGCGTGGCGCCGCACAACGTCGCGCCGTTCCGCGGGGGCCCCTGGCTTCGGACGTTCACAGAGCGGGAGTTGGAACAGCCGGGCGCCGAGATCGCCCGCTTCCGGGCGGATTTGCTGTCGGAGATCGCGCGGTGTAAGGGCCGTTCCGGCGAAACCGGGGAGGCCCGGTGACTCGCACCGGGCCTGGGGTGGGCATCAGGCCTGCCCCGCTGGCTCGCGTGCGCCCTCCCGATGGGGATGCAAGACGGCGTACAGGGTGCGGATGGCCGGGGTATCGATCCCGTGCCGCTCGGCCAGCTCGACGAGAACCCCCTGAATGCTTTCGATCTCGATGGGCAATCCTTTCTCCAGATCACGATGCATACTCGAGGTCATCGACGCCGGCAGGCGCTCCAGCCAGCGCACCGCCTGATCCGCCGCCTCACTCGGGACCTCGGGACATTCCGCCCGGGCGACGGCGGCCGCCTCGGCGGCGAATTGGCGCATCAGACGGGACGCGGGTCCGTCTTCCCGCACCGCGCCGATGGGTTTGCGGGTCGACGCGGTCAGGCCGCTGAGGGTCGACAGGCAGATGTATTTGATCCACATGTCGACCAACACCTGTTCGCTCCGGCGGGCGATGAACCCGCGGCCCTGCAGGGTCTCGTCGATCGCGGGCAGGGCCTCCGCATCCGTCTCTGCCAGCGGGCCGTAGGTGATATCGTGCAGTTGGCTGGTGTGGACGACATCGCCGCTGGCGTCCAAGGTTGCCTCGATGTGGCACAATCCGCCGAGCAGCTGGCGCGGCGGCACGACGGAACGGAGCGCATCCAGGTGACGGATGCCGTTGAGCAGCGGCAGCACGTATGCCCCTTGTCTGGCCAGCGCTTGGACCTGAGGTAATGCGCCTTCGAGGTGGTATTGTTTGACCGCCAACAGGACCAGGCCGGGGCTCGCGATGTCTTCCGGGCGCACCGCGAGCTGCGGAGACAACTGAATGTCGCCATAGACGCTGCGCACGCGAAGCCCCCGTTCAGCCAGTTGCTGGCGGCGGCGCTCCCGGACGAGAAACGTCACAGGAATCCCGTTCTGAGCCAGGCGTGCGCCGAAGTACCCCCCGACCGCACCCGCTCCAATCACCACCACGTGCATGGACGGTTCCCCCCTTTTTGAGATCGGCGCAATTGCCGCTTGTCTGTCCATTCAGACCCCTTCATGATACCACGTTTTCTCCATGGCGTTCGGTTGTGCGCCTGACCGTTTCAGGCCTGGCCGACCGGCATACGCTGGCGGCATCCAGGAGAGAGGGAGGCGGCCGCAGTGGCACGCAAGCCAGAACTGGGCAAGTATCTGTTGTACCGGCTGTTTTCCCAACACAAGGAGATCCGCCGGCACCTGCCCGCCACCGCCCGGTATACGCCCGCCGTGTTGGCAGCGTTCCTCCGGCGGTACCGGGTTGTCTTCGTCAAACCCTCCGGTGGCAGCCGCGGACAGGGAATCCTCAAGGTGTGGCGGGATGGTGGAAAGGTCCATGTCCAACACACCGTGCACTCCCGGCGCACCTTCCGATCGGTTGAAGCGGCGGTCCGCCACGTGGAGCGGATCCGCGATCCCAAGGCGTACGTCGTGCAGCAGGGCATCCCGCTCTTCCAGGTCGGCGGCAGGCCGGTCGACATCCGGGTGATGGTGCAGCGGGAGCGGCCTGGCGGGCCGTGGTTGTACACCGGCATGGTGGCCAAAGTCGCCGGCAAGGACAGCGTCGTCACCAATGTGGCCCTCAGCCGCGGGCGAGTGATGGAGGTGGAGGCCGCCCTGCGCCAAGGGCTCGGGTGGTCGCCACAGCAGGTGCAACGGTGTGTGACGCGTCTTCGCGAGCTGGCTCTGGAGGCCGCTCGCCACTTCGACAGCTACCAGATGTACCGGGAGCTCGGGTTCGACTTCGGGATCGACACGAAAGGCCGAATCTGGCTGATTGAAGAGAACACCGGGCCGAGCCACCTGATGAAATTGTTGAAGAACCGGCCGGACATCGGCCGGCTGATGGACCGGCGATGGGCGTTGTACCAGCGGGCGTTGCGCCGATGAGCCACATTGTTGTTCAAAAATGGGTCAAAAAGTATGTCAGAAATGGGTGCAACGGAGGCAAATAGTATGTCATAATATGAGCCATACGGAGATGGTGAGGAGTGGTCCTGTGAATCAGGCAAGCGTTCAGCGTCTGACACCGGTGCAGCTGATTGAGGCCGCGGTCTGCCGGGGCGAAGCGGTCCTGTTGGAGAACGGGGCCCTCTGCGCCGAGACCGGAAAGTACACTGGCCGATCGCCCAAGGACAAGTATTTCGTCGCCTACGAGGGTTGCCCCTTGCCGAAGGAGGCGCACAACTGGCTGACCGAGTCCCAGTTCGAGCGGTTGTTTGACAAAGTCAAGGCGCACCTGGCGGAGAAGGGCGGCTACGTGTTTGACGGCGCCGTCAATCACCATCCGCGTTACCGCGTGCCCGTTCGGTTCGTGACTGAGTTCGCCTGGCACAACCTGTTTGTGCAGCGCCTGTTCATGCCGGGCGATCCGGACGTCACGCCGCGGTTCACCGTCTACGGGGTACCGACCTTGAAGGCTGATCCGGCGCGGGACGGCACGCGGTCGGAGACGTTCATCGTCTTGCACCTGGCGCGCGGGATCGTCCTCATCGGCGGGACGGAGTACGCGGGCGAGCTGAAGAAGTCCATCTTCACCTTGATGCATCACCACCTGGCGGAGCAGGGCGTGCTGCCGATGCACTGCTCGGCGTCTGTCGGCGAGGCCGGGGATGTGGCGCTGTTCTTCGGCCTGTCTGGGACGGGGAAGACGACGCTGTCCGCCGATCCAGCGCGGCGTCTCATCGGGGATGACGAGCATGGCTGGGGAGACGACGGCGTGTTCAATATGGAAAATGGGTGCTATGCCAAGTGCATCGACCTCTCGGAGGAGCGGGAGCCGGACATCTACCATGCCATCCGGTTCGGTGCGGTGCTCGAAAACGTCATGTACGACGAGACACGCCGCCCGTTGTACCACGACCGCACGCGCACGGAGAACACGCGTGCAGCCTACCCGCTCTCGTTCATCCGGAATGTCGAGCCCAGCGGCCGGGGCGGCCATCCGAAGGCGATTGTCTTTCTGTCTGCGGACGCATCCGGCGTGTTGCCGGCGGTGGCCCGTTTGTCGCCGGAAGACGCCCGGCGCCATTACCTGCTCGGCTACACCAGCAAACTGGCCGGCACGGAGCGCGGCGTCGTCAACCCGGAGCCGACGTTCTCCGCGTGCTTCGGAGCGCCGTTCTTGACGGATCGCCCGGCTCGCTATGCGGACATGCTGATGGAGCGCGTAGCCCGGCACGGCGTGCCCGTGTACCTGCTCAACACCGGCTGGGTCGGTGGCGGCTATGGGCAGACGGATCGTATGCCGCTCGCGCTCACGCGCAAAATTGTGCACTTGGTGTTAGCCGGAGCCCTCGACGACGTGCCGACGGAGCGGGATGAGGACCTGTTCCTGAACGTGCCGGTGGCCATCCCGGGCATCCCGGACGTCTACTTGCGCCCGCAGACCGGATTCGCGGATGCCCGGGCGTACGAGGCGGCGCGCAGCAGCCTGGCCGAGGCGTTCGGCCAGCGCCTGGCGCTGTTTGAGACGCTGTCGGTGTAAGACGACCGGCCCTTGGGCCCGACGCACTCTGTCCAGAGACTATTGCCCCCGCGGGAAAACGGGATACCCGCGGGGGCGGTTTTTTTGTGCGCGGAATGCGCAGCGATGCATGCGGCGGGTTTGGCTGCGCCACCTGAGCTTGGCGGCTGTGCGTCCAGATTTTCTTGACATCCCGTCCGGGTTGTCGTATTGTCTGTATGTACTAGTTGTCATGGTACACATGGACAATCCGAGGAGGTGTTCCGATGTGGTTGCGCGTCAACCCGAGGCTGCCCGTGCCGGTGTACCAGCAGGTGGTGGACGGCGTCAAAGCCGCCGTCGCCAAGGGGATGCTGGCCCCGGGGGACCGGCTGCCTTCGGTGCGCGAGCTTGCGGTGGAGTTGGCCATCAACCACAACACCGTGGCCAAAGCGTACCAGGAGCTGGAGCGCGAGCGCGTGATCGAAGTGATCCGCGGGCGCGGCACGTTCATCGCCGAGCCGGCCATCCCGCCGGACGAGGCGCGCCGGCGAGCCGAACTGCGGGAGGCGATGAAAAAGCTGCTCGTCGAAGCGCATCACCTGCACCTGCAGCCCGGCGAGGCATTGGCTCTGTTTGCGGACGTGGTCCGCGAGTGGGAGGAGGAGCAGGGACGGAGGAACGTGGACAGGGGGGAGGATTCGCATGGTGTGGACCGTGGAGACGATTGACCTGAGAAAAGTGTTCGACGGCCGCATCGTCCTCGACAGCGTGAGCCTGGCCGTCCCGGCCGGGAGCATCCACGGGGTGGTGGGGCCAACGGCGCCGGCAAGAGCACGCTGCTGCGCATCCTGATGGGCCTGTACCGACCGACCGGCGGGCAGGTGCGGGTGCTCGGGGAGCCGGTGGGCGAAGAGGCGGCCGAACTGCGCCAGCGGGTGCACCTGGTGGCCAGCGAGGGCGACCTGCCGCGGGCGATGCGCGTGCGGGACTACCTGCACTACCATCGGCTGCTCTACCACCGCTGGGACGACGCGCGCTGTCAGCGCCTGCTGGAGGCGCTGGAGCTGCCGGTGCGGCGTTCCCTGCGCCATCTTTCGCAGGGGATGAAGACCCAACTGCGCCTGGCTGCGGCGCTGTCCGCGCGGCCCGACGTGCTCTTGCTCGACGAGCCGACCAACGGGCTCGATCCGGTCGTCAAACGCCAGTTCCTGCAACTGCTGGTGCAGGAGGCGGCCGGGGCCGGGACCACCATCGTGATCGCCACGCACCATCTGGACGACCTGGACCGGATCGCCGACGGGATCACCGTCCTGTACAACGGGCGGGCAGTGGCCTCCGGCCAGTTGGACGCCCTGAAGCAGCGCGTCAAGCGCGTGCAGGCGGTGTTGCCGGGGGAGATCCCGGGGGCCGTCCGCCAGCACCCGGGCGTCGTCGATGTGGCGCGCAGCGGCCAGATGGTGACCGTCACCGTCGACGGGGACGCGCATGCGGTGATGGCGGCGCTGCGCCAGGCGGGGGCCCAGTATTGCGAGGCGCTCGATCTCGAGTTGGACGAACTGTTCCGGCATTTCATGGACAAGGAGGGCTATCGCCGTGAAGGGATTCTCCTTTCCTAGGGCCGTGGCGTACAAGGAGTGGCGCCAAATCCGCGGCTGGCTGGTGCTGCTGGCGGTCGTGTTCTGGGCTGCGCCCGTCAAGACCGTGGTCCGGTACTGGACGGGTGTTCACGCGCACCCAGAGCAGCAGCCACTTCTGGCCGCATCTGTGGTACAGATGTTGCAGGGTCTCCACCCGCATTTCGCATCGGTGAGCTGGACGGCCGCGGCCGCACTGGTCCTCGGCGTGGTGCCGATGAGCTTGGAGCGGGCGCGCGGCGGATTGTTGCTGACCTTCTCCGGGCCCGTGCGGCGGCAGGACGTGGTGCGAGTGCAGGCGGTGTTTTGTCTCGCCGGCGTCTGGGTGGCGCTGTTGCTCCTGACCCTGTACCTGTTCGTGGTCAATGCCGCCTTCGGACACGTGGTGACGACGGGGGACATCGCCGGGTGGTTTCTGATTCAAGGACTCCTCAAATCCGCCATGTTCATGGTTGGCTTCGCCGTGACCACCAGCGTCGGCAACCTCATCGCCGCCATTCTGTGCGCACTTGGCCTGGCGGGGTTCCCCATCTATGTCAGCCTGATGATTCAGGAATTGGCCCATACCAGCATCCAACCGGTGCCGTTTGATGAAGTGGTATGGCGGGTGGCGAACGACGTGATGGCGATGTCCCCCCTGGCGGGGCCAGGGGTGTCGGACGCGCCCCTGTGGTGCCTCGGCGGCTGGTACGCCGTCTGGGCGCTCGGGTGGTACATCGCCGCCGAGACCCTGTTCCGCCGTCTGCCACTGGAGCGGGAGGGGGCGCTGTTCGCCTATCCGGCCTTGTGGCACGTGCTGTTTGCCGGCGTCGGGTTGATTGTCGGGACCGTGTGCGGCGAGACGGCCGTAGGGGGCATGGAGTTTGATCCCAGGCGTACCCCGGTGCTCACAGCGGTCTGGCTACCGGTGACCTTACTGACTTGGTTCGCGCTGCACGCCGTCCGGCGGTGGTGGATCCGCCGGTTGCGGTCGGCGTGAGTTCGGTGGGGTGCGCGAGGGGGCGGTGCCGCTCCACTAAGCGCTCTCGCGAGTCGTTCCGCGGCACCGCCTCCCTCACCGCCGCCTTCGTCGCGCGGCGGCCTGGACCACAGTTCGCAGAGCCTTCGCAGCCCATAGGTTGAGGTGCGTTGCGCGGAGCGGCTCGCGTAAGCGCAGAAGCGGAGCGCGACGCTCCAACCCCTCATGGGGCGCACCCGGGCAGCCAGCGCAGGGGGACCGGGGTGCCCGCCGGCAGGACCGGTTCGTCGATGCGCACCAGGCAGTTGCTGGCGGCCAGACTCGAGAGCACCCCGGAAGACTGGGGGAGGCTCGTGTCCACCGTCAGGACTCCGTCCGCGAGCGCAGCTCGGGCACGCAAGACGCGGGTATGTTTGACCGGCTTGAGGTGCAGGTCGTGCGCCAGGCGCCCGGTGGCCGGGAACGGACAGACCGGCCGGCCCAAGGCGGCGTCGAACCACACCCGCACCAGCGATTCGAATTGGATCAGCGCGGCCGCCGGGTTGCCTGAGAGGGCGAACACGGTGCACGCGCCGATGCGGGCGGCGAGAAACGGAGAGCCGGGCCGCATCCACACCTTGTGCACCGACATCTCCCCGCCGAGGTCCGCGAGCACCCCTGGGATGAAGTCGTAGTCCCCTGCCGAGGCGCCGCCGGTGGTGATGACGCAGTCGCATGCCGCCGCGTGTCGGGCGATGGACTCCCGGATGCGGGCGGGATGGTCCGGCAAGACGTCGACCGCGGCCACTTCGCCACCGGCGCTGGCCACGAGGCCGGACATCAACGTGTCGTTGCAGCTGTAGATCTGGCCGGGGCGGAGCGGTGCCCCGGGAGTGGTGACGAGCTCCGATCCGGTGACGACGATCGCCACCCGCGGCACCCGGTGCACGCGCACGCGGGCGACGCCGAACGTCTGTGCCAACGCCCGCTCCAACGGCCCCAGCCGGGTGCCAGGGTTCATGAGCAGCGATCCCGCCGGCGCATCGTCGCCCGCGGGCTGGACCGAGTCCCCGGGAGACACCCGGCGCAGCACCGTCACCACGCCGGGCTCCGGCTCGTCGCACCACTCGAAGCGCGCCACCGCGTCGGCACCCGGCGGCAGAGGGGCGCCCGTCAGGATGCGCACCGCCTCGCCCGGGCCGAGCGGCGGGGCCGCCGCGTCGCCCGCAGCGGTGGTGGTGCGCACGCGCAGACTTACCGGAGGCACCTGGGCGTCCGCCGAGCGCACCGCGAACCCGTCCATCATCGCGCGCGTGAAGGGCGGCACCGGGATGGCGGCGAGGACCGGTGCAGCGAGGACGCGGCCCTCCGCCTCCGCCAGCGCCACCTCCTCCGCGGGCAACGCTTGGCCCATGGCCGTCACCCGGCGCACAGCGTCCTCAAAGGTGCAGTAGGCGTCCATGGTCATCACCTCGGAGACCGGCGTGTACCAAAACGGGAGGGGAACCGAACGTCCCCCTCCCGGCCGAGCGATGCGGGCGGTGCATCGTACGTCCGCCCTGCGTTGGGTCAAGACTGCAGGATCTGTTCGATCTCGTCGAGCGTCGCCTCGTCCAGTTTGTACCCGGACGCCTTGACGTTTTCCTTCACCTGTTCCGGACGCGACGCGCCGATGAGGGCGCTGGACACGCTCGGCAGGCGCAGCACCCAGGCAAGCGCAAGCTGGGCGAGCGAGATCTCCAGCCGGTCCGCGACGGTACGCAAGCGCTCCACCTTGTCGAGCAAGGCGTCGTCCAGATACCGCTGGATGGACTGAGCGACCTTTGGTGTGGCGGCCCGGGAGCCTTCCGGAAGCGGTTGGCCCTTCTTGTACTTGCCGGTCAACACGCCCTGGGCCAAGGGGGAGAACACCACTTGGCCGATGCCCGCCTCGTCGCAGATGGGAATGACCGCCGTCTCGATGTAGCGATTGAAGAGGTTGTACACCGGCTGGCTGGCTGCGAGTTTCCGCAGGCCGAGCTGCTTCTGCAGGCTGACCGCGGCCGCGATGCGGTCGGCCGGCCACTCACTGATGCCCGTGTACAGCACCTTGCCCTGGGCGACGAGATCGTCGAGGGCGCGGAGGACTTCCTCCAGGTCGGTCTCTGGATCATACCGGTGGCAGTAGAAGATATCGACGTAGTCGACGCCGAGCGCCCGGAGGCTCTTTTCGACTTCCTCGAAGATGTGCTTGCGGCTGAGGCCGCGGTTATTGACGCCTGGTCCGACCGGCCAGAACGCCTTCGTCGTCACCACGTAGCTGTCGCGCGGGTACTCGCGCAACGCCTGACCCAGGACCTGCTCGGCGGCGTGCGGGGTGGCGCCGTAGACGTTGGCGCAGTCGAAGTGGTTGATGCCCAAGTCGTACGCCGTCTTGATGCAGGCGATGGCCTGTTCCTGCTCCGTCACGGTACCGTATGTAAGCCAGCTTCCCAGCGCGATCTCGGATACTTTCAAGCCGCTCTTGCCAAGTCTGCGGTATTCCATGTCCCTCCACCTCCGCTCCCCATTGTACCCCACCCGGTTCCCCAGGCAAAGACGGATTTGGCGGGTTTACTGAAGGGGGCTTCGGCGGAAGTAGCCGAGGCGGCGGAGGGTGAACGGATCGTTCGGCGAAAAACCGAGCGCTTCCCACCAGGCGTCATCGGGACCCGCCAGGCAGGCGAGCCAACCGCCACACCCCGCCTGAACGCTTGCATCCATCGCGCACTCGAGCAGGGTCTCGGCGGTCCGGAGGCCGTCCGGAGACGCGGGATCGAGCGAGGGATGCAGCGCGACGCCAGTGATGAAAAAGTCCCGCAGCGCGTGCCGTGGCCAACCCGCCAATAGCCCGGCTGTGTGCCCGCCTGGCCAGTTCGCCGCAGCAAGCATCGGGGGCGGCTGATGCCCGCAATCGGCCAGCCAGAACTGGTGGCGGATGGCGGCGAGGGATCGGATGGCCGTCGCTTCGGCGTACGCGGACCCCGCCTCCTGGCGCCAGGCGGATACGACGCGGGAGAGCAGGGGTTTGGCGTCGCGCGCTTCAATCCAGGACGCCTGCGGGATCGGCAAGGACCGGGGGCCGCAGCCTTGATGGCCGCCCGTCTGTTCCATCGGGGGGGCGAAAAGCGAGATGAACTGGGTATGCGCTGGCATCGGGACACGCTCCAAAAATCAAAATGGCATACGCTTGGTCTCAGTGTACCATTTTTTCCAGGCCGCGCTCAGTGCAAGCCGTTAGTGGACTGGGGGGCGGGTGTGTGCTAGGATCGAGCCAACTGCGGCGGCGCGAAAGACCCAGCGCATGCCGAATCCACCACGCAGGCAGGGAAGGGTGTTGCTGGTGCCGAAACAATATGGGCGGGCGCCCGCCATGCAGCTTTTGGCGGACACACAGTATGAGGCGGTGATCCACACCAGCGAGGGCGATTTCACCGTGGAGCTGTTTGCGGAAGAGGCCCCCTTGACGGTGAACAACTTCGTCGCTTTGGCGAAGGACGGGTTTTACGACGGAGTGGTGTTCCACCGGATCATCCGGGACTTCATGATTCAAACGGGCGATCCGACCGGCACCGGGATGGGCGGCCCGGGCTACCGGTTCGCAGACGAGCTCCCGCCCGTGCGGCCGTATGAGCCAGGGATCGTGGCCATGGCCAACGCGGGGCCGAACACAAACGGATCCCAGTTTTTCATCTGTACCGGCGAGCAGTGCCAGCATCTGAACCGCTATCCGAACTACACGGTGTTCGGCCGCGTCCGGGAGGGGATGGACACGGTGCAGCGCATCGCCGCCACACCGGTCACCCGTTCCGCCACAGGCGAGATGAGCCGTCCCGTCCAGGACGTGCGGATGATCTCGGTGGAGATCGTCACGCGCCCAGCGGGTTGAGCGATCCCGAATGCAGGGCACCCAAGGTCACGTCGCCTTTTCTCGATCCCGATGTTCCTGGGCGTGGCCCTGGGCCGGAATGGATCCGAGCGCCGGGTCGACACGGCGCCAGGTGTTCAACTCGTGGATGCGGCTCGCGTAATCGGCGATGTCGGCGAAGTGGGCGGAGATGACGTCCCAGTCTTCCTCCTTGTGTACCTCTTGCAGCAGGTCTTCGATGACTCGTTCAAAACGGACGATTTGGTCGGGGATTTTGGCGCGGATCCGTTCCCACTGTACGAGAATCTCCTCTTGTTCCCGGGGATCCATTTCCTCGTACGGCCGCTCGAAATCCGGCAGCTCGATGCCGAGCCTGGGGTCGAGTTTGAAGGACATCGGCGCACCTCCTGCAAGGTCAGGTATAGTGATGTGTATGGCGATCTGTTGGCATACTTTCATCATAGGTGAACCTGAGCGCCGCGGACAACGTTGGATTTTTCGCCGCCAGCGTCCCGGGGGCCGGGACAGCGGGTGGTGCCTTGAAGGGGGACCGCGCAGCGCATGACGGTCCGCACAGCATTGGTGACGAGCGGCGCAGGCGGGCTCGGCTTTGCCGTCGTGCGCACGCTGTTGGAGTCCGGCTGGGATGTGTGTTTCACGTACCGGACGAGCCTGGCGCAGGCCGAGCGGTTGGCCGCACTGGCCCGTGAACGGGGCCGGCGAGTGTGGGTTGCGCAGGCCGATCTGTTGGACCGGGCCCAGGTGTCGGACGTTGTCGCGAAGTTCCTGTCTGAGTGTTCCGCCATCGACGCGTTTGTCCATAACTTTGGGCCCTTCGTGTTCGAGCGCATCCCGCTGGCAGCGTACACCGACGAGATGTGGACGCGGATGATGGACGGGAATTTGAACAATTTCTTCTGGATTTACCGGGCGCTCATCGGTGGGATGCGAGCGCGGGGATTTGGCCGCATCGTGACGGTCGGGTATGACGGCGCGGGGGAGGCGGCGGGCTGGCGCCACCGTTCGGCCTACGCGGCGGCCAAGTCCGCCCTCGCCAGCCTCACGCGCTCCATCGCGCGCGAAGAGCGCGACTTCGGGATCACGGCGAACATGGTCTGCCCTGGGGACATCCGCGGGGAGAACAAAGAGCGCATGATCCGCGAGGTGCCGCCCGGTCCCCGCGGTGACCGGCCACCTGTCGGCGAAGACGTGGCGCGGTTGATCGCGTTCCTCTGCCACGAGGACAGCCAGCAGTTGAACGGGACCGTAACGCAGGTCACCGGCGGCCGCGACATCCGCGCCCGCGAAGAGGCGCCGGCGGGCGGACGGCGTGCACACGAGGGAGTATCCGGCGAGGGGTGAGAGGATGGCGTACGCGGATCATCTGCGCCGGTATTTTCCGGCGGTGCGTGGAGTGACGTATCTGAACACGGCGTACGCGGGCGCGCTGCCGGAGGCGGCCGCCTCCGCCATGCAGACCGTGTATGCCCAGGCGTGCGCGGAGGGGCGGCTGGAACCGGTGCATACGTCGCGGCTCGCGGTGGTCCGGCAGCAGGTGCGCGAGCAGCTGGCACATTTATTTCACACCTCCGCGGACCGCATCGCGTTGACGATGGGGACGGCGCACGGACTGGGGCTCGTGCTGTGGGGATCGCCGCTGCAAGCGGGCGACGAGGTGTTGTACGCTGGACTCGGCGACGCGGACGCATTGCTCCCCCTGTACGCGTTCGCCCAGCGGCGGGGTGTGGTAATCCGGCGCCTCTCCGGCAGCCTGGACGGAGAGACGCTTTTGGCCCAGGCCGGGGCGAACATCACCCCGCGGACCCGCGCGATGATCTGTGCGCACGTCGCCCACCAGAGCGGCCGGCGCATGCCGGTGGAAGCGCTCGCCGAAGTATGCCGTGCGCGTGGCGTCCTCCTCATCGTCGACGGTTCCTACGGCGCAGGGGCAGATCCCATCGCACTGGAGGAAAGCGGCATCCCCATCTATGTGTTGGACGGACGGCGGTGGCTCTGCGGCCCGTTCGGGGTGGGAGCTGTCGTCGTCCACCCGGACGTGTGGTCCGTTCTGCAACCGGCCTTGACGGGGGAGCCGGCACTGGCCGACCCGTCTGCTCTCGACGCGTGGGGGTCTTTTCTCCTGGCGCCGGATGCGAGGCGGCTTGAGCTGGCTTGGGGCGATCCGGCGCAGTGGACCGGATGGCTGGAGAGCCTTCGCTTTCTGCGCGGCCAGGCCGGCTGGGATTTGGTGTTCACCCGGGTCCGCGGGCTGTCCGGCCAGGCGATGGAGGGTCTGCTCGACCTCCCGCACGTCCGGGTACTGACGCCGCGGGACGCGCGGGCGGGGATGCTTGCCTTGGAGGTCGCTGGGCGGGAGGCCGCGGCGTGGGCGGAGGACGCGCGGGCGCACGGGATCGAAGTGGGGATCAGTCCGGACGGGCGTTCGCTCAGGATCTCCTTCGGGCTGTACAACCACGAGGACGATGTGGAACGGTTCGTGAAGTGGCTGGAGCAGGCGAGGGCGTAATGACGCCGGTATAGCGGCAGGCGAAGGAGGGGGAGGCGGCATGGTGGGGCTGGTGATGGCGCTGTTGGGCACCGCGTGCTTTCTTTCGGGGATCTACTTCCTGTTGCGGGCCGTCTGGCGTCTTCGCATAGGGGATGACGAACGGGAGTTTTTGCGATTCGCCTTCATCGGGATGCTGCTCTGTGTATTGCCCTGGCTCTTCTTGTGGATGGGGGCACTGACGGCTTTCGTGCGTGGTCCGGTGCGGATGGGACTCGGCGGGTGAAACACGGACCTGGGACGGAACCGAAGGAAAACCCGGCTTTATGAGACCGGGTCCTCCGGATCCGCGTCCGCGCGGGCTTTTTCCATCCCCCCGCGAAGCTTCCACAACAGCACCGCTTGGATGGCGGCGGCCACCAGGATGCAGACCAGGGTGTACAGCGGGTGTGTCCGATCCAAACCTCTTCCCACTCCTTCCCGGGGCCGCCGGCATGCCGTGTACCGCGTGGGCCGCGGCAACGCATCCGCTGTCCGCTGTGTACGCTATCCGCGCACTTTGATGGCGCCGTTGCGGGCGGTCAGTTGGATGTGCAGCACCGATTCCCCCGTGTCCGCTTGACGGCGGAACCGGGCGCTGTTGCGGCGCGATGTCTCGCCGAACTCCACTTCAAAGCGCTCGGCGTCGATATCGACGGTCCCGATGCTGGTATGCGCGGTTCCGGTGACGGTCACGCCGTCTGGAACCCCGTCGATGTCGATCGTGCCATGTTTGGTCTGTGCGTATACGCTTCGCGTTTTGGCGTCCATCGCGTGAATGCTGATGGACCCTGACTCGCTGTCCAGATGCAGGCGATCGGCCGCGCAGCGGATGGCCAACACACTCCCGCGCGTCGTCTCAAGCCGCAGTTCCCCGGCTTGGACCGAATCGGCCAACACCCGTCCGCTGCGGGTCCGCGCCAACACGCGGCGGACGCCGCGGGGCAGAAACACGTCCACATCCGCAGAAACCACGGCAGCACCGGAGTCGGCGTCCTTGAATCCAGGCAGGACCGTCAACTCAAACCGGTCGTCACCGTGGAGGGTCTGCAGGGCCTGTTCGAGGGCTCGCTTGCCATCCGCCAGATTGTCGGTCCGCACGCGGGCGCGGACATGGATGGTGATAGCTGAGCCGTCCCCTTCGGCGATCTGCACGCTGCCGTGGCCGGTCTCCACACATACCTCCGTGACGCCCTCTGGCAGCCGCAGATCATGGGACACGGACACGACGGGCTGGTTCCACGACAGATGTTCCAATTGCTGTTCCACCACGCGCTTCTGCTGTTCGAGCGTGCGCTTCACTTCACTCAAGGACTGGGTGACCGTCGAGGCGATCTGCGCCCCCACCTGTTTCAGGTCATGAAGGGGGATGCGGCGGCTCCACTCTTGCCACGCCTTCGTGCCTGCCGCACGCCCGCTATCGCCTCCGAGGGCCTGCAGGAGCATCTCTGCCTGTTCCGCTGTGATCTTGCCTTCCGCCAACAGGTCGAGAATTTTTCTTTGCTCGCTCATCGGGACAACCGGTCCTCCTTTAATCGCTGCAGAGCTTCCTCAAAAGTCAATTCGCCGCTTCCGAGGGCGTCCAACACCTCGCCGACTTCGGCCCAAGCGTCGGCGGGTGCCACCTCGGGCGCCGGCGTGTAACCGAGCGCCTGAATCACCTGATCCAGCCGGGCGCGCACGGTCGGATAGGAGATCTTCAATTCCCGCTCCACCTCTTTGAAGTTGCCGCGGCAGCGCAGGAATACCTCGACAAACTGCGCCTGCTCCGGACTCAATTGAAACAGTGCAGGGGCGGTGAACGTCCCCTGGACCTTCGTGTCGCACTGCGGGCAGGTCAGCTCGGTCACCTGCATCGCTGTCTGGCATGCGGGGCAGCGCGTGGGCATGGGATAAGCCACAGGGTGAACCTCCTCTCGGATTCCCGACGGGGACCGGACATGCCGCCCTGAGGCCGGATCCGGCCGGTCCGGTGGGTCCATTTCGATTATGAACTCAGAAATCAACAATGTCAAACATGTTCATTAAAAATGGGCATGTCGAGATGTAAAAAGTGAAAGATCCCGATAAAAACGGTGGCTCGGCCCGATGAACAGGGACCGCCCCCTATCCACGGGGCCGGGCCCATGCGATAATGAGGGCGGGAGGGGATGAGATGGATCGGATGCCTGTGTATGTGGTGGACGGTGCGCGCACACCGTTCGGATCGTTCGGCGGCAGCCTGAAGGACATCACCGCGACTCGCCTGGGCGCCATCGCGGCGGCGGAAGCGCTGCGCCGTTCGGGCGTCGAACCAGACGCGGTCGACAACGTGGTGTTCGGGAACGTGATCCAGTCGCACAACGGGGCGCCGTATCTCGCGCGCCACATCGCCTTGGACGTGGGCGTGCCGGTGGAGACGCCGGCGCTGACGGTCAACCGGCTGTGCGGGTCGGGGTTGCAGGCGGTGGTGACGGCGGCCAAGGATATCCTGCTGGGGGAAAGCCACATCGCCTTGGCCGGAGGGGCGGAGTCGATGAGCCAGGCGCCTTACGTGTTGCGCGGGGCCAGATTCGGACAGCGCATGGGCGATGCCGTTGCGGCCGACGTGCTGACGGAGGCGCTGACCGATTGCCGGGGGAACCTGCCGATGGGGATCACGGCAGAGAATTTGGCGGAACGTTTCGGCATTACCCGGGAGGCGCAGGACGAGTTCGCATGCCTGAGCCAAGCGCGCGCCGCGGCCGCCCGGGCATCGGGGCGGCTGGCGGAAGAAATCGTCCCGGTGTCCGTGCCGGGCCGAAAAGGCGACACCCTCGTGGAGCAGGATGAGCACATCCGGCCGGGCACGACCCTCGAGGCGCTGGCCAGGCTCAAACCTGCCTTCAAGGCGGGAGGTACCGTCACGGCGGGCAACGCCAGTGGTATCAATGACGGGGCGGCCGCGGTGGTGGTGGCGTCCGGACAGGCGGTGGCCGAGCGGGGGCTCAAACCCGTGGCGCGCATCCTCGGCTGGGCGGTGGCCGGTGTGGAGCCGGCGTACATGGGCATCGGCCCGGTACCGGCGGTGCGCAAGGCCCTGGCGGCGGCCGGGGTGTCGTTCGAGGACGTGGCGCTGTGGGAGGTCAACGAGGCGTTCGCGGCCCAATACCTGAGCGTCGAGCGGGAACTGGGCCTGCCCCGGGAACGCACCAACGTCAACGGCGGCGCGATCGCGTTGGGTCACCCCATCGGTGCCAGCGGGGCGCGCGTGTTGCTCACGTTGGCGTACGAACTGCGCCGGCGCGGCGAACGCATCGGCGTGGCCTCCCTGTGCATCGGCGGCGGGCAGGGCATCGCGATGGTGATTGAATCCACCGCGGACTGACCCTAAGCCTGACCGGAATCCGGCGGACCCGCGGCGGGCCCGTGTGGCACCCTATCCGATGAACCTCGGCCGGCGAAGGCCCTTCGGGTAGAGGTTGTTTACGCGGCCCGCCGCGCGCTTTCCCCACCCGAGAGGCAGACCGTCGACATGCACCCACACCCATCCTTTCTCTCCGGTGTCCGCCAACGCCTCTCCTGCGAGGTAGCGGGCCGCGTCGGCTTCGCCCAGGGACAGAGACCGCCTGGCCGCCCCTGGCGCGAGCGCCATCGCCAGGGCATGCAGCGGCTCCATGCGATCCCGCAGCCTCCTGGCAATCGGCACGCCGGGCCGCAGGACCCGCAGTCCGTCGGGCAGCGGGCGGGGCGGCCAGGTGTATGCGAAGTCCCCCCGCCACAGCGGTCGTCGCCAAGACTCGGGGACGGGGACGCTGAGCAGGTCGTCCCACCAACCCTCCAGCCGGACTTTACTCGGTGGTCGCCCGCGGCCGCGGACGGCGGCCCGGGCGCTCCCGTCCGCCGCGGGGGTGTGGAGCACCTGCAGCGCGGCAACGAAGTGCCCCTCGCCCATACCACGGTGCGGCCAAAGGCGGCGGGTGTGCAGCAGGCGCGGATCGCCGTTCGCCCAATCGGGTTGCCCGGGCGTCCACCCGGGCCACTCCGGCAGCGGCAAGACCTCCACCGGGTGGTGTTGAAGCGCCCACGCGACGACCTGTTCGTTCTCCACTGGATTGAACGTGCAGGTGGAGTACACCAATCGCCCCCCTGGGCGAACCAGGCGCAGGGCGTGCCTGAGGATCTCGCGCTGGCGATCCGCACAGCGCGCAGGGGCGTCTGGCGACCACTCCGCGATGGCCGCCGGGTCTTTGCGGAACATCCCCTCCCCGGAGCAGGGTGCGTCCACCAGGACCGCGTCGAAACACGGGCCGAGGGCGTCCGCCAAACGCTCGGGTGTCTCCTGGAAGATGGTGGCCTCCACACCGGTCCGCTCCAGGTTCTGCGCCAGGACCTCGACGCGCCCCGGATGGATCTCATTGGCGGCCAGCCACCCGTGGCCCCCGAGCGCGCGGCCGATGGCGGTGGTCTTGCCACCGGGGGCGGCGCACAGATCGAGCACCCACTCGCCGGGCTGCGGGGCCAGGGCCGCGACGGCAGCCATGGCGGAGGGCTCCTGGAGATAGTACAGGCCCATGTCGTGGTAGATCAGGCGGCCGAGCGGACTGTCGGGCGCGATGTAGTAGCCGCCGTCCGCCCACGGCACGGGATCGCCCAGTTCGCGGCGCACCGCTTCGGGCACGGGCAACGTCACGGCGGCGGCGAGGGGGCCGGCGCCGTCTGCCGACGCGGGGCCGGCATGCCGGGCGGGCTGCACGTCCACGCGGTGGAGCCGGACGGCGCGCAGCGGCGGCTGTTCCAGCGCGGATGCCAAGTCGTCCCATTCCGGGCCGAGCCACCGGATCATCCAATCGGCAAATGCGCGGGGTGCATTCACGCGGTCTCCCTCCTTGCGGATGTATGTCCAGGATACCGCAAGGGACGGATGGTTGCGCGCACGGGCGTTCGTCCGTATAGTGTGGATGGACGAAAAGGGGGGTTATCCATGCCGACGCAGCCGAGCAAAGAGCTGGTCGTGGTGCCCAATCCGCACCCGGACCGCGTGTACGATGTCGAGATGTCGACGCCGGAGTTCACGACCGTCTGTCCGATGACCGGGCAGCCGGACTTCGCGACCATTACCATTCAATATCAGCCGGGGCCGTACCTGGTGGAGCTGAAATCCCTCAAGCTGTATTTGTGGAGCTTTCGGAACGAAGGGCATTTCCATGAGGACGTGACGAACATCATCCTCAACGACTTCGTCGCCGCCGCCAAGCCGCGCTTTTGCCGCGTCATCGGCGATTTCACCGTGCGCGGCGGGATTCACACGAAGGTGACGGTGGAGTACCGGCAGCCGGATCCCGCCTGAACACCCACCGTCGCATCAACTCGTAACTGGCGGTGGATGAGACGAGCATCGCGGCCGCTTTGGCGGCGTCATCGGCCACACGCGGCTGCAGGTGGCCGAGGTGCGACAACCAACCGCCGAGCGTCAGCCACGTGGCGTCGTTGAGGGCGACGTTCAGCGCCGCCTGCAGGAAGAATCGCCGCCGTTCGCTGCGGCTGCCGTCCGCGCGCTCGGCGAACGTCCAGCGGCGGTTCCACCCGTAGCTGTTGACGAGAGCGCACGCAACGGCGATGGTATTGTACAGCGTCCGCTGCCATCCACCGGCCGGCGCGGTCCACAGGAGGGCGTTGAGCACGCCGAAATCGATGGCCGCAGAGAGGGCGCCGACGCAAGCGAACTTGACGACGCCAGCGCGGGTATCGTGGCTGCCGCGGATTCCGGGTGCCAGACGAAACCTTCGCATCGCGGTGGGCATGGGAGACCTCCCGTCGTGACTTCACCGGGCGGACGACGGGACGCCCGGCCCGCCGCGGCTTTCCTCATTCATACCCCCGCGACTTCGAAATTTGCTTGAAGAAAGAAGCCCACAGAAAGGATTCCGGCGCTTGTGACCGGGTCTGGCGCAGCCGTCACGGATCGACGGTCTTGTGGCGTACGACCGACTGGATCTGATTGCGATCGTCGACAAACACCACGCGAGGTTCCAGCCGGGCCCACTCCTCGTCCGTGACGATGGACAGGGACAGGATGATCACCTTGTCTCCTGCCTGGAAGTGCCGCGCAGGCGGGCCATTGAGGCAGATGGTCCCCGATCCGGGGGTGCCCTCAACCGCATACGTCTGCCAGATGGTTCCGGTGGACAGATTGGTGATCTGCACGACCTCAAACGGACGGATATCCGCGGCGTCCATCAGGACCTTGTCAATGGTGATGCTGCCCATGTAGTTCAGGTCGGCCTGCGTGACCGTGGCACGGTGGATCTTGCCCTTGCACACTGTTCTCAGCACCGAATCCCCTCCATCCTAGCACCCCTGGGCGGTTGTCCAGCCTTTGCCAAATCTCCCGACATATCATGTGCAAGGCTCTTGTGAGGGGTGACTCGTGTGAGCGATCCAATGGTGCGCGTGGGCATCGTCACCACGGTCCTGCCGCGTAGCGGAGGCCCCTCGGGGGCGCGGCCGATCGCATACTTCCGCCGCATGGCATTGCGGGCTGCCGAGTTGGGTGCGGAGCTGTCCGTGTTCTCCCCTGAGGATGTCAATTGGGCGGCGCGCCGCGTGCACGCCTGGGTGCCGGCCGATCTGGACCGTCCCGAGGGACCCTGGCGCTGCGTCTGGCGTCCGCTCCCGCAAGCCCTCTACGAGAATGTGTTCGTCCATTTGGCCGTGCGCGGGTATACCAACGGCTTGCGGGCCCAAGCCCGGCGGCACGGCATCCCGTTGTTCAATCCGGTGCTTCCGAACAAATGGCAGTTGTACCGGTGGCTGCGCCATACCGATCTGGCCCGCTACCTGCCGGAGACCCACCGGCTCACCGCGCCCACCCAGGCCATCGCGTACATTCACGAGTGGCGTAGCGCCTATGTGAAACCGATCGGGGGCTACGGCGGCACCGGCGTGACGCGGGTGGAGGCGTCCCGCGACGGGAGGTTTCGCGTCAGCGCCGATCGCCTGCGCCAAGGAGGCGCCATGCGCCGATGGATGACCGAGCGGGCACTGGCCACCTGGCTGACCACCCACGCGCGTACTCCGCATCTGGTGCAGCGCGGGTTACCCCTGATGACCCTGGCTGGACGGAAAGTGGACTTCCGCGTGGTGGTTTGCCGGGGCCTCGGCGGCAGGTGGCGCACCGTCGGCGTGATTCCCAAGCGGGCCGCACGGGACGGGGTGGTGACCAATCTCGTCGCCGGCGGGGAACGGCTCGACCTGGCGCGCTGCCGGGCGCTCGCGGCTCGCGAGGGAAAGGTGATTCCGGTCGCCGACCTGGAGGAATGCGCCTTGGCGATCGCGAAGAAAATCAGTGCACGCCGACCGACCACGGGCCTGCTCGGGTTCGACCTGGGCGTCGACGACGCCGGGCGCGTTTGGCTGATTGAGATGAATCCGAAACCGGCCCGGTCGCTGCTGGATGCGGAAATGAAGCGTATGGCGGCCCGCTTGAACGCAGAATTTCTCGTCCATCTGGCGCGCAGAGGTCGCGTGTGACGGCCACCGGCCCGTGCCGGCGCGTTCTGCGCTGGCGCGGGGCGACCTCGTGGTCACGACCGGAGAAGGGGGAGGACATTGCGCACGTACAGATGGGAGGAAGAGATCCCGGCGCACCAGGTGCTCGCACCGGACGGATCCGTCGTCGGGGAGTGGCCGGATGCGTTGGACGACGAGCGGCTCTGTTCATTCTATCGATGGATGGTGTTCGCCCGCCGCTTCGACCAGCGGGCCTTGAACCTGCACCGCCAGGGACGGCTGGGCACCTACGCGCCGTTCTCCGGCCAGGAGGCGGCCCAAATCGGCAGCTTCGCGGCGCTGGAGAAGACGGATTGGGTATTCCCGAGCTACCGGGAGGTGGCCGGGATGATGTACCACGGGCTGCCGCCGGAGATGGCCCTGTTGTTCAGCAAGGGCCACCCGGACGCGGGCAAGATGCCCGCGGAATTGAACATGCTGCCGGGCCAGATCATCATTGCGGCGCAGATCCTGCACGCGGTGGGGGCGGCCTGGGCTTGCAAACAGCGCGGGGAAGACCGCGTCGCGGCCGCGTTTTTCGGGGACGGCGCGACGTCGGAAGGGGATTTCCACGAAGCCCTCAACTTCGCCTCGGTGTTTCGGGTACCGGCCGTGTTCGTCTGCCAGAATAATCAGTTCGCCATCAGCGTTCCAGTGACCCGGCAGATGGCGACGCCGACAGTGGCCCAGAAGGCGGTGGCGTACGGCATCGAGGGGATCCGCGTCGACGGCAATGACGTGGTCGCCGTGTACGCCGCGATGTGCCGGGCGGTGGCGCGGGCCCGCGCCGGCGGCGGGCCGACGCTGGTGGAGGCGGTCACCTACCGGCAGGGGCCACACACCACGGCGGACGATCCGCGCCGTTACCGCGATCCGCAGGCGCACCAGACCTGGGTCGAGGCGCGCGATCCCATTCGCAGGGTGCGCCTCTATCTGGAGCGGCGGGGAGCGTGGGACGAGGCGGCGGAGGCCGCCTGGATCCGGGAGGTGGACGAGCGCATCGCTGCGGCGGTGGACAGGGCCGAGTCGTACCCGGCGCCGGACGCGGCGGAGGCGCTGTTCGGGCACGTGTACGCGGAACCGACACCCGGGCTCGCGGCCCAACGCGCCGCATTCTTGGCGGAACAGGCGGAACGGGGGGGAGTCGGATGGCCGAGCGCACGATGATCCAGGCGATCCAAGACGCCATCGCCACGGCTCTGGCCCGCGATCCGCGGGTGATGGTCCTCGGCGAAGACGTGGGCAAGAACGGCGGCGTGTTTCGCGCCACGGAGGGGCTGCAGGAGCGGTTTGGGGAGGATCGCGTGATCGACACCCCCCTGGCCGAATCGGGCATCGTCGGCACGGCCGTCGGCCTCGCCGTCGCCGGGATGCGCCCCATCGCAGAGATCCAGTTTCTCGGGTTCATCTATGAGACGATGGACCAGTTGGCGTCCCAGGCCGCGCGCATTCGGTTTCGGACCCAGGGGCGCTTCACGGTGCCACTGGTCGTCCGCGCCCCCTTCGGAGGCGGGGTGCGCACGCCCGAACTACACTCGGACAGCCTGGAAGCCCTGTTCTTGCACACCCCCGGTCTGAAGGTGGTGATGCCGAGCAACCCGTACGACGCCAAGGGGTTGCTGCTCGCGGCCGTAGAGGACCCGGACCCGGTCCTGGTGTTGGAGCCGATGCGCCTGTATCGCCTCGGCCGGATGGAGGTGCCGGATGGCTTCTACACGGTTCCGATTGGACAAGCCCGTCTGGCGCGGGCGGGCGAGGACGTGACGATCGTCGCCTGGGGACCGACGGTGCCCGTCGCGCTGGAGGCGGCGGACGCCGCAGCCGCCGAAGGGGTATCGTGCGAGGTCATCGACCTGCGCACGGTCTCTCCCATCGACGCGGTGGCGCTGACGCGCTCCGTGGAGAAGACGGGCCGCGCGGTGGTGGTGCACGAGGCGGTGCGCAGCGGCGGCGTCGGGGCCGAGGTGTTGGCGGCCATCCACGACGGGGCGTTTTATTCGCTGCTCGCCCCCGTCGAGCGCGTCACCGGATTCGACACCCCGTACCCGCCGCCGGCGGTGGAGGACCTGTGGCTGCCGACGCCCGCCCGTGTGCTTGCGGCCGTGCGCCGGGTGATGCAGGCGTGAGGAGCGTGAAGGACATGGTGTATCGGTGGGCGTTGCCGGACCTCGGCGAGGGCGTGCACGAGGGGGAGGTGGTCCGCTGGCACGTCTCCCCGGGCGAATCGGTAGCGATGGACCAAGTGCTGGCGGAGATCCAGACGGACAAGGCCCTGGTCGAGATCCCTTCACCCGTCGCCGGACGGGTCCTGCGGGTGTTGGTGCCGGAGGGGGCGGTGGTCCCGGTGGGCACGGTGTTGGTGGAAATCGAGACCGAATCCGAACAGGCCGGCGCCTCGGCAGCAGCTTCGGAAGGGGAGGCTGGTGCGGTGCGCGGCACGGCGTCCGGCGAGGGAGGCCGTCGTCGGGCACTGGCCGCCCCTGCGGTGCGCAAACGGGCGCGCCAGCTCGGCGTGGACATCGACAGGGTGACCGGGAGCGGGCCCGGCGGGCGCGTGACGATGGCCGACGTCGAGGCGGCCGCCCGGAGCGGAGAACCTGCTTCGGTTGGGCTCGCAGGTCCCGCGCGGGGGCAGGCGCCCGAATCGCCGGCAGTGCCGGGAGCGCCGGAAGCGCCCGGCCCATCGGGGACATCAGGAGCGCCGGGCATATCCAGAGCGCCCGCGCCCGCCGCGGCGCCCGAGGCGGAGGAGGAGCGCGTCCGCCTGGCCGGGTTGCGGCGCGTGATCGCCGAGCGGATGGTCCACTCCCTGCACACGGCGGCCCAGGTCACGGGGATGGACGAGGCGGACGTCACGGAACTGGTGGCCTTCCGGGCGCGGGCCGCCGCCGAGGCGGAGGCGCTCGGCGTCAAACTGACGTACCTGCCGTTCATCATCAAGGCGGTGATCTCGGGGCTTCGCGCCTACCCGTACCTGAACGCCAGCCTGGACGACGCGCGCGGAGAGATCGTGCTCAAGCACCGCTACCACATCGGGATCGCCGTGGATACGCCGGACGGACTGGTGGTGCCGGTGATCCGCGACGCGGACAGGAAGAGCCTTCTCGAGCTGGCGCGGGAGATACAGGATTTGTCGGAGCGGGCCCGCAAACGGACCCTGACGGTGGCCGAGTTGCAGGGCGGGACGTTCACTCTGTCGAATATCGGTTCGTTCGGCGGTACGTTCGCCACGCCGATCCTGCATCACCCGCAGGTGGCGATCCTCGCCACTGGGCGCATCGTCCGGCGGCCGATGTTTGACGCCGAGGACCGGGTGGTACCGCGCCACCTGATGGCTGTCTCATTGACGTTCGATCACCGGGTGCTCGACGGCGCCTACGCAACCCGCTTCATGCGGCACGTGGTGGAGCGGTTGGAGCGGCCCGAGCGGCTGGTGTTGGAACTGTAATCACCCGGCACGAGCGGGGAGAGGAGCATCACCCGCGCGGGTGGGGAGGGAGGAAGGACGATGGAGTTCGAGTACTCCGACAAGGTAAAGCGGTTGCAGCGGGAACTGACGGCATTCATGGAAGAGGTGGTGTATCCGGGGGAGAAGGTGTTCCGCGAGCAGTTGGCCCAGGCGCCGTCCCGGTGGACCATCCCGCCGGTGATGGAGGAGATGAAGGCGAGGGCCAAGGCGGCTGGGTTGTGGAACCTGTTCCTGCCGGACAGCAAGTGGGGGGCGGGGCTCACCAATCTGGAGTATGCGCCGCTGGCGGAGATCATGGGCCGCTCTCCCATCGCGCCTGAGGTGTTCAACTGCTCCGCGCCGGACACCGGAAACATGGAGGTATTGGTCCGTTACGGCACGCCGGAGCAGCAGCAGAAGTGGCTGATCCCGCTGCTCAATGGCGAGATCCGCTCTTGCTTCTCCATGACGGAGCCGGACGTGGCCTCCTCGGACGCCACCAACATCCGCGCCAGCATCGTCCGCGACGGAGATGAGTACGTCATCAACGGCCGAAAATGGTGGTCGACCGGCGCGGGCGATCCGCGCTGCAAGGTGGCCATCGTCATGGGCAAGACGAATCCGGACGCGCCGCGGCACGAGCAGCAGTCGATGATCCTGGTGCCGCTCGACACCCCGGGGGTGAAGATCGAGCGCCTGCTGCCGGTCTTTGGCTACGACGATGCGCCCCACGGGCACGCGGAAATCTCCTTCACAAACGTGCGCGTGCCCGCCTCGAACCTGATCTGGGGAGAGGGCAAGGGATTCGCGATCGCGCAGGGGCGGCTGGGCCCGGGCCGCATCCACCACTGCATGCGTCTGATCGGCATGGCGGAGCGGGCGCTCGAGCTGATGGTCAAGCGCGTCAAGGAGCGCGTGGCGTTCGGCCGGCCGCTGGCCGAACAGGGCGTGATCCGGGAGTGGATCGCCGACTCGCGCATCGAGATCGAACAAGCGCGCCTGTTGGTGCTCAAGGCGGCGTACATGATGGACACGGTCGGCAACAAGGCGGCGCAGAAGGAGATCTCGATGATCAAAGTGGTCGCCCCGAACGTGGCGCTGCGCGTGATCGACCGGGCCATCCAGGCGCACGGCGGCGCTGGTGTGAGCGACGATTTCCCGCTCGCACAGATGTGGGCGCACGCGCGCACCATCCGGCTGGCGGACGGTCCAGACGAGGTGCATCGGCGGCAGGTGGCGAAACTGGAGCTGCGTTGAATCGGCGGGGTGCGTTGCACAGTGGTGAGGGGGCGGTGCCGCGGAACGATTCGCGAGAGCGCTTCGTGAAGCGGAACCGCCCCCTCGCCTATCTAGAAGAGGGCTCGCTGAAGCCAATTCGCACCGTCCACCGTCAGGCATTCCCCCGAGATGAACGCGCCGTACGGGGACATCAGGTACGTGGCGGCGTGGGCAATCTCGCTGGCCTCTCCGAAACGGCCGAGGGGGATGCCCGCCAACACGCGCCGCCGGGCTTCCTCTGTGGGCCACAACTGCGGCGCCGCGCCCGTGCCGTCGACCGGTCCGGGGGCGATGGCGTTGACCCGGATGCCATGACGGCCCCACTCCACCGCGAGCGTGCGCGTCATCGCCAGCACGCCCGCTTTGGCACTGGCGGAGTGCACCACGCCGGGCCCCGCGCCCCAGGCGTAGGTGGCGATGATGTTCGTGATGGTGCCGCCCTGGCCGAGGCCGATCCAGTGGCGGCCGACCGCCTGGCTGAAGTAGAACGTTCCATCCAGCACGATGCCGACCACCGCCCGCCAGCCGTTGACCGACAGTTTTTCGGCCGGGCAGATGAAGTTGCCGGCCGCGTTGTTGACCAGGTGATGTACGGCGCCGAACTGGTCCAGCGCCGCCTGAAGCGTGCGCGCCACCTGATCGGGATCGCGCACGTCCATCGGCACCGCCAGAGCGCGGCCGCCCTTCTCTTCGATCTCTTTCACCACGGCTTCCAAGTTCTCCAGCTTTCGGCTGGCCACCACGACGTTGGCCCCGAGCGCGGCCAGCTCCAGCGCGATGGCGCGCCCCAATCCCGTTCCGCCGCCGGTCACGATGGCGGTCTGCCCGTCAAAGGTGCCCGGGGGCAGCATGGTGCTCCTCTCTGTCATACCCATACGGTCCCTCCTCCCGTGTGGCTCGAATATATCATTTCCTTCCGACCGGACGGAAGTTTTGGGAGGGAATGCGTTGACAGGGTGAGAGGCGACCCGGTATCTTGAATTTATCAAGTTGAAACGCAATTTCAAATGTGAAACAGCGGGTGGCGACCTCCAAGCGCACCGCCACCCTGCCTGGATTCGGAGTGACGCGAATGACGCGGGAAGATCTCTTGGCACAGCTGGCGCAATTGTCGGATGAGGACCTGGAAGTGGCGCTGAAGGCTGGGCGTGCGAGCGAGAAAGCGCGGCAACGGGATAGCTACTTTCTCCACCATTTTTTTGCGGAACGGCGGGTGGAAGACCGCGACGGTCAGGCCGCCATCACGCTGCCGGTGACCGATCTCATCCTCAACCCGGCGAAGATGGTGCACGGCGGCGTCACGGCCTTCCTGTGTGACAACGCCATGGGGATGGCCAGCTACATGGAGAAACGCCGGCCCGGTGTGACGCTGGAGATGAGCGTGCGGTACCACAAGCCCGGCCGTGGCCGGCAGTTGGTGGCCAGGGGTGAGGTGGTCGCGGCGGGCGCCCTGCTCAATTCCGCCCGGTGCGAGGTGCGTGACGACAGCGGCGCGTTGGTGGCGACGGCGACCGGGACGTTTTACCATCGGCAGGCGCGATGAGGGGGGGGGCGACGATGGATTTTCGTCTGTCTGAAGAGCTGTTGGCGATGAAGGAGACGGTGCGCGAGTTCGTGGCGAATGAAGTCGAGCCGCACGCCATGGACATCGAGCGCGAGGACCGGGTGCCGGACGAAATTTTGGATCGATCCCGCCGGCTCGGCCTGTTCGGCCTGAGCATCCCGGAGGCTTACGGCGGGATGGGGCTGGACATGGTCGGCAAGGCAGCCATCTTCGAGGAACTCGGCAAGACCATCAACGGGTACACGACCATCCTCGGGGCCCACAACGGGATCGGGTCCGTCGGCATCGTCGCCTTTGGCAATGAGGATCAGCGGCGGCGCTATCTGCCGAAGATGGCGACGGGGGAGTGGATCGGCGCGTTCGCGCTGACGGAGCCTCAGGCGGGATCGAACGCGGCCAACCTGCAGACCACCGCCGAGCGCAAAGGGGACCGCTACATCCTGAACGGCCAGAAGATCTACTGCACGAACGCGCCCATCGCTCACGTGTTCACCGTGATGGCGGTCACCGATCCGGCCAAAGGGGCGAAGGGGATCACGTCCTTCATCGTGGAACGGGACTTCCCGGGATTTCACGTGGGCAGCGTGGAGAAGAAGATGGGGCTGCACGGTTCGCACACGGCCCAGCTGTACTTCGAAGACATGGAAGTCCCGGTGGAAAACGTGCTCGGCGAAGAGGGCCAGGGATATGTCAACGCCCTGAAGATCCTGGCCAACGGGCGCGCCGGGCTGGCGGCCCGTTGCCTCGGGTCGTGCCAATACCTCGTCGACCGGTCGGTTCGGTACGCCCAGGAGCGCGTGCAGTTCGGCAAACCGATCTTCGAGCAGCAGATCATCCAGCACTATCTGGCGGAGATGGCGATGGAAACGGAGGTGTTGCGCGCTTTCACCTACAAGGTCGCCTGGCAGATGGACCAGGGCGAGGACGTGGTGAAGGAGGCTGCGATGCTCAAGCTGTTCGCTTCGGAGGTGTACAACCGCGTGGCGGACAAGGCCGTGCAGGTTCACGGGGGCATCGGCTACATCGCAGATTACCCCATCGAACGGTTTTACCGGGATGCGCGCATCACCCGGATCTACGAGGGGACGTCCGAGATTCAGAAGAACATCATCGCCAGCCGATTGCAGCGGGAATATTCGCGGCCCTGAAGGGGGCGGACCGGGCGGGTGGCCGGCTCGCCGCTCCGCCAGGTCCAGCTGCCGCACAGGCAACGGGAGGTGCTTGAATGCGAAGAATCCACGTGTGGGCGACCCGGCAGGAGATTGAGCCGCACCGGCTCAAGGGGGCGGTGGCGGTGGTGATGGATGTGTGCCTGGCGACCACCACCCTCGTGACCGCGTTCGAGCGCGGCGCCCGCCGCGTCTTTCCCGTCGACAGCGTGCTGGAGGCGCTGGAGCGGTCGGCCGGGCTGCCGGGGAGCCTGAAAGGTGGCGAGCAGGACGGATATGATATTCCGGGCTTCGACTGCGGCCCATTGCCGACGGAGTACACCCGGGATCGCGTGCGGGACCGGGATCTGGTGTTCGTCACCACGAACGGGACGCGCGCCATCCGCGCTGCGGAGGCGGCCGCGCGGCTGTTCATCGCCTGCTTTCGCAATGCCCCGGCGACGGCGCAGTTTTTGAACACGCTGGCCCCGGAGGACGTTTACCTCATCTGCGCAGGGAGCAGGGGCCATTTGTCGCTGGAGGACTTCGTCTGCGCCGGGCTGTTGACTGAGCTGCTGGACGATGGTCATGCCCGCCTCAACGACGCGGCGGTGATGGCCCGGGCGCTGGCCGCGCAACGCACCGCCGCAGAGTGGCTCGCACAGAGCCGCGTCGGCCGCTGGTTGGCGAGCCGGGGTCTGGAGGAAGTGGTCGCTTTCACGGGCGAAGTGGGGGCGAGTACGTCCGTGGTGGAAGTGCGGGACGGGCTGTTGAAGGAGGCGGATGCGTGAACGCTTGGCGTTTAATGTCTGAAAATTATTAAGTTACCTTCGATGTGGATAATTACGTTTTTTTGGGGGTGACCAGACGTGACATTCCTGGCGCAGGAGATTCTGAACGGGTTGGTGCTCGGGAGCATCTACAGCCTGGTGGCGACGGGGTTGACCCTGGTGTACGGCGTGATGGAGATCCCAAACTTCGCCCACGGACATCTGTACATGCTCGGGGCTTACATCACGCTGTTCCTGTTGGTTTCCGCCCACTTCTCGTATTGGCCCGCGGCGCTGGCGGCGGCGGTGGTGTTGTCTGGCGTCGGGGCGCTGTTGGAATGGGTGGTCTTCCGGCCCCTTCGGCATGCGCCCCAGGTGCACGCGATGATCGCCTCTGTGGGCGTGATGTTGTTCCTGGAAGCGCTGGCCCAGTGGATCTGGGGACCGGATTTTCAGCGCATGCCCACGCCTTACGGGCGGATTCTGAACGTCGCCGGGCTGACCATCAGCGAGCAGCAGCTGGTGGTCGTGCTGGGGGCTCTGATGTGCATGGGGCTGTTGTATCTGTTTCTCAAGCACACCACCCTGGGGATGGCGATGGAGGCAGTGGCGCAAAACCGAGCGGGAGCGCAGCTGGTCGGCATCCCCACCCAGCGTATCTCTCTGCTGGCGTTCGCCCTCTCGGCCGCCTTGGCGAGCCTGGCCGCCTCTCTGATCGCACCGATCCACCTGATCTTCCCGGCCATGGGCCTGATGGTCATCATGAAAGCGTTTGCCATCATCGTGATCGGTGGGATGGGCAGCATTCCCGGCGCTATCGCCGGCGGTTACATCCTCGCCCTGGCGGAGAGCATCGGCGGCGCGTACGTGTCCACGAATTACCAGGATGTCATCGCGTTTGCGCTGTTGGTGTTGATTTTGTCCGTGCGGCCGACAGGGCTGTTCACGAGGAGGGTGTGAACGATGGGGCGTGTGACACGTCGTGTACGGCGGGCGGCCTGGGTGGTGTGTGCCCTCGTGGCCATCCTGGTGCCCTTGGTGACGCCGAACCCCTATTACCTGCAGGTGTTGACACTCGCGTGCATTTGGGCCATCGGGGTGTACGGTCTGAACGTCGTCCTCGGGTTCACGGGCCAACTCTCCTTGGGGCACGCGGGATTTTTCGGTATCGGGGCGTACACGGTCGCGCTGCTCACCCTGCGCCTGGGCGTGTCCTTCTGGTTGGCTCTGTTGGTCGCCGCAGTGCTGACTCTGGTGGCCGGGTACCTGGTCGGATGGGTGTGCCTGCGCACCAAAGGACACTACTTCGCCATCTTCACCATGGCGGTGGGCGTCATTCTGAACCTCGTGATCGACAAGTGGGACGGGCTGACCAACGGCCAGGTCGGGCTGGTCAACATCCCGGATCCCAATCCCATCGGACCTCTCACGTTCGACTCTGCCGCGTCCAAGTACTACCTGGTGCTGGTGTTTTTGGCGGGTGCCGTGTACGCGTCGTGGGCCATCCTGCGCTCGCCCGTGGGCCGGGCGATGACGGCGGTTCGCCAGAGCGAGGACTTGGCGGCAGCGGTCGGGGTGCCGGTGATGCGGACGAAGCGACTGGCGTTCGTGTTGTCGACGGTCTTCGCCGGGGTGGCGGGAGGCCTGTTCGCCGGGTACCTGGGCTACCTCGGGCCGGACGTGACGGGGGTGGACATCACCTTCGACATGCTGCTGTACCTGCTGGTGGGGGGGATTGGGACGGTGCCCGGCCCGCTGGTCGGGTCGCTATTGGTGGGGGCCCTGACCCAGTGGCTCCAGGCGTTCCAGCAGTATCAAATGTTGATCTTCGGCCCGCTGCTGGTGATCCTGATCCGGTTTTTCCCGGGCGGTCTGGCTGGCCTCCCCGGCGCCATCCTGGCTCGTCGGGGCCGGCGCGTACGCGTCGCGGGCCCGGCACCTACCGAAGCGTTGCGAAAGGAGGCATGACAGGTGCTCAGCGTAGAGGGGATCGGGAAGTCTTTCGGCGGGATCGATGCCGTCAAAGACGTGACGTTCACCGTCGATCCGGGGTCCATCACGGCGATCATCGGGCCAAACGGAGCCGGGAAGTCCACGCTGTTCAACCTCATCGCGGGGGCCATGAAGCCGACGGCGGGGCGCATTCGCCTCCACGGGGAGGACGTGACGGGACTGGCCGCCCATGAGATGGCGCGCCGCGGCGTGGCGCGGACGTTCCAGACCACCCAGCTGTTTGCGGAGGACTCGGTGTTGGACAACGTGATCACCGCGTGCCGGCTGCGCACTCGGTCCCATCTGTGGGACGCCCTGCTGCGCACGCCAAGGCTGCGGCACGAAGCCAAAATGCTCCGGGAGCGCGCCATGGCCGCCCTGGCGTTTGCCGGGGTGGCATCCTTGGCCGACCGGCCGGCGGGCACCCTCTCTCAGGAGGCGCAGAAGCGGGTGGCCATCGCCATGTGTGTGGCGACGGAGCCGAAGTTGGTGCTGTTGGACGAGATCGCCGGCGGGCTGAACCCGGAGGAGACGGCCAGGGTGATGCAGTTGATTCGGAAGCTGGTGGAGCACGGGCATACGGTCTGCTTCGTCGAGCACAAGATGCGGATGGTCATGCAGTTGGCGGACAAGGTGGTCGTGATTCACCACGGGCGGAAGATCGCAGAGGGTGCGCCGAACGCGGTCAGCCGGGATCCCGCCGTGATCGAGGCCTACTTGGGGGGGAATTCGGTTGTTGCAGGTGTCTGATCTGACCGTGTCGTACGGAGCATCCCCTGCGGTCCATGGGGTGTCGATCCGCGTGGACGCAGGCGAGCTGGTCGTCTTGCTTGGGGCGAACGGCGCCGGCAAGACCACCCTGTTTCGTGCCATCAGCGGACTGGTGCGTCCGCAGGCGGGGCGGATCGCATTCGCCGGGGAACAACTTACGGGACGCAGTCCCGCGGCCATCGTGGCGGCGGGGATCGCCCAGTGTCCCGAAGGACGGTTGTTGTTCCCCCGCCTCTCGGTGGAAAAAAACCTCCTGCTCGGCGCCTACACGTGCCGCCGTCCGCGATCGGCCTTGCGGAAGTCCTTGGAGGACGTGTATGCCCTGTTTCCCGCCCTGTACGAGAAACGCCACCAACCGGCGGGGGCTCTGAGTGGCGGGCAGCAGCAGATGGTGGCCATCGGGCGCGCATGGATGGCCCGCCCCAAGCTGTTGTTGCTCGACGAACCCACCCTCGGTCTGGCACCGGTCGTGGCGGAGCAGACGCTGGCCGCGGTGGCGGACATCAACCGCGGCGGGACGATGGTACTGTTGGCGGAACAAAATGCCCAGACGGCGCTGGCCATCGCGCACCGCGGCTATGTGATAGAAAACGGGCGCGTTGTGCTGGAAGGGTCAAGGGACGAACTGCTTGGAGATCCGCGGGTCAAAGACGCCTATCTGGGCCTCTAGGCCTCGGTTGATGGGATCGGGAGGCTCGCCACGCTGGATGAAAGACGTCCCCGGGCCTCCAGGCGCCCCGAGCCGGGAAGGGGGGTGAGCGCGTTCGAAAGGCGTTTCCGAGGCTGCGGACGGATCGGGTTTTCTGGTGATTGAAAATTCAATCATGAGGAGAAGAGGGGGATTCCAGATGAAACGGTGGGTGAAGCAGACGGCGGTATTCTTGGTGCTGAGCCTGGTTCCGTTCGGACTGTCGGCGTGCGGCAACACGGCGTCGACGGCGTCTGGCGGCACGGGGACGGGCGGGAGCGGTGGAGGCGGGTCGGTGGAGGTCAACATCGGGTTCACCGGACCGCTGAGCGGCGGCGCCGCCTTCTATGGAAAAGACGTCCTCAACGGCATCACGCTGGCGGTGAACGAGATCAACGCCTCGGGGGAGATCACCGTGGGCGGGAAGAAGGTGACGTTCAAGGTGGATGCCCTGGATGACAAGTACCTGCCCAATGAGGCGGCGACCAACGCCAAACGGTTGGCGCAGCAGGATCACGCGCCCATCGTGTTCTGTCCGCACAGCGGCGGGATCCTGGCCATCCAAGGCTTCAACGCGAAAGAACAGCCGCAGTTCATCCTCGCGGCGTACAGCAGCGAGCCGGCCATCCTGCAGCAGAAAAACGGCCTGACGGTGATGATTCCGCCCCGCTATGACGCCTACTTCGAACCGTTCGCGAAGACAGAGATGGAGAAGTTCGGCAAGCGGCTCGGCCTCATTCCTACCACGACGGCCTATGGAAAGGAATGGGCGAAAGGTTTCTCCGAGACGTGGCAAAAGTTGGGCGGCACCGTACTGACCAACAACGGCGTGGATTACAATACCACCACAGACTTTTCCAGCGTCGTCAGCAAGGCCCTCTCGGAGCATCCGGACGTCCTGTTCGTCGGCGGTCCATCCCAGCCCACGGCACTCGTCATCAAGGCCGCCCGTGACCAGGGGTTCAAGGGCGGATTCGTGGTGATGGACCAGGCCAAGTTCGAGAGCATGAGCGGGATCGTCACGCAGGATATGTTGAACGGCGCGGTGGGCGTGATGCCGCTGGAGAAGTACCCTGGCCCCGGTACGTCCCAGTTCATCCAGGCGTTTAAGCAAGCGTACGGCCAGGACAAGGTGCCCAATTCGGAGAATGCCTTGAACTATCAGGCCATGTGGGCCTTCGCGGAAGCCATCAAACTGGCCGGCACGACGACGGACGTCAAGGCCATCATGGCGAAGATGCCGGACGCGGTCAAGGCCGTTCCTGCCCAGAAACAGCCCTATGGATTGAGCGGCATTTCCTCCGCGGGACACCTGCAGGGACCGGTGGTGGCGGCCTACGTCGATCACGGGCAGTACAACACCCTCGACATCCCATCCCTGGACGGTTGAGGATAGCGGCAGGGGAAAAAGTATGGTAAGCATGGTAGCGTAGCGATACCGACCCGACGAAGGAACTGGGCGGGACTGCCGGGCTCAGGGCGTCGGGGCTCCCAGCGTGGAGGGCGGGCCTGCCGATGTACCGGGCGGGTCCGCCTGCCGTCCGGGTGCGTGACCTGACCAGAGGAGTGAGGATGCCTGGTGGCCTATGAGGTGCCGTCCGTCGCGCTCGCGGCGCGGATCTTAAAATTGCTCAGCCGGTACAAATACCGCGATTGCACGCTGACGGAGATCGCAGAGCGGCTTTCGGTGAGCAAGACCACCTGCTTGCGCGTGCTGAGGACGCTGGAGCGCGAAGATTTCGTCCGTTTCAATGCGGAGACCAAGCGTTACAGCCTGGGGCCGTACCTGATCCCGCTGGGGAACCGGGCCGCCGAACTGAACCAGCGGATCGCCAGTGCCATGGCCGAGTTGCGCGTGGTTGCGGAGAAGACGGGCTTGACGTCCGTTCTCGTGCAGCGCTTGCGCGACGATCGCCTCATCTATATCGCATCGGCGGAGCCGCCTGACGTGCGCGTCCGCATCACGGTTTCCGTCGGCCAACAGTTTCCCATCACCGGCGGTGCGTTCGGCAAATGTTTCTTGGCGTACGACGAGGAATCCGAGTGGCGGCGATGGACGGCGGGAGGGTTGAAGGCGTTTACGCCGAATACCATCGTGGACCCGGAGCGGTTTGAGGAGAGCCTGCGCGAAGTCCGCCGCAAGGGTTACGCGGTGACGCATGCTGAACTGACGCCTGGCATCTCCGCTGTGGCCGTTCCGATTTTCAACCGCGCAGGCCAGGTGGAGTTGGTCATGGCCTGTTTGGCCGTGACCAGCCAATTGAACGAGGAGCGCGAACAGTGCGCGATTTCGCAGTTGCGCGCCAGCGCTGCCCGCCTGTCGGAATGGAGCGGTTATCCGATCAGCATGGAGCGAAAGGACGGCGAATTGGAACCATGAACGTGCGGGAAGTCAAGGGCACCATCCCCGTTCGACCGGGAGAAGGGTTCGACGTGGGGGCAGTGCAGCGATACCTGGCGGATCACGTCAGCGGTTGGGAGGACGGCCCGCTGGAGGTGGTGCAATTCCCGACCGGGGCGTCCAATCTGACCTATCTGATTCAGAGCGGCGAGCGGGTGGCCGTGTTGCGGCGCCCGCCGTTGGGGCCGCTGCCGCCGAAGGCGCACGATATGAAACGGGAATCGTCCTTTCTCGCGCACCTTCACCCGGTTTTCCCCTTGGCACCCCGCCCGTTGGCGTTCTGCGACGATCCGGCGGTTATCGGCGGCCCGTTCTACGTCATGGAGTACCGGCCCGGTATCGTGTTGGACGCGGAGTTTCCGGAAGGGGGCGCGGTGAGCATGGACACCCGGGCCCAGATCTCAGAGTCGTTTGTTCAGGCGTTGGTGCGGCTTCACGCGGTCGATGCCGAGGCGTCCGGCTTGATGGCCTTTGGGCATCCGGAAGGGTTTTTGGAGCGGCAGGTGAAAGGTTGGATCGACCGCTATCACCGGGCCAAGACCGACGACATCCCCGGGGTCGACCGCCTCACGGGATGGCTCGCGGATCATGTGCCCCCATCGCCTCAGGCGACGGTGATCCACAACGACTATAAGTTGAACAATTTGATCCTGGACCAGGACAATCCTACGCGCATCGTTGCGATTGTGGACTGGGAGATGGCGACCGTCGGCGATCCGCTGTTCGATCTCGGCGTCACCTTGAGCTACTGGACTCAACCCGATGATCCCGAGCTGCTTCAGCGCATTCTCCCGACGGTGACGCGGTATCCGGGGTTTTACACCCGGGCGCGTCTGATCGAGCGGTACGCCGAATTGAGCGGGCGCGATGTCGGCGGGATCGAATACTACCAGGTGTTCGCCTACTTCAAGTTGGCGGTGATCCTGCAGCAGATCTACGTTCGGTGGGTCCGCGGACAGACGCGGGACGAGCGGTTCGCGACGTTCGGCGAGCGCGTCCGTGTGCTGATTCAACACGCATTATCCTATATCGACTGACCCCTGTCAGGCGTAACCTCCATTGCTAAACGTACCGACGATTCAGATCGTCGTAACAACAGGTGACGAATTGAGCACGGCGGACTGTACACGTACATCCGCCCTTTTTCGTGTAACCAGAGGGGAGATGTTCCACCGAGCGTACGCAAGCGCAGGATTGAGATTGCCTGTTGCAAGCGGAAATCTTGTAACACGTCTACGATGCAGGAATTGTACCCTTATTGAAGAAATTCGTAAACATAGATGGGGGTGCTTACCTTGAACAGTGTTGATTTAGACACATTGGTGGAAACAGGGAACAAAATGATACAAAATGGTATTGTCATTGCGCCGTGGTTAACATGGGGACAAGGGCAATACCGGATCTCGATGGATTTGTTCGACGAGATCAGGACTTGGGCTGCACGATACGCCGCTCTACACTGGCGACCGGATTGGACGATTGATTTTGCACGCAGTTTCCCGATTACCGTGGACATGACAGCGGAGGCGTGCAGGGAAGCTGTGTCCGGTACGGCGGTCTATTTGAGCCATATTGAATTGGGTACGTTGAGGGTCGGTGAAGAGATGGTGAGCGTCGCGACACGGCTCACTGAGGACTTTATTGAAAAGGTGGGGCTAAAGCAGTTTGTCACGTTTTACCTATATACAATCATTTATGAAGACCTCCAGGCGCTACAATACTACGGGTCAATGCATTCTGACGATTTTCTTAAAGGGCAATTCCATCGCCCGTGGGGCGTCCACACGCTGCAGAGCGAACTACAGTTGGCGAGTGCTACAGGGATGATTGAGATTGACAGCCGAGGGGTTGTACAGCTAACCGCTTATGGGAAGGAAATTCTGCACGACATAACTCAGGTGTTCACAGAATCTGGCTTTCTTAAATTCCGGTTCCGGCTTATTCGACTCAATAAATTTAATACTTTGGATGATGTTGAGTCTATCATGAAGATTGTGTTTACAAATGCACCCGCACTCCGAACGAGGCTGATTGAATTCAGTGAAATACGACCCGGAATGACAGTATTAGAATTGGGATGCGGAAATGGTGCGCTAACGTTCGGTGCTGGCCTGTACGAAGTCATTGGCCCGAATGGACGTTTAGTTGCCACGGATCCTTCAATGAGTATGTTAGCGTCAATGAAGAGAAAGCGTGATCAATACGGTGCGCACTGGGTTGAAGTGATCCATGCAAAAGCAGAACGCCTCCCGTTCCCGGACAAGAGCTTTGATTGTGTCATCGGGAGCGCATTCTTGCATCTTACCGACATTACGGAATCCGTGAGGGAAATCGCGAGGGTATTGAAGCCTGGGGGGACATTTTCTACGTTTTACCCACTTCACTTCCCGGGGCAAAGAAAATTCTTTTTGGAATGGTTTGAACCCCTCCTAAAGTTTGAGTTTAAATCTTCTCATGCTGACGCTTTGCCTGGTCCTGACACAGTGCCGAAAGCCATGCAGCCGTACTTTGATCATCTTGAAATCGAAGAGATATACGGGATTTCACAATATACTTCGCCTCGTACAATTGTGGAAATGATAGTCGATATTAGTGGCATGTTTGAACAGCATACAGACACGCTTCCTTGGCGCGCCCGGCAGGACTTGATCAACGAACTCATTCGACGGGGCGAGGAAGTTTGCCGGAAATATCCGCCGGAAGAGTTGATAGAGGAACATCCTGGGCAGATGATCCGCGCTATTGTCAAGACTAAATAGGGTCTGCTGAACGGTTCACGAGTTCGCCAGCGCAGGTGAAGTTAGGGCCTGTTGGAGCCACGTAAGAACAAGGTACAGAAGAAGGCGGAGTCGCCGCTCCAAGTTCATCACTAGCAGTTGCAGCGCGATAACCGTCTCGCTCGTTGCCCGCAGACGCGCCCGAATCAGACCCAGACCGTACAGACGCTTGCCTTCGCCGAACTTCCCTTCGATTTCGTTTCGTTCCGCTGCGTCCTGTCTCTCAATCCGTGCCTGTTCTGCCCGCGCCGTCTTCGAAGGCCGACCCAGCGGAGGTCCACTCAGGCGAATGCCATGCTCTTTGCAGTAACGCAGATTCTCCCGACTCCGGTAGGCCCTGTCGGCCAGCACAGCTTCCGGATAATGGCCATACCGCTCCCGGTAGGCCTCCACTGCCGCCTGCAGGGTATTGCCTTCGTGAAAGCTGTCCCAGTCCAGCCGCTCCAGCCTTGCGTACCCGTTCACCACACTGATTGCCACCTTCGCACCAAACTCCACGTTGGCGCGCACCTTGCCACGAACAATGGGTCGCACATGGGGTTGTGAAATGCTGACGATTCGGTCCTCAATGCGTCGGGTCTTCCTACGGTACATCTCTTCCTGTTGACGATACAGTTCCTGGATGACCAACAGCTGACGATACTGCCGAGCGCTCAGGGCTCCCAGCCCGACTTCCTCCTTCAATTTACCGATGATGCGCAGGTCCCGTGCGACGAACCGCAGCTGCTTTCCGATCGCCTTGCGCAGTGTGCGCGGGCTCACGCGACGCTGCTTTGCCACTGCCAGGTACGCTCTACGCGCCTTCTCCCGATAGGTGCGCGGCTTGCGCTTGCCACGCTCACGTACCGCATGCAGAACGTCAATCATCTTCTCCAATTTCTCACGGGCCTCGTTCAGAAGGGACAGGTCGGTCGGGTAGGAGATGTCCGCCGGCGCGCATGTGGCATCCAGCAGGAGCTTACCTTGGTTCGCGGTTGTCTGCGCCTTTGTCCTGGGCTTGGAAGCGGCATTCACACCCGGATGCCCTGGACCTGCATCATCTCGGTCATCCGCATCATCATCGCGCTCGGCCTGCTCCATCACGATCCATTCATTGACCTGACTCAACACGTCTGGACCCAGCCGCTTCCGAAAATGCGTCATCAACGACGGATGAAACGGTGGCTCTTCCTGAAAACGAGGCAGCCCGATGAAGTATTGCAGATACGGGTTCTCCGTGATCTGGCAGACCGTTTCGCGGTCGCTCAGACCCAGACGTTCCTGGATGATGAGTGCACCAAGTGCTACACGTACGGAGTACGCTTGTTGTCCCTTCGTCCAGGACTTAAAGCGCTCTCCGTAGTGCTCTTCGACTTTCCACCACGGAATCATCTGGGCGAGCTTCACCCAGCGGTTTTCCTTGTTCAACTTCCCGCCAAACGGCAGGAAGAAGTCATCTGGAAGCAGCATCTGTCGTTCGGTCGGTCGATACACTGGCAGCCCCTCAGGTGCAAGGATTTTGACGAATTTCAGCGAAAATCCGCGCATGAGATTTCGTCACGAAAGGCCAGTAATCCTTGTTGCTACTGGGCTTATCAACCGTTCAGCAGACCCTAAATAGGTTCATGTTGTAAAATTTGACAGAGACAATTGTTCTGTCAACTCGAGTGATGCCGTAGGCGTTTGTTCGACAAACCACGCATCAAGTGGCTGTCGGGGCGCTTTCTTCGTGCGGCGGCGCACTCTGCCGGGGAGTCGAAGCCTTCCGGTTCGCGCGAAACACGCCCGCCACGCTGAGCAGGATGAGCGCCGCTCCCGTCAGGTTCCAGATTCCGATGGGCTCTCCGAGCAAAGCCCAACCGAGGAACAGCGCAATGACGGGATTGACATACGCGTAGGTCAGCACGACGCTCGCCGGCAGGAGCCGCAGCGCGACGCCGAACGACGTGAAAGCCAGTACGGATCCGAAGATGATTAGGTAGGCGAGGGCCATCCACGCCTGGTGCGATGGAGTGCCCCACGGTTCGCCAAGGAGCGCAGCGACTGCCGCAAAGCCCAGCCCTGCGAACAATTGCTGGTAGCCAGACACGACCAGCGGCGAGGAAATGGATAGCGGATGCCGCTTTTGCACGATGGTTCCGATTGCCCAGCTGACGGGTGCGACGATCAGGACGAGACTCGCGTACCACCGGCTCTCATCGCCATGGGCCAGGGCCGACGCGTTGAGCAGGGCGATGCCTGCGAAGCCAGCGAGCAGCGAGGCGACCAGAATCGGTGTCGGCAATTTGCGATCGAGGATGCTCTCCAAGAGTGCCGTCCACAGCGGGACGGTGCCTACCATGAGAGCGGCGTACCCCGAGTCAGCGTATTGCTCTGCCCACAACACCAGCCCGTTCCCACCCAGCCACAGGCAGGCAGCGGTGATAGCCAGCACCCATGCATCGCGTCTGGTGAGCCGCACAGGATGACGCCTGACGGCGGCCCATATGAGAAGAATGATGCCTGCCATGAGGACGCGCAGTGCTCCCATCGTGAATGGAGCAAAACCGTGGGTTCCGCTGACCGCGACTCGCATGGCGAGATACGTGCTGCCCCACACGACGTAGAGGATGAATAAGTGGATGATGCCTGGATTGAGCATCGACTTGAGTAGCGCTTGATCGTTCAATCAGATTCGTCTCCCTTTGTCTGTAGCTGTCGTGACGCTGCACAGTAAAGCTGCGGAAGGTATGCACAAGCAAAGATTATACTCATGCCGAACTGCTGTCGAGGAGGAGGCACTCCCAGACCCGCTCTCGAAGGTCCGCCCTTTTCCGGGATGCGGTGGCCAAGCTGGGGCACCCGCGGTACAATCGGTTTGGTGACCATGTACCTGCGGGCATGACAGAAGGGGGTGGCCTCCGTCGAGCGGCATCGGCTCTTGCTGTGTGCGATGGTGTGCGTGTGGACGCTGCTCACCATCGTCCTCTTCCCGTCCGGCGAGGCGGCCGCCCAGCCGGCCGTGTCCATGTCGACGGTCGTGGGATTTGGAGGGTATTACAAGCGAGACGATTGGGTTCCGGTGCGCCTGACCCTGCACAACCGGGGGCAAGCTGTCCAGGCGCAGCTGCGGGTGGACGTCCATTTTCCCATCGGGTCCCAGCGCCTGGCGGACGGGGTGTTGCAGTGGGACGTGCGTCTCCCTGCGGCCGCCAGCGTGGACAAGTTGATCGCAGTGCCCGGCGAGGCGGTGAGCGACGGCGCGGTGGTCGAGTGTTTTGTGAACGGACAAGCCATTGCGGCTGCCAAGTTGACGGGCACGCCCCTCGGCCAGGTCACACTGGTGACCGCACTCTCTGCGCAGCCGCAGGCGGCCCAGTTTCTCACCGGGGCCACCGACGGGCCGGGCGGGAACCCTGTGTTGCCGTTGTCCGTGCGCCCCGGAACGCTGCCAGCGGGACCGGACTTGATGAGCGGATTGACTGCCGTCGTCGCCACGCCGGACGTCTTGGCCCGGCTGACGGAGGATGAGGCGAACACTTTGGCCAACTGGGTGAAGCTGGGCGGCGTGTTGATGGTGACTGGAGCGGGCCACGCGGGAACCCGGTGGGACAGTTGGTTGCCGCTTGCGCCCGGACCTGCCGCACCGCTGGACGGTGCGGAATTGGCCGCCCTGCTCGGAGACGCCGTGAGTCCGCCGGCTGGAGTGACCGGAGCCCGCGCAGCGCTCCGGGAGGGTGCGGAGATCTGGGCGGGGACGCCCGCGGTGCCGCTGGTCGCGGCCCGTGCCGTGGGCCGCGGCATCCTCGTGCAGACGTCGTTCTCCCCGCTGCAGCCAGGGCTGGCCACTTGGTCTGGCAACGCGGCGCTGTGGACAACCATCCTCGGGCGTGCCAACGCCCATGGTCGCGCGTTTCCAAATTTCTTCAACCCAAGCCAAGCGCTGTCTCTGGCTTCTGCCAGCACGTCCCTGTCGCCGTTGCGGATTCCATCGCTCGGCTTCTGGGCGCTGGTGTTCGCTCTGTACACGCTGTGCATCGGCCCGGTGGTGTTCGTCGCCTTGCGGCGGCGCAAACGCGAACCCTGGGCATGGTTGATTCTTCCTGCCATCAGTGTGATCACCACCGTCGCCATATACGGGGTGGGCGCCTCCCAGCGCCCTGCCGGCGTGCTCACGGAAGGCGTGGGGGTGCTCGATCTCGCGGGCGACGGCGATGGCCACGCGTACGGTATCCGGGCCTTCATGTCACCGCAAGTGACCTCCGCCCGGCTCGTTACGACACAGCCGATGCTGGCGATGCCGCTGGCCGAGCAGAACGTCCGGCAGATTGGAGATGCGGTGGTTGACTACGGGCAGCGGGCGGTGTCCGACATGCAGAACATCGGACGGTGGGGGGTTCGCTATCTGTACACCGCCGGCATGGTCCGTGACCAGGGACAACTGGTGCTCGCCCTGACGGCGTCCCAAGGGAACCTGTCCGGCAGCGTACACAACGGCACTCCCTACGACCTGCACGGGGTGGCGGTGTGTTGGAACGGACGCCTGTACCCAGTGGGAGACCTGAAGCCGGGCCAAACCGCCTACCTGCCGAGCACGGTGATACCGCCGAACGGCGATGGCGGGTATCTGTCCGCGTATGCGGCGTACAATCGCGATCTGTCGCGAGGCATCGGACGGACCTTGGTCAATTATGCTTCGACGGCGGGGTTGTTGCACCTCTCCAACAGTGTGGATCAGGCGTTGGTGGTGGCCACCGTGACGGCCGCGGACGGTCCGCAGTTGCCCGCGTTGCCGCCGCTTCGGACCGCACAGCGCGTGGTGTCCGACCAGACCCTGATGCTGGTGCGCCAGCTGGCGGATGTGGTGGTGTACCCTGCGGCGGAGGTGACGCCGATTTGATTCAGACCGAAAACTTGTGCAAGCGGTACGGCAGGCATCTGGCCGTCCGGGACCTCAACCTGTTCATCCGCCGTGGCACCGTGTTCGGCTTGGTAGGGGAGAATGGAGCCGGGAAGACCACCACCTTGTCGGTCCTGGCGACATTGACTACGCCTACCTCCGGGCGGGCGTACGTCAACGGTTTCGAGGTCATGGGCGATCCCGCCGGCGTCCGGCGTTCCATCGGGTACATGCCTGACAGCTTCGGCGTGTACGACGACATCAGCTGCGCAGAATACCTTCAGTTTTATGCCGAGTGTTACCGGGTACCGCGGACGATTGCGGAGGCCCGCTGCCACGAGTACTTGGATTGGGTCGGACTCTCGGACCAGCGCGACACATACGTCAATCACCTGTCACGCGGTATGCAACAGCGATTGGAGATCGCCCGCTGCCTGATGCACGACCCGCCGGTGTTGATCCTCGATGAACCGACCTCCGGCCTCGACCCTCGATCGCGCATCGAGGTGCGCCAAGTTTTGAAGCGGCTGCGGGAGCTTGGCAAGACCATGATCATCAGTTCACACATCCTGCATGAACTGTCGGAGGTGGCCGATGAAATCGGCATGATGCGCCACGGAGAACTGATCGCGGTGGCGTCGGTGGAGGTGCTGCGGAGCCACACGTCCGCGTACCGCCGCCTCCGCCTCGAGGGCGACGCGGACTTTGCGCGGTGGTCGGCCGTACTGCGGGAGGATCCGCGGGTGATGGACGTGCATCCTGCCGCCGGCGGGGTGGAGGTGCTCTATGCCGGAACCGTTCTGCAACAGGCGGATCTTCTGGCGCGGCTGGTGCGCGCTGGCATCGGGGTCACCCAGTTCGTCGAGCAGCCGACCGACATTGAGGCCTTGTTTCTTCGGCTGACGGAGGAGGGGCTGGCGTGATCCGCAATCCCCTTTTGCTCAAGGAGTTTCGCCAACGCATGCGCACCGTGCGCGCACCCATCGTGGTGTTCGGGTACGTATTCGGGATGGCGCTTTTCACCTTTTTCCTGCTGTACGAAAACGTGCAGGGGCAGCTGACGCTGCTGTTGCCCCAACGCAGCGAGCAGGTGTTTCTGACCCTGAGTTTGGTGCAGATGACGGTTGCCGGGTTTCTCACGCCAGCGTTTGCGGCCGGTTCCATCAGCGGGGAACGGGAGCGCAGGACCCTGGCGGTTCTGTTGACGACGCCGCTCTCCCCCTTCGGCATCCTGGCCGGCAAGATCCTCTCGTCCACCGCGTTGTTGGTCCTGCTGCTGGTCGTCACTTTGCCGCTGTACAGCTTGGTGTTTCTGTTCGGTGGCGCGGTCCCGGGGGAGGTCGTGGCGGTTTTCGCGTTCCAACTGTTCACCATCCTGGTGATCGCGGCGCTGAGCGTGTGTTGGTCGACGCTCGTGCTGCGCTCGGGATGGAGCACCGTGCTGTCGTACGCGACCGTGGCGTGGATGCTCGTGTTCACCGGGGTGGTGGGTTACGGCCTGCAGCTGGTGGCGCAGCGCTATCCCCTCGATCAGTTCTTGGCCGGTTGGGGGACATTCCTGCTCAGCCTCAATCCGCTCTGGGTGATGGCGTTGTTGGAGGCGGCTGTCACGGGTCCTCCGCACGCCTGGGTGTGGTTCTCTCTGGTGTACGGCGGGCTGTGCGTGGTCCTAATGATAGCCAGCGTCTGGCGCTTGCGGCCCCAGGTGCTTCGATTCCTGCCCTTGCGCCCGGAGGCCGACGAACGGAATTACCAGTGACGTACCCTTTCCTTTTCACGTGACCCGTAATACAATAAAATCGTTTTGTGAGTGAAACATCAACACGATAAACAAACCGCATGAACGGGGAAGTGGGGCGGAACATGCGCGCTCGGCAAATCCTGATCATCAACGTGATCGCCTTGATTGTGGTGGCAGCTGCGTTGATCGGAGGGTACCTGTACTTTTACAACCAGAATAATTACATCCGTGAGGAAGACGCCTATGTCTCCGCGGACACGCGCTACGTGGTGGGCACCGCAGCGGGCAAGTTGACCCGCTGGAACGTCAACGAGGGGGCGGCTGTCCATCAAGGAGACACCCTGGGACAGGAGACCTTGCCGACGGGGCAATCTGTGGCCATCACGGCGCCCATCGACGGCGTGATCCTGAAGAACTCCGCCGTCCAAGGCGAGGTTGTGGCGCCCGGCATGGTTTTGGCCGCCATCGGGGATCTCGATCACGAATATGTGATCGCGAACATCAAGGAGTCTGATGTGCGCAACGTGAAGGTCGGCCAGTCCGTGGATATCTACATCGACGCCTATCCCGGTGACACGTTCTCCGGGACGGTAGAGAGCATCGGCGCGGAGTCGGCCGCTGAGCAATCGCCGTTCCCGAGCCCGACCTCGACCACCTTCACGAAGGAAGTGCAGCGGGTGCCGGTGAAGATCTCGCTGTCCGGGCAGCAGGGCAAAGACATCGTGCCGCGCATGAACGCGACCGTACGGATCCACAGGAATTCCGGCACCTGATGGATGAGCGGTGGCCAGCGCGGAGGACGGAGGTGAGTACATGCCGACCACGCTGTTGGCGGTCGTCGCCCTGGCGTTGATTGTCCTGAGCGCTTGGGTTTGGATGAATGTGTGGTTGGTCCGCCGCGCACGCGAGCGGCGTGCTGCAGACCCGTCGGCTGGGCCGACGGAAGCCCGGGAGGCAGGAGCAGGCGGTTCGGCGGAGCAGCGAAGGGCCGAAGCGCGGGAAGATCGATCCCCGGTGCGGGCCATCCGGAACCAGGGCGCGGTGGACCAGGGGCCCGCCCCGGCACCTGATGCCGCTTCGGCACCGCGTTCCCAGGCGGCCGGCAGCGACGAGCCGACACGTTCTGTGTCCGCGGCCGACGCAGAGGGTGCCGGATGGGATACCCGCCCCACCGCAGTGGAGATCTTGCAGGACGGAGAGGGCGATACGCGGCGGCGGGTCTTCGAACACCCCAAACGGCCCTTTGTGCTCAACGGTGTCAGTGTGCCGGCATTCACGTCGGGGCCTTGGATGGAGTGTTTCACACGCCTCACGGAAGACGCGAGGGTGTTGGGCTGGGTGGCGTTCCAGGGAGAGACCCTGGGCGCGGCCGATCGAGAATACGACCCAGGTTTTCTCGATGTGCTGCGCACCTACCGGCGGACGGTGGAACGAGTTCGCAAGGAGGTCGGTCTGTCGCACGTGGTGGAGACCTCCATCACGGGAGACGAAGGGAAGGTTTGGTTTCTGACGGGGCTCGACGACACCTGGTTCGCCCTGTTCGTTGAACGGGAGACGGACGTCGACGAACTGAGCCGGCGGCTGTTGTCGACGGTGACCGAGGTGGAGCCGCAGGCGTGAGGGGAGCCTCCGGGGCATCGCTTGCCGGCGGGACCGGCAGGGCGGAATACACGGACAGGCGGACGCGTACAGTGTAGGGACATGCTGTGCGCGATGGCATGGCGCGCACCCTGGGGAGGGGTACCATGCAGATCGCCCTGTCCATGCTCCTGGCGTTGGCGATGATCCTGTTCGGGGCGGAACTGTTCACAAATGCGGTGGAATGGCTCGGGGCGAAACTGCACCTCGGCCAAGGGGCGGTGGGCAGTGTGTTGGCGGCCCTGGGCACAGCCTTGCCGGAGGCGGCGGTCCCGGTGGCTGCCATCCTGCTCGGGGGCGGAAGCCACGCCGCGGAGGAGGTCGGCATCGGGGGAATTCTCGGGGCGCCGTTTCTGCTCGTCACCCTCGGCTCCGCCATTGTCGCCATTTCCCTGCTGCTGGTCCACCGGCGTGTGGATGACCGCGCGCATCTGGCGGTGCAGCGGCAGTCGTTCCAGCGGGACATAACCTACTTCTTGATTGCGTACGCGCTGAGCCTGTTGGTCGGCTGCGTGCAGAGCGAATGGGTGCACAAAGCGGCGCCGGTGGTGCTCGTCTGTGTGTATGCGGTGTTTGTCGTACAGACGATGCGGGATAAATCGGTGCAGGGCTCCCATGCGCATCTCGCCCCCCTGTATTTGCAGTGGAAACAGGCGCAGCCCAGCGGGTTCGCGGTCTTGATGCAGTTGGTCGCGGCCTTGGCCCTGATTGTCGGCGGCGCGCAGCTGTTGGCCGCCGGAGTGGAGCGCATCGCGGTCTGGTTGAACATACCGCCCTTCGTCCTTTCGGCCTTGCTGATCCCTCTGGCGACGGAGTTGCCGGAGACGCTCAACAGCGTCGTCTGGATCCGCCAGGGCAAGGACGCACTGGCGATGGGCAACATCACGGGGGCGATGGTGTTTCAGAGCACCGTGGTTCCCGCCCTCGGCATCTGGCTGACGGGGTGGAACCTGACCGAGCAAGCGATGTTGACGGGAGGGTTGACGCTGGCGGCCGGGGCGCTCATCTTCGGTGCCTTTCGGCTGAGAGGCCGGGTGATGCCCAGCGTCCTGTTCGCAGCGTCCCTGTTGTATTGGATTCTGCCCTTGCACACGGTGGCCGTGCGGTACGGCGTCTTGTCCGCCTATTGGCTGGGGTGGGCCGTGGTGGCCTGCGCGATGATGGCGCTCCTCGGCGCCGGGTGGTGGCCGCGGCGGGTGTGATGCCCGAATGGCAGATGTGTTACAATAAAGTCTGCCCTTTGGCAGGCAGGAGGAGGATGACTATGGCAAAAGAAGTCACGGACGCGACCTTCGCGGCGTTTGTACAGTCGGATAAGCCGGTGCTGATCGACTTTTGGGCGACTTGGTGCGGCCCGTGCCGGATGATGGCGCCGGTCATCGAGGAAATCGCTGAGGAGTATGCGGACCGGCTCGAGGTGGGCAAGCTCGACGTCGACCAAAACCCACAGACGGCGAGCCAGTATGGCATCATGAGCATCCCGACGTTGTTGGTGTTTAAGGACGGACAGGTGGTCAAGCAACTCATCGGTTACCGATCCAAGGCCGATCTGGTCAGCCAACTGGCCGACGTGCTGTGAGGGCGATCCTATGTCGGATCCAGAACGGCCCGGTTCCAGGGTATCCTGGAGCCGGGCCGCTTTGTTTGCCGCACCGCCCTCCGTCAGGTGCTGGTCATGGCAGTCACCTCGGCCAGACTGGCGTCCACGGCGGCGAGGGTCTCCTCGATGTCCGCGTCGGTATGCTGGGCGGATACAAACCACGCCTCGTACTTGGAGGGGGCGATGAACACGCCGCGCCGCAGCAGAGCGTGAAAGAGGGCGGCGAAGCGTCGCCCGTCCGTCGCTTGGGCCCCCGCGTAGTCGCGGACGCGATGGGACCCAAAGAAGACCGTGAAAGCACCACCGACCCGGTTGATGGTGATGGCCACGCCGTGCCGCTGTGCGGAAGCGAGGATGCCTTGCTCCAAGGCCGCGCCCAGGCGGTCCATGTGGCGGTAGACCTCGGGATCCCTGAGCACCTCGAGGCACGCCAACCCTGTGCGCATCGAGGCCGGATTGCCGGCCATGGTGCCCGCCTGGTACACCGGCCCGAGCGGGGCCACCGACTCCATCACATCCCGCCGGCCGCCGTAGGCGCCGATGGGCAGGCCGCCGCCGATGATCTTGCCGAGGGCGTACAGATCGGCGTGCACGCCGTACAGCTGGGCCGCCGTACCGTAGTGGAAGCGGAAGGCGGTGATCACCTCGTCGAAGATCACCAGTGCGCCTACCCGGTGAGCCCGGGCGATGACCTCCGCCAGGTAATCCGGCTGCTCCGGCGGGACGATCCCGAAGTTGCCCACGATGGGCTCGACGAGCACCGCGGCCAGGTCCTCTCCGTGGACGGCGAGCGCCTCGTCGTACGCCTCGAGGTCGTTGTACGGAACCGTGATCACCTCGCCGGCGATGGCGCGCGTCACGCCCGCGCTGTCGGGCACGCCGATGGAGGACGGCCCTGAGCCGGCGGCGACCAAAACCGCGTCGGAGTGGCCGTGGTAACAACCGGCGAACTTCAGGATCTTGTTGCGGCCGGTCGCTCCGCGGGCGACACGAATGGTGGTCATCACCGCCTCGGTGCCGGAGTTGACAAAGCGCACCCGCTCCAGGTCCGGGATGGCCGCCCGCAGCGTCTCCGCGAACTCCACCTCCCACTTCGTCGGGGTCCCGTACAGGATCCCGTCGTAGGTGGCTGCCCGCAGCGCCTCCATCACCCGGGGATGGGCGTGCCCCAGCACCAGGGGCCCGTAGGCCGCCAGATAGTCGATGTACGTGTTCCCGTCCACGTCGATGAACCGCGACCCTTGTGCGCGCGCCATCACCACCGGCGTGCCGCCGCCCACCGATTTGAATGAGCGCGACGGGCTGTTCACCCCGCCGAGGATCACGGCGTCGGCGCGCCGCTGCCAGAGGTGGCTCTGTGTGAAATCCATCGCCTCTCCCCCTTCCGAATTCGAGTTCCATCGTATCACAACCCTGCGCCTAACAGCCCCGGTTTCGGCGGCACGTTCGCATGGCCCTCCTTCGCACCCGGTGGGGACGGTTGTGGTACAGTAGGAGGATGGAAACGGATGAAAGGAGTGGATGGGCCATGGCGCAGGACAGGCGTTCCGCACTGCGGGGACTGCCCGCCGTACACCGGCTGCTCGGCGATCCGGCCGTCCGGGAGGCACTGGCACCCATCCCCGGCGGGCTGTGGGTCCCCGCCTTGCAGGACGCCCTCGCGGAGCTTCGGGCGATGTGGGCGGCGGGATCGCCCGATCCCGCGGTGTGGGCAAAGGAGACGACGGCGGAGGCGATCGCCGCCCGCGCCCGGGGCCTGGCGGACCGCAAGCTGGCCGCCCATCTGCGCCCTGTGCTCAACCTGACGGGGACGGTGCTGCACACGAATCTGGGCCGCGCGCCGTTGTCCAAGCGGGCCATCCAGGCCATCTGCGCGGTGGCGGAGGGGTACAGCAATCTGGAGTTCGACCTCGCGAGCGGCGAGCGGGGCTCTCGCCACGCGCACGTGGAACGGCGGTTGCAGGCGCTGTGCGGCGCCGAGGCGGCGCTGGTGGTCAACAACAACGCCGCGGCGGTGCTGCTGGTCCTCTCCGCACTGGCCGCCGGGGGCGAGGCGGTGGTGTCGAGGGGGCAGCTGGTGGAGATCGGCGGATCGTTTCGGATCCCGGACGTCATGGCCCAGGCGGGCGTCCGTTTGGTGGAGGTTGGAGCGACCAACAAGACGCACCTGGCGGATTTCGAGCGGGCCATCACGCCACAGACCCGCCTGTTGGTTCGGGTGCACACGAGCAATTACCGGATTGTCGGATTCACGGAGCAGCCGTCGCTTCGCGAGCTGGCGGCCCTCGCCCACCGGAACGGGTTGGCTCTGTACGAAGACCTGGGCAGCGGGGCCTTGTTCGACTTCGCGGCACGTGGCATCGGCGATGAGCCGACGGTCGCCGCGAGCCTGCGGGCCGGCGTGGACGTGGTGACGTTCAGCGGGGACAAACTGCTCGGGTCCGCCCAGGCGGGCATCATCGCGGGGGCGGCCAAGTGGATTGAACCGATGCGCAAGCACCCCTTGATGCGGGCGCTTCGCCCGGACAAGCTGACCCTGGCGGCCCTCGACGCGACGCTCGCGGCGTATTCGGACGACGCCTGGGCCGCCGAGGAGATCCCGGTCGTCCGCATGCTCACCGAATCGTACGAATCCGTCGCTACCCGCTGCCGGGCGTTGGCGGAGCGGTTGCGCTCCACCATGGAGGCGGCCCAGGTGCGCCTGGAGGAGGCCGACGTCGCGTCGCGGGTCGGGGGCGGGGCGCTGCCGCAGGTGGAGCTGCCCTCCCGGGCGTTGCGCCTGAGGGCCGCTCACGTGAGCGCACAGCAGTTGTTCGACGACCTGCGCACGGTGCCGGCAGTGCCCGTCGTCGGGCGGCTCGCCCAAGACGCGGTCCTGCTCGATGTGCGCACCCTCTTGCCGGGGCAGGAGGACACCTTGGTTCACAGCGTCGAGGCTGTCGCGGCGCACCTGCGCGCGCGGGTTTGAGCGGCCGCTCCAGGCTTGTTTCGCCCTTCGGGTGTATTCCCTTCCGTTCGCCCAGCCACACTACGGGAGGACGCTCCGACTTTGGACGGGAGGCGATAGCCGATGCGGGTGCGGGACACGGAGGGGGCGCGCATCCACGAGCTGTCGGACGCGCTGTACACACCGCGCCAGGAGGCGGAACAGCTGCTGGGCGACGAGGAGGACTGGGATTGGCCGGAGGACTGGGAACCGGCCCCGCGGGAATGGAACCTGCGCATACAGCGGATGCGCAGGCATTGACAATGTTTTCGCCCTTTCGTATACTGGCCTGTATCATGAATAGCGATTCGATGACGGGGAGAAGTACCGCCCGCGCCTCGGCGTCCAGAGAGACCTGCCTGGGCTGGGAGCAGGTTCGCGGGCCTGGCGGGAAAGACACCCCCGATGAACCGGTGTGAACGGGTGAGCAGAACCGCAGCGTACAGGCCCTGCGCGGCACCCCAAAGCACCGGCGGCGGCGCCCGTTACGCGCGAACGAGATGGACGAGCGCCCAGGGCGTTTTGTCCAAGCAGGGTGGCACCGCGGAACCACGCCCTTTCGCCCCTGCCCATTGGCAGGCGAAAGGGCGTTTTGATTTTCACGATATGGCCCCTGGGCCAGGACGGGAGGGAAACGGCATGTTGACACAACGGCCGCGGGGGACGGCCGACATCCTGCCCGGCGAGATCGAACAGTGGCAGGCGATGGAACAGATCATCCGCGACACGTGCGCGCTGTACCACTTCGAGGAGGTGCGCACGCCGGTGTTCGAGCACACCGAACTGTTCGCGCGCGGCGTCGGCGAGACCACGGACATCGTCTCGAAGGAGATGTATACGTTTACCGATCGCGGCGGCCGCAGCGTCACCCTCCGCCCCGAGGGCACCGCAGGGGTGGTCCGGGCGTTCGTGGAGAACAAACTGTACGGCCTGCCGCACACCGTCAAGCTCTACTACATCGGGCCCATGTTCCGCTATGAAAAACCGCAGCGGGGCCGCTGGCGGCAGTTCCACCAGTACGGTGTCGAGGTGTTGGGCGCCGAGCACCCGGCTGCGGATGCCGAAGTGATCGCCGTCAATCTGGACCTGTTGCGGCGCTTCGGCCTGCGGGACCTGACGGTGGAGCTCAATTCCGTCGGCTGTCCGGTGTGCCGGCCGCGCCACCGCGAGCAGATGCTGGAGCGGTTGCGGCCGGTGGCCGACCGGTTATGCGGAGACTGCCAGCAGCGGTTGGAGCGCAATCCGCTGCGCATCTTCGATTGCAAGAACGACCGTTGCCAGCAGGTGTTGGCCGAGGTGGGCGCGCCCACCATCCTGGAGAGCCTGTGTGACGACTGCCGCCGCCACTTCGAGCAGGTGCGCGCGTTTCTGGACGCGATGGACGTGCCCTATGTCATCAATGACCGGTTGGTGCGCGGGCTCGACTATTACACCCGCACCGCCTGGGAGGTGACCGTGCCCGGGTTCAGCTCTGTGGGCGGGGGCGGCCGGTACAACGGCCTGGTGGCCGAGGTGGGCGGGCCCGAGACGCCCGGGGTTGGGTTCGCCGGGAGCATCGAGCGCGCCCTGATGGTCCTGCGCGAGCAGGGGGGCGCGTTGCCAGGGGCGTCAGGGGTCGACGTATGGGTGGCGGTCGCCGACGAGTCGGCTGAGGTGCCCGCCATGCGCCTGCTGCAGCAACTGCGGTCCGAGGGGATTCGCGCCGATCGGGACTACCTCGGCAAGGGATTGAAAGCCCAATTGAAATCGGCCGACCGGATGCAGGCCGCCTACTGCGCCATCCTCGGTGCGGACGAGGTGGCGCGCGGGACGGTGACCGTCAAGGACCTGCGCACCGGCGCCCAGACGGAGGTCCCGGCGGAAGAAGTCGTCCATCACGTGAGAAAGGGAGGCATCGAGGATGGTTCGACAACCTGAACTGTACCGCACCCATCGCGCCCTGGAGGCGCTCGACGTGCCCCCGGGCACGGAGGTGGTCCTCTCTGGCTGGGTGCAGCGCCGGCGGGACCTCGGCAGCATCATTTTCATCGACCTGCGGGATCGAAGCGGGATCATCCAATTGGTCTTCGATCCCGCGCGGGGCACGCCGCCGGAGGTCATGGCGGAGGCGGAGCGGCTGCGCAGCGAGTACGTCATCAACGTGGCCGGCCCTGTGGAGCGGCGGGCGGAGCACACCGTCAACCCGCGCCTGGAGACGGGCACCATCGAGGTGCTGGTGCGCCGCCTGGAGACGCTCAACGCGGCCAAGCATCCGCCGTTTTACATCGAGGACGACATCGACGTGGACGAGGCGGTGCGCCTGCGCCACCGCTACCTGGACCTGCGCCGGCCGCAGATGCAGCGGATGCTGATGCTGCGCCATCAGGTGACGCGCGCGCTGCGGGAGTTCCTCGACGCGCGCGGCTTTGTGGAAGTGGAGACCCCCATCCTGACGCGCAGCACGCCGGAGGGGGCGCGCGACTACCTGGTTCCGAGCCGCCTGCAGCCGGGCGAGTTCTACGCCCTGCCGCAGTCGCCACAGCTGTTCAAACAGCTCTTGATGGTCGCCGGCCTCGAGCGCTATTACCAGTTGGCCCGCTGCTTCCGGGACGAGGATCTGCGCGCCGACCGGCAGCCGGAGTTCACGCAGCTGGACATTGAGCAGTCGTTTCTGTCCCTGGCGGAGTTCCAGTCGATGATGGAGCAGATGATGCAGCACGTCTTTCGGACGGTGCTCGGCGTCGAGATCCCGGTACCGTTCCAGCGCCTGCCCTACCAGGAGGCGATGGAGCGCTACGGCTCGGATAAACCGGATCTGCGCTTCGAGATGCCCCTGTCCGACCTGGCGGACATCGTCCGGGACGCGCCTTTTCGGGTGTTCCAAGAGGCCATCGCCCAGGGTGGGGTGGTCAAGGCCCTGGTGGCGCCGGGGTGCGCCGGGTGGTCCCGCAAGCAGACCGACGAGCTGGTGCAGTTTGTGGGCACGTTTGGGATGAAGGGGCTCGCGCCCATCGCCGTCGCGGACGGGGCGTTCCGCTCCCCCATCGCCAAGTTCTTCTCGCCGGAGCAGCTCACGGCCATCGCCGAGCGAGCGGGTGCGGGAGACGGCGACCTGATCCTGATCGGCGCGGGGCCCCGGGCGACGGTGTTGCAGGCCATGGGTGCTCTTCGGTCGAAACTGGGCCATGATCTCGGCCTCATCGATCCGGACGCCTTCCGCTTCCTCTGGGTGACCGATTTCCCGCTGCTGTCTTACGACGAGGAGGAGGGCCGCTGGGTGGCGGAACACCACCCGTTCACCATGCCCCGGTGGGAGGATATTGACAAACTGGAGTCCGATCCGGGGGCGGTGCGTGCGCAGGCGTACGACATGGTGCTCAACGGCTTCGAGCTGGGGGGTGGCAGCATGCGCATCTACCGGCGCGAGCTGCAGGAGCGCATGTTCCAAGCCCTCGGGTTCACGCCGGAGGAGGCGTACCGGCAGTTCGGCTTCTTGCTCGAGGCGTTCGAGTACGGCACGCCGCCGCACGGCGGGATCGCCTTCGGGATCGACCGTTTGGTGATGATCATGGGCAAAGGCAAATCGCTGCGCGACTGCATCGCCTTTCCGAAGACTTCGAGCGGCACCGACCTGATGACGATGGCGCCGTCGGAAGTCAGCCCGCAGCAGTTGGAGGTCCTGCATCTGGCGGTCAAGGGCCCGGCGGCCAAGCCGCAGGGGAAGGCAGCGGTGGCTCCCAGGGTTTGACGCTTGCACTTGGGTGCGGTCGGTGCTAGGATGAAGTCACAGCACAGCGGGGAAACCCGTAGCGCTCCCTGCGCTGTTCGTGTGAGCCTTAAGCCGGTTATTTGAGCCAACACGAACCGAAAAGGGAGCCCGGGGTCTCGTCGGCGCGCACACGCCTCAAGGGCATCGCCCTTCGTGGACGTGCAAGTCGGATGAGCAGGGCACCCACCTGCGAGAGAGCAGGTTCAAAACGGGGGCTTCACGGCAGAAGCGGGGTTTCCTTCATGGGTGAACAGGGCGGCGTTCGCACGGTCATCCGCCCGCCGAAAGGCAGTCCGTCTGGACTGCCTTTTTGAGTTGCCTGCTGGGCGCGGGAAGACTATAATAGGCTAATGTTGAGTATATTAGTAGGAAATGGGGCGCTGAAATTGCCGGATTGGATAGACCTGCGCAGCGACACGGTCACGAAGCCGACCGACGAGATGCGACGGGCGATGGCCGAGGCGGAAGTGGGAGACGATGTGTACGGCGAGGACCCCACGGTGCGCCGGCTGGAAGAGCTGGCGGCGGAGATGCTCGGCAAGGAGGCAGGGTTGTTGGTCACCTCCGGGACCCAGGGCAACCAGGTGGCCATCGCGACCCATGCTGGCCGGGGGGAGGAGGTCATCGCCGAGGCGAATTCACACATCTTCCTCTACGAGGCGGCGGCGGTTGCGGCCATCGCGGGGGCGCAGATCCGCCAGATCCCCGGGGTGCGTGGAGCGCTTCCACCGGAGGCGGTGGCACAGGCCATCCGCGAGCCGAACGTCCACCACCCCAGGACGGCCCTGATTGAGGTCGAGAACACCCACAACCGCGCTGGGGGGACCGTCATCCCGTTGGACAACCTCCGTGCGCTCCGGGCGATCGCAGACCGGCACGGGGTGCCGATCCACATGGACGGTGCGCGGTTGTTCAACGCGGCCGTGGCGTCGGGCGTGCCGGCGCGCCGCTTCGCCGAGCTGGCGGACACGGTCCAGGTGTGCCTGTCGAAGGGCCTGTGTGCGCCGGTGGGGTCAGTGCTGGCCGGCCCGCGGGCGTTCATCGAGGCGGCACGGCAGTGGCGCAAGCGGCTCGGCGGCGGGATGCGGCAGGCCGGCGTGATCGCGGCGCCGGGCATCCTTGCGCTGACGAAGATGGTGGACCGGCTGGCCGAGGATCACGCGAACGCTCGGGTGTTGGCGGAAGGGTTGGCCGAGGTTCCGGGAATTCGTGTGGATCTGGACACGGTGCAGACCAACATCGTGCTGGCGGACATCGGCGGGACGGGCCTGGCGGCAGACGCATTTCTGGCAGCGCTCCGAAAGGAGGGCGTCCTCGCGTCCGCCTTCGGCGAGGCGCTGCTCCGTTTCGTGACGCATCGGGACGTGGATCGCGCCGGCGTCCTGCGCGCCCTGGATGCGGCCGCCCGGGTCGCGAAGGGGGGCGTTCTGGCCTGATGGACCTGTTCGAGGCGCAGGCTGAACGCGAGCAGGAGCTGGAGGCGCCTCTGGCGCACCGCATGCGCCCGCGCACCCTCGACGAGGTGGTCGGACAGGCGCACGTGGTCGGGCCAGGGTCGTCCTTGCGGCGGGCCATCGAGACGGATCGCCTGCGGTCCGTGATCTTTTACGGGCCGCCCGGTACCGGCAAGACCACGTTGGCCCACGTGATCGCCCGCGCCACGAAGGCCCGGTTTGCCTCCCTGAACGCGGTTTCCTCCGGCGTGGCGGACATCCGGCACGTCATCGAGCAGGCCAAGGAGGAGCGGCGGTTGTACGGGCGGCGGACGGTCCTGTTCATCGACGAGATCCACCGCTTCAACAAGGCCCAGCAGGACGCGCTGTTGCCCTTCGTGGAGCGTGGGTTGGTGACGCTCATCGGCGCGACGACGGAGAATCCGTACGTTCAGGTGAACGCGGCCCTGGTCTCCCGCTCCCAGGTGTATCGGCTCGATCCCCTGGACGCGGCGGACATCCGACGGTTGCTGGAGCGGGCCTTGGCGGACGGGGAGCGGGGGCTCGGGGCGTACGCCGCGACCGTGACAGATGCGGCGTTGGACGTCATCGTCCGCTTTGCGGCGGGAGACGCCCGGCGCGCATTGAACGCCCTCGAGTTGGCGGTCACGACCGCGCCGGTGGGGGCGGACGGGCGCGTCGAGGTAGACGAGGAGCACGCCCGCGCGGCCATTCAGCAGCGCCAGGTGGTGTACGACACGGGCGGGGACGAGCACTACGACACCATCTCGGCGTTCATCAAGTCGGTGCGCGGATCGGACGCCGACGCCGCCATCCTGTGGCTGGCGAAGATGCTGACGGCGGGCGAGGACCCGATGTTCATCGCCAGGCGCCTGGTCATCTTGGCTGCCGAGGACATCGGGCTGGCGGACCCGCAGGCGTTGCCGCTGGCGGTGGCGGCGATGCACGCGGTACAAGCCATCGGCATGCCGGAAGGGCGGATACCGTTGGCGGAGGCGACGGCGTATCTGGCACGGGCGCCCAAGTCCAACGCCGCTTACCGAGCCATCAACGAGGCGATGCACGACGTGGCGCAGGGACTGCCGCTGACCGTCCCACCCCACCTGCGGGGCACAGGGTACCGGGGCGCCGAGCAGCTGGGTAGCGGGATCGGCTACCTGTATCCGCATGATTACCCGGGCCACTGGGTGGAACAGGACTATTGGCCTGTGGGGGTGGCCCCTCGCAAATACCTCCAGGAGGATTCGCAACATCAGGAAGCACAAGGGGAGGCGACGCCGTGAAGATCTCGACAAAAGGGCGATACGGTCTGATGCTGTTGGTGGACCTGGCGATGCACGAGTCGGGTTCACCGGTCTCGTTGAAATCCATCGCGGAACGGCAGGGATTGTCGGAGCACTACTTGGAGCAACTGATTGCGCCGCTGCGCAACGCGGGCTTTGTCCGCAGCATCCGCGGGGCGTATGGCGGCTACGTCCTGGCGAAACCGAAGACCGAGATCACCGCGGCCGACATCATCCTGACCTTGGAGGGACCGCTGCACCTGGTGGACGAGGATGTGGAGGACGGCCTGGACGAGCTCTGGGAGCGCCTGCGCCAGGCCATCCTGTCGGTGCTCAAGTCGGTCACTCTGCAGGATCTGGCGGAGATGAAGGAGAGCGGGGCCGATTCGTACATGTACTACATTTGATCGGTCGGGCCCGCTTCGCCGTGCGGAGGCGAAAGCAATGGTGTATCTGGACAATGCGGCCACGACCCCCCTGCTGCCTGAGGTGCGCGAGGCGATGACGCCGTACCTGGACGAGCGGTTCGGCAATCCGTCGAGTATCCACCGGTTCGGCCGCGAGGTCCGCGCCGGCATCGAGGAGGCGCGGCGGCAGGTGGCCGAGGGCATCGGCGCGCGCCCGGACGAGGTGGTGTTCACCAGCGGAGGGACGGAGTCGGTGCACCTGGCGCTCATGGGCGCATGGCTGGCCGCGGGGGCGCGCCGCCACGTCGTGACCAGCCAGGCGGAACATCACGCGGTTCTCCACACCTGTGAATTGATCGAACAGTTGGGCGCGAAGGTGACCTTCGTGGCCCCGGGCCCGGATGGCTCGGTGGGCGTGGACGCGGTGCTCGAAGCCCTCCAGGAAGACACGGGCGTCGTGAGCCTGATGCGGGTGAACAACGAGACCGGTGCGGTCACGGAGGTTGACGCCATCGCCCGCGCGGTGAAACGGGTCCATCCGGAGATCGTGGTGCACTCCGACATGGTTCAAGCCCTCGGGGCTGTACCGATCGCCTTGGCGGATTCGGCCGTCGATCTCGCCAGTTTCTCCGCCCACAAGTTGCACGGTCCAAAGGGGATCGGTGCGCTGTATGTCCGCAGGGGGACCCGTTGGCAGCCCGTCTTGCGGGGCGGGGCACAGGAGCGAGGACGGCGCGCCGGGACGGAGCATGCGGCGGGCATCGTCGGCTTCGGTGCAGCCGTGGCCCGGGTGACGGGGGCCGGAGACCACGGCGAGCGCGTCCAGCGGGCGCGGGAAGCCTTTCTCGAAGCGCTCGAGGGGCTTCCGGGGGTCGAATACAACAGCCCGCCGTCGGGAGTCCCGGGGATTGTCAACCTGGCGTTTACCGGTGTCCGCGCGGACGTGTTGTTGATGCGCCTGGACCTCGAAGGTGTCGCGGCGTCGGCGGGCGCGGCTTGTACAGCGGGCAGCCCGGAGCCGAGCCACGTCCTCTTGGCGTGCGGGCATCCGGAGGCGCGGGTTCGTTCATCCGTGCGATTCAGCTTCTCCGAATTGACCGACCCGGAAGAGGCAGCATGGGCGGGCCGGACGGTACGGCGGGTGGTGGATGCGCTTCGGCGGTGAGGCGCGGAACGCCGGGGCCGTCGTGGCGAGGGACTCGTCTGCCATCGACGGGTGTGCGGTGTGCCAGGGATATCACAAAATCGTCACGCGTGAAAGGCGTCGAAGGGTGACGGAGACTGTCGAATTTCCGTTTTCTGGCTTGCCTTTCATACCCGGCTGCGCTACCATGAGGTAGGTCGCCCAAGTAACTCACCTTTTTTCAGCACAACATCCTGGAATCACCCCCGAGCAGGCTGCGGGGGTCGTCGTGTGCCGTCCTGCGCCTGTTTACTGATTTCCACTTCTGGATACGCTAGGAGTATCATGTAAGGTCTTCCCAAAGGAGATTGAGTCATGCGCTGTCCACATTGTCACTGCAGGGATATTGGAAAGATCGGTGCGAATCAGTATTACTGCTGGGGTTGCTTCATGGAGTTCAACGTCTCGGGCGACGACATCAAGGTTTACGAGGTCGCGGAAGACGGATCCCTGGTCGCTGTGGAGTATTCGCCGGACTCGCTCGAACTGGGCACCGGCACGGTGTAAGTCCTTGCGGCGCGGACGGTCGGAAGCGGTAAGCGGCAGATTTTGTGAAGGGCTGCGGGTTGCGCTTGGAGCGCGGGCCGCAGCCCTTCGCCTGTTTACAGGTGCAGCCCGGCGAACGCGGCAGCGAGGCCGAGCACGCCGGAGGCAGCGAGGTACACCAGGGCGTCTTGGGTCCGGCCCTCGCGCATCAACATGGTGAATTCGTAGGAAAACGTGGAGAACGTCGTATAGGCCCCGCACATTCCTGTGCCGAGCAGGAGTACGACGGCCTGCTCGTGAGTCGGAAACCAGACCGACGCTTGGCGCGTGATGACGCCGAGCAAGAACGATCCGCTGACATTGATGAGCAGCGTCGCGAAGGGAAACGACACCAACCAGCGCTGTCCGATCCACTTCGACAGCTGATACCTCAGAAGGGCGCCCGCCACGCCCCCGATGCCCACCCACAGGATGCCCAGCATGGTCACATCTCCTCGCCGTCGTGTCTCGTCGGCACCCAGCGCAGGGCGGCCTGCCGCGACGCCACCCAGTATCCGCCCGCAGCCGCGAGCAGGCCCCCGGCGAATGTCAGAAGCAGATAGAGGCCCGCCCATCCGTACAGTTGCGCCACCGTCAAATTCCACACGTCGACGGTCAGCGTGGAGAACGTGGTGAACGCCCCGACGAAGCCGGTGCCAATGCCCAGGCGCAGGTGTGGGTGGACAGGCAGGCGCTCCAGCGTCAGTGTGTAGAACCACGAAAGAAAGGCGCTGCCGGACAGGTTGATGATCAGGGTTGCGACTGGGAACCCATGCAGGGTACCCACCCACTCGCTGACGAGGTAGCGTGCGATGGCACCCAAAAAGCCTCCGATGGCCACGGCGAGGTACGGCATGCCCGGCTTCCCCCTCTGCGCCCGTAGGGCGCGTCCCGTTACGGTGCCAGTATACGGGCTTTGCGGCCGCATAGGCAAATGTCCGCCGGGACAACTGCATATACTGGCTGTGAATGGACACGCCGCCAAAAGGGGGGGAGGGGCGTGGATGCGTCCACGAAGTATCTGCGCACGGTGTTGTCCGTGCTGGCGACCCTCGCGTGCCTCTGGCTGATCGCCCAATTGCGCGGCTTCCTGCACGACCTGTGGACGATCCTGAAGGTCGTCGCCATTCCGTTTCTCGCCGCGATGGTGGTCACGTATCTGCTGCAGCCGGTAGTCGAACTGCTGGTCCGGCGCCGGGTGCCGCGCGGGATCGCCATCCTCATCATCTACCTGATGTTCGCTGTGCTGGCCGTCGTCGTCATCCTGCAGGCCATCCCGGTGGTCTCCCGCCAGCTGACGCAGCTCGGCCAACACTTGCCGGACATGATCCGGCAGGCGGACGGCTGGATCGACGGCATCGCCTCGCGCCGGCAGTACCTCCCCGACGCGCTGCGCCGCGGCGTCGAGACCGCGTTGGCGCAGGCTGAGCAGAATCTCACCCGCTACGTCACCCGCGCGGTGTCCATGTTGACATCCACGGTGGGTGCGGTGTTCATGGCGTTCGTCGTGCCGTTTCTCGTCTTCTACATGCTCAAAGACGGGCGCGCCCTGGGACGCGCGCTGTTGCACCTGTTTCCGCCACAGTACCGGGACGAGGCGCGCGAAATCCTGATGGACATCGACACCACCCTCGGTCGCTACGTGCGCGGGCAGATGTTGGTGATGGCGGCCGTGGGGGTGCTGACGTACGCCGGCTACCTGGTCGTCGGCATGCCGTACGCTCTGCTCTTGGCTCTCTTCCTTGCGGTGATGGACCTCATTCCGTACCTCGGCCCGTTCATCGGGGCGGCGCCGGCCATCCTCCTGGCGTTGACGGTCAGCCCGCAATTGGCGCTGAAGGTCCTGGTGGTCAACGCGATCGTGCAACAGTTGGAAGGCAACCTGATTCAGCCGCAGATCATGGGGCGCACCCTGGATCTGCACCCGATGGCCATCGTCGCTGCGGTGCTCATCGGTGGTGAGGTGGGCGGGGTGCTCGGCCTGGTGTGCGCGGTGCCCTTGTTGGCCGTGGCGAAGGTGATCTACACCGGGGTGCGCGCGCTGTTCCGCCGGCCATGAGACGAGGTGGTCTGGGACCGCTGCCGAACGCGCCGCTGCGTTTGACAAGCCGCGCCGGTTCTTTTAGAATACGGGGCAATACCGGAAAGCGATGCGAGGAACGAGTAGGCTTGCCCCCGATGGCCCAGAGAGGGTGCCCTTTGGCTGCGAGGCGCTCCCATCGACAAGCTGAAGCCAGCCTCAAGCGCGCGACACGACGGGTTTCGCCCGTTACAGCGAAGCAGAGGGACAACCCGCATCGGGCATGCTGCCCCGCCGGGTTGTAATCAGGGTGGTACCGCGAGATACGCCTCTCGTCCCTGTCGGGACGAGAGGCGTTTTGGCGATCTGCAAGGGCGTTTCACGCAACACCGAAGCAGGGACGCTGCGAATCTCCGTTTGTACTGCGTGGGTGTTTCACGAAGTGTCTTGCGCAGCACAAACGGAGTGAAGCACCCACGCATGGGAGGGACATGGGATGAAACGACTGTCTGCGCAAGAGATCCGGGATTCGTTTAAATCGTACTTCGCGGACCGGGGACACCTGGTGTTCCCGAGCGCCAGCCTGGTGCCGCACGACGACCCGACACTGCTCTGGATCAACGCCGGGATGGCACCGCTGAAGCCGTACTTCGACGGGCGCGAGATCCCGGAGCGCCCGCGCATCGTCAGCGTACAGAAGTGCATCCGCACCAACGACATCGAGAACGTCGGCTACACGGCCCGGCACCAGACGATGTTCGAGATGCTCGGAAACTTCTCGTTCGGCGATTACTTCAAGCGAGACGCCATCCGCTGGGCATGGGGGTACCTGACCGAGGTGCTCGAATTGGAACCGGATCGACTGTACGCGACGGTGCATCACGAGGACCAGGAGGCGTACGACATCTGGCACCAGGAGATCGGCCTGCCCAAGGAGCGCATCGTGCTCGGGGACGAGGATAACTTCTGGGAGATCGGCGAGGGGCCGTGCGGGCCCTGTTCGGAGATCTATTACGACCGCGGACGCGAGTTCGGGTGCGGATCGCCCGACTGTAAGCCGGGCTGCGATTGCGACCGGTTCCTCGAAATCTGGAACCTGGTGTTCACCCAGTTCAACAAGGAGCTGGACGGTTCCTACACGCCGCTGCCGAAGAAGAACATCGACACCGGCATGGGCCTGGAGCGGATCGCCTCGGTCCTGCAGGGTGTGCCGAACAACTTCGAGACCGACCTGTTCCGAACCATCATCGCCGAGGCCGAGCGCGTCGCAGGCGTGCCCTACGGGGAGGACGCGGGGCGCGATGTACACTTCAAGATCATCGCCGACCACCTGCGGACGGTCGTGTTCGCCGTCGGCGACGGGGTCCTGCCCGGCAACGAGGGGCGCAGCTACATCATCCGCCGATTGCTGCGGCGTGCGGTGCGCAGCGGCCGCAAGCTCGGCGTGGAGCGGCCGTTCTTGCACGAGCTGGCGCCGGCGGTCGCCAAGGTGATGGGGACCGAGTATCCGGAGGTGGTGGAGAAGCTCGAGTTCATCCAACGCGTCGTGCGCACGGAGGAGGAGCGGTTTCTCGAGACGCTGTCTGAAGGCGAGGCGCTGCTCCAGGCGACCTTGGAGCGGTTGGCCGCGCAGGGGGATCGGGTGCTCTCCGGGGAGGACGCTTTCCGGCTGTACGACACGTTCGGTTTTCCGATTGACCTGACCGAAGAGATCGCCCGTGAGCACGGGATCTCGGTCGATCGCGACGGTTTCCAGCGCGAGCTCGACGCCCAGCGCGAGCGGGCCCGGGCCGCGCGCCAGACGGCGGAGGGCATGAACAGCGAACGCGGCGTCCTGGAGACGCTGACGGTGGAGAGCCGCTTCGTCGGCTACGATCAGCTTGTGACGGACAGCCGCGTCATCGCCCTCGTCCAGGGGCCGGACGCAGTGGAGGCGGTCGGCGAAGGGGAGGAAGCGGACCTTCTGCTCGACGTCACCCCCTTTTACGCCGAGAGTGGCGGCCAATTGGCGGACCGCGGACGCATCGTCGGAGACGGCGTGGAGGTGGAGGTCCTCGACGTCAAGAAGGCGCCCCACGGCCAACACCTGCACCGTGTGCGCGTCGTGCGCGGCAGGCTGACCGTCGGACAGCGGGTGCGGGCGCAGGTGGACGAGGCATGGCGGAAAGACGTGATCAAGAACCACACCGCCACCCACCTGTTGCACAAGGCCCTGCGCGAGGTGTTGGGCGATCACGTCGCCCAGGCGGGATCGCTGGTGGCCGACACCAGGCTGCGCTTCGACTTCTCCCACTTCGGGCCGCTGACGCGCGAGGAGCTGATGGAGGTGGAGCGGCGCGTCAACGACGCCATCTGGCGGGACGACGTGGTGGAGATCTTCGAGACCGACCTGGAGGACGCCAAGGCGATGGGCGCGATGGCGCTGTTCGGTGAGAAGTACGGCAAGCGGGTGCGCGTGGTCAAGGCCGGGGAGTACAGCATCGAACTGTGCGGCGGCTGCCACGTGCCACGCACGGGGATCATCGGGCTATTTCAGATCGTGTCGGAAACCGGCATCGGTTCGGGGGTGCGCCGCATCGAGGCGGTGACCGGGCGCTGGGCGTACCAATACGTGCGCGAACGGGAAGCGCTCATCGAACGGGTGGCGGACCTCTACAAGGTGCCCGCAGGTGAACTGGTGAACCGGGTCGAGCGGGCCCTGGAGGAGACGCGCCAACTGGAGCGCGAGCTGGAGTCGGCAAAGGCCCGCCTCAGCCGCGGCGTGGCGGCGCAGCTGGCGGAGCAGGTGCAGGATGTCGACGGTATCCCGGTGGTGGCGGCCATCGTGCCGGACACGGACATGGACGGGCTGCGCATCATCGTCGATGAGCTGCGTGAACGCCTGCCGAGCCACGTGGTGGTGCTCGGGACGGCCGGCGGCGGCAAGGTGCAGCTGGTGGCCGCCGTATCGAAGGATCTCCAACAGAGAAAACTGCACGCAGGTCAGATCGTCAAGCAGGTGGCCCAACTCACCGGGGGCGGCGGCGGCGGCCGTCCGGACCTGGCGCAGGCGGGTGGCCGCGACGCCGACAAACTGCCGGGGGCCATCGCGAAAGTGGCGGAAATTGTCCGCCAGGGCGCAGGAATCTTGCCGACCGAGGCGAAATAGTGTCTAGCATCACCGCGAAGCCCACGGTGGAGCGAGGTGACAGACGTGGAATTCGAACAGACCATGCGGTTCTCGCCCAAACCCGAGAACGAGGAGGCCAGGCGGGCGTTTCAGTTGGCCTACCGGGCCCTGGCGGAGAAGGGCTACAACCCGGTCTATCAAATCGCGGGATACCTCATCTCCGGGGATCCGGCGTACATCACCAATCACCTCGACGCGCGCAACACCATCCGCCGCATCGAACGCGACGAGTTGATTGAGGAGCTGGTGCGCTCGTACGCGGAGCACCACAAGTATGAGAACCCTGGGCGTTGACTACGGTTCGGCGCGGATTGGGCTGGCCATCAGCGATCCGACAGGTCTTTTGGCGCAGAGCCTGACCGTCCTCGTGCGAGAGAGCGATGACCAGGCGGCGCGAGCGATCCGGGAGATGGCGCGCGAGCACGGCGTGGAGGAGATCGTCGTCGGTTATCCCCGCCATATGAACGGTTCCGCCGGCGATCGGGCGGCGCAGTGTGAGGCATTCGCCGAGCGGCTCAGGGAGGAAACCGGATTGCCTGTGGTGTTGTACGACGAGCGGTTGACGACGGTGGCGGCCGAGCGGATGCTCATCGCCGCCGACGTGAGCCGCCGCCGGCGCAAGCAAGTGATCGATTCCGTTGCGGCGACGGTGCTCCTGCAAGGATATCTCGACTGGAAGCGCAGCCACACGCAGAAGCGAGGAGGAACGGATTGAACGAACAGACCCCGATGCAGTCCGCACCGCATTCCAGGCGTTGGCTGTGGCGAGGCCTCCTCGCCACAGCGTGTTTCTTGGTCCTCGCGGCCGCAGCGGCAGGGGCCTGGGTGTGGAAAGCATCGAGGCCCGCTCCGGGAACGGGCACGGCGGACATCACCATTCGGCCCGGTGAGCCGTTGGCGGAGGTGGCGGACGATCTGGCATCGGCCGGATGCATCCGCAGCGCCAGTCTGTTCCGCCTGTACGCGATCTCGAGCGGGCAGGCCGGGCGCGTTCAGGCGGGCCACTACCGGATCGCGCGCGGCCTGCCGTTGTCGGAGGTGCTGGCGCGCTTGGTCGGCGGAGAAGTGGTGTCGGACACGGTCACCGTCACCGTGCCGGAGGGATTCACGGTGACGCAGATCGCAGACCGGTTGCAGGCGGCGGGCGTGTGCAATCGCCAGGCTTTCCTCGACGCGGTCCAGCATGACGACTACCCGTTCGACTTCGTCAAGGCCATCCCCGCGGACGCCAAGATCAAGTGGCGGCTGGAGGGCTATCTGTTCCCGGACACGTACCAGTTCACCCGCGGCGAAAAGGCCCATGACGTGGTGGCGGAGATGTTGCGGACATTCGACGCACGAGTTACGCCCGAGATGCGGGCCACGGCCAAGGCGGAGGGGAAGAGCTTACACCAGGTCTTGACGGAGGCCTCGATGATCGAGCGAGAAGCACGGGTCGACAAGGAGCGGCCGCTGATCGCCAGCGTGATCGAAAACCGGTTGCACCACAACCCACCGATGAAGCTGCAGATCGACGCGACGGTGGAGTACGTCCTGGGGCACCGGGACGTCTTGACCGACAAGGACTTGCAGGTGGACGATCCGTACAACACCTACCGGTATGCGGGCCTGCCGCCGGGGCCGATTGCCAATCCGGGTCTGGCGTCCATCGAGGCAGCGTTGCATCCGGTGCACACGTCGTATCTGTACTATGTCGTGAAAAACGACGGGAGCGGAGAGCACTTCTTCGCGACGACCTACGCGGAGCAGCTGCACAACGAGGCCGTCAGCCGAGCGAATCTGAAGGCGCATTCGTGAGCGCGCCCGGCACGGGGGGCCGTCTGCGTCGGGAGGCGGTCGGGCCCGGGACGCCGATGGCCGGTATTCGGTGGTGGCGAGTGTGCATAACGCGCCCGGGTTCGGGGCACCCTCCAGATGATGCGGATCGGGAGGGGTGCGGTGGACCCGTGCGCAGGCGGTTGTGGTGGCTCATGGCTTTCTATGGCGTGCTGACAGCCGTCCTCACTGGACGGCTGTTCGTGTTGTCCGTCCTCCCGGATTGGGGACCGGCAGGTCGTACGGGACCGGGTGTCCGCCTGCGGGCTCAGGCGGAACACCTGCGGACGGTAGAGACCGAGGACGGGCGCGGCCGCATCCTGTACCGCAACGGCCTGCCCGAGCGGAACGGGTCGGATCCATTGTTTGGTTCGGTGGGCCTGCCGGACCGCTGGCCGGATCCGGATCGCCCGGTCCAGGAGCAGGGCAGGTCCGGCCTGCAGCACCGGTTCGACCGGGTGCTGGCGAGCCGGCGTGCGGGACATGTGGGTGTCCTCAAGGACGCCGGTGGGCGACCGCAGGGCTTGGTGTACCGGCTCACGCCCGAGCCGGGCCTGGACGTGCGGACCACGCTCGATCCCGCATGGCAGCGCGCCGCGGAGGCGGCGCTGGCGGGATACGGGGTGGCGGAAGGGGCGGTCGTCGTGCTCGACATCCCCTCCGGGGAGGCGCTCGCCGTGGCCAGCCGGAGCCGGGACGGGGGCATCACAGCCGTACGGGCGTACACTCCCGGTTCCGTGTTCAAGCTAGTGACCGCCGCCGCGGCGCTGGAATCGTTCCGGTTCCGCGGGGGGACGAGGTTCGTCTGCCGCGGCGAGGCCGACATCCCTGGCGTGCATATGCGCTGCTGGCGCGTGCACGGGATCCAGACCCTGACCCAAGCGCTGGCGGAATCGTGTGACGCGGTGTTCGCCGACGTGGGTGTGCGCGTGGGCAGACCGGGCCTCGAGGAGATGGGGCGGCGCTTGCACTTGGCGGAACCACAGCTGCAGACGTGGTCGGGCGGCCACGTATTGGCGGAGGCCGAGGGCGGCCGGGTGTTCGCGGGGGTGGTGACGACAACGGGCGGATGGCCAACACGGCCATCGGACAGCAGGACGTGCGCCTGACGCCGCTGGAGGCGGCGAATTTGGCTCGCACCATCGCCGCTGGGGGCCGGTGGCGGCCGGTGCGACTGGTGCTCGACGCCGAGCGCGGGAGCCGGACGCTGGCGGTGTTTCCGGGCGGGGCCGACGAGCGGGTGTTGACACCGTATACGGCTGCCTGGCTGGCGGACGCCATGCGGCAGGCGGTGGCGTCCCCCGCCGGGACGGCTCATGCGTTGGCGGGGCTCCCCGTGGTGAGTGCAGTGAAGACAGGCACCGCGGAGCGGGCAGATGGGCGCGTCAACGCCTGGATCGCCGGATTCGCCCCGGCGTCGGCGCCGCGCGTCGCCTTCTGCGTCATGGTCGCGGGGGAGCGGTCGGCGCGGGCGCACCGCCAGGTATTCGGGCTCACCTCGGACCTGCTGCGCGCCTATGCCCGCTTTGATCCGAGAGGCGCGGCCGGGGCGGTGGGCGCGGCACGGGGCCGGAAACCGGGCAGGGCGTCCGCACAAATCCGTTGCCAAGCAGCGAGATCGACAGTATGATGGTAAGGGGCTGGAGTCGCGAAAAGCGGCTCCCAAAGGAGTGAAATGACTCGATGGACAGTTCGTCTGTCAACAGTCCTAGTCCGGAACTGAATACGGGGAGAGGGACGGCTCTGCCTGAGTCCGGCGGGAGCGATGGGCGGCTGTGCGCATCGAGGGCGCCCGCGCGGGCCTGGTGAGGGTCTGTCAACTCTCCCGGGAAGGGGAGTTGATCAACGTGGGCAAGAAGAACTATTACGTCAAGCCGCAGGATCTCGATCACAACGGCGTCCGCCTGGAAGGCTTCGACATTCCCATCAACGAGGACGACGTCAAGCGGATCGACCGTTTGGTCAACCATTACGAGAGCCGGATCATGGCGCATCTCGACGAGGAATACCTGCGCAAGACCACGTGGGCGGACCGCCTCGCGGATCGGATCGCGAAGTTCGGCGGCAGCTGGGTGTTCATCATCAGTTTCGCCGTCTTTCTGCTCCTGTGGATTGTGTGGAACACGGTCAGTTTCACGTGGCATTTCGACAACCCGCCGTTCAGCCTGCTCAACGTGGTGTTGTCGTTCATCGCGGCGTTTCAGGCGCCCATCATCATGATGAGCCAGAACCGCCAGGCGGCGCGCGACAAGCACGAATCCATCATCGACTTCGCCATCAACTACAAGGCTGAGCAGGAAATCGACGATATGCAGAGCCACCTGCACCGTATCGAGGGCAAACTGTACGAGTTGGAGACCCTGCTCCTGAGCCTGAAGCAGCCTGTTCACGCGGAAGCGGATCCCATACCGGTCCGCGTCGGGCGGGCATCCGGCAGCGCCGAATAGGCGCTGTTTTTTTGTGGCTCCCTCTGCACAGGCCGCACGTGTGCAGGTCCGACTCCGGATGGGCCATGGGCAAAGTACACCTCGCCCATGCCACAGGCGATCTCGTGCCACGGACTTCAGGTTGCCCTCCCTTCTCGACGGACTTTCAACGGGCCGGGTCACCGCGTCTGCCTATTCATCCTGGGTATCCCCAACATACTGTGTTACCACACGGTTTGAAGGAGAGATTGCGATGGGGAACCAGCGGCAGGCCCAGCTCCAGGAGCTGATCCGGAAGATTGTCCGCCAGGAACTGCAGCAGGTGGGGGTTTCCGAAAGGGACGGTAGCAAGCAAAAGAGCGACGGCAAGCACAGGAGTGATGGCAAGCACAGGAGTGACGGCAAGCAAAAGAGTGACGGAAAGCACAAGAGCGATGGCAAGCACAGGAGTGACGGCAAGCAAAAGAGTGACGGAAAGCACAAGAGCGATGGCAAGCACAGGAGTGACGGCAAGCATAAGAGTGACGGAAAGCACAAGAGTGATGGCAAGCAAAAGAGTGACGGAAAGCGCAAGGATGGCGGCAAACGGTGAATGGAAAGCATCTGACCTGTCGGTGTTCAGCCGATGGGTTTTTTTATGCGTACCGGGGAGGAGGGAAGGCAATGGACCGGCGCAGGATGGGTTTGTGTCGGATTTCTGGACAATCGCCTGTAGGCCGGATCACCAATTTCGTGCCCGACCCAGATCCCCTTTGACACCACTCACGTCTGCCGAGAATACCGTAAGTCCAAGGGTTGTGTTCCTATCCATGTCCCATGTCACGTGGCCCGGGAGAGTGCCCGTGTCCCCCCGAAGGGGTGAGACCCTCTGGCCTCCAGGACACCGGTTCTCGTTCCTTCACGATCACGCACGGGGCAACACCATCATTCTCAATGCTCACGACCACAATACGCCGATTCTGCTGGGAGGGTGCCTATGTCCACCGACACGAGGGGAATTTCTGTGGATCTTTCATTTTTGAGCGATTGGGTGGGAAAGAACATACAACTCGAACGCGGGGGTCCAGACGAATTGTCGGGGACTCTCGTCGCGGTCGGCCGGGATTTCATCACGGTGCGGACCGATTCTGGGCGCGTCGTGTCTGTCAAGGTGGAACACATCCAGACGCTGGCCATGGCGGTCAAGGAAGATGTCCCGGGCGTACCCGAGGTGGAACTGGCGGAGTACTCCGTACCCGCGTTGGAAGCGAATGATTTTCGAGACCTGTTGTCAAAGTGTTATTTGAAACTTGTGCAAGTGAACGCGGGAGGTCCAAACAAGCTGGTGGGCGTCGTCATTGACCAAGGGGACGACTGGATCAAGGTCGTTCACGGGACGACTGAATTTGTCACCTTCCCGATTCAGCATATCAAGAGCGTCAGCTTGGTCGTGCCGGATCCGGAACCCGCGTCGTCCCAACAAGTTGCAGAAGATTCGGAGCACCAAGCAAAACGCGATGGAGACCACGCCCGTGTGGCACGCAAACGGCAGCGTCGTTCAGGCGATCCGCGGCGTCCATTCGCGCCCCCGCGTTCATTCCGCAAGAAACACGCGCGCGATCCTGGGTCGAGCAAAGGGAAGAAAAACGAGCGGCGCACGGACGAGTTCGACAAGATCAAATCGAACTTCAACGAGCAAGATGAGACGGGTTTGAGCGGCGCGGCCTGGGACGGGGAGCAACGGGAATCTGGGACGAGGGTGTCGTCCGAGTGGGCGCAGCCAGTCGGTGCGCGCGAGGCGCTGACGCGCACAGAGACGCAGGCGGGCGGGGCGGTGCATGGCAATGAACCGGACACCGGGAATCGGGACGCCGAGGCGGACCAGGACCTTAGCCGGACGGAATGGACCGAACCTGCCCGGGAACCGGGTCAGGCAAGGCGGTACTGGTGGCAGGGCGAGTGGAGTCACAAGGAGTGGGCGCATCACGCGTGGGTTCCAGGTGATGCCGAACCGGACGACGCGGAGCTCGAGGACGTCGCAGTCGATCCGTGGGAGAAAGAGGAGTGGGATAGCTGGCAAGCGGTCGCACTGGAGCGAAATCGACGGCGCAAGGACGGGAATGGACGGGCAGCTATCCAACCGAAAGACCGGAGGTCGTCCGCCGAGCCGCGAGTGCTGACTCGACGTGTGGCAGGTACTGGAATCCCCCGTGCAGGCGCAGGCGGCGGTGCACCCCGGAATCATGGCAAAGTTCGGGATGGTAAGCGCTCGAACACCTCACCAGCGCGCGGAAAGCTCAGGCGTGGAGCCGTGCCGCGGGCGAAGTTGGGGGCGGCCGTCCGGCGACGGTTCAAATCGTCTCTACCCAGGTGACAGGCGCAGTGCATGTCATGCCGTGGACAGCGATGTCCACGGTTTTTTCTTGCAGGTTGGGTTTTTACTGTGACATGCACCTGTGCTGGTATCGATGGTAGCCTGGACGCGCTGAAGCGGCGGACGACGGGCGATCGCCCAACACAAGTACAAACGTACTCAGAATAACTTGAACTAACGTGAACTGAGCCTGTAGTTGCAAGGGAGGTGACCCAGATCGTGACACGCGGGGGCTTGCTGAACTTTCCACACGTTGTGGCAAACGCGCCTGCCGTGCCTGTGTCTCTCCCTGGCACCCTGTGCGCCTTGTCGCCGAGCTGGGCGAAGTCGCTTGTGCAACCGCACGGATAAGGGCGGATGAGTGTTCGGCACGGCCGGCACGGTCAACGATGCATTGGAGATCTCGACGTGTCTCAACCGAGTGTACATTCGAGGAGGTAAGAATATGGATTTCAGTTTCATGGAGGACGCCATTGGTAAGACGATTCAGCTGGAGCGAGACGGTCCGGATAAGCTCGTCGGGAAGTTGGCAGCCATCATGGGAGACTGCCTTGCGCTGGAGACAGCCGAACACGGTGTGGTCTACGTGAACGGCCAGCACATCAAGACCATTTCCGAGTCCGTGATTCCGGAGGTGCAGCAAGCAGCTGACGTCCCGGTCCTCGAAGAGGAGTATCCCCCTCTTGTGGAGGCGGACGATTTTGAAGACTTGCTGGGTAAACTTCGGCATCGCCTGATACGCATCAATCACGGTGGACCGAACGCGCTTCAGGGGGTGTTGATTGAACTTCGGCCTGGGGTGGTGACCATTCTCCACGATATGAAGGACTACGTGCACTACCCGACGTACCATATCCGGAGCGTGACTTGGATTCTGAACCAGAAGCGTGAACGCGCAGACGGCGACGCCTCCAGGGAACGCGTACACCGCAAGGAAGGGCGCGGCAAGTGACTGTGAAGACGACATTTACGGAGAGAGGGTTTCACCGATGCAACACCTGTTAGAGCCTCTCTTGGGCAAGCGCATTCGCGTCGAACAGCACAACGATGTCGGGCTGACCGGCTGGCTGGTCAACGTCCAGTCGGACTACGCGTCCCTGCTTACAGCGGACGGGCGGATTGTTCACTATCCGTTCACACATATCAAGTCCGTGACCACGGACATCACAGAGCTTCCGAAGCCGATGGACTTGCCCGGTATCACGTTTGCGGCGTCGTTCGCAGACGTGCTGGCGGCCTTATGGATGCAGCCGCTGCGGATTGAGCTGGGCGAAGGAGCGCACCAAGGTGTCTTGGCTCAGGTCAACAAGGACACGATCTGTTTGGTGCTCAGTTCAACAGAACTGATCTATTACCCCATCGCGCAGATTGTAAACGTCTCGCCTGTCTACGAGCTGAAGGCGGCGAAAGGTGGGCAAGGATCTCCCGGTGGGGATGACGACGGTTCCACAAAGGACGCGGAGGACACACATCGAAGGGACGGGGGCGACAGCGGATCGACCCTGGGAGGAGACGAAGCGGACGGTGTCCACGCGCGCGCCACTGGTGGTGGATCAACGGAGAACGAAGGCGCCAGCGAAAACAAGGGAGACCGTCCCGTCCAAGGATTGTCAGGCGGAGAGCGTTCTGGTGACGAGACGCATTCGGCAGACGCCAAAGCGCTTGAGTTGGCCCGCCCCATGTCATCCTCGGCAGCCAGGCCCACCCTGTTCGGCAGGCGGTCCAACGACCACGCCAGGCACCGAGCGTCCCGATCTGTTTCGAAAAAACTGGCCGAAGCATCAAACGCCGGTGTTGGGTCTGGGGATTCCACGGCGCAGGCCCGCGTCGCGACGGCACGTCCATCTCGCACGGGGGGGCCGTCATGGGTTCACCCGAGAGCGTAGGTGTTTTCACCATTCGGTGCGGCGGCCGCCATCGGGGCTGCCAACATCTTGGCGGTGCCGCACCTTTCCCAACTCGCCCCTTGTGCCCCCCTGTGTTCCGCCTCCGCAAGGCGGAATTTTCTGTAGGGAACGAGCGCCGACGGGGCGCTTTCCACAAATCGATAGGACTGGAGATTCGGCTACCCCGTCCCGCTGCGCCCCTCGTCTTCGTCCATGGCATTCAATAGAAATTTGCGGCGCTCTCGAATGTACTCGTAGATGACCGTGAACTCGCTGGCCCACCCATCTGCAGCACGCCGCCGGGTACTGTCCGCCAACACGGCCGGCCCGATGCGCCGCATCCAGTCATGAACCACAGGCACCAAGTATTCTTCTGTGAACACGGTTGACGCAAGATGCCGAATCAGTTGGCGGTAGGCACGACGGGCATTGGGCAAGCCAAGCACTTTGGTTGTGAGCACGTTTTCACCGAACGCGCCGACGGTGTCCACCGGACACAGTTGGCCAAAACAGTTTCGCCCCCACGTCCCCTCATAGTCCCACGGCACGAACCGGTATCGACCGTCGTGGGTGGATTCATACACCGCGTAATTTTGCGTGAGACCATCCGCATTGCCGGTGCAGACCGCTCCGGCGAGCCACCGCAGATAGAGCCGTGTGTCGATCCGTTCCGCCAAGTGGCGCCTGAGTGCCTCGTCCCGCAGGGTGTTCAAATGGAAGATAAACCGCTCGAATCGTTTCTGGTCTTCGCGGTTGCCCAGCACACGCTCGTACCCATCAAACAGGGAGGCCTTCAGGACGGCACGCGCACCTGTCACCAGGCTGAAGTCGGCGTCGTGGTTGACCGCGTAGAACAAACTGCGGCACCCCAACCGGCGCCGTCGGAAAAAAGCTTGATCCACCCCCTCAATTTCGAGGTACACCCCGAGGTCCTGCCCGTTCATGAGGAGGCGGCAGTGTTGGGTCCACGGACTGGGGACACCAATTTGTCGAAAAAACCAAAGGGAGAGTGCATTGCGGAGCATGGTGGGATCGTCGTATTCCGCGTTCAGGTGCAACGTTCCGCCACGCCTCCGAATTTCAAAAGATTTTTTGGGTGACTGACGCGTTCGATTGCCACGGTATCCAAAGCGCACCGATTCGGCGCGCCCGTTGCGGTGGAGGACGCCGTCCACAAACACCGCCCGGTCGGCGTGTGCCTCCAGCCGCCTCAGGTCCGTCGGCCGAACCTCAATCTGTCGTATGGGAATGTCCACCCGTATCGCCCTCCTCGCCGGTGCCCCGGTCATCGCACGTGCCTATTTCAGCCCGCGCTCCGCCGACATAGGGTGGTACCAAATTGTATGTAGGAGGAACGGGGATGGCGAATCAGCGGCAAATTCGGCTGCAGGCGTTGGTCCGGCAGGTCGTCCTGCAGGAACTGCAACGGATGTGGGGGCTGGGCGGACGGGGAGCCACTCATAAAACCAGGGGCAAGCGCGGTGGCAGAAAGAGGGGCCAGGGTATCCGCAAGAGCGGCAATGGCTGAAACTGGCCTACCTGGGCCAATGTTCTGGGCGGACTACATGCGCGTGTCCTGGGTTGTCATTCCTCCCAGCCTGCTCGTATCGCTCCTGGCATTGTACGGCTGGGGCGGGTGGTTGCTGTCTTGACGGTTCCCAGGCGATGGCCCAAACACGTACAAACGTCCCGGGAATACCGTGTACTGTGCGTGTGGTTGCAGGGGAGGTGACGAAGACCGTGACACACGACGACCTGTTGAATCTACCGGTGGTGGCGGAGTACAGCCCGCACAAGCGTTGCTCCGGTGTCGTCCGGAAAGTGGGGGAGGACTTCTTGCTCATCGACGATTCGGTGACCGGGACGGCGCTGATTCCACTGGAGCACGTCAAGCAATTACGCCTCAGCGAAGCAACGCCGGCGGTCAGGCAGCCGCAGACGGACGCGGTCAGCGGACCCGTGGATCCTGCGTTGGTCCCGGACACCCTGTGCGCAGCGTTGCAAAGCTGGGCCGGGTCGGTCGTGCAATTGGACGGAGGGGGGCCGGATCCCTACTCCGCCTATCTGTTGGACGTCCGGGCGGATTACGTTGTCGCCAGCGTGATCCCCGAGGGGCTGGTGTATATTCCTATTCGCCACATCCATCTCGTTCGACCCCTGGATGTCGTGGTGCGAACGGAGTTTTCCGAGTGGGTCAACCGACAGAAGGCCGTGCTTCCAGCGGCGACTCGATTCGCGGATGCGCTGAGGCACGAGACAGGGAGGCTGGTGAAGGTCGGCCGTGGCGGCCCAGACGAGATGTACGGCATTGTCCGTGCGGTGCACGACACGTTTGTCGAACTCGTGGTGTCCCCACACGAGTTGGTTCGAATTCCTATGCATCACGTGAAATCCTTCTCACGCCAGGAGGACATCGACTGGCAGGCCGTCGCGGAGACCACCCACGCGTAGTTGGTTGCGACAGGAGTGGTCGTGCCGGATCACCATGCGCGGGTCTGTTACAGAGCATGACATTTGAGGAGGTCATAACATGGACTTCAGCTTCATGCAGGACTCCATCGGGAAAACCATTCAGCTGGAACGAGGCGGACCGGACAGACTCGTAGGGAAGCTGGTTGCCATCATGGAGGACTGTATCGCATTGGAAACGGCCGAAGAGGGCGTGGTGTACGTCAACGGTCACCACATCAAGACCATCTCGGAGTCGGTGATTCCAGAAGTGCAGATGACGCGGTCGGCGGCCGAAGAGAACGAACCCCCAGCCGTTGAGGAGCACCCGCCACTGGTGGAGGCGGCGAATTTTGAGGACCTGCTGGGCAAGCTCCGGCACCGTCTGGTGCGGGTCAACCACGGCGGACCGAACGCATTGCAGGGCGTCTTGATTGAGCTTCGGCCCGGCGTGGTCACGATTCTCCACGAGATGAAGGACTACGTGCACTATCCGACGTACCACATCCGGAGCGTGACCTGGGTTCTCAACCAGCGGCGGGATCGTGCCGGAGGTGGGGCGGGAGAGCGGCAAGATCGCAAGGAAGGGCGGAACAAGTGACCGCCGCAGTCAGCCGCCCTCGACCGCGGTGAATTGCGATGCCGTGCACATCGCCGGTATGACAGGCGCGCACCGGGCGCGGCCTGACCCTGAACCGGACAGGCAGAATCCTCCGCCCCCGTCATACGTATGGAGAGTGGCGAATGACGGGGGGCGATGCGCATGACCGGATTGTTCACCCTGTTGGCTTTGGTCTTGAAGGACGTCTCCGTATTCGTCTCCTATGTCAAGAATCACTCTTTTCCCCAACCGCTCTCGGCCGAGGAGGAGGCGGAGTGCATCCGCAGAATGCAGGCCGGTGACCAGAACGCCCGCAACACCTTGATTGAGCACAACCTGCGGTTGGTCGCCCACTTGGCCAAGAAATTTGAGAGCTCTGGCGAGGATATGGACGATCTCATCTCCATCGGCACCATCGGTCTCATCAAGGCGGTGGAGAGCTATACGCTGGACCGCGGGACCAAGCTGGCCACCTTCGCGGCCCGGTGCATCCACAACGAGATCCTCATGTACTTGAGGAGTACGAAACGCCACCGCAGGGACGCGTCCCTGCACGATCCCATCGGCGTCGACAAGGATGGAAACGAGATGACTTTGGCGGACCTGCTCGGGTCGGACCCGGACGACGTGATCAATGAGGTCGACCTGTCGTGGGAAAAGCAGAAGGTTTTCGAGCACCTTCCCCTGTTGCCAGAGCGCGAGCGGGAGGTGTTGTGCAAACGGTTCGGCATCCTCGACGGGGAGGAGCGGACACAACGCGAAATTGCCGCCGAAATGGGGATTTCCCGGTCGTACGTGTCGCGCATCGAGCGCAAGGCTCTGAACAAACTGTACGCCCAGCTGCGCAGCGGGAAAGGGTTGTCATGATTTTGCCTGCCTTGCCCCGGTGTGCTACATTGGGGATCACGGCAGCGGCTGTCATGCGTTGCGTCGGGCGTCCGCGAAAGGCCGCACCGTATGGGGGATACTTGGGCGGGGACGGAGAGACGGTATGCCGAGTTTTTGGGAGCGCTGGATGCCGGACGAGTACGTTGCGTCGGTGCACGACATCGACCTGAACCGTCTGCACCGGCAGGGCCGGCGCCTCATTTTGTGCGATTTGGACAACACGCTCGTGCCCTGGAACGATCCGCAGGTGCCTGATGTGCTTCGGGATTGGATCCGGCGCGGGCAGGAGCTGGGATTTTCGTTTTGTATCGTTTCGAACAATCGCGGGCCACGTGTGTCGCGCTTCGCGCAGGAATCTGGCCTGCCGCACATCGCGGCGGCCCGTAAGCCGAAACCCGCGGCGTTCCAAGAGGCCATGCGGCGGTTCGACGCGCGTCCGGAGCAGACCGTGATGGTCGGTGACCAGCTGTTCACCGATGTGCGCGGGGGGAACCGGTGCGGCATTTACACCATCCTCGTCTTGCCCATCCACCGGCGGGAGTGGTGGGGGACGAAGGTGCTGCGGATCGCCGAACGGTTCGTGCTGAACCGCCTGCTTCGGCGCGGGTTGCGGGTGCCGGAGCGACAAGCGGGCCAGGCAGAGAGGAGCGGACAGGATTGGCTGAGGGATCGGTCATGATCTGCGCCGGTTGCGGCGCGCCGCTGCAGTCGGAGATTCCGGAGGCGCCCGGATACGTCCCGGCCAGCGCCTTGAACCGGGACAAGCCGGTGTGCCGGCGATGTTTTCGCATCCGGCACTACGGCGAATTTGTCCCGGTGGTGGTGTCCCCGGAGGCGTACCGGCTGGCCGTCGCGGGCATCGCGCGGCATCCGGGGTTGGTCCTCTACGTGCTCGACGTGTTCGACCTGAATGGATCGATGGTGCCTAGCCTCGCGGAACTGGTGGGGACAAGCCCGGTGTGGGCCGTGGTGAACAAGGTGGACCTGCTGCCTGCGGAGGTACGCCCCGACGCACTGGCCCGTTGGGTCCGGCGCCTGGTCGAGGAGCGCGGGGTCCGATGTGACGGGGTGTGGTTCGTCAGCGGTCGAACGGGTTTCGGGATCGACCAACTGCTGGCTGCGTTGGACGAACGGCGGGAGGACCGCGTGTACGCTGTCGGGATGGCAAACGTCGGCAAGTCGACCCTGTTGAACCGCTTGGTCCGGTCGGGCCGCGCCGAGCCGGTGCTCACCGAATCCCGGATGCCCGGGACCACGCTCGGCGTGGTGGAGATGGAAGGGACGCTGCCCTCCGGGCGCGTCGTGTCGTTCGTCGACACACCTGGTCTGATGCACGGGGGGCGCGTGATCGACCGTTTGTGCCCCGATTGCTTGAAACGGGCCGTGCCTTCGGACCGGCTCCGGCCGCGTGTCTATCAACTCAATCCGCGGCAATCCCTGTGGATCGCGGGGTTTGCTCGCTTCGACTTTGTGGCAGGTGAACGTCAACCGGTCGTCGTCTATGTGAGCAACGATCTGGTGGTGCATCGGACCAAGCTGGAGCGGGCAGACATCATCGGGGAGGAGCGGTATGAGGAAGTGCTTCGAGTGCCCTGCCCGGACTGCCGCGCGCGACTGGGCGAGTTGCGCCCGCTCGTCGTCGGGGCGGGCCGCTACCGGGGAGACGGCCGGGCGCGGACGGATCTGCCAGTGCCGCGTCAGGGTTGTGACGTGGTCCTGGCGGGCCTCGGCTGGATCACGCTGTTCGGCCGTGATCTTGCCGGCCGGCTGTTCGCGCCGGAAGGGATCCAGGTGACCGTGCGGGAGCGGATGATCGGCGGGGTGACCCGCCAAACCGTGCGCCGCCATCCGCACGCATGAACTGTGGACCACCCGAATACACCTAGAGTACAACAACTGAGACTCCCGGCGGATGCCGGGGAGGCTGGGGTTTCGGGTGGTGACAGAATGGGGGAAGAGACGAATAAGCACGTTGTGTTGCCCGTATTGAGCGAACGTTCTTCTTCCTGCACGCTGTCGGTCGAAGGGCTGATTGGGCGGTTGCAACACGTGGTGCGCAAGGCGCGGGCACAAAACCCAGACCTGGCAGACTACCATCTGCACGACGTCAACCTCCGGATCGAGGGCGGGGAACTGCGGGCGGTCTTGGACTTTCGCAAGTGAGCGCACGGCTTTGCAGCGCACGGGAAATCCGCGGGGCGCTGCTTTTTTATTTGCGATTTCCGACGGTTGTGCTATAGTGCCGGTGATGAGGGACAGGCTGGCCAAAGGTTGCCGGGGAGGGGTTGTGCGTGCGGTTGTACGGGGTCCTGGGTTGGCCCGTCGGCCACTCCGCGTCGCCCGCGATGATGAACGCGGCGTTTCGGGCCACGGGCCAGGCGGCGGTGTACGTGCCCTTCGAGGTGGCGCCGGCGCACATTGCCGCGGCCGTCGAAGGGCTGAGGGCGCTGGGTGCGGGCGGGTTCAACGTGACCATCCCGCACAAGCAGGCGGTGTTTTCCCTGCTCGACGAGGTGACCGAGACGGCTCAGCTGGCCGGGGCCGTCAACACGGTCCGGGTGGACCCCGGCGGGCGCCTGTGGGGACACAACACGGATGTCGACGGCTGGTGGGAGAGTGTGCGTCCGCACCTCTCCGGCCTTCCGGAGCGAGTGGCGGTGCTCGGCGCCGGCGGCGCGGCCCGCGCGGTGCTCACGGCATTGGCGCTGCGTGCCCCAGGTACCTGGGTGGCTGTCGCTGCGCGAAGATTGGAGCGGGCGGAGGCGTTGGCCACCCAGTTCGGCGACCGGCTGCGGGTGCAGGCCTGCCCGTGGGCGGATCGGCACGCCTGCGTGGCCGAGGCGGACCTCGTGGCGCAGACCACGCCCATCGGAATGTGGCCCGAAGCGGGGGCCGCTCCGGTGGAGGACGGCCGGTGCTTCCGCGCGGGTCAGGTGGTTCAGGACGCGGTGTACCGTCCGCTGCGCACCCGATTCTTGGAGGAGGCGGCCGCCCGGGGGGCTACGGCCGTCGACGGTTTGTCGATGTTGGTCGAACAGGGCGCTCTGGCTTATGAGCGCTGGTTCGGGGCACCGGCCCCCAGGGCGGTGATGCGGGCAGCCGCTGAAGAAGCGGTGGGACGCGGGTGACAGGGTGACGTGGCCCGCGCTTGAGCGATGCCCCTGGGGAGAACGGGGATGCGGAAGGAGGAGCTCATGGCTGGTCAAACCTTGACCGGAAAACAGATACGGGCGTTGCGCGCGCTCGCCCATCACCTGAGACCCGTGGTACAGGTGGGAAAGGCTGGGGTGACCGCCGGCGTGATCGAACAGGTCGAAGAGGTCCTGGACGCGCAGGAACTGATCAAGGTTTCGGTGCTCGACACGAGCCCGCTCGAGCGCGACGAGGTCGGGGACATCCTGGTGGAGGAGACAGGTGCATCGTGGGTACAGTCCATCGGCAGGACGGTGGTCCTGTACAGGCGGAACAAGGAAAACCCGCAGATCGAGCTGCCGTCTCCGTGAACCGGGTGGTGCTCTTCGGCGGCACGTTCGATCCGCCGCACGTCGGCCACCTCACCATGGCCCAGCTGGCCTGGGAACAGACGGGAGCGGACGAAGTGTGGTGGCTGCCGGCTCCGGCCCCGCCGCACAAGGCACGGCAACAGGTGGATGACTACGGTGGGCGGGTCGAGATGGTTCGCGCGCTGATTGAGGGGTATCCGCATCTGCGCCTGTGTGACATCGAAGCGAGCCTGCCCAAGCCATCCTACACGGTGGACACGGTCCGGGTGCTTCAGACCCTCTACCCGCGGGTGTCGTTTTCATTCCTCGTCGGGTCGGACAGTCTGGCGCAGCTGCCCAGCTGGGGACGGGCGAAGGAACTGGCGCGCGCGATTCCGTTTTGGGTCGCTGTTCGCAGCGGTTGGCCGTTTGATGAAACGTATGCGGCCAGCCGGGCGCGGTTGCCGGAGCTGCGGGCGCAACGCCTGGAGATGCCGATTCTCGACGTTTCGTCGACGTTCCTGCGCGAGCGGTTGGCGCGCAGACTCCCCGTCTGTGGCCTGGTTCCCGACCGGGTCTTGCGTGTCTGGAATAAGATACATGCATAAAAGGACAGCGCCTTCGTCTGCGGCGAATGGGAGGGGGTGGACGTGTGGACGAAGCGGGGATCCGCGATCGGATTCGGCGAGAATTGAGTCCGGAGCGGTTCCGCCACACCGAGGGCGTCGTGTGCACGGCTGAGCGACTGGCCCTGCGGCACGGCGCAGATCCGGAGAAAGCGCGTCTGGCGGCCTGGATCCACGATGTGGCGCGGGAGTGGGAATGGGCGCGGTTGGTGGACACCGCCCGCCGTTTTCAGGTGGAATCGGCGTTCTTCGACGTGCCGGCGGTACTGCACGGTCCCGTCGCCGCAGGCCTGGCCAAGGAGTGGTTCGGGGTGGACGACGAGGACATCCGGAACGCCATCCGCTATCACACCAGCGGCCGGGTCGGGATGACACGCCTTGAAATGGTGCTGTGCCTGGCCGACGCCATTGAGCCTGGCCGCCGCTATCCGGGCGTGGACCGGCTGCGCACGCTGGCGGAGGAGAATTTGGAGCGGGCGCTGGCCGAATCCTTCGACGCCACCTTGGCGTATCTCATCGCCCGCCGTGCGCCGATCTTCGAACTGACCGTCCGCGCGAGAAACCATCTCTGGCGGCGTGTGCTCGGCGCGGACGGGAGCGGTGCGTCGTTCGCGCCGCACGAAACAAAGGATTGGGAGGAACGCGAATGACCCATTCGGTGGACCACATCGCACTGGAGGCCGCTTCCGCGGCAGCCGACAAGAAGGCCAAGGACATCGTCGTGCTGGACATTCACGATCTGACCCCGGTGGCCGATTACTTCGTCATCTGTTCAGCCAACTCAGGCACCCAGGTGGAAGCGGTGGCCCGGGCGGTGACGGACAAAATGGCGCAGCTCGGGGTCCCCTGCCGCGGGATGGAGGGGATGGATGAAGCGCGCTGGGTGTTGTTGGACTTCGGCGATGTGGTGGTGCACGTGTTCCGGCCCGAGGAGCGGGAGTTTTACCACCTGGAACGACTGTGGGGCGATGCCCGGCAGGTTCCGTTCGAGATGGCGCAGTGAGACGGACGGTTTCGGCTGGCGCGCGGATACGGCGGGCGCTGTGGAACCGCCTGAGAACTAGGTGGCGCGGGGGCGGGCGGCGTTACGCCTCGTCCTCCCCCACTCGCGCCAAGTATGTCTGAAACACAGCCAGCTGTTCCGGGTGTTCGCTGAAATACAGAACCAGCGCCTGCAGGGCACCGAGCGTGCTGGGACTGACGTGGTGTTCAATTCCCTCCACATCGCGGCGGATGACGTCTTCCTGGACGCCGAGCATGCGCAGAAAATCCTCCAGCATGTGGTGGCGTTCTTTGATCCGCTTGCCGGTCTTCTGGCCGCGGGTGGTCAACACGATGCCGCGGTACTTTTCGTAGGTGACGTAATCGTTCTCGCCCAGCTTTTGCAGCATTTTGGTGACGGATGAAGGCTGCACGTCGAGCGAGGACGCGATGTCCGACACCCGCGCATATCCTTTCTCCTTCATCAGTTCGTAGATCTTCTCCAAGTAATCTTCCATGCTCGGCGTCAACACGAGCAAAACCTCCGCACGTTGATTCCTTTATCTTAGCCGAGTTCCGAGTCGGCTGCCAGATCGGATTTCCATTGTCAAAATCATCATAAGCCCGTACAGTAGCGAACAGGAACTCCCAACCGCGCTGACGAAGCGGATCGGCGCGAAGGGGGAGTCCATGGTGCAGGAGAAGCATCGTCCAGATGTCGCCGGCCACACAGGGGCGGAGGAAGACACCGCATTCCGTGACGCACTTTTGCCGTCGGCGTCGGATGATCCTCTGTCTTCCCCGGTTTCGGATCTGCCACGGTGGGCAGGGGAGGCGGACGGAACCGGCATCCCTCTGCTCACGCGCAGGGCATGGCCGGCCTGGGCGCTTGGCAGTTTGGCTTTGATCAGCGGTATCGCCATCGGCTGGCTGGTTCACCGGCCGTCTTCTTCCAACGGTGCGTCCAATGCGGCGTCCACGGCGGTATCCGCGGTGGTGCCGCCGGCGCCAAAGGACGCCGCGGATAGCGCGGTGGTGGTGGACGTGCAGGGCGATGTGCGGCGGCCCGGGGTGTACCGGTTGCCGGCAGGGGCCCGGGTGGCGGATGCCGTCGCTGCGGCCGGAGGATTTGTTCATCCAGAGGACGCTCGCTGGATCAACGAAGCAGCGCCGCTGGACGACGGGCAGGACATCGTGGTGCCATCCGCCGATCCCGAGGCGGGAGTGGCAGCTTCGGCCAGCCCGACGGGCGGGGATGCGGCCCCAGCCGGCAGCCCGGGCCGAACCCCGGCAGCGGGTGCCGAATCGTCTGGTACAGACGGTTCAAGGCCGGCCGCGGGAGGGCTGAAGATCGACCTGAACACGGCCGATCTCCAGACGCTGCAGACCCTGCCCGGCATCGGGCCGACCAGGGCCAACGCGATCATCACCTACCGACAGCAGCACGGCCGGTTCCGGGCGGTCACGGAGTTGCAGTCGGTACCCGGGATCGGGCCGGTGTTGTACGAGCGGATCGCACCCTTCGTGACGGTGGTCTCCTAGCGATTCGACCCGTGTCAGGCCGCAGTTTCGGTTTCGCCAAATCGGAACGGGCCAGCCCATGTGAAGGGGGGAGAGGCGATGACGGTCAACTGGGTGACCGTTGGACTGGGACTGGTGCTGCTCGGTTCCGTGTGGCAGGGTTTCCGGCGAGGCTTCGCGGTCCAGAGCGGGCACCTGGTGCGCCAGGTCCTTCATTTGGCGGTGATCGCCCTGTGCCTGTGGGCGGGATGGCGTCTCACGGTATGGCTCGGAGCCTGGGTGAAAAGCGCCTCTCTGGCCGCGTGGCCACCCGTGTTGCGCGGGCTGGCGGAAGCCTGGCAGCAGGCGCCTAATGCGGGCAGCGCCATCGCTTTTCTGGTGTTGTACGGCGTGCTGGCGGCTTGTATCCAGCGCCTGTTGAGACCTCTGCCGGCCCTGCTGGTGCAGGCGATTCCACCCGGACTCGGCCACCGGCGCGGCCTCGGCGCGGTGCTGGGCGTCGCCGCGGGCGTGGCGCGGATCTCCGTGTACGGGGCCCTGCTGTTTCTCGCGCTGCAGTATTTTACGTTGCCGGCCGTCGGAAGGGAGGCGGCCGGGTCCACCCCTTACCGTTGGTTGGCGGAGCGCGTGTACAATCCCTGGGTACGCCCGTTCGTAGCGCGCGAGTTGCCTGTGCTGGCCGAAGGCGCCCTACAGCCCCTTGCGAACAACATCAACCTGTTCGTCGTCCCCAGCCCGGGCGGGCAGGCGCAGGGCGTCGTGATGGTGCCGAAGGACATCGCCGCCTTGGCGCAGCGCATCACGGCGGGGCAGACCACCGAGCGCGGTAAGGCGAAGGCGATCTACGAGTGGGAGATCCACCATATCTCGTACGACTGGCAGAAGTACGACGACTTTGTGTACCGCGGTCAATGGGATCAGCAGTCTCCCGAACAAACCCTGCACACGGGCAAGGGGGTTTGCGCCGACTACGCCTTGTTGTACGCCAACCTGGCCCACGCGAGCGGGTTGACGGTGAAGATCGACGAAGGCATCGGCGGTACCGCAGGGCAATCCGGGCCCCACGCTTGGAACGAGGTGTGGGACGGCCAGGCGCAGCGGTGGATCCCGTTGGATGCCACCTGGGGCAGTGAACAAGATGTTTGGTTCGATTCTCCTGGATTTTGGCAGACACACCACCTGCAGACGGCCATCCTCATCAAGGGGGACCATCGCTGATCCGGGTGCCCGCCTGGCAGGTTGTCGTGTGGTCCCTGGTCTTCACCATGGTGGCGGGAGATCTCCTCAACGCGAGGGCGCCTCAGCCCTGGCCGGTCTGGCTGGGGTTGAGCGCCCTCTTCCTATGGGGCGGGCTCGGCGGCGGTTGGCTCTGGGACGAGGCGGTCGTACGGATCAGGGCCCGGGGATGGCGGCGTGGCCAATCCCGAGCGGATAAGCGGCCTGTGCAGGCCGCCAGGCCGGCCTGGGTCCGCCGGCCGCGGCACGGCCAGCGCCGAGGGGCCTGGTGGGGGTGCCTGTTGGCACTGGCGCTCGGCTACGGGGCATGGCGTGGCCACGGCGCCCCGCAGAATGCCGACGCGTGGTGCGGCCGCCCCCTGTCGGCGGAGGCGTCCGTCCAGGCGGTGTCCACGGGAAAATCGGGGCCGTGGTACTGGGTGCACCTGGAGCGCGTCGGCGGACCTGGGGCCTGGACCCCTTGCGACGTCGTAGCGGTGTGGTTTCCGGCCGAGCCGAATGGCGCCAAAATGCATCGGGGCGATCCCGTCGTCCTGCGGGGGGTCCTCTTTCCAGATCCTCACCGTACTCCCGCTGGACCTCTGGCTCGGCCCCAGTACCGTTTCGAGGGCACGGTCACATCCGCCCTGCACCAGCGGAACGCCATTTCCCTGGCCTTTTCCCGGGCCGACGACGCCATCGCCAGCGCACTGCACCGGACGTCCGGCTTAGACGAGGAGACGGCCGGGCTGGTGCAGAGCATGGTCTTGGGCGGATCGTCCCTTCCCACCACGCTTGAACGGGCCTTCCTGGCCGCCGGACTCCTGCATGTGTTAGCTGCGAGCGGGGCCAACGTGATGATATTGGAACGGACGGCGTCTTGGGCCGTGCAGCCCCTGTGGCGGCGGATGCGGATGCCGGCCTGGGGGTGGCCGGTGGCGTGGGTGACGGGCGTGTGGGCGTTTGCGGGCTTGTGCGGGTTCTCCCCTTCCATCGTCCGGGCCGCTGCGATGTCCACGTACCGGATGGCGGCCCAGTGGTGCGGCCGCCCAGTTCGCGTGTCCACCTGCCTCGCCGCCGCGGCCCTGATGATGGGGGTGGCGGACCCGGGACAACTGTGGAGCGTGTCGAGCGCCCTGTCGTTCCTGGCCACAGCGGGCGTGGCGATGGCGCTGGCGGGCGCAGCGTCGGTTCCGTCACCGGTGGGAGACGGGATACTCCGGCGGGTGGTCGCGCGTCTCTGGGCGACAGCGACGGCCACCGTGCACGCGTCGGTCTGGGTGGACGCGGTCATCCTTCCGGTCTCGGTCTGCGTCTTCGGCCAGCTCACGCCGTACGCCGTCTTGTCCAACGCGCTGATCGATCCGTTGCTCGCTCTCCTGCTGCCGCTGGCAGCGGGAACCATCGCATGGGCGGTGACGGCTCAGGGGTTGCCGGTGCTGCGACCGGTGGCCGAAGGGTGTGGCGCCCTTGCAGCCCTCGGCGTGCATGGACTCGTCGGTTGGTCGGAGTGGGTCGCGGGATGGCCAGGCGCGCTGTGGCAGTTCACGCCCTTGCCCTGGGGGTGGACCGTGCCTTACTACATCGGGCTGGTGCTCCTGTATGTGTGTCGGCGGCGCGGAACCTGGCGCCGAATCGGGCGTCCGCCAAACAGACCGCGGGCCGGCGTATGGTATAATGATGCAGGCAAGCCGACCGGGGTTTAGAGCGGGAACAACTGGACGGCGGCGGCCGGATGTCCCACTCGGAAGTGGACATCGTAAAAACATCACCATTGTCCGCCGTCCAGTGACACAGAGGCGTTGGGAGAGGGAGGAACTATGGCAGACATCCTGATTTTGGGGGCCGGATACGCGGGAATGATGGCCGCCACCGGCTTGGATCGGATTTCGGAACCGTTTACCCTCGTCAACAACCATGAATACCATTATTTTACCACTCTGTTGCATGAAGCGGCCGGGGGCCGTGGGGAACCGATGAAGTACACCGTCCCGATCCGGGACATGCTGCGAAAGCCTTCGTCCCGGTTTGTGCAGGACGAAATTGTGCGTTTGGACCGGGCGCGCCGCGTGGCCATCGGGAAATCCGGTGAGTACCCGTACGAGTGGCTGGTGGTGGCTCTCGGCTGGGTGCCCGAGTACTTCGGCATCCCCGGATTGGCCGAGCACAGCCTCGTGCTGCGCAACATCGACACAGCCATTCAGATCCGCCGCCACATCGAGTCCCAGTTCGAGGCGTACAAGAAGGACGGCGATTCGACGCATCTGCGCATCGTCGTCGGCGGCGCCGGGTTGACAGGCATCGAATTGGTCGGTGAACTGGTCGATTGGATCCCCGAATTGTGCGTCCGCTACGGGATCGACCGATCGGCTGTCGAGATCCAGAACATCGAGGCCATGCCCACCATCCTGCCGCAAGTGTCGCCTGAGTTGCGCGAGGTGGCTGCCCGTACCTTGACCGAAAAAGGAGCTCGGCTGCGGACGAACACCAAGATCGTCAAAGTGGAGGCCGGGGAGGTGCACGTGGAAGGCGACGACCCTGTGCGCGCGGGCACCATCATCTGGACGGGCGGCGTACGCGCGCATCCGCTGCTCAGCGAGGCAGGGTTCACGGTCGATCGGCGCGGGCGCGCGAAGGTGGACGCGTACCTGCGGTCCGTGGACGACGACCACGTGTTCGTCGGCGGCGACACGGCCTGGTTCGAGGACGAGGAAGGCAAACCGCTGCCTCCGACGGCCCAGGTGGCGACACAGATGGGTCACTGCATCGCGGAAAACGTCAGCTCAGCGGTGCACGGACACCCGCTCAAGGTCTTCCGGCCCAGCCTCAAGGGCACCTTGGCGTCTCTTGGCCGCGAGGTGGGCGTGGGCAACATCGGCAAATTTCCAGTCAAAGGTTTTTTGGCTGGGTTGGCGAAGGAAGCGACGAAGGTCAAGTACTTCTGGGAGCTCGGCGGTCTCCGGCTGACCGCGGAAAAGACGGGCGAAATTGTGCATCTGACCTGATGGTCGCCTACACCCCGGGCTTCACCGGGGTTTTTCGTATTCTGGCATCCCTCCGCGGGGTGCCGAAGGAGGGACGGACCCTCGGTGTTGGATTGGACGAGCGCCATGAAAGCAGTGCAAGAGGGCGATGGGAGCGGGGTGTTCACGCTCGTGGGCCACGAATACGCGCTGGCCGAGTCGTTCGTTCAGGCGCTCCGGAATCGCCTGGGAGACGACCAGGGACCGGCCGACGTCCAGCGATTCCCGTTCGATGAAGAAGGGTGCGACGGCGCGGTCTTCGCCCTCGAAAGCTTGACCTTGTTTCAGGTTCGGCCGGTCGTCGTGCTGCAGCGCTGCACAGCGATGGCCGCGGGAGGGCGGGCTCGCTTCGCGACCGACGCCCTGGAGGCGTACCTGGCGCGGCCTGTGCCGGGGCGGGCGCTGGTCATCACGGTGGAGCAGGACAAACTGGACGAACGAAAAAAACTGGTGAAGTTGGCCAAACAGCACATCGTGGTCGACTGCCACCCGCCGAAGGAAGCCCAGGCGCTCGCCATTCTGCAGCAACTGGCGGCCGCTGAAGGGATTGGCATCCATTCAGCCGCCATGAAAGAGCTCTGGCGCCGCAGCGCCAGCGTGTCGGCGGCCCTGCAGGAGATGCGCAAGTTGTGGATGTTTACCGGCGAACGCCCGATCACGCCGGCGGACGTGGCGGAGGCGGTCGCCCCGCCGGTGGAGGACGACGTATTCGCATGGATAGACGGGGTGGTCCAGGGGCGTGCGGACCGCGCGTTCCGGGCGCTGGGGGATGTTCAGCGAAAGGGCGAAGACCCACTGAAGCTGTTTGCTCTGATTGCGCGCCAGATCCGACTGATGTGGTACACGCGCGTTCTCGGGGAGCGAGGGATGTCCCCCACCCAGATCGCTGCCGAGGTGGCCGCGCATCCCTACGCGGTGCGCGTGGCCGCGGGCCAGGCTGCCCGCGTGAACCCGGAGCGGATGGAGCGCCTGCTGACCGTCCTGGCAGACTTGGAGTTCGAAGTGAAAAGCGGGCGGCGGGATCCCCACCACGCCTTGGAATTGGCGGTTCTTGCCTGCTGTTGAAGGCCGCTTCGCCGGTGCATGCTAAGGGAAAGTGGACGAGGAGGTACAAGGATGGCGAGACGGCGGCTGTTGGTTCCCGAGGCGCGGGAAGCCTTGAACCAGTTGAAGCAGCAGGTCAACGAGCAAAAGCGGTCGGAAGGCGCCCTTTACGCCGACGCCATGGCCCGTGCGTTGCCGTTGGACCCGGCCAGCCAGCGCCGGGAGCGGTCTCCTGCAAGGACCGCCGCCCGGGTTCAGACCCCGGGGCTGAACCCTGGGGTATCGTCGGCGGGCCGGTCCCAGCCTGTCCGGGTGGGCGCGTCTCATGTGACGCCCGGCGCGGGTCGGGGTCAGGCAAAGGTCCCCGTGCCCGCATACGCGGGGATGCCCTACCGGGTCGGTGCGGCCGATCCTGGTGAACTCACCGCTCGCCAGGCCGGGAAGTTGGGTGGCGAAATCGGCGGGACGATGGTGCAGAAGTTGGTGCAGATCGCCCGCGAGGAACTTTCGAAATCACCGCATCTGGCGAATCCGCGGCAGGTCCGGAACTTGCTCGGTCAGCATACCGGTCCTGAACGGGGCCGATGACGGGATGCGGTTCCTAGTGGGAGGGTCGGACGCGGGACTTTGGACCCAGCGTGCATCAAGGGCCTTCGCCATACAGACAAAAAACGACCCGTGGCGGGTCGTTTTTTGTCACACGAAGAAGGTGTGCTCAGGCCTGCTGCGATTGGCTGGCTGCGTTGAATCGCCGGGTGAGGCGGGATTTCTTTCGGTTGGCCGCATTGCGGTGGATGATGCCCTTCGTCACGGCCTTATCCAACGCGCGCGTGGCGATGCGCAGGGTGATTTGCGCCTGCTCCAGGTCGCTTTGCGCGAGGGCGCGTTCAAACTTCTTGATGGTCGTGCGCAGCGCCGACTTCAGCGACGCGTTGCGCAGCGTACGCCGTGCGGATGTGCGGACGCGTTTTTCTGCGGACTTGATGTTCGGCACAGTGCCACCTCCTTGCCACCCTCGATTGCAGACAAAGGTCAGTCTATCACATCGCCTGTGGAACTGCAATCGTACTGTATACCGGACCGCCGGAGGCGACAGCTTAAAGACGTAACCATGAGGACGGGAGGCGGTCGGATGAAGACAGCCCATCCATGGCGGCTGCATGCACACTCGACGCGCGGTGATGAGGATGGTTGGGGACAGATGGACAGCTACAGTCCGCGGACGGACCTGGCGATTGAGGCGCATGAGATGGCCCGCCGGCGCGTGCAGAACGTGCCGGGGGTGGAGGAGGAGACAGAGGAGTTCGACGGCATCCGCGTATCCCGGGTGCATGTCCAAAACCGCCAGGGGGAGCAGGCCCTCGGAAAACGCGCGGGACGCTATGTGACCATCGAGGTGCCCGGTCTGCGGCGGCGGGACCCCGACCTGCAACAGCGCGTGGCCGAACAGTTTGCAAAGGAGTTCGAACGCCTGCTCGATGTCCCCGAACAGGCGACCGTGTTGGTGGTCGGACTGGGCAATCGGCAGGTGACGCCGGACGCACTCGGGCCCAAGGTCGCCCAAAGGATGTTCGTGACCCGGCATTTGTTTCAGTACTTTCCCGATCTGCTCGGCGAGGGATACCGGACGGTCGCCGCCGTCTCCCCTGGGGTTCTGGGTGTCACAGGCGTGGAGACGACCGAGGTCGTGAAGGGGATTGTGGAGCATGTCCGGCCGGATCTGGTGGTCGCCATCGACGCCTTGGCGTCTCGATCGCTCAACCGAGTCAACGCCACCATCCAGATCTCGGACACCGGCATCCAGCCTGGTGCGGGCGTCGGGAACAAGCGGAAGGCGTTGGATGAGCAGACCCTGGGTTGTAAGGTGCTTGCCGTCGGCGTGCCTACCGTGGTCGACGCCGCGACCATCGCCAACGACGCGATGGAGCTCATCCTGGCGAAATTAAAGGAGACCGTCCCCGGCAACGGGGCCAGCCAGATCTTCGACCACTTCAGCCCGCAGGAGAAGTGGCAACTCATTAAGGAAGTTCTGGATCCCCTCGGGAACAATCTGATGGTGACACCGAAAGAGATCGACGAGTTTATCGACGACGTCGCCGAGGTGGTCGCGCAAGGACTCAATCTGGCGCTGCACCCGTCCATGACCATGGAGGACGCGAGTCAGCTGACGCATTGACGGGGTTCAAGGGCCCGTCTGACGCCCTGCCGGGGAAGGCCAGTGCCGGCGAACCGCGCTCCCCAGGTGCCAGGCTGCGCGACCGAGCGCCCACAGGCCGGCGCCGACGCCGAGGAACATCAAGGGCATGAACGGAAGGCTGTACCGGCCATAGGCGAAGGTCGCCGAGTACAAGGCCGTGTAATACAAGAGAGTGAGCATCATGAACAGCGCCTCACGGCGCCGGCCGCGTCCAAGCAGGAAGGCGATGATCCAGCCCAGGCAGCCTGCCTGCACGAGGAGAGGCTGTACCCAGCGCATGGTCTCCTGCTTGACGCGCAGGATCGGCTTCCAGTAAAACGGCCGATCCCAGAGAATTTCTGGCTTTATCGAAAGATAGCTGTGCAAGAAGGAACGTTTGTCCGACTGCCACCACGCATGAATCCTTTGCTTCGCCACCTGTTGCTCGGCGAGCGACAGGTCGAATGCGGAGATGCCCGGATGGGCCGCCTTGATGGCATTGAGCGTCTCCTGGTAGGTGCCGGGGGGATAACCTTCCCCCTCGAAGGTCCCGAGCAGAAGCGGGTCGCCCGTACCGTTGGTCAGCGGAACGAAGCGGTGAAACGCCAGCTCGTTGCGCACCCACCACGGGGCCAAGGCCAAGCACACGATGACCGCTCCGAGGAGTGCGTGCCGGGCGAGCGTGCGCAGGGGGTAGCGGTGTGACAGGAGATACACCAGCACCACCAGGGGAAAGAGGGCGACCGTCGGCCGGAAGAACAACGCGAACAGGTAGCAGCCCACGGCTGCAAGGAGATGGCGGGTGCTCCGCGTGCGCGCGAGGCGCATGCAGAAATAGACCAGCCAGGCGAAGCTGGCGGTAAAAGGAGGTTCTGTGAGCAGCAGGGTGTCCGTCAAGATGCCAGGCACGTACAGTGCGCATCCGAGTGCCGCCACCAACCCTGCGGTCACCCCCCAGGCCTCGCGTCCGCACAGGTAGACACCGTAGACGGCGGCCACGCCAAAAAGGGACATGACCCCCTTGGCGATCATCACCCCCCAGGGTCCCCACCCAAAGACCGCGAACACCGCCGCCAACAGCAGCGTGATGCCGGGCATCATGTGGGCGGTCGGCTCATCTGGCGAATGGTATGTGAAGCGCCCGTACTGCAGGAGCCAGATGGCGCTGTGCATGTAGCCCACGTCGTCGCTGTTCAAGGTCAGGCTGAGGCGATACCGGACCAGCACCGCCGCCCGTATGGCCAGCGCCAGCAGGAGGATGGCATAAATCCATCGTTCCCGGTTCGATTGCAGCCAGGTAAACCACCGCTTCACGACGCGCACCGGCCTGCGTCCCCCTCCTTGTCCGATTCCCAGGCGAGTATAACACATGCCGCCGCGCGCGTCCCCTGGCGAGAGGCTACCGGGCTGTGCCTGTCCAACGGGAGAGGACCGACTGCACGTATTGCACGGTCTCGGGATAGGGCGGAATCCCGCCGTAGTGATCGACCGCTGCCGGCCCTGCGTTGTACGCCGCCAAGGCCCGTGGTACGTCGCCGCCATATCGGGTGAGCAGCTGCGCCAGGTAGCGCACGCCGCCGTCGATATTCTGCGCGGGATCGAACGGGTCGGTCACGCCGAGCATGCGTGCGGTGTCCGGCATCAGCTGCATCAAGCCCTGAGCGCCGGCGGGGCTTTGGGCGTTTGGACGAAAGCCGGATTCCTGGGCGATCACGCTCATCACCAAGCCGGCGGGAACACCGTACCGGGCGGAGGCCAGCGCAACGAGACGGGCCACGCTGCCATCCTCCCCCGGGCGTGCCGTTCCGGGTGGCTGGGTACCGGTACCCGTGGCCCCGGTCTGTTCCACTGGATCCGTTTGGCCAGGCTGATCCGGTGCCGACGTCCCCGTCGCGTTTAGCCCGCTGGTCAGGGCGAGCCAAGTCCAGGCGGGAAGCCCCTGGAGGCTGTCTCCCAGCACGGGTGTGGAAATTCCTGGCGGGATGCCGGGGAGGGTCAGGGGCGTAAACCCCGCTTCGTCGCCGGATTCGGCCGGGTCCAGTCCGGGCACGGGCAGCTGGGAGATCAGCGATTGGGTCCACACCTCCCAAAAGGACGGGTCGGCGGGTAACGTAGCCGCTCGGGCCGAGGCGGCAGTCCCGCTGGCCGCCGAGTTCACGGCGGACGTTGCGGACGCGCTGCTTCCCCTGGGTTCTGGCGCATTCAGCCCCTGGCCGGGGCGGGTCCCTGGAAGCGGTGAAAGCCGGAGTTCGGCGGTCATCCCGACACCCCCTTTTATCACGGCGTTCGGCGCGATCCTCCACGCGCTGCCGGTCTGTCCGTCTTGTGCTCGACGCTCTTTTCGCCGCGTCCCCTCTGGATTCCTGCACCCACCTTCCGTCTCTCGTAACCTGGCAAACCGTTCGCTAGAGTGATAATTTGTCCGCTTCGTTCATATACATCGGGCAGAAAGGCGCACGAGGGCGAGGGATGTCCATGAAGAGTACCTGGATGCAGATTCGGCGGTATGTGAAACGGGGACTGGCGGGGGTGTTGTTCAGCCTGTTGGTGTTGGGCGCCAGCGCGGCAGCGCTGTCGATGGTCGCGGCGGGCATCCGTGCCTTGTCTGGACCGGCAGCGCTGCCGGCGGAACCCGTCACCGCATCCACCGCCGTGCCGAGCGTAGCCGCAGGGGGATATCCTGCCCCTCTCCCTGGGCAGGCCGGTTCGCTCCCGCTGGCAACCTCTGCGGGTGAGCAAGGGACGTTGGATGCGTGGGATCACCGGCTGGTCGGGATGCAGAGCCCGATTGCCAATACCCTCGATCGCGGCGGCGTCATCCTGGGCCTGCACGTGCAGGAGGCCTTCGGACGCCTGCTGTCGGGCCTACTCGAGACGTTGTTCTTGGAGCGACCGGCGGTCTCCGGCGGGGGACAGCCGTGATGGCGCAGCAGGCGGAAGCACGCCGGATATCGTGGCTGGTTTTGGCGCTGTGGGTGGAGACCGCGTCGTTGCTCTGGATTCTGGCCGAAGCCGCACTGAGCGGATTCGCGGCGATGCGCGCAGGAAGCTTGGCCTTGTCGGCGTTCAGCGCCGACAGCGGGATCGAGTTTGTCTCTGGGGTCATCCTGTGGGTTCGCCTGTGGTGGGAGCAGAGCCATCCCGACCACGGGTGGGTGGATCGCGTGGAGCGCGTGTCCTCCGCCCTCGTGGCGGGTTGCCTGTTCTCCCTGGCAGGGTTCATCTCCTTTCAGGCCGGACAAGCGCTGGCAATGCGCTCGGGGATGCTGGAGAGCCCGCTCGGGTTGGCGGTGGCCGTGGCGTCGAGCCTGGTCACCCCTTGGCTGGCGTTCGTCAAACGCCGCCTCGGGCGCAAGCTGCACAGCCAGGCTCTGTTGGGGGACGCGGCGTGCAGCATGACCTGCGCCTGCATGGCGTGGGCGCTTTTGGCAGGGCTCTTACTGCAGTGGGCGTTCGGCTGGTGGTGGGTGGACGCGGCCGCCGCCCTTGGAATCGTCGCCTTTGTCCTCCGGGAGGCGTGGGAGTCGGCCGAGGCTGCTTGGTCGGGCGCCCCGCACCTGCACCATCATCTTCCGGATTCCGCGTCTGAGCCGCCTTCGTCGAGTTCCTGAATCCGCGCACCCCTCCCTTCCCTTCTCGCCTCCGGCGGGAAGGTTTTTTCTCTTTTTTCCCGCTTTTTTCTCTTGATTGTTTTCAAGAAATGGTTTGCAATAGAGGGCAGACGCGGAGACGCCCGGTGACGAAGCCGTTGGGCTCTCCGGACCATGGGAGGGGTACGTGGTGCAAGACGAGGGGATCGCAGAGGTCCGCGCTGCACCGACGACGGGCTCCGTCCGCCCCTGGGTCCAGGCAGGACTCCGGCGGGGCTTGTACGGGCTGATCTTGTTCCTTGTGCTCGTGTCGGTCGCGTCCCTGCCGAGGCACATCCGCCCGCCGCGCGGTGGCGTCCGCGACACTTGGGGCCACAACATGATGGCCGCCCTGTCGCTGTTCGCCCATCCGGAGGCACCGGCTCACCGCCAGGTGATTCAGGACGCCCTCGGACATGTGCCACTGACCCTGGGGTTCATCGTCTTCGCCGTCGCCGGGGCGTACTTGTTCGGAATCCTCAAGGGGCTGTGCGACGTGTTCCTCGTTGCGCGCTGGTATCGCGGCGTGCAGGCTGTGTGCTGGGTGGTAGACGCCCTGCCCCTGTTCGGCCTCGTGATCCTCGTCGAGATGGGGACTTTGTTTTTGCGCATGTTCTGGCGGGCCGACCCGGTGCACATGCTCCCGGACGAGACGTTCTGGGGCGGCACAGCCGTGTGTGCCGTGATGCTCACCTGGGGACCCGGGATGTACGTGGCGCGCGTGCTGGCAGTGACCCTGCGCCAGCAGTTCGGCGAGCGGTACGTCCTCACCGCGCTCGGCAAAGGGTTGCGCTGGCGTGAGGTCATCTTCAGGCACATCCTGAAGAACGCCCTGCCGAAGCTGGCCATCGAGCTGCCTGCGGTGTACACGATGGCGATGAGCGGGCTGGTGGCGGTGGAGTTCATCGGCATGCGCCAGCACGGGGCCGTTTTCGGCGCGCTCCAGGCGCTCGGCCACGCGGGGCTCGGGTTCAGCACCTTGTGGACCTCGCCGGGCGAATTTCAAATCGCGGCGCTCACCGCCTACCTGACGATGTTCACGGTCTTCACTGCAGTGATGCGGGGAATCGGGTGGTGGGCGGAACGCCGGTGGAGATGGATGATGGGTGCCTGAGTGGTTGAACGTACGCACTGCGGCAGGGGCGTTCCTCACATTGGCCGTGATTGGAATGGGAGCGGACCCCCAGGTGTGGGTTCACGTGTCCCCCTACGCCCAAGACGTGTGGCACGCGGCCACGGCCAGCGCACCGCCCTTTCCGCCCTCTCGCTTGCATTGGCTCGGCACCGACCAAGACGGGCACGACCTGTTCGCTCGCATCCTGTACGGTGCTCTGCCCACCCTGCGCGATGCGACGCTGTTGGTGCTAGCCATCTGGGGGCTGTCCGGCGCGATCGCGCTCTTGCGGACCGTATGGCATGTGCCTCTGCCGTTGTTCGATCTCGCGGCCGGTCTGATGTCTCTCGTGCCGCCCATGCTGGTCGCCCTGCTCTTGCTGGAGGCGCCCGGCATCTATTTCTCCGCCCGCCTGAACCTTTGGTACTACCTGGTCATCGCGTTGCTGGAGAGTGCGCGCTTCGCCCCGACCTTGGAGGGCGACCTGCGGCTCATTCTCGGCCGCCCGTTCATCGAGGCAGCACGGACCACCGGGTGTGCGCCCGTGCGCATCCTCACCCGCCATGTGTGGCCTTGGTGGCGTCCCTATCTTGCCGAGTACCTGCCCCTGACGTACGCCCGCGTCCTGGCGGTGATGGGAGAGCTGGCGTACTTTGGGATCTTCAGTCACCTGCGCCTGATCCGGACCGAAAACGCCGTCGTGATCGACAGCCGGCAACTGGACTGGCCGGCGTTGATCGGCGCCGCGAGCCAACACTGGTTTTCGGACCCGGCGCCCGTCCTGTTCCCCACGCTGGCCTTGTGTGCGCTCATCCTCGGGCTGCGCCTGCTGGCGGCGGGGTTGGCGCCGGAGCCTGCGCGGGGCGACGCCAGCTGGGCGCCAGCCGCCTGGCCGCGGGGCAGAGACAGACGGAGGCGGATGGCGGGCGGCCTGCGCGGCGGGTGGCGGCGCCGGCCCGGCTGTGCTACGCTTTTGGCGGACAACCGGGGAGTGGAGGCACGACAATTTGAAGATCGCGGTTCTGATTCCTTGTTATAACGAAGAACCCACCATCGCCAAGGTCGTCTCGGATTTTCGCAGGGAGCTGCCAGAGGCGGAGGTGTACGTGTACGACAACAACTCTCGCGACCGTACGGCGGACGTCGCGGCCGCCGCGGGGGCCATTGTCCGGCGGGAGCCGCGCCAAGGGAAGGGCAACGTGGTGCGCTCGATGTTCCGCGCGGTCGATGCCGACGTATACGTCATGGTCGACGGGGACGACACGTATCCCGCGGAGTTCGTGCACGACCTCATCGCACCCATCGTCCGCGGCGAGGCGGACATGGTCATCGGGGATCGGCATTCCAACGGATCGTACACGAAGGAAAACAAGCGTCCGTTCCACAACTTCGGCAACAATCTGGTCAAGTGGCTGATCAATGCGCTGTTTCATTCGGACCTGCGGGACATCATGACCGGATACCGGGCATTCAACCGGCTGTTCGTGAAGAACATGCCGGTGGCCAGCGAGGGGTTCGAAATCGAGACGGAGATGACGCTGCACGCGCTGGACAAGAAGTTTCGCATCGTCGAGATCCCGATCGATTATCGCGACCGCCCTGCGGGCAGCGTTTCCAAGCTGAACACCTTCAGCGACGGGATGCGGGTTCTCCGGACGGTGTTCTGGATTTTTAAAGACTACAAGCCGCTGGCGTTTTTCTGCACGGCGGCGCTCGTGTTTTTCGTGCTCGGTCTGCTGGTGGGGGTTCCCGTGATCACGGAGTTCATCGCCACCCACATGATCTCCAAGATTCCGTCTGCCATCTTGGCGGTCGGGTTCATGATGCTGGCGTCGATCTCGGTGACGTGCGGGTTCATTCTCGACACCATCGTGCGCCAGCACCGGGATGTCTACCAACTGCTGTTGAACAAGACGGAGTGACGCACATGAACTACCTGTTGGTCGCTGTAAACATCGCCCTGCTGGTGACGGGCCAGGCGATGTGGAAGATCGGGATCGCGTCCCTGTCGCTCCACGGAATCGGGGATCTGTTGCGGGCGCTGTTCTCTCCGTGGATCCTCGGCGGCGTGCTGCTGTACGGCGTAGCGACGCTGGTGTGGATCTATCTGCTCAAGCAACTGCCGCTCAGCATGCTCTATCCCATGCAGAGCCTCGCCTACGTGGCCGCGGTGTTGGTCGCGCTCGTGTTTTTCCATGAGGCGGTGCCATTGACGCGTTGGATTGGGCTCGCGATCATCCTCATCGGGGTCGTGTTCGTGGCGCGATGACGGAAAACCAGGGGGGAACCGGAATGCGTCTTGTGGTAGACGGGGTCTCCAAGGTCTACCGGGATGGGCGCGGTCGTGAGACGGTCGCCCTCGACGACATCCATCTCACGGTGGCGGAGCAGGAGTTCGTCGCCATTGTGGGCCCGAGCGGATGCGGGAAATCGACCCTGTTGTCGATGGTGGCGGGGCTCACCGAGCCCACCCGGGGTCAGATCTTTTTCGAGGGCGCGGCGGGGCGCAGCCCGCGCATTGGGGTGGTGTTCCAAGAGCACGCCCTGTTCCCGTGGCGAACCGTTCAGCGGAACGTCGAGTTCGGGCTGGAGCAGTTGGGCGTGCCGAAGCGGGAGCGCACCGAGCGGGCCCGCGAGATGATCCGCAAGGTCGGCTTGGAGGGATTCGAAGACAAATACCCGCATCAGCTGTCGGGCGGAATGCGCCAGCGAGTCGGGATCGCCCGCGCGTTCGTCATCGAGCCGGACGTGTTGCTCATGGATGAACCGCTGTCTGCGCTCGACGCGCAGTCGCGCCTGATCATGCAGGAAGAGCTGTTAAACCTGTGGGAATCGGTGCGTCAGAAGACGTTGTACGTCACGCACAACATCGAGGAGGCGGTGGCGCTGGCCGACCGGGTGGTGGTGTTGTCACGCCGGCCCGGCCGGGTGGTGCGCGTGGTGGATATCGACATCCCGCGTGCGGCCCGCAAGGCGCCGGAGGCGCAGGTGAAGTTGCTTGGCTTCGCGGACGCCATCTGGCAGACGATTCGGCGCGACGCAGAGCAGGCATTGGTGGAGGGATGAGGATGTCGGTCGAACGAGAGCGATCATCCGGCCGGCCGGAGGAGGCCCCGGAACGCGTTCCGGTGCGCTACCGAATGGGATTCGTGGAACGGCGGGCCCCGGCGTGGATCGCGCCGGCGGGCGTCGTCGTCCTGTTGGTCCTGTGGCAGGCGTTGACGGGCCTCGGCGTGATCCCAGAGGCCGACCTGCCGAGCCCCGTCTCGATTTTTCAAGCCGGCGTGCAACTGGTGCAAAGCGGCGACCTGTGGGTGAACACGGAGGCCAGCCTCGGCCGCATTGTGGTGGGTTATGCGCTCGGTGCGGGAGCTGGCATCCTGTTCGGTTTGTGGCTCGGCTTCTCGCGCATCGCGGAGCGCGTCGGGCTCCCGGTGGCGGGAGCGCTTTACCCCATCCCAAAGCTGGCCATCATCCCCCTCTTGATCCTGTGGGTCGGGGCGGGCGAGGCGTCGAAGGTGTTGGTGATCGCTGCCGAGGTGATGTTCCCGGTCCTGTTCAACACGTACGCAGGGGTGCGCAACACCGATCCGTCGCTGCTGCGCGCGGCAGTCAGCTTTGGGGCATCGCGCTGGACGCTTGTATGGCGGGTGATCCTGCCGGCTTCGCTGCCCACCATCTTCGCCGGGCTGCGCATCGGCGCCGGTTTGAGCCTGCTCATCCTGGTGGCGGCAGAGATGATCGGCGCGCAGCACGGCATTGGGGCGATGATCCTGCAGTACTCGTCGCTCATGCTGACGGCCAACGTCCTGGTCGGCGTGGTGGTGTTGAGCGTATTGGGACTGGTCATCAGCCGCGGGCTGGCCTGGTTGGAGCGCCGTCTGTTGCCCTGGCAGGCGCGTTGATTCCCGCGGGGTGCTTGCCCGGTGTTCCTCCGGCGGCGGCCGCCATCTATCGATCCTCTTGTCGAATCGCAGAAGACGGCGTATGATGATTCGAAAATCATCAACACGCCGTGGAGGCGAGCGTTGGGGCTCCGCGAGGGCCCGGAGACAGAGGAGGAGTGGAGTGTTGAACAAGCGTTGGGTGAGTGCGGCGTTGGCGATGGCGATGGTGGCGGTGGCCGGGTGCGGCGCGTCTGGTGCAGGGGCGTCCGGCGGCAGTTCGAACACCGCGAATCCGGCGCCTGGGAACCAGACGGCGGGGGGCAGCGGATCGACGGCGACGATCACGGTCGGGACGACACCGCTGGTCAGTTCGGCGCCGATCTTCCTGGCCCAGGACCTGGGTTACTGGAAGGACCTCGGGCTCGACGTGCAGTTGAAGACGTACGAGGCGGCTGGAGACATCGACGTCGCCACGGCGGCGGGCACCCTCGACGTCAGCGCGACGGGCATCACCGCCAGCCTGTTCAACCTGTGGGCGAGTGGTAAAAAAGAGTACATCGTCGCCGACAAGGGCCGCATTTGGCCGGGCCAGAAGTTCGAGGCGCTGGTGGCGAGCGACAAGGCGTGGAACGCCGGGGTGCACAGCGTCGCCGATCTGAAGGGCAAGCGGTTTGGCAATACGACGGCGGGATCGACTTTCGATTACTTGCTCGGGTCGATGCTGGCCGCGCACAACCTGACGCTCAAAGACGTGCAGGAGGTGCCGCTGCACACCACGTCAAACATCGCGGCGGCGGTGGAGTCGGGCCAGGTGGACGCGGCGATTCTGCCGCAGCCGGCGGCGAACAAGGAGCTGCAGAGCGGCAAGGCGCACCTCATCGCCTGGGTGGACGACAACGTCAAGGCGGACCTGCTCGTCATCGCCTATTCGCCGAATTTCCGCACGCAGACGGACGCAGCCACCAAATTCATGGAGGGCTACCTGCGGGCGGTGCAGTTCTACAACCAGCACGTGTACGGGAACCACAACGCCGATGACCCGGATTACAAAAAGGGTCTCGACATCATCTCCAAGTACGCCAAACAGCCGGCCGACGTCGTGAAGACGGAGCTGATTTACGTCGATCCCAAGGCAGAGGTCGACCCGGCGAACATCGAGAACCAGCTGAAGTTCTACCAGAGCGCCGGCTTTGTCAAGGGCGAGGTCGACGCGGGCAGCATGGTCGACGACTCGTTCCTGAAGCAGGCGCAGCAAAAGCTCGGCGGCGGGGCGTGACGCCCCGCCCCGCACATGGGCCGGCGGGGATGTTATCCCCGCTGGTTTTGATGCGGAATGTTTTCGATTGTCTCATTGTTTTGTCTCATTCTTATGGTAGATTTGGGGTATTGGCGGATGAGGTGAGGCGAGGGTCTTGAAGGCGTTCGTGCGTTGGTTGGTCGTGGCGTGCGTGCTGGTCCTGTTGATTGCGTTTCCGCATGGTTCGGACCCGAAACCCCAGATCGCTCAGTTGCGGACTCCCATTGTCTATTTTCGCTGGTCCGCCTACCTGCACAATTTGGAGGATTTGTGGCACCGAATTGCGCACGGGTCTCTGGGCATGGATGTCGTCCAGGGCCGTCCCGTGGCAGAGATTGTGGTGTCCAGTTTCGCGTCGAGCCTCGTCCTCGTGGCCATCGGACTGCTGATCACCATCGTGTTCGGTGTGGCCAAAGGGATCTACGATGGGGTGCAGGGACACCATGGCGGCCGGTTCCCTATGATGTCGTTCGGCTTGCAGTGGTTGATCGAGTCTCTCCCGGATTTTTTCATGATCCTCGTATTGGAAATGCTCAGTTTCTACTTGCTTCGCCATCACATCCAGGTGTACTTCGTCGGAAGTCGAGCCTTCTGGTCGGGAACACTCGTTCCCGCGGTATTGATCAGCCTTGTGCCCGCCATGTACTTGGCGCGCATGGTACGGGGCGTGGTGGAGGAGCAACTGGGGCAGCAGTACCTGGTCGCCGCGTATGCAAAAGGCTTGTCCAGGAGGAGGGTCATCGCGCGGCACGTCCTGCCGAACTGTCTTCCGGTGGTCTTGGAGAGCGTGGTGCCTGTCATCGGGCTGCTGTTCTCCAACCTGGTGATGGTGGAGTATCTCCTCTATCGTCCCGGGATGGTCTCCATGTTGTTTGGAGCCATGGGCAACAAAGGATTCGCACCGATTTACACGCCCATTTGGCCGACCAACGAGGTGCAATACTATCCATATGACGCGCCACTGGTCTTCGGCGGCGTGCTTGCGTGCGGATTGGTGTACGGGATGGCGTGGGGACTGGCAAGATTGCTGTTGAGAGCCGTTGGATATCGTCGATCGTTCAATCCGTACGCCGCACCCTTGCGCGAATCCAGCTGGAGATTCGGCGTGCCCTGGCAGATGATTGGCGGTGGCGTGACCCTCTTGTCGATTGTGGCACTTGGCGTGGTTGCGCACTGGCTGCCGCTGCCATCCCCCGAACAGCAGGATGTGATCCACTTCGGTCCCAACGACACCATCACTGCGCCGCCGTTTCCGCCATCACGAATCCATTGGTTGGGCACCGACGCCCAGGGGAGGGACATGCTCAGCCGTACCCTGCACGGAATCTTATCCACCTTTGGGTACGTGCTGATCCCTGTCAGCGGGATTGTGATGGCCGCCACCGTGCTCGCGCTCGTGTCCTCCGTGTGGCGGGTACAGTGGGTTCGCGAGCTGGTCTTGACATGGAGTTCGCTGGTCAGTGTCGTGCCCAGCGTCTTGCTGGCACTGCTGATCCTGCAAATTCCCGATGTGTATTGGTATGGCGTGCGGATTTCCCAAAATGTAATCCATTGGGATGCGGTGCATCGGTGGGTGTACATGGCGATCATCGGCGTGATCGAGATCGGGCGTGCGGCCGATGCCATGGTCCACAGATTGGAGGATGCCTCCGCAAAGGAATACATGGAGGCTGCGGAAATCGCCGGCAACTCTGCCCTGACGAAATTGCTTATTCATCACTGGCGAACGCTCGTGATGGTCGTGCTGGAGCTGTTTGCCGTCGAATCGGGTCGCGTTCTGCTCCTCATCTCGACACTGGGTTTCTTCCAGTACCCCATCATGCCGAGCTGGCGGCTCGAATCCGTGTATTCCGCTCCAGTCTGGGTGTTTTACCCGTCTTCACTGGACTGGACCGCGCTCGTCGCCGAGAATGCCCGCGACTTTGCGGCAACCCCGTGGGTGCTGGCGGGTCCCATCGTCTTTCTGACCATCACCGTTATCGCACTGAACCTGTTGGTGACGGGCCTTCGAATCGCGGCGCAATCTGTGCCCCGGCGAGCGGATGCACCTCCCTTGGGGTGGCGGTATGAGGTGGTGCGGAAGATCACGAGCCGCCATGGACAAGGCAGGAGCGAACGGCAAGCGGTTGGCGCGCCCGAACAGCGAGGCCATGGTTGATCGGTGGCTCCGCAATCTTGTGAACGGCCGGGCACGAATCCGTTGTCTCCGGCCGCGCTGGAATGATATAATCATGACGCGTTTTGACGGGCTGCCGCGCCTTTGTGGGGCGCGGCGTATTTCGTAGGGGCTGCGCAGAGCAAGGCGCGCGGCTGGCGCACATACACGGCGGGAGGCGGCGCTCGGGCATGACGGATCGGCAGCAGAGAATCCGCAACTTCTGCATCATCGCACACATCGACCACGGCAAGTCGACGCTGGCGGATCGCCTGCTGGAGCGCACCGGAACGGTCTCGGAGCGGGAGATGCAGGACCAGCTGCTCGACCAGTTGGATTTGGAGCGGGAGCGCGGAATCACCATCAAGCTGCAGCCGGTGCGCCTGTTCTACAAGGCGCAGGACGGGATCGAGTACGAGCTCAACCTGATTGACACGCCGGGGCACGTGGACTTCACGTACGAAGTGTCGCGCAGCTTGGCGGCGTGCGAGGGGGCGCTGCTGGTGGTGGACGCCGCCCAGGGGGTCGAGGCGCAGACCTTGGCCAACGTGTATTTGGCCCTCGACAACAACCTCGAGATCCTGCCCGTGATCAATAAGATCGACCTGCCGAGCGCCGATCCGGAGCGAGTGAAGCAGGAGATTGAGGACATCATCGGCCTCGACGCGAGCGAGGCGGTGCTGGCGTCGGCCAAGGCGGGCATCGGGATCGACGAGGTACTGGAGCAGATTGTGCGCAAGGTCCCGCCGCCGCAGGGCGATCCTGAGGCGCCTCTGCAGGCGTTGGTGTTCGACTCCCACTACGACTCGTACCGCGGGGTCATCGTCTACATCCGGGTCGTCAACGGCGAGATCCGCCCCGGGATGCGCATCCGAATGATGGCCACCCAGGCGGAGTTCGAGGTGGTTGAGGTGGGCGTGTTCCGCCCGGGCATGACGCCGGTGGAGAGCCTGGCGGCGGGCGAGGTCGGATACTTCGCCGCGAGCATCAAGAACGTGCGCGACACGCGCGTCGGCGACACGGTGACGGACGCCGAGCGGCCGTGTGCGGCGCCCCTGCCGGGATACCGCAAGGTGACGCCGATGGTGTTCTGCGGCCTGTACCCGGTGGACAGCGGCGACTACCAGGACTTGCGCGAGGCCTTGGAGAAACTGTCGCTCAACGACGCGGCCTTGACGTTTGAGCCGGAGACCTCGAGCGCGCTGGGATTCGGGTTCCGATGCGGTTTCCTCGGACTGTTGCACATGGAGATCGTGCAGGAGCGCCTGGAACGGGAGTACAACCTGACGCTGATCACGACGGCACCAAGTGTGGTGTATCACGTGTACCTGACCGACGGCACGCGGGTCGAGGTCGACAATCCCAGCAAGATGCCGCCGGCCGAGCGGATTGAACACGTGGAGGAGCCGGTCGTGACGGCTTCCGTGATCACGCCGAACGACTACGTCGGCGCGGTGATGGAGCTGTGCCAGGAGAAGCGGGGTGTGTTCAAGGACATGCAGTACCTGGACCAGACCCGGGTCACCTTGAAATACGAGCTCCCGCTGGCGGAGATCGTGTACGACTTCTTCGACCGCCTCAAATCGTGCACGCGCGGTTACGCGTCGTTCGACTACGAGCTGGCCGGGTACCAGCCTTCCAACCTGGTCAAGATGGACATCCTGCTCAACGGCGAGGTGGTGGACGCCCTGTCGTTCATCGTCCACCGCGACAAGGCGTATCCGCGCGGGCGGGCCCTGTGCGAGAAGCTGAAGGAGCTGATCCCGCGGCAGCTGTTCGAGGTGCCGATTCAGGCGGCCATCGGCAACCGCGTGATCGCTCGCGAGACCATCAAGGCGATGCGCAAGAACGTGCTGGCGAAGTGCTACGGCGGCGACATCACGCGCAAGCGCAAGCTGCTGGAGAAGCAGAAGGAAGGCAAGAAGCGGATGAAGCAGGTCGGCAGTGTCGAGGTGCCGCAGGAGGCGTTCATGGCCGTGTTGAAGATGGAGTGATGGGCATGGATGAGAACGTGGGCGGGCTCGCGGACGTGTTGCGGGGGCACCCGGTGTTGCGGGGGCGCCTGGTGGACACGCTGCACACCGCGGTGCCCACCTCGCTGTACGTGCACATCCCGTTTTGCGCGAGCCGCTGCCACTACTGCGACTTCACGACGTACGTGGCGCCACGGCCGGCGATGGACGCTTATGTCGCGGCGCTCGCAGAGGAATTCCGGCTGCTGGGCGCGGAGGCGACGGCGCCGCTTCAGACGGTGTTCTTCGGGGGCGGGACACCGACGTTGCTGTCGGCGCGCCAGCTGGACCAGGTCTTCGCGGCGCTGCACCGTTGCTTTCTCCTGGCCGAAGGGGCGGAGGTGACCGTCGAGGCCAACCCGGGCACGGTGGACGAGGAGAAGCTGGCGCTGTTGCGAGAGGCGGGGGTCAACCGGCTCAGCTTCGGTGCGCAGACGTTCAACGAGCGCCTTTTGCTCACCATCGGCCGCCTGCACGACGCCGATACCATCCGCCGCAGCGTCGCGATGGCCCAGGACGCGGGCTTCACGAACCTCAACCTCGACCTAATGTTCGGACTGCCGGATCAGACCCTGGCGGACGTGCGCGAGAGCGTGCGCGAGGTCGTGCGGCTCGGGGTCCCGCACGTGTCGGCCTACTGGCTGAAGGTGGAGCCGGGGACGCCGTTCGCCCGCTGGCGGGATGAGGGCCTTCTGTCGCTGCCCGGGGAGGACCTGGAGGCGGACATGTACGACCTGGTGCGGGATGAGTTGGCGGCAGCGGGCTTCGTCCATTATGAGGTCAGCAACTTCGCCCGGCCCGGGTGCGAGGCCCGCCACAACCTCGTGTACTGGCACAACGAGCCGTATTGGGCAGCCGGCGTGGGGGCGCACGGGTACGCGTTCGGGCGGCGCTACGAGAACGTCCGCGCCCACCAGGAATATGCGGCCCACGTTCAGGCGGGGCGGCGGCCCTGGGACGCTGCCCATGAGGTGTCGGCAGCAGAATCGGCGGAAGATACCCTGATGCTGGGGCTGCGCCTTCGCGAAGGGGTGTCGGCGGAGCGGTTTTTGGCGCGCCACGGGGTGCGGATGGAAGAGGCGTTTGCTGGCGTGATCGATCCGCTCGTCGCCCAGGGGCTTCTGACTTGGCAAGGGGGCCGTCTGCGCTTGACGGAGCGGGCGTGGCCAGTGGCGAACGTGGTCTTCGAGCGGTTTGTCGGCACCCTGACGGAAGATGAAGTGCCCCTCGACGTCAATTGACAATTTCCATCCGAGTTGCTATGTTCGACTTGAGTGAGTTTAGCACTCGTTCCGAGTGAGTGCTAACAGATTGGCGCCGCGGCCCGGACGGCGGCCGCGGGGTTCGGGCGAGTTCAGGAGGTGCACGGCAGTGGACGTGCTGACGCCCAGGCAGAAACTGATCTTGGCCGCCATCGTGGAGGATTACATCCGGTCGGCCGAGCCGGTCGGATCGAGGACGTTGTCCAAACACCAAGATTTCCAGCTAAGTCCGGCAACCATCCGAAACGAGATGGCGGATTTGGAAGAATTAGGATACTTGGACCAGCCACACACGTCTGCGGGACGCGTGCCATCCCAGAAGGGATATCGATACTATGTGGATCACCTGGCGACGCGCAAGGAGATAGACCAAGCCACCCTGCGGGTGTTGCGGGACGTCTTCCAGCAACGGATGAACGAGGTGGAGCGGGTCATCCAGCAGACGGCGACCGTGCTCTCGCAGTTGACCCAATATGCGTCCATCGCGCTGGGGCCGATGATTCACCAGCAGCACATCCGGCACATCCAGCTGGTGCCGCTGGGCGGCTGTTCGGCGGTGGCCATCCTGGTCACCGACACCGGGCACGTGGAGAACCGGCACGTGACGCTGCCGGAGGACATCCCGCCCGGCGAAGTGGTGCGGATGGTCAATCTGCTCAACGCCAAGCTGGTCGGGACGTCCCTGGCGCATCTGCGGTCTCATCTGTACCAGGAGATCGCCACGGAGATGGCGCATACGCTGGAGCGGTACGAGGACGCGATCTCCGTATTGGACCAGTTGAGTGAGACGGTGGTCAACGGACCTGCGCAGGTGTACGTGGGCGGCGTGACGAACATGCTCGGGCAGCCGGAGTTCCGGGATGTGGAGAAGGTGCGGCCGGTACTGGAGCTGTTGGAGTCGGCCGACTGGCGGCGAGCACTCGATGTGGTGCCGCTGACCGGACCGGGCGTACAGGTGCGCATCGGCCAGGAGAACCCGGTGGAGAGCCTGCAGGACTGCACGGTCGTGTCGGCCACGTACATGGTCGCGGGGGTGCCGGTCGGCAGCATCGGTGTGATTGGGCCCACGCGGATGAACTACACACGCGTCATGCGCATCCTGGAGTACACGGCGGGGGCACTGACGCGGTTGATGACGGAGCGGCTGACTGGGTCATGACAGCCCGCGGCCGCATCGGCGCGCCTTGGACAGGCCATCCAGGCGGGCGTGCGTTGGTTGGAGGGAGAGGTCTGACGTGAAGCGAGAAGACGAGGAACAGCAGCAGGATCGAACAGAAGACCAAACGCCTGCCGCGACGGTGGATGAGGCCGCCGTTGGGGAGGCCCAGCGGGGCGAGGAATCGGAGGGCGCGGCGGAGCCGGAGACCGGCGCCGGGACCGCCGCAGAGGATGATGCCCTGGATGCGGCTGAGCCCGGACCGGACGCGGATCAGGGCGCGGGTGCGCCGGATGCCGCGGCCGAGGTTGCCCGGCTGTCGGAGGAGGTCGAGCGCCTGCGCCAACAGCTGCTGCGCGCCCATGCGGATTTCGACAACTTCCGGCGGCGTACCCGGCAGGAGAAGGAAGAACTGCAGTGGTTTGCGAACAAGCAGCTGCTCGCAGAACTGCTGCCGGTGGTGGACAATTTTGAGCGGGCCCTGGCGGCAACCGGCGCGGAGGCCTCCGAGCTGCGCACGGGGGTCGAGATGGTGCACCGGCAGCTTCTTGGGATCCTGGAGAAGTTCGGTGTGACGCCCGTGCCGGCGGTGGGCGAGAAGTTCAATCCCTCGGTACACGAGGCCGTGATGCAGGAGCCGGCGGGGGACGGCGGCGAGCCGGGCGTGGTCGTGCAGGAGCTGCAGCGCGGCTACATGCTGCGCGACAAGGTGTTGCGGCCCGCGATGGTGAAGGTGACGGTGTGAGTTCGTCGCAGCGCCGGCGCCGCTTCGTGGCTGGCCGGGCGTGGAGCAGGGGACCGATGGTCGATTGTGTGAAGGGAGGAGTCTGTCATGCCGAAAGTGATTGGGATTGACCTCGGGACGACCAACTCGTGCGTCGCCGTGATGGAGGGCGGCGAGCCGGTTGTGATTCCGAACGCGGAGGGCAACCGCACCACCCCGTCGGTGGTGGCGTTCACGAAGGATGGGGAGCGCCTGGTGGGCGACGTGGCCAAGCGCCAGGCCATCACGAACCCAGACAGGACCATCATTTCCATCAAGCGCCACATGGGCACCGATCACAAGGTGAACATCGACGGCAAGGCGTACACGCCGCAGGAGATCTCGGCGATGATCCTGCAGAAATTGAAGGCGGACGCGGAGGCGTTCCTCGGCGAGCCGGTCAAGCAGGCGGTCATCACCGTCCCGGCGTATTTCAGCGACAGTCAGCGCCAGGCGACGAAGGACGCGGGGCGCATCGCCGGGTTGGAGGTGCTGCGCATCGTCAACGAGCCGACGGCGGCGGCGCTCGCCTACGGGCTCGACAAGGAAGGCGAGCAGACCATCCTGGTCTACGACTTGGGCGGCGGTACGTTCGACGTGTCCATCCTGGAACTGGGCGACGGCGTGTTCGAGGTCAAGGCGACCAGCGGCAACAACCACCTGGGCGGCGACGACTTCGACCAGCGGATCATGGACTACCTGATTGACACGTTCAAAAAGGACACGGGCATCGACCTGCGCAACGACAAAATGGCGCTGCAGCGCCTGAAAGACGCGGCTGAGAAGGCGAAGAAGGAGCTGTCTTCGACGCTGACGACGACCATCTCGCTGCCGTTCATCTCAGCGGACGCCACCGGGCCCAAGCATCTGGAGGTCAATTTGACGCGGGCGAAGTTCGAGGAGTTGACGCGCGACCTGGTCGAGATGACGCTCGAACCGACGCGCCAGGCCTTGCAGGACGCGGGTCTGACGGCGAAGGACATCGACAAGGTGATCCTCGTCGGCGGCTCCACCCGCATCCCGGCCGTCCAGGAGGCCATCAAGAACCTGATCGGCAAGGAGCCTCACAAGGGGGTCAACCCGGACGAAGTGGTGGCGGTCGGGGCGGCCATTCAGGCGGGCGTCCTGACGGGCGAGGTCAAGGACGTGGTGCTGCTCGACGTGACGCCGCTCTCGCTCGGCATCGAGACGCTGGGCGGGGTGTTCACGCGCCTCATCCCGCGCAACACCACCATCCCGACGTCGAAGAGCCAGATCTTCTCGACGGCGGCCGACAACCAGACATCGGTGGAGATCCACGTGTTGCAGGGCGAACGCGAGATGGCGCGGGATAACAAGACGCTCGGCCGCTTCACGCTGACCGGCATCCCGCCAGCGCCGCGCGGCGTGCCGCAGATTGAGGTCACCTTCGACATCGACGCCAACGGCATCGTGCATGTGTCTGCGAAGGACCTCGGCACGGGCAAGAGCCAGGCCATCACCATCACCGCTTCCAGTGGCCTGAGCAAGGAAGAGATCGACCGCATGATGAAGGAGGCGGAACTGCACGCGGAGGAAGACCGCAAGCGGCGCGAACAGGCGGAGATCCGCAACCAGGCGGACCAACTGGTGTACCAGACGGAGAAGACGATGAAGGACCTCGGCGACAAGCTGGACGCCGGGTTGAAGAAAGAGGCGGAGGACAGGGTCCAGGCCTTGAAGAAGGCCTTGGAGGGCACGGACGCGGACGCCATCAAACGGGCGTCGGACGAATTGACGCAGGTGCTGCATAAGCTGTCGACGAAGCTCTATGAACAGGTCAGCCAGAATACGGGTTCAGCCGGTGGCGCGGATTCCGGTGCGAAGGACAACGTGGTGGACGCGGACTACAAGGTGGTCGACGAGGACAAGTGATGTGGTTCGGTGCGTGAGTCTGTGGGCGCGTCGCTCCACTTCTGCGCTAAAGCGAGCCGTTCCGCGACGCGCCCACACTCCTCGTTTCGGTTAGGTGCGTTGCGCGAAGCGGCTCGCTACGCGGAAGAAGCGGAGCGCAGCGCACCTAACCGTAATGTGGAGCGACGCGCCCATACGTCGGGGGGTGCAGCCAGTGAGCAAGCGGGACTATTACGAGGTGCTCGGCGTGAGCCGATCGGCGTCCGCGGACGAGATCAAACGCGCGTACCGCAAGCTGGCTCGCCAGTACCACCCGGATGTGAATAAGGACGATCCGAGTGCAGCCGAAAAGTTCAAGGAGATCAACGAAGCGTACGAGGTCCTGTCCGACCCGCAGAAGAGAGCGCATTACGATCAGTTTGGCCATGCGGATCCCACGGCCGGCATGGGCGGCGCGGGGCCCGACTTTGGCCAGGGCTTCGGCGGTTTCGGGGACTTCGGCGGCTTCGGCGACATCTTCGATATGTTCTTCGGTGGCGGCCGGCCGCGCGGGCCCCAGCGCGGTCAGGACCTCGAGTACGAGCTGGAAATCGACTTCGAGGACGCGGCCTTCGGCGTCGAGGAAGAGATCCAGGTACCGCGTATGGAGACCTGCTCCACCTGTGAGGGCTCCGGTGCGAAACCGGGGACCCGCGTCGAGCGCTGCCCGGTGTGCAACGGCACGGGAGAGCAGCAGAACGTGGTCAACACCCCGTTCGGCCGCATGGTCAACCGGCGCATGTGCACCGCCTGTCGCGGGCGCGGCGTGCGAATTCCCCATCCGTGCCCGGATTGCCATGGCACGGGCCGGCGGCGGGTGCGCCGGACGGTCAGCATCCGCGTGCCGGCGGGCGTCGACACGGGGACGCGGTTGCGTATCCCGGGCGCGGGCGAGGCCAGCCCGAACGGCGGACAGCCGGGCGACCTGCACATCGTCATCCGCGTGCGTCCGCACGAGATCTTCGAACGCGATGGCACCAACGTGTACGTGGACTTCCCGCTGACGTTCGTGCAGGCGGCCCTGGGGGACGAGGTGGAAGTGCCGACCCTCGACGGGAAAGTGAAGCTGCGGATCCCGGAGGGGACCCAGTCCGGGACCACCTTCCGCCTGCGCGGTAAGGGCATCCCGAAGCTCGGGTCGAATACGCGCGGCGATCAGCACGTGCGGGTGCATGTCATCACGCCGACGAACTTGACGGAGCGGCAACGGGAGCTGCTTCGGGAGCTCGGCAAGGAACTGGGGCGGCCGCCTCAGGAACAGTCGCGGACGTTCATCGAGCGGATGAAAAGTGCATTTCTGGGCGACAACTGAAGACGGTGGAGGGCGCCCGGCCGCGAGCCGGGCGTTCTTCACAGATGGGAGCGTAGCGCATGAAGTGGTGGCAGATTTCCCTGGCGGTGCCGGCGGAGGCGAGCGAGGCTCTGGCGGCCCGGTTGCAGGACTGGCCCGAGGTGCAGGGCGTGGCGATGGAAGGGCTGTGGGACGCCCAGCCGCCCCACCCGGAGTACGGCGAATGGTTCGATGAGTCGCTTCTGTCCAGCGACGTCGTCAAGGTGACGGTGTACGTGCCGGAGACCGTTCCGGAGGCCGTCTGGCGGGCGCGCATCGCGGACGACCTGGCTGCGGTGACGGCGGCCGGCCTGGACGTGGGGGAGGCCCAGGGAACGGTGCGCGGCGAGCAGATCGACGAGGAGAGCTGGGCGTCGGCGTGGAAGGAGGATTTCTCGCCGATCCCGGTGGGGCGGCGGTTCATCATCGTGCCGCGCTGGCTGCGGGCCGAGACAGAAGCGGACGGACGGCTGCCGATTGTCATTGAACCCGGGATGGCGTTCGGCACCGGGACGCACGCGACGACACAGCTCTGCCTGGAGGCGATGGAGGATGTGCCCGTGCAGGGCCGACGGGTGATCGACATCGGCTGTGGGACGGGGGTGCTGTCCATCGGCGCAGCGCGCTTGGGCGCGGCGGAGGTGACGGCGATTGACATCGATCCCGTGGCCGTCCGGGCGGCTGGCGCAAACGTCGGCGACAACGGTTTGACGGACGTGGTGACGGTGCGGGAGGGCGATCTGCTGCGCGGGTTTCCGCTTCAGGGCCGGTACGACGGGGCGGTCGCCAACATCCTGCGCGACATCGTCATCGCCCTGGCGCCGCAGGTGGCCCAGGCCTTGGTCCCGGGCGGGTGGTTCATCACGTCCGGATTTATCCACACCCAGGAGGGACAGGTGGAAGAGGCGCTCCGCAAGGCCGGTTTCGCCGTCGAGCGGCGCCTGCAGCGGGACGACTGGGTGGCCCTGGTGGCGGTGAGACGGCCGTGATGCCGCGTGCGTTCGTCGACGCGCCGCTTTTCCCGGGTGCGCGGGTCACGCTCACGGGGGAGGACGGTCATCATTTCAGCCGGGTGCTGCGCGCGCGTCCAGGGGAACAGTTGGCACTGGCGTCCGGAGGCCGCGCGCACCTGGCCGAGGTGGTGGCCGTGGACGCCCGCCAGGGATGGGTGGAGGTCGTGGTCGGGGCGCTCCTGCCGTCGTCGGAGCCCAGGCGCCCGGTGTACTTGGTCCAGGGGCTGGCGAAGGGTGATAAAATAGAGGCCGTGATTCAGCACAACACCGAAGCGGGCGCGGCCGGTTTCGCCGTGTTGGCGGCGGCGCGGTCCGTCGTCCGCCTGGACGGTCGCCGAGCCGAGGAGAGGCTGATCCGCTGGCGGCGGATCGCGCGGGAAGCGGCGTCGCAGGCGCATCGGGATGCGATCCCGGAGGTGGCGTACGCCTCCGGCGTCGACGAGGTCATGCGATGGCTCGAAGCGCGGTCGGTCCGGCGCGTGTTCTTACTGGATGAGGAGGAGGTCGCTTGCGGGCTCCGCCAGGCCCTCGAGGATCCAGCGACCGGCGGCGGGGTTGGCCCCATCGCCATCGCCATCGGACCGGAGGGCGGCTGGGACGACGCCGAGCGGGCTGGGTTTTTGGCGCACGGCGCCGCGCCGGTGACGCTCGGACGGCGCATCCTGCGCACGGAGACGGCGGGGCTGGCGGCGCTCGCGGCGATTCTGTACCATGACGGCGAGTTCAGGAGGTGATGCCGGATGCCGACGGTGGCGTTTCACACGCTGGGCTGCAAGGTGAACTTTTACGATACGGAAGCCATCTGGCGCCTGTTCAAGGCGGCCGGTTACGAGCAGGTGCCGTTCCACGAACGGGCCGATGTGTACGTCATCAACACCTGCACCGTGACCAACACGGGGGACCGCAAGTCGCGGCAGATGATCCGCCGGGCGGTGCGCACCAACCCGGATGCGACGGTGGTGGTGACCGGCTGCTACGCCCAGGTGGCACCGGACGAGGTGGCGAAGATCGCCGGGGTCGATCTCGTGGTCGGCAACGATCGCAAGACGCAAATCGTCCACCTGGTGGAGCAGGTGCAACGGGAGCAACATCCCTACCAGGCCGTGGGAAATATCCTCAAGACGCGCGAATTTGAGGAGATGGACGTGCCGTTTTTCGAGGAGCGCACGCGCGCGAACCTGAAGATCCAGGATGGATGCAACAACTTCTGCACCTTCTGTATCATTCCGTACGCGCGCGGCCTCATTCGCAGCCGCAAGCCGGAGAACATCGTCGCGCAGGCGACGAAGCTGGCGAAGGCGGGTTACCGGGAGATTGTGCTCACCGGCATCCACACCGGCGGCTACGGCGCGGATCTGAACGGCTACCGGCTGTCGCACCTGCTGGAGGAGCTGGAGCGGATCGACGAGTTGTACCGGGTGCGCATCAGCTCCATTGAGGCCAGCGAGATCGACGACCGGTTGATTGAAGTCCTCGGCCGTTCCCGGAAGGTCTGCCGGCACCTGCACATCCCGTTGCAGGCGGGGCACGACCAGGTTTTGCGGAGGATGAACCGCCACTACCGGGTCTCCGAGTATGCGGAAAAGCTGGCGCGGGTGCGCGCGGCGCTGCCGGATGTGGCCGTCACCACGGACGTCATCGTCGGTTTCCCAGGCGAGACGGAGGCGTTTTTCGAGGCATCGGAGGCATTCGTCCGCGAAATGGCGTTCTCCCAGCTGCACGTGTTTCCGTACTCGCCGCGCAAGGGTACGCCGGCGGCTCGGTTCACCGACCAGGTGCCGGAAGAGGTGAAGGAGGCGCGCGTCCAGCGTATGCTCCGGCTCTCCGAGGAGCTGGCCAGGACGTACGCGACGGCGCACGTCGGCCGGACGCTGGAAGTGATCCCGGAAGAACCGCTGCACCTGGAGGGCCGCGGCGTGCGTCCGGGTCAGGGCCCGGACGGCCGGCCGGGGTTCTGGTTGGTGGGTCACGCCGACAACTACCTGAAGGTGGCCTTCCCAGTCCCGGACGGCGTGGATGCGGAAGACCTCATGGGCGAAGTGTGCCAGGTAGTGCTCACCGAGGCGGGCGGCCAGGTGCAGGTGGGGCGGTTCGCAGGTCAGGTGACGCACGCCGAGATCGATCTGGAAGCGGCCGGCGCGGTGTTGGACACGGCGGCGTTGATGAAGGCGTAGGCAACGCGGGAGGAGGACCGATGTGACGCAAGCGGAACGGGTGGAGCGAGCAGCCGGCGGATTCGTGCTTCGGCAGGGAGCGCGCGGGCTCGAAGTGCTGTTGATCGACGACCAATACGGGCGCGTGTCGTTTCCGAAGGGGCATCTGGAGCCCGGGGAGACCTGGGAGGATGCGGCAGTGCGCGAGGTGCGGGAGGAGACGGGGATCGAATCGCGCATCCTCTGCCCTCTGGGACGGGTGGAGTATCGGATTGAACGGGACGGAGTCCCGGTGCGCAAGCAGGTGCGGCTGTTCCTGATGGAGGAGATCGACGAACAGGACGAGCCAGCCCATCAGGCGGAGGAGGTCCGGGGCGCCTACTTTCTTCCCTGGGCGCAGGCCGAGGCACGGCACGCCGAGCAGGGGTACGAGAACTGGTCCTGGGTCTTCGGCAAGGCAGATGTCCTGTGGCGGTGGCACAAGGGCGGCTGGGAGGCGCGCTGGCGAGGCGTGCAGGCGAGCCTCGATCCCGCAGCTCTGGACGCCCTTTGGCACGAGGTGCGCCCGCTGGTGGACGACCTGACGGCGGCGGTCGCCAGGGAGTTGGCGGTGGTGGCGCCGCACATCCGGTGGACGGCGGACGCACCGTTGTTGCCACGGACGGTGGGCCCGGAGGCTTTGGCGGGCGCCATCGAGCACACGCTGCTCAAACCAGAGGCCTCGGCGGTCGACATTCTCAACCTCTGCCGCGACGCCGCGGCATTCCACTTTCACGCCGTGTGCGTCAACCCGCAGCATGTGGCGTTGGCCAAGCAGGCGTTGGCGGGGACACCCGTCGGGATCTGCACGGTCATCGGGTTTCCGTTGGGGGCCGCCCATCCGGACGCGCTGGCCGCAGAGGCGGAGTCCGTGGTCCAGGCGGGGGCTGGCGAGATCGATATGGTGATCCCGGTCGGGTCCATGCGGGAGGACGACGTGTGGACGGTGCACGAGCACGTGCGGCGCGTGTGCGAAGCGGCGCATCGGCACCCCGGCGTGGTCGTGAAAGCCATTCTGGAGACCCACTTCCTCACCTATGCGCAGGTCTGCATGGCGGCGATGGCGGCGGCCGCAGCCGGTGCGGATTTCGTCAAGACTTCCACTGGCTTCGCGCCGACGGGGGCGCGCCTGGCGGACGTGGCCCTGATGGCCCGGGCGGCCGCGGGCCGCGGCGTGAAGGCGGCGGGCGGCGTGCGCACGCGCGCGGACGCCTTGGCGATGATGCGCTACGGGGCCACGCGTATCGGCACCAGTTCAGGCGTGGCGATGGTCCGGCAGTAACCACTCCACCAAGCGGGCGAACGGGTGGGCGATCGGCCAGACGAGAAGCGTGCACAGCACGTTGAACACGGTGTGGGCGTTGGCGATCTGCTGCGCCGGGTTTTCCGCGAGGGCGGCCATGAGTCGGCTGTAAGGCCCGAGCAGTGGCAGGAAGGCCAGCGCTCCGCCGGCGTTGAGCAGCACGTGAGCGAGGGCCACCTGCTGCGCCGGGCGGATCTGGCCGATAGAAGCGATCACGGACGTGACGCAGGTGCCGACGTTGGCGCCGAACACGATGGCGATGCCGGACGGGACAGGCAGCACGCCGTCGACGGCGAGTGCCATGGCGATCACGGTGGTCACCGTACTCGACTGGACGACGGCGCTGGCGAGGCACCCGGTGAGGAGCGCGACCACAGGATTGCCGGCCGCCCCCTGGAGCCACTTCTGAAACCATACGGTTTGGGCCACCGGCTGCAGGGCCAACTCCAAGACGTGCAACGCGATGAACACGCACGAGAAACCGGTGAGCGCCCGGCATATTTGACGCACCCGCGGGCCACCAAACATCCATCCCGCGGTGCCGATGGCGAGGGTCACGACGGCGGCGGCCGTGAGATCGAGCGAGAGCAACTGAGGGGTGATGGTCGATCCGACGTTCGCCCCGAGCACAATGCCGAGGGCGTCTCGGAACACCAGGCTGCCGCCGGCGACCAGGCCGACGGCGGCGGCGGTGATGGCGGCGCTGCTCTGGACGAAGGCGGTGATCACGGTGCCGGTCAGGATCCCCCGGCCGGGGGTGCGCGCCAGCTGGTGCAGGAGGGCGGGAAGCCGGCTGTCGACCATGGCCTCGAGCCCTGCCCGCATGACCTGCAGGCCTCCGATGAAGACGAACAGCGCTGCGGCGGCCATCGCCAGGTTCCAGAACACGGACAACACCTCCACCTTCTCAACCTATGAGCGGTTTGCGAGGGTCATGCCTGCATATCTGGAAGCGGTTTGACAGCGTGTTCGCGGGTGTACTATAATACGTCTGATTCACGATTTGCCTGGGGCGGAGGGAGGGAGATCGATGTCCGGAATCAAAGTTCGCAAAAACGAATCTCTGGACAGTGCACTTCGGCGCTTCAAGAAAGCGACGGCGAAGGACGGGGTGTTGGCGGAGATCCGCAAACGGTCCCACTACGAGAAGCCGAGCGTGGCGCGCAAGAAGAAGGCAGAGGCGGCGCGCAAGAAGCGGCGCGCGTACTGAGTCAAACGAGCAGGAGGCCGTTCGCATGAGTCTTTCGGAGCGCCTGTCTGAGGACATGAAGCAAGCGATGAAAGCCAAGGACAAGGTGCGCCTGTCCGTCATCCGCATGGTGCGGTCGGCCATGAAGAACCGCGAGATCGAAACGGGTGCGCCCCTGGACGACGCGGGCATCCTCGCCGTGATTCAAAAGGAACTCAAACAGCGCCGAGACTCCCTCCAGGCGTTCGAGAGTGCCGGACGAACCGATTTAGCCGAAGAGGCGCGCCAGGAGATCGAGATATTGACGAGTTACCTGCCCGAGCCGTTGACCGAGGAGGACCTGCGCCGCTTGGCGGCGGAAGTGATCGCTGAGGTCGGCGCGAAGGGAAAGTCGGACATGGGCAAGGTCATGTCGGCCCTGATGCCGAAGGTCCGCGGGCGCGCGGACGGACGCCAGGTTCAGCAGGTGGTGCAGTCCCTGTTGTAGCCACCACTGTCCCCGGGTTAGGGCGTTCAGTTCAAGAGCATGTGTACAAACCGCCGTTTCATCCGGGCCCGTCCAGGGCGGATGAACCGGCGGTTTTTTGCGCCTTCGGACGGCCTTTCCGCGATCCCCGTCTTGGTGGCCCCCTCGCGACCCCTCGCTTTCGGCCGGGGCCGCACCCCGGTCTGCACGCCGCGTTCGACTGCGGTCCCTGTGCTAGTCCGCCTGAGCTTGTCATACCCATGAGAGAGGGACAATCGCACATCGGCCGGGAGGAGGGGACGGGGATGCACGGTTGGAAGCGCAGGATTCAACGGACCGTCACGGACCTGTTGGCGCTGCCCCAGGATGCTCTGCAGCGCGTCGCCCGCCTGACGTGCGTCGGCGGCCAAGAGGTGGTCGTCGAACAAGCGGTATCGCTGCTGCGCGTCGGTGAAAAAGAAGTGGAGATTGACCTTGGGGAGACGACTGTGCTGCTGGAAGGGGATGCGTTCACGGTCCAGTTGGTCGCGAGCGGAGAAGTCCACGTGTTGGGACGTGTGGACCGGATCACCTATCGCCGCCCGCAGCCGCCGCATCAAGGAGGAAAACGATGATGGCCGCCCGGGGAGTCCTCGGACTTGGCGGATCGCTGGACCTGGAATTGCGCGGTGAGGCCATCTCTACCGTGTTGGGTCTGTGCGCCCGGCAAGGGGTGCGGTTGCGCAGAATCCGCGTCCGTAGCAACCGCTGTACCCTGAACGTCTCCCTGGGACAGTTCGGAACGCTTTACACGCTGTGCCGGCGCCACCGAGTGCGTTTTCGGATCCTGAAGCGCAGGGGCCTGGCGTTCAAGGCTCGTCGTGCCAGGCGGAGGCCCTTCTTCTTGGCGGGCGCGGTCCTGTTCATACTGGTGATCTACGGACTCGGGTCCGTGGTGTGGCAAGTGGACGTGGGGGGACAGATCAGCGACGAGGGGCGGATGACGCTGCTGCAAGCGGCCCGGGACAGCGGCCTGAGGCCCGGGGCTTTCCGGAGGGCGTTGCCAGACACCCAGACGCTCCAAGCGGAAATTCTTCGTCGCGCCCCGTCCATGGTGTGGGTCGGCGTTCAGGTGGAAGGGAGCAAAGCACGGCTGGAGGCCGTGGAACGGGTCCCGGGCCCCGAATCGGGGCCCTCGGCGCCTCGAAACCTGGTCGCAGGAAAGCCCGCCGTCATTCAAAAGGTGTTTGCGACGCGCGGGCAGGCGCTGGTTCGCCCCGGTCAGGTGGTTCGCCCAGGTCAGGTACTGGTCTCCGGCACCTTGGGCGGCGGCGCGGCTCAGGTACCGGCGGACGGCAAAGTGTTGGCTGAGGTCTGGTACACGTCGCGCGTGGAGGTCCCCCTGACCCTTCGAGTCGAAGGGCTGACCGGAGAAAAGGCGGAGCGGGGCTACCTTGTCTTCGGCGGCTGGGCCATCCGGGCATGGGGCTGGCGGGAGCCCGCGTTCGCCGCCAGCTATGAACGGGACGAAGAAACCGATTGGCATGTCGGCCCCTGGCGGTTGCCGGTGCAGTGGCGCAAGGTCACGCTGTACGAGGCGACGGCCTCCCAGGTGGCGCTCAGCGAGCAGGCGGCGCGCGCCCGGGCGCTGGAACTGGCCGCTCAGGATGTGCGCCGCCAGATGGGGGCAGGGGCGGTGTTGGGACAGACGGTTTTACAGTCCCAAGTGGCACATGGTAAGCTATACGCGACGGTTTTGACACGAACCGAAGAAGACATCGGCGTCCCCGCCCCCATTCCCAAGACCCCAGCGGAACGTAACGGGGTGCGGGCGTGAAGGAGTGGTAGCTGGTTGGGGCAGGACATCATCGTCCGCAAATGGGCGTTTGCCAACAACGACGAAGCGGTCTCCGTTCTGGGGCCGCACGACGCACTGCTGCGGCTCCTCGACGAGGCGTTTGCGGCCAAGGTGACGATGCGGGGGACCGAGGTATCCTTTGCGGGTGACGCCGCGGAAGTCGACACCATCGTCGCGCTCATGAAGGCGGTGACGCAACTGTCCCAACTGGGTGTCCATCTCTCGGAGGGCGACTACCGGCACGCGGTCGATCTCGCCAAGCGCGGCGAGATCGCCGAGTTGGTCCCGCTGTACACGGCGGAGGTGGCGACCACCTTCAAAGGGAAGCCGGTGCGCATCAAGACCTTGGGCCAGCGACGTTACGTCGAGGCCATCCGGCGCCAAGACATCGTGTTCGGCATCGGACCGGCCGGGACTGGGAAGACGTATCTCGCGGTGGCGATGGCGGTGGCGGCCCTCAAGCGGGGCGACGTCAAGCGGATCGTGTTGACCCGCCCCGCGGTCGAGGCGGGGGAGAACTTGGGCTTTCTCCCGGGTGACTTGCAGGAAAAGGTGGATCCCTACCTGCGGCCGATCTACGACGCCCTGTACGACGTGTACGGCCCGGAGCAGGTGCAGCGTGCGCTCGAGCGGGGCAGCATCGAGATCGCCCCGCTCGCGTACATGCGCGGGCGCACGCTCGACGACTCGTTCGTCATCCTGGACGAAGCCCAGAACACGACGGCCGAGCAAATGAAGATGTTTTTGACACGCCTGGGGTTTGGGTCGAAAATGGTGATCACGGGCGACGTGACACAAATCGATCTGCCGCCCGGCCGGCCGTCCGGCTTGGTACAGGCGGAGCGCATTCTGCGGGGCATCGACGGGATCGCCTTCTGCCACTTCAGCGGTGACGACGTCGTCCGGCATCACCTGGTTCAGCGCATCATCGAGGCCTACGAGTCCTCGGCGAACGCGCAGCGCTGATCCGGGCGTGGCGCTGTCCGCGCACCATTCCTGCGCGGACGCGCACACAAGGGGATAAGGGATATGAACTTGTGGTCAACCTGGAGCTTGGCCATCCGCCAATGGCTCGACGACCCCGGTTTCCGCGACAACCGGCGCATCCGCCTGGTGTTGTACATCGGGGCGCTGGCGGTGCTGTATCTGGTGTTGGTGGGGACGGTCTTGCCTCCGCGCTACGATTTCCAGGCGGGGCAGATCAGCCCGGTCAACATCCGGGCGCCCATCACGGCGGTGGACACCAAGGCGACGGAAGATGCACGGAAGGCTGCGATGGCTCAGGTGCCGAACCAGTACGTGCAGGATCCGGCGGTCGAACAACAGGTGCTGCAGCAGGTGGATGCGCTGTTCGGCGCGGCCATCAAGGTGGTATCGGACAAGCAGCTCACGCAGGCGGAACGGATTGAGTCGTTGGCGGCCATCGCGCCCCAACAGGTGTCCCAGTCGACGCTTCAGGCGCTCGTGGGCCTCGACAGCCGGCAGATCACCATTCTGCAGAGCGTCGCGGACCGCATCGTCCACGACCTGTTGGATCAACCGTTCACTGAGGAGGCGGCGAAGCAGGCTGCCCTGTTGGTGGACCGGCAGATGCTCAACTACGACCTCGACCGGGTTTCGCGGCTGATTGTCCAGAATGTCGTGGTCAGCCTCCTCAAGCCGAACATGGTGTATGATCAGGCGGCCACCGAAGCGGCACGGCAGGCGGCGGCGAAGGCCGTTCCCGAGAAGTACATCCACAAGGGCCAGGTGATTGTCAACAAGGACCAGGAGATCACCGACACCGTCCTCAGCCAGTTGAAGGACGTGGGCTTGTACCGAAGCCATCCGAACTACGGGGTGTTGGCCGGATTCGCGCTGTTCATGTTGATCCTCGGCGGCCTTTTGGCCAGCTACATCGAGCGGCGGGGGATGCGCCGGCGCCTGGACAACCTGTCGCTTTTGATTTTGTCGCTCATCCTGATCATGATGGCGGTCATCATCCGTGTCGCCAAGGGCATCGTCAACGCCGGCGGGCCGGAGTCGATTGCATACCTGGTACCGATGTCCATGGGTGCGATGCTGATCACCGTGTTGCTCGACGCCTCCCTCGCCTGGATGACGTCGTGCTTTACGTCGTTATGGTTCGGCGCCGCGTTCGGGTTCGACTACGGTCTGACGCTGGTCAGTTTCACGTCGTCTCTGGTTGGAGCGTACACGGTGAACAAGGTCACCCACCGGGGGACGTTCATGCGCGCCGGCTTTCTCGTCTCGCTGGTGCAGGTATTCGCCATTCTGGCGATGAGCCTGACGGACACGGAGACGGGTGGGGATTGGCATACCACTTGGCTGCACATTGGATTGGGGGCCCTGGGGGGGCTGGGGAGCGCCGTCTTGACGATCGGCATCCTCCCCTTCTTCGAAGGGGCGTTTGGCCTGCTGACGGCCATCCGCTTGCTGGAGCTGTCCAACCCGAACAACCCGCTGCTCAAGAAGCTGTTGATGGAGGCGCCGGGGACGTACCACCACAGCCTCATCGTCGGCAATCTGGCAGAGGCGGCTGCGGAGTTGGTGGGCGCCGATCCGCTCCTGTGCCGGGTTGGCGCATACTATCACGACGTCGGCAAGACGAGGCGCCCCTTGTTTTTCGTGGAAAACCAAATGACGAAGGACAACCCGCACGACCGGATCGCACCGAGCCTCAGCCACCTGATCATCACGTCGCACGTGTCGGACGGGCTGGAGATGCTCGAAAAAGCCGGGTTACCGAAACCGATCCGGGACATCTGCGCCACGCATCACGGAACGACCATATTATGGTACTTTTATAACAAGGCACGGGAGGCGGACAAGAACGGTAGCGTGAAGGTGGACGACTTCCGCTATCCGGGGCCCAAGCCGAAGACGCGCGAGTGTGCCATTGTGATGATCTGTGACGCGGTGGAAGCGGCGGTGCGCAGCATGAGCAAGCCGACCCCGAACCGGGTCGAGGGCGTTATCCGCAAGATCATCCGGGATCGTCTGCAGGATGGCCAATTGGACGAGTGCGACCTGACGCTTCAGGATCTGGACGCGATGGTCGGTGCGTTCATGAAGACCTTGAAGGGCATTTATCATGCGCGGATTGAGTATCCAGATCCGGATAAAATTCGAAAGGAAGTTTCAAAATGAGTGTGCACGTCGAGGTGGACATCCGGCATCCCCTGCCATCCGGCGTGGACGAACCCCTGGTGCGCCAGGTGTTGGAGGCCGCCGCCCGCCAGGAGGGGGTCCGTGGAGAGGTGTCGGTGTCGTTCGTCAGCGATGAAGAGATCCACGAATTGAATCGCCAGTACCGCGGGGTCGACCGACCGACGGACGTGCTCTCTTTCGCCCTTCAAGAAGGGGAACCGATGCCCGGGGGCGACGACGAGCTGCCGCTTTTGGGAGACGTCGTGGTGAGCGTTCCGACCGCCGTTCGCCAGGCCGAGGCGTACGGTCACAGCGTGCGGCGCGAGGTGGCGTTTCTCCTCGTACACGGGTTCTTGCACCTGCTGGGGTACGACCACCCGGACGAAGCGTCCGAGCGGGACATGATGCAGCGGCAGGAACGGGTCCTGACCGGACTTGGGCTGACGCGGGAAACGGAGTGATGGGGATGCCGGTCGCTCGCCCGCAGCAAGGGAGATCGGGGCGTCCCCGCAGACCGCTGGCGGAGTCGTTCCGGTTTGCGTTGGATGGAATTTGCCACGCCCTGATCACCGAGCGCAACATGAAAATCCACTTTGCTGCGGGGGGCTTGTTGTTCCTGTGGTGTCTCGTCGTGCGGCCGCCTGCTGCATTGACGCTCTGCGCACTGGCTGCGGTGCATGCCGTGATCGCGCTGGAGCTGGTCAATACCGCCGTGGAACGCGTGACCGATCTGGCGACAGGGGGGCCGCCCGCGTCCTCGCGGGTGTCGCCAAGGATGTGGCGGCGGGCGCCGTCCTCATGGTGAGCCTGGGGGCGGTCGGCCTGGGGATCTATCTCGGCGCTGCCTGCTATCCTTGGCGATGGCGGTTGTTCAGCAGCGCGCACCCGCTCGGCGCGGTGGAAAGCCTGTGGGGTTTGTCGGTGCTGTGTTTCTTGACCGTGCGGAGCGTGCTCCAGCGCAAGAGGCTCGGCTGGGACGACGGGGAGGGATGAGCGAGTGAACGAGACGCGCAGCGAACAGGCATTTCGATCCGGGTTCGCGGCCCTCATCGGCCGCCCAAACGTCGGGAAGTCGAGTTTACTCAACGCGTTGGTCGGGCACAAGGTCGCGATTATGTCGAGCCGTCCTCAGACGACCCGCAATCGTATCCGGGGTGTGCTGACGACGGACACGGCGCAGGTGGTGTTCATCGACACACCGGGTATTCACGAACCCAGGCATCGGCTGGGGAAGTACATGGTCGAGGCGGCGGTGTCGACCCTGCGCGAGGTGGATGTGGTGCTGTTGGTGGTCGATGCGGAGCGTCCGGACACCCGGGAGGACCGTCTGGTATTCCAACGCCTCGAAGGGCTCCGCACGCCGGTGCTTCTGGTCATCAACAAGGTGGATCTGGTGCCGAAACCACAGGTGTTGGAGATCATCGACCGGTTGCGCACGGTCCATCCGTTCCGGCATATCATCCCCGTGTCCGCCAAGGACGGCACGCAGTTGGATGAACTGAAGGACTTGTTGGTGGCGGAGCTGCCTGAGGGGCCGAAATACTATCCGGATGACATGGTGACCGATCACCCGGAGCGGTTCATCATCGCCGAGTACATCCGCGAAAAGGTGCTCCATCTGACCCGTGAAGAGGTGCCGCACTCGGTCATGGTGGACATCGAGCAGTTGGAGCGGCGTGAAGAGTCGAATGTCTTGTACGTGCACGCGGTGATCTACACGGAGCGCGAGAGCCAAAAGGCGATTCTCATCGGCAAACGGGGGGCGATGTTGAAGCAGATCGGTCAGTTGGCGCGCCAGGAGCTGGAAGCGCTGTTCGGGACCCGCGTGTATCTCGAGCTGTGGGTCAAAGTGAAGAAAGATTGGCGGAACCAGCCTGGCATGCTGCACCGCTGGGGATTCGACGAAGCCTGAAGCGCGCACACCTTTGCCACAGGTTTCATCGTATAGAGGTACAGGGCGGCGGCACCCTAACGTTGAGGGCGCACCCGGAGAGTTACCGCGCAGCGATGAAACTCTGCAGAGGGGATGATTGGGTTTGCGGGATTTTTCGTGGCGGTACTTCACGTTGACGGGTGACATCGACGCGTACCTGCTGTACAAGAAGCACGAGCAGATGATCGCCGACCGGCGGCAGCCGGACGTGGAGGAGGACGACCTAGAGCCCAACGGCCCCGAGTCGTAACGCGGCCACCTGGGAAGCCTGCCAGGAGTGGAGGAACAGGGTTGCTGTACAATGTCGAAGGGATTGTGATCCGGACGGTCGCCTACGGAGAGACGCATGCGGTGGTTACGCTGCTGACTCCCGCGGGGACGCTGGGCGCCATGGCGCGTGGGGCCAAAAAACCGCAGAGCCGGCTGGCCGCTGGGATCCAATTTTGTGCACAGGGAATTTACACGGTGTACCAAGGCCGGGGAATGGGCAATCTGCAGCAGGTGGAGATTACCCGCTCCCGGCGCGGATTACGGGAACATCTGGACAAGGCGGCGTATGCCGCCTATTTTTGTGAATTAGCCGCGTCGGCCTCGGAGACCTACCCCCAGGGGAGCGAGTCACTGTTCACCCAGTTCTCGGCTCTGCTCGACCGGTTGGAAGAGGGGCGGGACGATCCGGAAGTGCTCGCTCGCATGTGGGAGGCCAAGATCCTGTACATGCTCGGGGCCGCGCCCGACTGGCTGCACTGTGCCGCGTGCGGGGCCCCTTTCGGGACACGGACGAATGGTGGAGCGGTGGCGGACGCAACGACGTCCGGAACAGCCATGGATGGGCGGGTGGTCGTGAGCGGTACGGCACCCAGACCGGCGGCACTCGGATACAGCCCGTTCCACGGCGGGTTGGTGTGCCCGCGCTGCCGGGACATGCCGGCAGCGCCTAGGCCGGACGGGACGCCCAATGCGCCGCCGAGCCCAGGCATCTTGCCGGTTCCTGCCGCTCTGCCGCGCATCCTGCACCAGTTCACCCACGTGCCCTGGAACCGGCTGGGGACCGTGCAGTTGAGCCCCCCGACACGCCGCGCACTGGACCACGTCCTCCGGTTGCAACTCCGGGAGTTTGCCGGGGTGTCTCCGAGGTCTCGTGAATTTCTCGACGGCCTCTCGAGCCTGGAGGCGGAGGGGGAGCGGCTGGCACGCTGCGAGCGCGATGAAAACTCGCCCTAGATGGTATATACTCAGTTGATAAATACGGGTGACGCGCGTGGCGCGTCGCGGGCGGTGAGCCATATCGAACTGACCAAGCGCCAAGAGGCAATTCTCGATATCGTCAAGCGGTTGGGCCCCATCACGGGGGAGCAGATCGCCGAACATTTGAATCTCACCCGGGCCACGTTGCGGCCCGACTTGTCCATCTTAACCATGGCGGGCTTCCTGGAAGCACGCCCTAGGGTCGGCTATTTCTACAGCGGAAAGAAGAATGCCGACCTGTTCGGCGAGACGCTGAGAAAACTCAAGGTGAAGGATTACAAATCCGTACCGATTGTGATCACGGAGAAGAATTCGGTCTACGACGCCATCGTCACCATGTTCATGGAGGACGTCGGCAGCCTGATCGTGGTGCGCGACCAAATGTTGCAGGGCATCGTCTCGCGCAAAGACTTACTCAAAGTCGCCATTGGAGGCGGGGACATCCACCAGATCCCGGTCAATTTGGCGATGACGCGCGTACCCCACGTGGTAACCGTAGAGCCGGAAGAGGCACTGTACGAGGCGGCGGTGAAGATGGTTCATCACGAGGTGGACTCCTTGCCCGTGGTCCGGGCCAAGGCGGAGGCGGCGGGCGGCGGCATGGAAGTCATCGGACGGGTCTCCAAGACGACCATCACACGCGCGTTTGTCGAACTGGGGCAGTACCGAGAGGTCTGAGCGAACAAGGAGGCTGCGGGATGGGGAACGTGACGCCTGTTGTATACGTGGTGTCGGACTCCGTCGGGGAGACGGGAGAATTCGTGGTGCGCGCCGCGGCCAGCCAGTTTGACGGCGGCAGCATGGACCTTCGGCGCGTGTCGCACGTGCAGGATACACAAGTGATCGATGAAACGGTAGCCAGCGCCCGAGAGGAGAACGCGATCATCGCGTTCACCATCGTACTGCCGCACTTGCGGGAACATTTGATGCAGCGCGCGGCTGCACTGGGCGTGCGCACGGTGGACATCATGGGCCCGATGCTCGACGCGTTTGAGCAGGTCGTAGGACAGCCGCCGCATCGCAAGCCAGGATTGGTCCACCAGTTGGACGACGAATACTTCCGCCGCGTGGAGGCCATCGAGTTTGCGGTGAAGTACGACGACGGTCGCGATCCGCGCGGACTCGAGCGTGCAGACATCGTCCTCATCGGGGTGTCCCGGACGTCGAAGACCCCGTTGAGCATGTATCTGGCCCACCGCCGTCTGCGCGTCGCCAATGTGCCGTTGGTTCCGGAAGTGGCACCGCCCGAGGAGCTGTTCATGCTTCCGCCGGGTCGGGTGATTGGGCTGACGATCCGGCCGGACAAGCTCAACCTCATCCGGGTCGAACGGCTGAAGTCCCTGGGTCTCACGCCCCAGGCGAGTTATGCGAGCCCGGAGCGCATCCGGCAGGAGTTGGATTACGCCGACGGCGTGATCCGGCGCATTGGGTGCCCCGTGATAGACGTTTCTGACAAGGCGGTGGAGGAGACTGCCGCCATTGTCCTCGAGTACGTGCATCGAAACGCAAGAAAACCTTCCCACCCCTGACCGGTCCGTCTCAAAGGGTCCCGCGACGGCCTCCAGTGCCTCCGGCCGCTCCGGTCGGAGGCTCACATATCCAGTGGGCGAAAACCATACACTTCAATCGAGGGGAAAAAGAAGGATAATTTGAAGGGGGTCCGTCGATACTAATGGTTGATTCTGGCGGCCCCGGAATTCGTGCGGCCGCGTTCAGGCATGTCGATTCACGACGAACAGGATCACAAAATCGTGGCACGAAGGGAGGAAAATTGCTCACGTTGTAGAATACCTTTTACATCATGAAACACCATATCCGGGAACCGTCGTCCCGAGTCCGGACCGGGCCGCAGCCTGTGCGGCGGGGGAAGAAGGGGATGGGATGATGAGGAAGATTCCGGACGCGTTCGTGGAGGAACTCCGCCGCCGGTTGGACATCGTGGAAATCGTATCGGAGTATGTCCAACTGAGACGCACAGGACGTTCATGGGTCGGATTGTGTCCATTCCACAACGAGCGGACACCCTCTTTTTCCGTTTCCCCGGACAGGCAGATGTATCACTGCTTCGGGTGCGGGGCCGGTGGCACCGTGATCCGTTTTGTCATGGACATCGACGGTCTGACCTTTCCCGAGGCGGTCGTCAAACTGGCCGAGCGCGCCGGACTGGATGCGCCGTTTTCGCTCGACGAGACGCCCGGTGCGACTCCGCACAGCCGTATCGACCGTATGAAGGAGGCGCACGAGCTCGCCGCGAAGCTGTATAGCTACATTCTAATGAATACGAGTGCGGGTGTGCAAGCCCTAACGTATTTGGAAACGAGAGGGTTTCCACGCCAGAGCTTGGTCGAGTTCGGCCTGGGATACGCGCCGAAAGGGTCGGACACCTTGGTCCGCTTTCTGCGGAGGCGCGGCTTTGCGGAGTCGCTCCTGGTAGAGGCCGGTTTGGCGGTCGACGTCGGAGGACGCGTGATGGACCGGTTCCGGGATCGGGTGATGGTGCCCATTCGCAATCTCCAGGGCAAGGTGATTGGCTTCGGCGGACGGGCGTTGGCCCCGGATGCAAAGCCGAAGTATCTCAACTCGCCGGAGTCGCCGTTGTTCCGCAAGAGCGAGGTATTGTTTCACCTGGATGCCGCCCGGCGGCAGATACGTAAGTCGGGCACCGCCGTCTTGATGGAAGGCTACATGGATGTCATCGCCGCGTCGCGGGCAGGCGTGACCAACGCGGTGGCGAGCATGGGGACGTCGTTGACCGAACAGCACGCCCAGCTGCTGAAGCGGTACGCGGAGCGCGTGATCCTCGCATACGACGGGGATCCGGCAGGCATCCAGGCGGCCAAACGAGCCCTGGATGTGTTGGAACAGGCCGGTTTGTCCGTTCAGGTGGCTTTGTTTCCGGAGGGTGAGGACCCGGACGACTTCATCCGCGCTCGAGGCGAACGGGCATTTCAGCGGTATCTGCAGGCGAACGCGTGGACCGAAGTTCAGTTCCTGCTGCAAGACCTGCGCAGAAACGCCAACTTGGAGAGCATGAGCGGCAAAATGGCGTTTCTCCGCGACGCGCTGGAGGTGCTTGCCCAACGGGCCACCCCGATTGAACAGGATGCGGAGATCCGCGAACTGGCTCGGGAATTTGAGGTGTCGGTGGACGCCTTGAAGGAGGAGTTGAGCCAGCTCGCGAAGACCCTGCCCGGACGGCGCCGACCGCGCAGGCGTTTCGAACGGATTACCGGGGCGGCTCCGTTACCCAAGGGGTACGTCCTGGCCGGGAACCGGTTGTTGCAAGCGATGCTGCTGGAATACCGGTGGTTCCAAATGTTGATGCAGGAGGGGCTGGATGAACTGCCCCTTCCGGAACAGACCGCCCTGCTCGCCCATATCTATCAGTTTCGGTCGGAGCACCCGGAAGCGGACGCCGCATTGCTCTTGGATCAGCTGGATGAACCGGAGCTCGTCCGCCTGACGTCGTCGCTGTTGATCGAGGAGCCACCGCTGTTGGATGCGCGCATCCTGCAGGACTATCTGCGCACGGTCCGATTGTACCAACTCGAAACGGAGTATCAACGGGTGTTGCAGGAGTCGGTTCAGGCGCAGGTCGATGGACGGTTGGATGACGCCGCCGCGCTGCGGGAGAAAATGGAAGCGTTGCAGAGGCAGATTCAGGACTTGAAGTTGCCACAGTGGGCAGGGAAATCGGGCACAGGGTTAAAGGAGGCGGGGCAAGGATGAGCAAAGAAACAAAAGAAGAAGCCCGCGAACAACGAGGACACACCCTTCAAGAAGTCAAGGCGGCGCTATTGGCGTTGGGGAAGAAGCGGGGATCGCTGACGTACACTGAGGTGGCCAATCGCCTGGCCCCGTTCGACGTGGAGCCCGACCAGCTGGATGAATTCTTCGACCAACTGGCGGAGGCCGGCGTCGACGTGGTCAACGAGCACGACGAACTGGATTTGGACGACGCGGATGAGGCGGACCACACCGCGATGGAAGGAGAAGAAGATCCCGAGCGGATCGACCTGGACGATCTTTCGATGCCTCCGGGTGTGAAGATCAGCGATCCGGTGCGGATGTACCTCAAAGAGATCGGCCGGGTGCCCCTGCTCTCCGCTCAAGAGGAGATTGAGCTGGCGAAGCGGATTGAGCAGGGAGACGAGGAAGCGAAGCGGCGTCTTGCGGAAGCGAACCTGCGCCTGGTGGTGAGCATCGCCAAGCGGTATGTCGGCCGCGGCATGCTGTTTCTCGATCTTATCCAGGAGGGAAATTTGGGCCTCATCAAGGCGGTCGAGAAGTTCGACTACCGCAAGGGATACAAGTTCAGCACGTACGCAACCTGGTGGATTCGCCAGGCCATCACCCGAGCGATCGCCGATCAAGCGCGGACCATCCGCATTCCGGTGCACATGGTCGAGACCATCAACAAGTTGATCCGCGTCTCGCGCCAACTGCTGCAGGAGTTGGGGCGGGAGCCGACCGCGGAGGAGATCGCGGCGGAGATGGACATGAGCCCCGAGAAGGTGCGCGAGATCCAGAAGATCGCGCAGGAGCCGGTGTCACTGGAGACACCCATCGGCGAGGAGGACGATTCGCACCTGGGGGATTTCATCCCGGACGACGACGCGTTGGCACCGGCCGACGCGGCGGCGTACGAGTTATTGAAGGAACAGCTTGAGGATGTCCTCGACACGCTCACCGAGCGGGAGGAGAATGTGCTGCGCCTGCGGTTTGGCTTGGACGACGGGCGCACTCGCACGCTGGAAGAGGTGGGTAAGGTGTTTGGGGTGACGCGCGAACGCATCCGCCAGATAGAAGCCAAGGCGTTGCGGAAGTTGCGCCATCCGAGCCGCAGCAAGCGGTTGAAGGATTTCCTCGAATGAAGAAATCACCATGTCCCGCACCGACGGGGGAGATGCCCGGGCAGCCGGCCGGCAGAATCCCGCACCCACGGGTCGCCGCGTTCAACTGCGAATGCGGCGTTTTTTATTGCCATTATGCAAGCGCTTTCCCGGTATAATGGGAGTGAGACAGGAGGGGAGTGGGCGGATGGATTTTGATTGGACTCAGGAACAGCGGATGATCCGGGACACGGTACGGGAGTTCGCCGAAGCGGAGATCCTGCCGTATGCTGCCGAGTGGGACCAAAGGTCGCATTTTCCCAAAGAGGTGTTTGATAAGATGGGCCGGTTGGGCCTGTTGGGGCTGCCGATCCCGGAGCGGTACGGCGGTGCCGGCGCAGACATGGTCAGCTACTGTCTCGCAGTGGAGGAGATTGGACGGGCGTGCGGCGGTACGGGCTTGAGCTACGAGGCGCACGTGTCACTGGCCTCCATGCCCATCTACCTGTATGGGACGGAGGAGCAGAGGCAGCAGTACCTGATCCCGCTGGCCTCCGGGGAAAAACTCGGCGCCTTCGCATTGACGGAGCCGCAGGCGGGATCGGACGCGGGCGGGACGCGGACGACCGCGCGCCTGGATGGAGACGAATGGGTGATTCGCGGCACCAAGTGTTTTATCACCAACGGGGGATACGCGAAGACGGTGGTGTTGACGGCGGTCACCGATCCGGAGCGTCACGGAATCAGCGCGTTCATCGTCCCCACGGATGCGCCGGGATTCCAGATCGGACGTGCGTACGAGAAGATGGGGATGAGGGCGTCCAACACGGTGGAGCTGATCCTGGAGGACGTGCGGATCCCGCGGGACAACCTCCTTGGCCCTCTGAATGCCGGATTCAAGCAGTTCTTATCCACCCTCGACGGCGGGCGGGTCGCCATCGCCGCGCTGGCCGTCGGCATCGCCCGCAGCGCCTTTGAGACGGCGTTGGCCTATGCCAAACAGCGTACGCAATTCGGTCAGACCATTTCCAAATTCCAGGCCATTCAGCATAAACTGGCCGACATGGCGATGCACATCGACATCGCCCGCAACGCGGTGATGAAAGCGGCGTGGTTGCACGACCAAGGCCGTCCGTTCTCCCTGGAGGCGTCATTCGCCAAGCTGTTCGCCTCTGAGATGTGCACGCAGACCTGCCTGCAGGCGATTCAAATTCTGGGTGGAAACGGCTACATGTGTGACTATCCGGTAGAGCGAAACCTGCGAGACGCGAAATTGATTGAGATCGGCGAGGGAACATCGGAAGTGCAGCGGCTCGTGATCGCCCGTCATCTGGGGTGCTGAGGACCTGCCACGGGATGTGAGGAGGGATGGAATATGGTGATCGCGATCTGCGGTTATACGGGGCAGGGCGTCGAGACGGCTGGGGCCATCCTGTCCGAGGTACTGCGCGCGAAGGGCCGCAGGTTTCGAACTTGGCGCGACTTTTCCACCATCATTCGGGGTGGACTGACCAGTTTCGAGGCGTACGTGGACGAGGACACGGGAGGCGAAGCGCCTGCACGTTTGCATGCGGTTGACGTGGCGGTGGTGTGGGATGACCAAGCGGCGGAGCGGTACCGAAACCGGGTACGGCACGCGGCCGGCTTGTACGGTTCGTCTACGGTCGAGCAGGTACCGAAGACGAATCGGGACGCCCTCGATCACATGGGTTTCAACCTGTGGGCGCTCGGCGTCGTAGCCTGCAAGCTGGGTCTCTCCCTGGACGACGTCGAGTCGGCTGCCATCGCTCACTTCAAGCAACGCGTAAATCTGGAACCGCTGCAAAGAGGATACGCAAAAGCCGCAGGTGCAACGCACCCGCAGATGGTTCAAAGGTCTGCAGCGCCGGACACGGTGATCCTGTCTGGCAATGATGCGCTGTGTCTCGGGGCGATTCACGGGGGCGTCCGCATCTACTGTGGGTATCCCATCACACCGGCCTCCGAGATCCTGGAATATATGGCGGCATGGTTGCCGGAGGTCGGCGGCAGGGCCTACCAGGTGGAGGACGAGATCGCAGCCATCCACATGGCCATCGGCGCGAGTTACGCGGGCATGCGCACGTTTGTCGCGACGAGCGGTCCGGGGATGGATCTGATGACGGAAGGGTTGGGGTATGTCGCCACCATCGAAGTCCCCCTGGTGGTGGTCGACAACCAGCGCGGAGGCCCGTCGACCGGCATGCCCACAAAGACGGAGCAGAGCGACCTGCGCCACCTGCTCTACGCCGGCCACGGGGAGTTCCCGCGCGTCGTGTTGGCCCCCACGGGCGTGATCGACTGTCTGGCCGTGATCCAGGAGGCCTTGAATTTGGCCGACATCCTTCAGTGTCCGGTGCTGGTGGCACTCGATCTCGACCTCGCGCTGCGGCGAATCAGCGTTCCGTGGGAGGTGGTGAACGACGCGCTGATGAGCGTACCGGCGTCGCGTGGGCGCACGGTGATGCCTCCCGCGGCCGTCCATGGGTACAGGCGTTTTGCCGCGGAGGACGGCGGACCGCCTAGGCGGACCGTTCCGGGCGTGAGAGGCGGGGGGTATGTCGCCAGCGGCGATGAGCATGACGAGCGCGGCTGGATGGAGCCCGATTTTCGGTCCGTTCGGCCGACGCTGCACCGCCGCCGGCTGGAGAAGGTGGATGTCGTGCAATACGACCGCCCGTTGACCCAGATCGGCTCGCCAGCAGCGCCTGTGTGTCTGGTGGGGACAGGGGCGATGGGTGAACTCATTCACGCTGCCGTGGCGGCGCACCCCGACCTGTACCAGGGCGTTTTGTTACGCCAACTGTGGCCCGTGCCCGCGGATGGGCTGCTGGCGGCCCTGGCAGGTGCGCGAGAGGTCGTCGTGTGCGAGTACAACGCCACGGGGCAGTTAGCGCACCTGATGGCCACCGCGGTACCCGAGGCCGGATTTCGGACGGTTCGACGCTATGACGGCGAGCATTACACGGTCGAGGAGTTCTTGGCCGCCATGGAGGCGGCGGGCGAGACACTGGACGGGAGGGTTCGGGGATGGCGCTGGATTTGAAGGCGTATGAAAACGGCAACCGGCCCACGTGGTGTCCGGGTTGCGGAGACTACGCGGTGTTGAAGGCCATTCAGCGGGCCTTGCTAGAACTGGGGATCGCCCCCGAAGACGCGGTTTTGGTGTCGGGCATCGGATGCAGCGGCAAGATCAGCCACTATTTCGGCGGATATGGCATCCACACCACCCACGGCCGTTTGCTTCCGGTGGCCCAGGGCATTGCGGCGGCCCGGCCGGACATCACCGTCGTCGCGGCCGGGGGAGACGGGGACGGCTACGGCATCGGCGTCGGTCACCTCGTGCACGCGGTGCGGCGGAACCTGCCGCTCACGTACGTCGTCATGGACAACGGGGTGTACGGAAACACCAAGGGGCAGACGTCACCCACGAGCCCAATCGGCTACCGGTCGTCCACCAGTCCGCACGGCAACGCGGACGAGCCCATCCATCCGCTCCGGCTCGCTTGGTCGGCGGGAGCCAGCTTCATCGGGCAAGGATTCTCGGGCGACATCCGACATCTGGTGGAACTTCTCAAACAGGCCATCACCCATCCGGGATTCGCAATGGTCAACGTGTTCAGCCCGTGCGTGGTGTTCAACAAGACGAATGACTACGCATTCTACCGGCGCTCAGTATTCTACCAGCAGACGCCCGCCCGTTCGGGCGCCGAGTTCGTTCAGCTTTTGGAGGCGCATCCGTTCCCGCTCGGTGTCCTGTGGCGATGGGACCGGCCTACGGCAGCGCGCCTGGAGGCGAGCCCCGCGGACACCACGCCGTCCGACGACGTGCGCAGGTGGCTGCGAGGGACCCTGGCCTGATCCCCGTCACACCGTTCTACGGTTCTGATCAGGCTCGTACAATAGAGCGAACACTCGGCCGTCATGGCGATGGAGGGCGGAGGTGGTGTCGTGATCGGGTTGCGGGTGGCGGCGGGTGCGGCAGCCGCGCTGGCGCTCGGCGCTCTCGTCATCTTCGGGTTGGCGCACCACGCACGACGTTTGGGCCGCACCTACCGGCCGCGGCCTTCGGATGCGGCGATCATCCTCGGGGCGTATACGGATGGATACCGTCCGGGTACCGCACTGACCGCCCGCCTGAAAGTGGGGCTCGACCTGTACCGCAGGGGGTATATCCGTTTTCTCATCGTCAGCGGTGGGAGAGGGCCGGACGAATCGGTCAGTGAATCTCGATCCATGAAGCGCTTTCTGATTTTGAACGGGGTGCCGCCCGATGTTATTCTAGAAGACAGGCATTCGGCGGACACGTGGGAAAATCTGACGAATAGCCGGCGGGTGATGGAAGCCCACGGCTTGCGGACCGCGGTGATTGTGACGAGTGATTATCATCTGCCCCGCGCGATGGCGGTCGCTGAGCGGCTGGGCATGGATGTGTGCGGGTGCGCCGCCCGCTCCGGACCGAGTGAATTCCGGTATGCCGTGCGGGAAGTGGCGGCTCGAGTGAAATACGCCGTATCCGGTCAGGCCGGGTTGCGCCTGCAGTGATCCGCGGCGAGGGGACAGGGGGTGCCAGGCAATGCCAGCGTCGCAGGTGGTGCTGTCCGCCAGGCTGGCCCAGGTGGCCCGGTTCGTCCCCGCCGGTTCCCGCCTGGTCGACGTGGGCACCGATCACGCGCTGTTGCCCATCTCTCTCGTGAGATCAGGCCAGGTGCCCTGTGCCATCGCGTGCGATGTCGCTCCAGGCCCAGTCCGGGCGGCCAAGCAGAATGTCGCCCGGTTTGGACTGAATCACGCCATCTCCGTGCGGCAAGGGGACGGGCTTGCCCCCGTCACGCCCGGGGAGGCCGACGTGGCGGTGATCTCCGGCCTCGGCGGATGGACGGTGGTGGGGATTCTGCATCGGTCACCAGGCGTCCTTGCGGCGATGCAGCGGGTGGTCGTCCAACCGATGAACGCCAGCGGCGAGGTCCGCCGGTTCATGCGCCGGCAGGGATTCGGCATCTGGGATGAAGTCCTCTTGGAGGAGGACGGGCGGTTTTATCAGATCATCGCCTTCGATCGCGCGGTGTGTCCGGACGCGGGGTATCTTGCATGGAGGCCGGAGGAGGATTGGTTGTGCCATGAGTACGGGCCGTATCTCCTTCGCAGGCGCTCACCGGCCACCGTGCGGTGTGTGCAGGAGGACCGTGGCCGGCTGATGCGCGTACTGGAGCGGGTTGCGGAAGGCACCTCCCACGAGGCGAAGGTCCGGGGTGCCGCCGTGGAGGAACAGATCCGCGCCATGGACCGTTGGTTGGCTCAGAAGGGGGATGACGAGGATGCGCCCAGTATGTACGGTGCGCGACGTGATCGACATCATGAATCGGATCGCGCCACCTGAGCTCGCCATGGAACGGGATGTGGTTGGGTTGCAGCTCGGCCGACCGGACAAGCCGGTACAATCGGTGTGGTTGGCGCTCGATCCGTATCCGGCCGTGATTGACGCAGCGGTGGCCGCGGGCGCAGACCTGTTGATCACCCACCATGCGATGTTGTTCCGGCCCATCCAACGGATTGATACCGGGACAGCCAGAGGCCGGGCCATCGCGTCCGCTTTGGCGCACGATCTCGCAGTCTTTAACGCCCACACCAATCTCGATATCGCGGAGGGCGGCGTCAACGACGTGTTGGCGGAGCGCCTGGGGTTGACGGATTGTGAAGTGCTGGAGCGGACGCGCACGGAGGGATTGCGCAAGCTGGTCGTCTTCGTCCCGGTCTCTCACCACGAGGCGGTCTTGCAGGCGGTCTGCGCGGCGGGCGCGGGGCACATCGGTGCGTACAGTCACTGCACGTTCAACACGGAAGGGACGGGTACGTTCCTGCCCCTGGAGGGCGCTCAACCCTTCCTCGGCGAGGTGGGCCGTCTGGAACGGGCGGCCGAGGTACGCCTGGAGACGGTGGTGCCTGAGTCGAAGCTCGAACCGGTCGTGCGGGCGATGCTGGAGGCGCATCCTTACGAAGAGGTGGCGTACGACATCTACCCGTTGCAGTTGATGGGGAAGGTATCCGGGATTGGACGGGTAGGGCAACTGTTCCGTCCCATGCCGCTGCGGGACTTCGCGGATCACGTTCGGGAACGGCTCGGACTTGCGCACATCCGGTTTTCAGGAGACCCCCAGCTGACGGTGGAGCGCGTGGCGGTTCTCGGAGGTTCGGGTGGCCGCTTTGCGGCCAGCGCGATCGCGAAGGGGGCTCAGGTGCTGGTGACGTCCGACTGCGATCATCACACGGTCGCGGAAGCTTGGCAGGATGGTCTGGCCATCGTGGATGCGACACACGCTGCATTGGAGCGGCCCGTGTTGGACAAGATCCGGGAGAGGCTCGCGCGCGAGCTGCCCGATGGCGTGTCCATCGAGATCGCCGACGTGCCGGAAGATCCGTTTGAATGGATCTGAGTGGATGAACGTCGTTCGCGCCGCTGCGGCGCGGCCACACAGGCGGGTGGCGAGTGCCTCCCGCGATGGGTCACGCCGGAGGAAATCGATGGTTTTGATTCCGTAAACCAACGTTGACGCCATGACGGCATGGACGTATAATATCCTGTGCTTCAACGGGGAGTAAGCCGGACAACCGCTGGTGCAGTGCCGAAAGGCCGCACGAGAGGAAAGTCCGAGCTCCGCAGGGCAGGGTGCCGGATAACGTCCGGCGGGAGCAATCCTAGGGAAAGTGCCACAGAAATGCAGACCGCCGATGGAGGCTTCGGCCTCACAGGCAAGGGTGCAACGGTGCGGTAAGAGCGCACCAGCAACCTGGAGACAGGTTGGCTAGGTAAACCCCACCCGGAGCAAGACCGGATAGGAGCGCACATGTGGTGGCCCGCCACGCGCTCGGGTAGGTCGCTTGAGCCGGCTGGTAACAGTCGGCCTAGATAGATGGTTGTCACTCCGTTTGTGCGAGGCATCCGCTGCCACACCGCATAGCCGGTATGATGCCGCCTGCAGCACGGGAGTACAGAACTCGGCTTATAGGCTCACTTCCCGGAGCCCAGAACCCACAAGGCGTTTTGCCTTGTGGGTTTTGGCTTATTTGCAGGTTTTCCCGAAAACCCGTGCGTGGTGTGGGATTCGGGCATGCACTCTGACTTGCTGACCTTGCGGTTATTTTGCTCCATTTGGACAGGTTATGCAAGGGTGTTATGGACTCCAAATGGTGGTGGTTATCGACGGGATACGGGGCTTGAAATTTATATGCTGTAATTTTGGACTTTTCGATGGGCCATTTGCTACGTTCATCTCAGACAAGGTACTGGGAGGAGATGATGAGCTATGGCCAGCAGAAACTCATCGAGCAATTTTTATCAGCAGTCCGTGCAGCGCTATGGAATGTCCGCACCGCAACCGGTCGCAGGGTCAATGACAGTGGCTCAGGCCATCAAATTGGCAAAGAGCTACTGGCAACAACAGGGCTGCTCGTTTGATACCTACGCCTCGTATTCCGAGCACTTGAAGGAATTCGGCTATTGGGCTCACGAAAATTTGCGCCCGTGCCTCATCTCAGAGATGAATGAGTGGCAAACTGCGAGGTATCGGGAGTACCTCTACACACGCCCCAGCAAGCGTGGGGGAACCCTTTCGGGATCCACGATTCAGCACCATCTGGATACCTTGTCCTCATTTTTTAATATCATGGTTCTGTACGGGCAGATGGAGCGTAATCCACTTCGTCTGATTGAGGGACCTCACAGTCGGCACAATCGATTGAAGTCTGTCCCGAAAAGGCCTTGCCCACTGAATATGGAGGTTTGCAAGCAACTGCTGTCCCTGCCGTTTGATGGACATCTCGGTTTGCGTGACCGTGTAATGCTTCACTTCTCTATATTGTTCGCACCTCGTCCTTCTGAGATGGCCGAGTTGACATGGATGGATCTGGAGTGGAATGTGCTCACGATCAACCGAAAGAACAAGAATGAACCCGGTGTCTTTCAGGTTCCCGAGTATCTGCTCCGCCTCTTGCAGGAAATGAGGTTTAAGTATGGTGCCAAGGCAAATGATCCGATTTTTCTTAGCCAAGGTGGTAAGAGAGGCCTTTCAGCGAGAGGGGTTCGTCAAGCTATCAGCCGAATCGGCAACCGGATTGGAATTGACCTTTGCCCCAAGGATTTTCGTACCTTCTTGATGTCGGAGTTGTCTCGAATCGTGGATCCGAAAACGTTACAGGCGTTTGTTGGCCACCTTGATCCTCAGACATCTATGAAATACTACGCCAAGCGTACTCGCATCGAGATTCAACGGACGCTAGCTGTGTGGAAAGAAGCTATCTCATCGGGCGTCGATCTGATGGCAGGTTTTGAGGAAGATGTCGCCTGATTCCACTGCCGGCCACTCGTTGAAGTTGCCCGGCCATTTACAGACATATTTGTTCTAGACTCAATCGGAAAGGCAAGGATACGGTCAAAGGTTCAAACGATACAGCGACTGGTATTTAAGCCAAATATGTACCCCGTCCGGTGACGGGGTTACCTTTTTTGCGCCTTTTCAAACGTTCGGCCTACGAATGCGATTACGTCGGGGTCCTGCCGCCGGAGATAGTCGAGGATAATCATCTCAAGGGTCGCTGCCTCCGACGAGCCGACTGCCAGAACCCCGAGCGCTGTGGCAGCATACTGACTGATCGTAAGGTTACGCCGAACGGTACCACCACGAGCGCCTTTGGGCGGAATTTGGTCGATGGCTTTTTCTTGTTCCATCCGCTCCAATTCCGACTTCGTGCGGTTTTGTTCCCGACGTTTCGTTGCGCAAACACGACACATCGCAGGTGTTTTTGCTTTGGGATACTGTGCGTCTTTGCGTCGGAACCAGTGTTCACCGTGCACGCAATAGAACTGTTCGTCGTCGGCTTCCCCAGTGTGTTTAGAATCGTCGGCGACCGTTTGTTCGTATTGTGGCATCGCACTTTCGTGCAGGAGTGTATGTGCAGATGCCAACTGCTGCTCGTTTTGTGTCATGGAAACATCCCACCCTCCCGTGTATTTTCCTCGTTTTGTCGAGGTTGACCGGAGCGTATGAAAGGTTATGGCACAATTGCAAGCATTGGGTGCAGTCTCTTTCGCACATAATGGTTCCGGTGACAAATCATCAACCTGCGGTACGGCCGCAGCTAAGAGAAACCCGCAAGATTGTGGTAGCTGGTGAGCCTTCCCTGTGCACCCGATGAAGGTGTCGAGACGAACGTGTGCAAGGCGCTGTGAAAGCCGTAAGGGGGTTCGAACACGTTTTTCACTCCACCAGCGATTTGAAAAACCGTACTCCCTTTAGGGAGGGATAGGGAATCCGAGGTGAATATCGACGCAAATTGGGTCAAATACGGAGAACTTGTGGGGGAAATTGCGGTCAGCAAGCAACCACGGCGGCGAATCGGTCATAATCGGCCATAATCGGTTCTGGATGGGAAACCTATCGTCGGCCTTAAAGAACGTTTCGCCGAATTGAAAATCGCTCCATCCAGGTCCGTAATGCGGGACGAATGAGAGGGATACACGGTCTGTAACAGTGCGTGTGGCGAGATAGGGTTACCGAGGTCTAAGTGAGCATCCACCCTTATGTAGTGCGGGACGAACCCGCTTCGGAACGACAGTGCGTCAGCAGACTCTTGCTGCTTGCGATTTGGAATTGATTGGCGTAACGGCCAGGATTCGATGGTGCGCAAACGGATACATGTTTCGAATCTGCTGCGGTGTAAAAACCATCTGCAACAACTGAAACCACAGATCAGGTGTCCACGTCTTTTCGGTGACCGTCACCAGCACGGCCTCAACAACGTATTGTTCAGGGAGCTTGGTCAGAGCATATTTGCGGGATTTGGATTTCCCTAAACCCTTTTGATGCGAGTGGTTCCCGACCACTTCCAAAATTCCCGCATCCCGCAGTTCTTTGACCGAAGCGGCAAGGTAACCATGAGATAACTTTGTGAGCTGCTCCATGCGGCCTGTCCCGAAGAAAAAGTGTCCCCCTGTTATCCGTTGTTGATAAAGGGCTGCAAGGAGCAATCGCTGTGTCGCCAAGTTTGCTGTTTGCGAGCGGATCCAGTGCACATCGCTCGCTGTGAAGTCAACGGACATGTTTAGCCCGCCGCTGAATCGATATTTCCACACATAAGTTGCGATACGCTCAAGGTCTCGCAGGTGATGAAACCAAGATGTTCGGATATTCGCTCCGTGTTCTTGATACTGTTTCTGCGACCAGCGTACCAAAAGGTCGTAGAATTCTTCGTATGTCTCGGGCTTGAAGTGGTTAATAGCATACGCCGCCGCCCGCAGTGTCGTGTTGTGGCGGGTTCCTCTAGCCTCGATGCCGACCTTGAACGCTATTTCCGTGGCTTGTGCGGACCATGACTCGTCCAGATGCGTCTTTCGTTTCCTTGGCTTAGTGGCCTTGTCCTCAGGAACAAAATCGTCCATCAGCGTGCGCTCCATCGGACGAATGCGCAGATAGTAGCTATACGGATCCGCCACCGGGATGAGCGTGAGGGGGTCCACAAAGGTCGTAAATTTCTTCGCACCCCAATGAATCCCGAGAGGGAGTTTGATCGCCCGCTTCAAGGGTAAGCACTCCACCTTGACACCATCCATCGGTACATCCGGGTGATTTGTGACATAGGAATACAGGTTCTTCACCATGGTGTTCGGGATTAACGCATCGAAATACAGTTCGACGTGATATCCCTTGGACCCGCTTCCGACAACGTGAGGGGTCAGCTTGTGACGCATCAGTACTCGCACGATGGCTCGAGTAGTCCGCTTGGCTCGGGCTTCTGCATCTGACGGACGTTCTCCGTATTGGGGCACGGCGTCCACGTCAAAGACAATCACTTTCGTGCGCCAATTTCCCCTCGCTTTCACGCCGATCGTGAGCCTTCCGAGAAAGTGTTCCTTCAAACGATCGGTAGTCAGCAGGTTTGAGTGCCATTCCCACCCCGTTGACTCTTCGGTGATGGTGATCCACTCGGCTTTATTTTCCAGATGCTCCATCAAGGTCCACTCGGTGCGGTTCGGCGCATACAGCGAAAGAGTCTTTTGAATGATTGCGTTCAGCAAACTGGTTCCTCCGAAGAGACGGGTGTATATTTCGGAGAGTTTCTCTGGACGCTCAGTCCATGGGTCAATTTTGCGGTCCGGAAACATTTCCTGTTCCGCTGCAATCACGTCTTCCGATTTGCGCACTGGTTTCTTTCCCTGGTGAGCCAGAAGAAAGTCGGCGTGGGAGCGCAGATGGGCACCTGATATCCTGGCAAAGGTGCGGGTGCAAAGCGCACATCGAAACGACGTATCTTGGAGCCGTGGCAAAAGGTTGTCTCGAAACTCCTTGTCCGTCGGCAGTTCGTGGTACGTGGTCATGGCCTCGCCTCCCTTGTATGTGGTGAACGCATCATAAGGAAGGTTGTTGAGATAGCTCAAGTATTAGGGAGTGGGGAAGATAAAAGATTCTTTTTTTGTTTCTCTAGCGTGTACGACCGGTGGACGATGGGCGAGTGGCTGTCTGGTCATGGCCCGCTGGCCCAATAATGACGGGAAATCGAGGATCGTATCGTCACCTGAATATGAACTGGAAAAAGGTCGTAAAGGGAGTGGGGAAGATAACCTGAACTACCTCTCTTGTACAGAGCCCCTGAGGGAGGAGCAATCTTAGTTTTGGCACTGCAGATGCGGTAAGACGCTCACTGGCATTAAGTCCGCTACGCTAACCCTCTTTCATGCAGGTTTGCAGGCTTACGAATGGCAATTGGCAATGAAGTGCCTACAGCGTCTTCTGTTCCGCAGATATCATCAACGAGGCAGGCTGTACAATCATTGGCGGTTCATGTAACCATGCTGCTGTCGACAGCCGGCTCATCAATGGTGGCCTGCTTCCAAGAATGGCACCGATGCCTGAACAGACAGGAGAGCACAGGCATGACGGAAGAGTTGGATGATCCTTACCTCTGGTGTTGAAGGGCCGAGGAGCGTATGGGCTAAGCGACGGATGTAGAGGGACCCCGTATAGGTCCCTGGTTTGTCGACTCACTCCTCCTTCTCCATTTTCGCATCCAGTAGGACCGCCGCAATCTCCGTAACGTCGCACAGTCGCTCTTTCACATCCGAAATGTGTCCGGTGAGCAAGGCGAGTGAACCACATTTCTGTAGTAGCGGCAGTACCGCTTGCACCTCACGATGTGCGGAGTGAAGGTGCTCCACTACCTCACTGAGTGCCTGCAGATCCGCTTTTTGCATGTTCATCCCCTCCATCAAACCACCTGTTTGCGTGCACAGGATAGGAACTGTTAAGCAGAGTACGCAAGTCCGGTCGGGTGGAACGAGTTGGGGTCGGTGCTGTCTTGTGGTCACCGATTGTGTTCGCATGAGGGAGTGGGGGCGGAGACTCTGTTGATGGGCCCCGATACGGTGGAGGATTGGGAGCTGACCACAATCTCGGTCGAGACACCATTACCATGTCAGGAACAAACTACCACGATCCCATGGTACAATGGTGGTGAGTAAGCGAGTATAGTGATCCAATTTCATCGTCACAAGAGGAGTGGCAGATTGTGATACGGATGCGATTCCAGACCCCGACAAACCACTACTGCGAATCCATCGCACCCATTGACGAACAAATCTGTGAACTGATAGCTAAGCGCAAGGTGGTTTCGGGCAACAATCCCGGCTTTCCGAGGCTTGAGCTGATTTCGAAGTGGTGCGAACAACATGGCTTGAATGAGGACTTGATACGGAGTGTCTTTGCTACGTTATACAACGAGCGACTCTTCAAGGCCCGTGTCATCCCAACGAGGTTTCGTAAGTTTGTACCAATAATGAAGTCTGTCCAAACCGAAGGCGTCCTTTTTATGATTCCTTACATGCGGCAGTACGAGAATGCAAGCGTCGTGTGCGTTGAAATCGAAGTGGCGTCGAACGATGAGGATGTTCGAATCGAACCACACTTTGAACTCGAACTTTTCATTTCACCCGAATACGAATGCCGTCCAGATCGGGGACATGGACATGAAAGGGTGATTTGTCGGGAATTTCTGGTCGTCCCGCCGTTACCTGATGATGCAAGTCAACTTCAAATCCGGCTCGACATTAAACCATTTACGAATAGTACGCAAGTACAACCACGTACAGTCGCTCTAAAAGAAACGTCCATCACGGTGAAGTGAGCTTGTCAAACAGATACACCGGCCGCACCAGCCATGTGTCGGCAAATCTCAATACCCGACAGGTGCGACAGGGGGGTGATGAAACTGCGGGTTCCAGTATGGGTGACTCGGGCAATTCTACTGGCGTTGTGGAGCCTTGGCACATTCGAATTTGCCTCATTTTGGTTCACCACGACGAATACGCCTTCTTCAGCGATTCGGAGATATCTCATGCAGCACCACTGGGACCATTCGGATGCACCCATCCTATCGGACAGCGCTGCATCCGGAGGCGGATACTTTAAGGTGGTTGCATTAGAGCCCACCCAATACCAAGTGTTCTACACGTGGATGCAGGACGGGCGCTGGCACGCCGCAAATACAGGGTTTGCGTTCAACCCGAAGGAATCAACCTTGTCCATGAACTCGGGAGTACCGGGCGATCTGCAAGAGGCGGGGCAGGACGATTGGTTTTCTATGATTGCGGGCGTAAATCCCGCTACGGTTGCCGTATTGAGTTACGCTCAACGAGGTGCAGGCGTGCTTCCGTTCTCAATGGTCCAAATCGGGGGCCTGCCTGTTTGGGTGTGCCGTTATCCGACCCAAATCTCTATGCCAGCATATTTTGTCGGACTAGACAATCGTGGGAACGTTCTGTGGTCAACAAAGATGTGAGTTTCAGCTAACATGTTGGAGATATATTTCGTGCTGACTAGCCCGACAGCTCGCCATGGATGCCGGGTCGTATAAAGGCGTCCATTCCGGCAGTGCGAAGACTCCCACGATTAACTGACAGGGTTTCCGATGGGCTCCAAGTGATTGATGATCCCCTCCGGGAAGGCGAATTGTCCCTCGAAGTTCACCGTCAAGATCACATAGGTCTTATCTTTCTGGAAGTAGTACACTTTCGTTGTGGGGAACTCATCCCACTCGTAATAGTCAACTCCATTTGTGGTGGTTTTGTGGACCCATGGGACTGGTGAGAATCCTGCGACTGGTCCGATGGGATCTTCCGCAACCATGATCCCTGTACCTTGATGTTGCATTTGCCATTTCGCCGGTGAAAAGGTCGTTTCCCGAATGTCGATAGTCGCATTGTTTTGTGTAAACATATGGAAGGTCATGTTTCCGTCCGAATCAAATCCGTCAAGCTGTGGATTCGCTTCACCAAGTCCACCGGTTACGATGTAGACTTCATGATCGTGAGGAGTCGTGGCTACCCGGTATTGATCGATGGCCGCTCGTATGGCATTCATCGTCTTCTGATCGAAGTCGTCGTTCGGCAACACGTACGGCTTTGGAAGGCTGTACTTGGTTGTTGCCTGCTGATAAGCCCATACTCCAATCAATTGATAGGCCCAAACTCCAAGCAGGAACAGGGATAAAGTCCCAAAAAAGATCCCCCACTTTCGATGGATGAGCAATCCCTCCCTCGAACAGAATCCAAAACGTACATTCAATTTAGATAAATACTCCCCAGGGCAAAAAGTCAATCCCCTCGTTCTTGACGTAATATCCCTGCTCGACGGAGTAACCGGGGAGTGGGGCCGGCGGCTGAGCGTGAAAGTGGTTGCGAAGGTCCGGCGCACTGGGATAGGCCACATACGCTGATGGCAACGGATTGTGCAAAAGGGTCTCAAGGTCGGCCAAGATTTTTGCCCGCTGTTGGTATGCTCCGCTGTTTTTTTCGAGGGGGAAGTTCACAGCCCAAACAATGTCGTGCGGCAAATATCCGTGATTATACCAAACCGGATCTGTAATCCACGAATTCCAAGGGATGTTCGTCTTTCCCCGCATGACGTACTCGTTCCACAGCAATGCAAGACTGTCTGCTCCGGTTGTCACCACTTGCCGAAGTGCGTTCAGCATATCGTTCTCATCCTGTTTCTCAACGCTCTCCGGTTCCGGCCGGACAACCTGTATTTTGAAGGTTGTTGATGGGTTGGCGGGAAACAGTCCCAGCCACGATCCCGAGCCAATGTAGACCACTCCATTTTGTTCCGCAAAAGCTGGTGTCACACCCCAGGTGTCAACCGACGATGTCGATGGCGGAATGGAGTACACGAACGTCTGATGAGTATTGGTGTTGACGGCCACAATGCGGTCCCATGTCCGGTAACCCCAGACGAGTTCTGGCAACGGTGGATTCTCTGGACCTTTCATGGCCAACCAAACCCACGGACCGCTTTCACCCAGAATACGATTGTCATATGAGCCTGGGTCTCCGGGGGGCGGGTTGATCTCGGATGCATACCCCGGAATCGAAGGGGGGAGTGAGAAGGCGGCCTGGCCATCGTGAACGAGCGTGATCGTCACGGGACGATGCCCGTTCATTGGACCAAAATTGAGGCTCCACGGGCCGGAGTAGCCAACAGGTTGTTCTGCCGGATGGCTTTGCGAGGTAAACGCCCACGTGCTCAAATTAAGGGGAGCCGCAGCGTACACATCGTTCATCAAGCCGCCAGACTGCACCGTTTGCGCAGCGATCACTGTCAGAACTGAATCTTGTGGTTTCAGACCAACGATTTGTGAATTGCGGCCAAAAGCCGATGTGAGGTCTAAATAGCGCCAGCCGAAAGAAACGTCAGGTGTCGGTGATTGTGTGGCGTTCTGCGATGATGCCGCTCTATTTTGTGGTTCACCGGGCATAGCGGTATGTGTACCCGTGCTACACCCGGACAGGATGGAAATTAATGCCAATGCGCATAGACTAGCTGTTTCAACCTGCTTCATAATGGCCCTCCTGCACATGTCTCACATTGGATCAACCGGAGGATAGTCAGCCATCACGACTCAACATCAAGGATGCGTAAAGTTCCGTCGGGGAATTTGGCCACTTCAGCCGGGACACTGTGACCGTCAACCGGAATCAACCAAAGTCCATCTTCCTTCACGAAGATCACATGTTTGCTGTCTGACGTAAAGATGGGCGTTTGCACGCCTGTACCGGCGGCTTGGATGGTATCGAGTTTCTTCGTGTTGGTATTGTACACGTCAAGGACGAAGGAATTTTTCCAGTCGTGGAAACGCTGATCGGATCCCCACTGACTGCTGAGAGACGGTCCGGCGGCAAAGGCAATCAGCGATCCGTCTGTTGTCACGGTTGGGGATAGGCCAACCTGGTTTTGCACCTTCGGGATTTCTGTGATGTGACCATTCTGATAGAATCCAATCCACTTGTCCTTGAACACCTCTCGTCCCGTTCCCGTTTGTAGAACTGCGTTTCCTTCTCCATAGGGCAGTACAGTCTTCATGATGAGATTCGGATACAGCAACCCGGTCTCAGTGAGCGTGGTCGTGATCGTGTGGGTGTGGCCTTGTAAATCCATTTGGGACAACGTTGTTCCATCCGCAATCAGTGAAGCGGAGTGGAGGGGGTCAAGCCAGTAGAAGAATGATTGACTGTCGGCTGCCCAAGGACCAAGGCGGATGCCTTCGGAAGTATTCGACTGAAATAAATCCGTTATTTGACCGCTGACTAAATCACGCAGCTCAACAATGTCGAAGTCATCCGGAGGTGAATTGGGAGTGGCCCGAGTTGGAGTTGCATACAACAAAAGCGCCGCATATCGGCCATTCGGGCTGAAATGAACATCCCGCACCTGAGTATGCGTACCCGTCATGTCGCCAAACCTATGCGGTGTTTCATCTCCCGGTTCTATGGCGAGTAATTCACGTCCAACTCCGAAGACATAGACGTCTATGTTGGGGACCCATTCTCCCGTCAGAGGTGCCTGCGGTACTGAGATATGGTCCTTTTGTTTTCCATCACTGGACACGAGCCATAGTGAGTATTGAGGGGATTGACCACTAGTGGTCGTGACTACTGTCAGCCATTTGCCATCCGGTGAAAATTGGGCACGCAGCACGCTATCCATAATGGAGTACGTCATTGCATGAGCCGGGTCTTCCAGTCTGCCGATCACGGTATATAAATGACCAGCCGACACGGAATCTTTACTGTCAATGATTGCGATTCGAAACCCATCAGGGTGATGAACGACGGGACCAAGGACGAAGTTCTGTGTTCCAGCATCGGATTGCTGACTGATGTTTTGGGGCAACGGCACCTTGGTCCTCTCACAGCCAGTCAGCAAAAGGGCTGCGGCCACAGCGACCCAGTGCATTGTCTTCATCAGCGGATCCCCCTCCTCAGAATTAGACGCAGCACAGGGGGGGAGTTGTAACAGCCGCCCCTCACTGACAACGAATCGTTCCATCAGCCGTACATGGTTTCACACGATCGATGACGTATCCCGCAAGCACTACACCAGAGGAATGCCACATATTCCAAACATTCCAAGATTCATAGTATCATACGTGTGGGGCATGCAATTCTAAGCGACCGAGGGGGAAATTCCTGCTGTTCTTTGTCCCGGTGGGGGTTGTTTCGACCATCATTACAGCCTGTTCCCATGCAACCGAGGTCAAGGTAAACCAAATCAACGGCCCGAAACAGTCCTTTGGAGTGAATGTTTCTGTCGGCAATGTGGATGGAAACGCAGGCCCCCTGGACACCTTTACCACTTCGAAATCTACAGCATTACCGACACCTAGCCCGTGGCCCCAGGTAGATTGGATCCTGACAGACACCTTAATGACACAAGAGAAGTGGATGACCGAATACAATCAAACCTTGCCTATGAACCAAGGGGGCGTATGGAGAAAAGTTCATGTATACCAACTGGCACCTTCCTCCTAAATGGGCTCCATATCTATACAAGAACGAGCATTGGGTCAACCAACCTGGGCAACCGGTGAAACTCAAGAACCCAACGCTGTTCATCACCCTTCAGGGAACCGTTTTCTTGAAAACAGGTACTGCAGGGCGGGATTGGCCTCCACTGTCGGCTCTGGACATTCCGCCTGATGCACCATTGTTACGGAGTTTGTACCACTAAAGCCCGCAGTGAAGGCCGGGGTCATCCCCGTGTATCATGCGTTTCCACAGGTAAATACTGCAGAACCGGAGGTACTGCAGTGCTTGGGCTGACACAGGCCGAATATCGGAACTACATCGGATCCCCGAGCACGAAGTGATAGATGAAAAATGAGCGAAGTTGAGTCCGTTTAATTTTGGTGTAAAATCAGCCGAGCGGCTGGCTGAAATAATGTTACCGAGCGGGTGAGAACCCTAAGCATGTACGGGCAAGCAAGTGCCGTATTGAGACGTTCAGTCTTGTGCTGGTCGATGAACGCCAAAAAAACTGGAATTTGGTTGCTGTGAGCTCTCTCCCCGATGGCCGAATTCGAAGGGAGGCACACCGCCTTGAAACGTTCCCCTCTGCTGCCCCGTCCCCTCCGTTAGAAACAGGAGTGAGGGGATGAGTCCAATGAAACACCCTATCATGCTTGCCACGATGTCCATTGTTGCTTTAGCCTTACTCCTTTCGGGTTGCTCCACGGGCCCTAGCACCAAATCAAATTTGTCCATCACAAACACAACGTCGACTGAAACCACCGACAACAAAGACACGGGGAACGCATTACCGTCGCTACCTTTACCACTCAACGTGGTACAAGAGGGGAAGCTGTCCCTCGAATTTTCTCCAAAATCTCTCCAGGGTACATTCATCCCCCAGTCTTCACCGGATTTTTTGAACGACCAACAGGGATTCGTAGCCGTACCCAGTGGTTTGATGTATACGTCAGACGGTGGGAGAACATGGGGCACCATTCCGACTCCTGCAGGACAAATCGAGTACCTACACTTCACCTCTCCGGAGAGGGGGTGGATCATCACAAGCACGGGTTTCGTGACATCCGGGTCTCGTCAGACCTTTCACATCTATCGAACCACGGATGCTGGTGTCCATTGGCAGCAACAGTGGTCGGGAACGGATGATGATGGAGGAAACATATCTCGGATGTTCTCATTCGCAGATGAAGGTACTTTCGCAGTGGTTGCTGGCCGGTTGTTGAGATTGACCAACAATCAAGCATCATGGTCGAGCGTCAGCTTGCCCGTACAGGGCCCTGTCGTAGAGGCCGACTTTGTAAGGGCGAAACTGGGCTGGGTGGTTGTTCAGCAAACGGAGAAGCCGAAATCTCCGAATGATACTCCCATGACGACACTGGTTGTACTTCAGACAACAGACGGTGGGAGTGATTGGCACGTCCAGCTCCGGACAGCTCCGTTTTCGGGTGGCGGGACGATGATGCAATTTGGATCGACAACAAACGGACTTCTGTTATACAAAGACACGGCCGGGATGAAGACCGTTCTCTATCGAACCACAAATGGAGGACAGTCCTGGACCAAATCCATCCCCACAGCTCTCGAGGGAAGAATATTTGCCGGGCGTCCAGTATTTCAGAATGGTTCCGTGTGGATACCCATGAGTGCGGATGCAGCCCCTTTTCCAAGTTCTATCGTTGTCTCGACGGACATGGGCCAGAGTTGGCATCCGGTTGTACAGCGGGGCGAGTGGCGTAGCTTGGTTGTTAGCCAACGTTTTGGAAGCACAGCATATGTACTTACGGGCCTCAATCAAGGATACGCACTCTTGAAGACCACCGACGACGGAAAGACCTGGACGCAACTCTTGCCGTCTCTGAAGCCGAGCCGGAGCATTAGTTTTGTATCTCCTGCAGTCGGATTTGCGCTTGGCACAGAGGCGAATGCAAATTCCATCTTGAAAACCACCGATGGGGGAAAGACCTGGATAACTGTTGGGTCACTTCCGGAAGGAACCCAATCCTTCGACATCGTGTTTGTGAATGAAAACGTGGGCTATGTGACAGTGGCGCCAATGGAAACGACTAGTGAGGAAGGCAACACGATGGTGATGGAGACACAGGATGGAGGTAAAACGTGGTCACCTGCGTCTTTTGGAGCACTTCCGACAAGCATCTTGGATCGGATCAAACAACACGCAGACATCGTTGAACCGGTGTACTTTCTCCCTGCCTTCAAGTCGACTCCATCGCAGAATTGGGTGTTAGGAACTACCGGGTACCCAAAGCTGTACACGCTCATCTCAAGTGATCATGGTACGGTCATTGAGGGGACGTACGACGATCCACCTGGCATTGAGGGCTACTCATTCTTGAGTCCAGACGACGGCTGGATGTCTGTCTTTCGTACTCAGAAGTCAGGAAGCCCTGATGGTGAGAGTGTTATCCAGCAGCTAGACGCAAAACATGGCAATTGGGTAGCGAAATGGACGCTACCAACGGGGTGGGCCGTAGAGGGGGTGTATCGACTGACCGAGCAGGACGCTTGGCTGGTGGCGCAGAAGCCCCGGATCTCGATGAATCCGACATTCGCCATCCTCCGGACAACTGATGGAGGAAAGACATGGACAAGGTATCAACAACCGAGCGCACCAGAGATCACCCCGCCGCCGACAACGGCAGATTCAACGTTTCCGATTGACTTTGTAAACCCGAACGATGGATGGTTGCTCACGCAACAAGGGCTGTTGAAGACGACGGACGGTGGTGCATCTTGGACTCTCATTAAGTGAGAGGGGGGCAGTATCTAAGGGGTAGAAAACATCTAGCGGACCAGAGGAGGTTTGGACAATGAGGAAGTCTGTCCCATGGATCAGCATCGCACTTATAACGACATTCGTAACAGGGTGCTCTAATGCCAATACCAGCATAGAAGCTCAGTACGCTACGGGACCAGTTATCGAGTCCATCACTGCGGAACCAAATGGGGTACTGGTTACATCGGATCAGCCCGTTAATCATCTGGAACGGATTGTGGTCGATCCACATTTCCTCCCGGCGGAAGGGCACACCCCGGAAAGGTTCATTTTTACTCTGCATAATGTTGTACCTGGTCCCAGGCTCAGCGTGAACACCAAAGCGAGCATCGGGACGAATGAACTGACCATTCAGCGTCAGGAGAATGATCTTATGGTCACATACACTTCACCTGACAGGTTGGTGAATGAATTTCGGATTGGGACTGATAAGGGTAAATATCTTGGCATTGAGCTTGAAAATCATACATCTACACGAACACAGATAACGAAGCCACTATGTAACATCCCGGCGTGGTACTTTCACGACCTGTCCGTCGCAGCGCAAGCCAACATACCTATGACCGCAACAACATATGGGCCCACGTTGCCGCAAAAAGAATCAGGCTATATGTTGAACGCACCTAAGAACGGTATATCAGAGCAAATCGGTTTCAGTTCTTATTTTGGGCCCATTGAAATATCTGACCTCTTTCGGCAAAGCGACGGCGACCAGGTGTGCGACGCAATCATGAATATTCAATACGGACATGTCATGGAAGACAGTGGTGGCAAGCCGATTAGCGTGCCAGCCATCCTGGTATGGTTACCGAATGCGTGGGCATTGGGGTTTGCACAGAACCAGGTGATCATTGCTTCGATACACGGAGGTGCGGAGGTATATACGGTTTACTCTGTACCGGGCATTGAGATTCACACCCAAAAGGCAAGTCATTGATCACGGAACAGATAATTGCTGCAATCACATGATAGGCTGGGCTTCTTGCGCATAAGAAAACGTGGACAGTGGCACTTAGTCCCGTTTGAAGGGGTGAATCCAGCAGCTAAGAAACAGGGAATAAACCGTAGGATTTCGTGAAATGTCCGGCACAACGACGGAAAAGGGGAAAGACAATGTATATCAGGGTCTTCTGTTTTGTCATGCTTTGGGTGTTGACGATATTGTTGGTTCTCTTCTCGATCGTGAGTTGGGCAAGTCTTGTGGTTCGGGTCCAGACCTTGCTGTCTCTGATGATCGCAATTGGAATCACGTTCCAGAGAAGGTATCAGCGCTCATCCTTGTGGCTACTGGCGTGTATCGTTGGGATCCTCGTTGCTTTGAGTTCGGTCTATCCGCTGGCAACGATGAAAGGCAGATTTGTAACATCGCAATCACCAGTGGCGAACAACACGACTCCTTAGAAGTGATGTGTATCAGCCTTTGTCTGGACAGTCGTCTGTCTCGTGTGCTGGGAAGAATTGAATGGCTCGGATAGACTAAGAGTCAAATCATGTTATGATGGTTTCAGAACGGGGGACGTCTAATGGATGAGCAGATGTTACGACATGTTCTGGCCGAAATGTTACAGCCTATCGAACAGAGGTTAGACCGTATTGAGGCATCGGTGAAGGAAAGGCTAGATCACCTAGAGATCTCGCTACGCAATATCCAGAGTCGATCACACACGGTAGAGCATCGCATAATGGACATTGGTGATAGCGTTCGACTGGCTGTGCGGCAAATCTCTGCCGAAATGGGTGAATTGACGCACGATCTAAGTAGAGTGGAGGAGAAAATTGGCATCCAGTAAGTATACGGGATTCTGGAGATCTCAGATGGGGTCTCCTTATTGTGTACTTAGCAGCGACAACAAATTCGTCTACAAGACATCCGATCCCCTCCCCGTATAAAATTGCCTGAGTATCGACAAGATGTTTTCGTCACATCATGATTTCCGTCGCCAGGTACAAGGGCGCAATGGGAAGACTTGAGTTACGGTGAGTCTTTGCGCCTTAGGGATTTCAATTCTTCCGCATGCTGCGGAAAATGTCTCGCTGCAATTGCAAAAACATCTGCCTCAGGATTTGATGCCACCTCATGAACAATGGCACAAAATTTCTCGTACACGCCTCTGTTTGTCGACCGTGCCTCCAGCATGATTCGGAGGAATTCCACTGCTTCTGGTTTTTGAATTCGCCCGGCGGCCGCCAAGTCGTCGGATAAACCGACGAGAAAATCGGTCGTTACACCGTAAAAGACGGCCAGTTCCATAAGGGCAGTTGCTGGAATGTCGAACTCGCTCGATTCAAGTTTTCGGTAAAGCTGCTCTGAGATGCCGAGAAAGTGTGCAACATCACTCTCCTTGAGATGGCGAATCTCCCGCAATTGCTTCATACGCTCCGCCTGAACAGTATTGCGTTTCCGAGAGGTCTCGTTTGATGCCGACTGCCTATGCGACCTTATCATGGGTCATACCCCCAAATGATTTCATCGTGGACGTTCACAGAGCCTCAACCTTGACAACTCTGTCCATCGGAACCGGCCATAACTCATTGCCTCGTCGAAGACAGAGTTTCCCATTCCTGATAATTGGTGTTCCACGCCATACATCGTCGTCGTAAGGATCAAAGAGCGTGACCTCCACCGGACGCTGCTCCTCTAAGCACTCCGATAACACGAACTGTATCTCGTTGTACTGGTCTTCCGTCAGCATGGGTGCTACCCGTTTTCGCAAATCCCTTTCCGAGCGTTCCATCAAATCACGGTGCTCCGGCAACACGAGGCGCATTGCCTCAAAGATGTTCCCCTCTGTGATGTTCAAGGCCGTGCCTCCTTACATGTAATGACCGCCAATCTTCTTGCTTCGGTCGAGAAACTGGCCGGCCGGCAAGAGGCTGGCCGCCCGCATAATGCTGGTTTCGCCGAACTTCGTCCGGATTTCATCGTAGACTTCGGACAGTCGGTGGCGCCTTGTTCGGTCCTCGAAGAGCGAAAGTTGTATGGCGTCTGAACCTGTCTCAAGCATGTCCAGGGATACACTGACCGCCCTAACACCAGACTTGTCCCACCAACGATCCAAGAGATCAAGCAGGTGTGGATACAAATCGGAAGCTTGGTCGGTGAAGTCAGGCAGCGTCTTTGCCCGGTAAACACCGCCCTGAAATCCAGCGTAGGTCAGCGAAAGGCCGACACGCCGGCCCTTTTGGTTCGCCGCCCGTACCCGACGGCAAACTTCATCAAGCAGTTCGAGGATGACAACAGCGATCTCGCTGCGTTCATAGAAATCTCGAGGCAGCGTGGTTCGGTGGCTGAAGCTTTTGTGGGCGGCGCTGTATGAACTCGGGTTGATCTCCGATACATCTTGTCCGTGACTCCTGTGTTTGTCAAGCGAAAAGTTGACCACTTTGCTAATCGAAAAGTTGACCACCCCTGGCGTAGCGATTCTGGTGCCTGGCGGAGGTCTGACATTCCCGTCACAGCTCGGCTGCCGCTCGTCTTTGGCTCTCTCGGAACCTGTAGGATTCGCCTTCAAACAGCAGGATGTGGGAGTGGTGGGTCAGTCGGTCGAGGAGGGCTGTCGTCAGCGTCGCGTCGTGGAACACGTCCGTCCATTTCGCGAACTCCAGGTTCGTCGTGATGAGGATGCTGCCCTTCTCGTACCGCTCCGCACAGAATTGGAACAGTAGTGGCCCACCTTGAGTTAAGGATACATACCCTAACTCGTCCAAGCAGACCAGGTCGTACTTGTCCCACGTCCGAAGGTATCTGGGCAGTCGGTACTCTGACTCTGCCTGTAAGAGCTCCTGGACCAGCTGCATGACGGTGATGAACCGCACTCTGTAGCCCGCTGAGATGGCGGCCAGCCCGATGGCTATCGCGATGTGTGTTTTGCCCGTTCCACTGGCCCCCATACATATCACGTTTTCCTTCGCTCGAATGAAGTCTCCCCCCGCTAGGTGTACAATCCGCTGCTTCTGCAGCGCCGGAATCGCGGCGAAATCGAACTCCTGCAGGGTCTTGTGGGCAGGGAACCGTGCCTGCCCCGTGTACGTCTGCAGCCGACTGGCTTTCCGTGACTCCATCTCCTCGGCGAGGCAGGCGGCAAGGTACTGGACGGGGGAGTGGTTCTGCACCCCCGCCTCCCTCGCCAGCGCCGCGTAAGCCTTGCGCAAACCCGGCATCTTCAACTCCTTGCAGTAGATCTCCACCATGGCTGCGTGTACATCGTCAGACATCAGTGAACCACCCCCTTCGTCAGTGCGTCGTATCTGGACGGATTGGGCTGCGCGAGGCGATACATTTGCAGACTGCCTGGCACGGTTCCCGCAGATTCCGGTGAGGTGTGAAGAAGATGCCGCTTGATCTGGTCAGCTGTGACGACATCCGGCCCGATTTCCTCAATGGCCTGCAGAATGTCCTTCGCCGGCCAGACTTGGTGCAGCATGAGGATGGCTACGAAGTCCTTGTATCCATCCGGTCTGCTGTTCGCCATCCGGACCCGGATGCGTTGGTACACCTCTGGTAACTGCCGGACGACCGCCGCGTGCGTGGCGGCATGTGGTTTGTAAGCCAAAACCGGCAGATAGTGTCCGAGGTCCATGATGGTCTGCTGACGCTCGTGGCTCCTGGGGTGGCTGGCCACCACCCGTTCCCTGTCGAGCACCTCAATCCGCTCGGCATACACCCTCAGCAGCAGCGTCTTGCCCACGTACATGCTGGGGACGGAGTAGCGGTTGTGGTCAAAGCTGACGAGACACAGCTTGTTCACCGTGACGGGCCGTGTGGTGGCGCAACGGTGAGGGCGCTCCGGCAGCGCACGCAGCCCCGCCCGCTCTTGCTCCCAAGCGGACCACCGTTTGCCACGCTCTTTCTCGCACCACTGAAGAATCAGGTCGTTCAGGGCATCCAGGTCGGCTACGTCAGGAACGGGAACACACGTATGACGGCGGACGTAACCCACGCCGTTTTCTACGCTGCCTTTTTCGTGTGGTTCACCGGGGCGGCAGAATTCGCTGTCGAACAGGTAGTGAGCACGCAGGTTGGACAGCAGCACGTGCTCCTCGCGGGCGGGGCCAACCAGGATCTTGGTGACCGCGGTCTTGGGGTTGTCGTAGCGAACACTGCGCGGCACGCCGCCGAACCATTCGAACGCGCGGCGGTGACCCTCAAGGAACGCTTCGATCTTCTCCGTAGAGAAGGCACAGGCAAAGATGACGCCGCTGTACCGCAACCGCATGACGAACAGGCTGATCTCCGTCTTCTTGCCGTTTATCTTCACAACGACTCGCCCAAAGTCGGCCTGTGCCAGCTCACCGGCGTCAGAAGTCAGCGGGATATACACCTCCTGCCTGCGTTTCCTCAGCCTGCTTACCCAGTACCGGACGGTGGATTCAGCCGCGGTGAACTCCTTGCCGTACTCCTCCTGCAGCCGATCGTAAATTCTTGAGGACACATACCGCTGTTTCTTGGGGGCTCCCGCCTTCTCCTCCTCCTTAAGCCAGGACTCGATGACGGGGATCCATCGTTCCATCGCTGGGCGGGAGCGGGGTTTGGTCAATCGATACTTGGGGATATCAGCGTCGGCCAGTATCTTGCGTACTGTTTGTCGCGACACTTGGCATTGCCGGCTGATTTTACGTATCGACCACCCGTCCACATAGTACCGCTTTCTGATATACTCCTTGTCGACCATCTCGAGCACATTCCTTTCCTCCTGCCCCCAGAGTTCGGACCAAACTCCAGGGTACAGGAAAGAGGTGCCGGGGTGGTCAACTTTTTGGTTGTCAATGTACCCCCACGTGGTCAACTTTTACGTTATCAAACACAACTCCAGCGATGGATGATCGTCCCCCAGACCCCGAAACGCTGCCGGAGCTTCCACTCTGGGATTTGAGCGACATCCCCGATCGTGTTTGCGCCAAACTCGTCGTGCAGAACCTCGGCCCGACGTTTGAGGCCCCACATGTCGTACACGCTGAGTGGGTGCAGCTTTGTTTCGATGTCGTTCTCTGTCCACCACACTATCCCATCCGGATGCGTCTTGGCTTGCTTATTGGCCATCTTCGCCATCCATTTGTTGTCTGCGAGGCCGATTCGGCACCGGATGCGAAAGAGGTCCCAGATCGTTTCTTTGAGCCGTCTCGCAGCCGCCACCGGATCCGGGAACAGAGCGGATGGGTAGGGGAAAGCAAAGAACGCTTCGTCCACTGAAAACTGCTCGTGCAAAGGGAAATGCCACCTGATGACTTGCTGGATACGAACGCTGGTTTCCAAGTAGAACTTCATACGAGGACGTACAACATGCACCTTCGGAAGCAGGCGCAGGGCTTCTCCGAGCCGCATGGCAGTCGTGATACCGGCAGCCTTGGCGGGAGGTGTGGCGGCTAGAATGATCCCCGAACGCCTCTCGGGGTCCCCGGCCACCACGAGTGCGGGATCGGTCGAATCGTCGTACTCCCGCCTGTAAGGTGCAAATTCAGGCCGAGATGCCGCCTCGCACGAAGCGTAAAAACTTTGCATGTCGACCAGCCCATAGATGAGTTTCATCGGTTCTTTTCGCCCACCAGCTTGGACGTGAGAGCCGGCAGTTCTGCCTCGAGCATGGGTTTCATGTACAGGGCCTCATGCTCCCGGTTGTTCCATCGATACTGCACCCAGATGTCCAGCTCCCGATCTTTACGTTCGACGATTGCGATGCCTTGTTGGGCAAGCACATGACGGAGTGACCGCATGTGCCGGGATACCTCTGACTCGATGAGTTCGAGCTGGAGCATTCGTCTGATGAGGGCAGTTGGCCGCATAAGAAGACCTCCATGCACGAACATATGTTCGCATACGTTATTATAGGATGCTTAACATCGGAGATTCAACCTCACACTTTAACCATGCGGCCTCTAAGGCAGTACGTTCTCCTTTGCCAACTCAGCATTGCCGAATCTACTGGCGGTACGATGGATATCGAAACCCACGAGATCGTTCGGACCGGATAGAGGAAACCCTTGCAATGCGGCTGGGGGAGGAGATTTTACAGGGGTGAGACTTGGAAGCCGAACCGTATCATCTACCTGTTCTGTCGGCTGGACCCGGAGGCCTCGCACACATGAATACTCTTCAGAGCATCATAATGAGCCCACACCGCCCCGCCTGGAGTGGGTGAGCTCATGATGGAATCAGACATGAACCAACATTGTCCCCAGAATGCCCAAGCCGTAAGCCACCACGCCGACGATGACCCCGGCGAGCGTCATTTCGATCCCGCTCGCCCACCAGCTTCGGGCGGTCACCAGGCTCTTGGCGGCACCCACGGCGAAGTGGGCGGCGATACTGACGATGGCCGCTGCCACCATCGCCACGGTCCCGGTCATGAAAAAGAAGGGAACTAACGGCACCAGTCCGCCCACGAGCGTTGACAAACTGCCGATGACCGCAGACTTCCAGTGACTTCCCGCCGACTCGTCGTGAAACCCAAGCTCTTCCTGAGCCATGGTCTTGACAAACAGCTCGGTATCCTGAGCGATCCGCCGGGCCATTTGGAAGGACTCGGCTTCGTCAAACCCTTTTAGTTGATACATCAGGGCGAGCTCTTCAATTTCGTGTTCTGGATCCTCCAGGATCTCCCGCCGTTCATGTGCAATTTCGCTCTGTCGCAGTTCCGTCTCGGATTTGGTGGCGAGCCATGCACCTGCACCCATGGAGAGGGTGCTCGCCAAAGCGCCGAACAGGCCGCTGATGAGCACCGTGCTGCTGCTCGCCGTGTAACCTGCCACTCCTGCGATGATGCCAAAAATCGCTCCCAAACCGTCGTTGACCCCATAGATGGCGTCTCCGATCCAACCGGCGGTATGTGTCTTATGCCAACGCTCCCGTCCCAGGAGTCTTGCGAGGTTTTCTGAAACACTCGCCACGGTTGCCGGATATTGCATGGACATGTCGATACCCTCCTTGTACGTGTGGATGTGCAGGGCCGAAGTCCGGCCTCAACCATTGTTCGATGGGGAGTGGCGATTAGTCAACAAAAAATTCCATTTTTATGATGGGCGAAGGACTCCGCCATCGCTGCTGATCGAAACGGATTTTGATACCTTGTAAGAGATGGAGAAGGATCCATATCTGCAGGAGTTTGTCGGAGTTACGATTTGAGTACATCGGCTCGAACGGTTGCTGTATGGGAAGGGGTGGCCGTGTGGTTCGGGCGTACATACTGTTTGTGCTCGCTGGACTGGCGGAGATCGGCGGCGGATACCTGGTATGGCTGTGGCTGCGCAGCGGAAAACCCTTGTGGGTCGGACTTGCGGGAGGGGTCATCCTCTTTTTGTACGGTGTGATCGCCACCCGTCAGGAGTTCTCGTCGTTCGGCCGGGTGTATTGCCGCTTACGGCGGTGTGTTTATCGTGATGTCGCTGTTCTGGGGCTGGTGGATTGCAAAGGAGACGCCCCATCTTGCGGAGTGGATGGGGGCGGCGATATGCCTCGTCGGCGTGATCATCATACTGTGGGGGCCCGAAGTGAGTTCACAACCGATTCCGAGTCTGGTCGTGCGTATGGCAGGATTCGTTTGCCTTGACGGAACAACATATTTAGTTATGTATGAATCGTGCGTGAGGGGTTGTGCGATGGAACATGCGAATGACCACCAGCACCGGCCGACGGGCCCGTCCGGCTCGCCGTGGGCACCGTTCGGGATACCGTTTGCAGCGCTGCTCTGCTACGGGCTGCCGGTGCTGCTCACGGCGTTTGGTCTGACGGCGGCTGGGGCAATTTTGACGGCGAACCGGTATTTCATTCTGGGCGGCATGGTCGTCTTGATGGGCGTCGTGATGTTCATCGGATCGAGAAGGGGAAAGCATTGTGGCCACGGGTCCTGTTGTATGCCGAACACGAACCAGACCCGGCAGACACCGCAGGATGAGCGCTGAGGAGGAACGCACACATGGCACAGTTCAAGCTTCAGCCCGAAACAGCGGTGCAGACCGAAATCTATGCGAAGTTTTTTCACGGGCTGTCCAATCCCACACGGCTTCGCATCGTGGAGATTTTGCTGGACGGCGAAAAGAACGTCAGCCAGTTGGTGAAGGCCACCGGCGCCACGCAGAGCCAGGTATCCAACCAGTTGGCTTGCCTCAAGTGGTGCGGGTACGTCACCTCTCGCCAGGAAGGTAAGTACGTGCTGTACCGGATCTCGGACGAGCGTGTGCGGACTATCCTCCAGTTGGCGAAAGCGATTGTGGCGGACAACGCCGAGCATATCCGCTGCTGTACCCGGATGTAAGAATGCCCCCTTTCGGCGGGAGGTGGTCGCACCGACAGCGGCACAGTTGCAGAAGGTGTTGGCATGAACGGGGATCTCGCCGTCGTACTCGCTGCCGGCATGATGGCCACCGTCAACCCGTGCGGCGTGGCCATGCTCCCTTCGTACATCGTGCATCTGATTGCGGGCCGTGAGCGCCGTGCGTGGGATGGACTGTGGGCGGGGCTGCTGATGACCGCCGGGTTTCTCACCGTGTTCCTACTGGCAGGAATGGTGTCGGTGATGTTCTCCGAGGTTTTGGGGAAAGCCGTGGCGTGGATTGCGGAGAGCATTGGTGCCCTCTTCGTCGTATTGGGCACACTCATGATGTTTGGCAAGGGCGGACTGGCGTTCCACATTGGCGGTGACTGGAACCTCAAGCCAGGCACGTCATGGTCTGTGTTTCTGTATGGGATTGCGTATGCGCTCGGGTCGCTTGGTTGTACGTCGCCGCTCTTTTCCGTACTGGTCCTCTCCTCGTTTCACAGCGAGGGACTGGCCGGAGGCCTAACCGATCTCATTTTGTACGGTTTGGGCATGGACTTTGTGGTGACGGTCATTTCCCTGGCGTCCACCATCTCGCAGCAGTTGGTCGGCAAGTGGGTGCGGGCCGGGGCTCGCTGGATGGGACGTTTGAGCGGGTTTATCACCTTGGCCACGGGTGTTTAACCTGGTGATCTACTGGTGTGGCCTTACGTTCATCCGGGACAAGGCGTGTGCCAGAAAACGAGGTGCTGCCAAGATGCAACATGAAAAGCAAAAGGTTCGACTGGCCGTGCAGGGGATGACCTGCACGGATTGCGAGCGTCACGTAACTCTGGCTCTGCAAAGGGTGGGCGCTGAAGGCATTACGGCGAGTTTTCGCAGGGGAGAGGCGACGTTCGAGATCGATCCCGCTCGCCTCGAGGAGGCTAAACGTGCCGTGGCCAACTCGGGGTATGAGCCTGGAGCGGTCGAAATCCTCGATGGGTCACCGAGACTGGGAGGGCCTGTCCAGAGCGGTGGCGGCGACCACGAATACGACCTGCTCATCATCGGCACGGGCGGGGCCGCCTTCTCCGCCGCCATCCAAGCCGTCTCTTATGGGGCCAAGGTAGCCATGGTCGAGCGGGGCACCATCGGCGGCACGTGCGTCAATATGGGCTGCGTGCCGTCGAAGACGATGCTTCGGGCAAGCGAAATCAACCATCTGGCCGCCCACAACCCGTTTCCAGGCCTTCACACTTCAGCCGGGTCGGTCAACCTTCAACAGCTTGTCGGCGCCAAAGACGAGCTGGTGGCGGAACTGCGGCAGCACAAGTATGTCAACCTCATCGGCGAATACGGTTTCGATCTCGTTCGGGGTGAGGCCCGCTTCGTCGACCCGTCGACCATCGAGGTCGCCGGCCGCAAGATTCGGGCCCGCCGGTATCTCATCGCCACGGGCGCATCGCCAGCCATTCCGGACATTCGAGGGCTTGCGGATGTGGACTACCTCGTGAGCACCACGGCACTGGAGCTGACGGAGGTCCCACGGCGTCTGGCCGTGATCGGCTCCGGCTATATTGCCATGGAACTCGGGCAGATGTTTCACCGCCTGGGTTCAGAGGTCACGTTGATGCAGCGAAGCGACCGGGTGCTCAAGACTTACGATCCGGAAGTCTCCGAGGCCGTCGCTCTGGCGTTGACACTTGAGGGCATCCGCATCCTGAGGGGCGTCACGTATGAGCGGGTGGAACAACACGGGGACGTGAAACGGGTCCATCTCACGGTGAACGGGCAAGAGCAGGTGGTGGAAGCCGAGGCCCTGCTGGTGGCCACAGGCCGAAAGCCCAATACGGCAGCGTTGAACCTGGAGGCGGCGAAGGTGCGTGTTGGCAGCCGGGGCGAGGTGCTAGTCGACGAGTATCTGCGGACGAGCAATCCGAACGTGTACGCCGCCGGGGATGTGACGATGGGGCCGCAGTTCGTGTACGTGGCGGCGTACGAGGGAGCGATTGCGGCCGGAAACGCCGTGGGAGGCGGAGAGCGTAAGGTGGATCTCACGGTGGTGCCGGCGGTGACGTTCACGTCACCCACCATTGCCACGGTGGGGATGACCGAGGCGCAAGCGAGATCGAAGGGGTATGAGGTCCTCACCTCGGTGTTGCCGCTGGATGCCGTGCCAAGGGCGCTGGTGAACCGGGAGACGGCGGGGGTCTTCAAACTGGTGGCGGATGCCAGTACCCGCAAGCTGCTCGGCGTCCACGTGGTGGCGGAGAACGCCGGGGACGTGATTTACGCCGGAGTGCTCGCCGTGCAGTTCGGGCTTACGATTGAGGATTTGAGATCGACCCTGGCGCCGTACTTGACGATGGCGGAGGGGTTGAAATTGGCGGCGCTGACATTTGATAAGGATGTAGCGAAGTTGTCGTGTTGTGCGGGGTGAATGACGGGCCATCATATTCCTCGTCGTTCCGGACGTTTTACATCCACTTATCCACATGCGGCAGCGGGTAATCGGCGTACTCCACCACCGTGGCCAGCCCATCCCTCATGTGCTGCAAATTGTGGCAGTGGAAGAACCAGTTCCCTGGATTGTTGGCCAAGAACTCGATGGTGCAGCGCTCCATTGGCCGCAGATTGACCACATCTTTGATCAGTGGCCGTGCTAAGACCCTGCCGTTGAAGCTCGTGATTTCAAACGAATGTCCGTGCAGATGCATGGGATGCTCCATCATGCTCATGTTTTGCATTTCTATGCGCACCCGATTACCTTTGCCTATTCGCAACGGGGCAGTGTTTGGGTAAGAGGCGCCGTTTATGGTCCAGCTTGGCCCCATCATCATCCCGCCACTGACCGTCAAAACAAAATGTTGATCGACCTTCGCCAAAGAACCACCCTCGGCGGAGGAGCTGGTGTAGGACCATGACGGGGCGGGCGGAGGCGTTTCACTGATTTGCCCTTGTGTATAAAAGGGAATTCGCATGGTTTCCTGACCAGCGATTTTGGAGCGCAGATACCACTTTCCTGTCTGCGGTGGCGTGACCACAATGTCGTATCGCTCCGCCGGGGCGATGTACAAATCGCTTACCGGTATAGGGGTATCCAGCGGATTGCCATCGGTGTGGGTAACTAAGAAGCTACCTTTGTCCATGGTCAACCAGTAAGACTCGGAAGCGCTGGCGTTGATGAGGCGAAGGCGAAGCTTCTCACCTGCGTGTAAGGAGATCGGAGCCAAGGCGGCCGGGATGTCTCCGTTCACGAAATGGGTGAGGCCTTGGCTGGAGGAGGTCATGGTTGCTCCAGCCGTCATCATTTGACCCATGCCGCCGCTTGCTTGCATCCCGTAATCGAATCCGGGATCGGATTGGTACCCCCACGTGGACAGGATGAGGGTCATGTCACGGTCTGCAGGGTACGGCTCCTTGCTGTTTACTGGTTCAATGATGAGTGGGCCAAACAATCCATTTGGGATTTGATCCATTTCGAACACATGCGAGTGATACCAGCGAGTGCCGGAGGGACCGGCGACGAACTCGTACGTAAACGACTGTCCTGGCAGGATGGGGTCCTGGGAGATACCTGGTACGCCGTCCATCGGAGACGGGACATTCACACCATGCCAGTGCAGCGTGGTGGGTTGGTCGAGATGGTTGTTCACCATCACCCGAACCTTGTCGCCTTCTCGGACACGGATTTCGGGGCCGGGGAACTGGCCGTTGATGAGATATCCGCTGAAACGGCGGCCATCCCGAAGCGTCACATTTCCTCGGGACAGGTTGAAGACGAACGATTTGACGTTCCCGTTCCAAGGGACCGTGGGTTTTTGCGGGAGAGCCAAAGGAACAGGTCTTCCAGGAATGAGGGAACGAATGAAGGGGTAGCTGCCAATGCCGATCAAGGCCATGCCGCCCAGGGCCATAAGAAATTCACGGCGAGTGATGAGTTTGTCGTTTGCCACAGTTACACCTCTCATGGGTTAGTATGCCACATGTGCGTTACACTATGGGCAGGTCGAAACAGTTGGGGGGAAACGCAATCATGATGATGAACGGGATGGGCATGATGGGGTTCGGGTTCATGAGCCTGTATTGGATACTCTCCGCATTGATTTTGATTGCCGGGATCCTGCTTGTCCTCTGGGCCATCGTTCGTGTGGTCAGAAGAGGATCTCTCAGTCAAAACGATAAAGAGCATGACCATGCTGTTCGGCTGCTCAAAGAACGCTACGCTCGTGGTGAAATTGACCGGGAGGAATACTTGCAGCGTCTCAAAGACTTGCGAGACTAGATGGCTGGAGCGTTCTCTGCCTGCCGTACATGGTTATATGGCAAAAGGGAGGCGGACAAATCCGCTCTCCCTTCATCGCAAGAATGTTTCACTCTGTATCGTAACCGGCGTCCTCAATGGCCTCTTTCAGCTTGGCCACATTGGTCTTCGCCTCGTCGAAGGTGACCGTGGCTTTCTGTCCTTGCAGATCCACGCTCGCCTCCTGTACACCCTCCACGCCCTTGAGCGCCTTCGTGACGGAATTGACACACCCGCTGCACGTCATGCCTTTGACGGTGATGGTCGCCGTTGCCATGTCCATCGTCTCCTCTCATTGTTCGTGTATGTTCAGGTCGCTCGTTTGTGTGTTGGCGTTGACACGTTCTCCTCCTACGCCGCATGCACCTCCTTTCCGAGCCGCAGGCGGCGCAACAGTAGGCTGTTCGATATGACGCTCACTGAACTGAGCGCCATGGCCGCCCCGGCGATGACGGGGCTGAGGACACCCAGCGCCGCCAGCGGGATCCCCAGGACATTGTAGAAAAACGCCCAGAACAGGTTTTGGCGTATTTTACGCATGGTCGCCTTGGACAGGCGCAGAGCGTCCACGACGCCGTGCGTCTGGCCGTGCATGAGGGCGATGTCCGCCGCCTCAAGCGCCACATCGGTGCCGGTACCCATGGCGATCCCGATGTCGGCTGCCGCCAATGCAGGCGCATCGTTGATGCCATCGCCCACCATGGCGACCACCCGCCCCTCTTTGCGCAGGGCTTCCACCTTGGCCGCCTTGTCGGCAGGCAGGACACCGGCCATCACGTTCTTGATGCCCGCCTGCTCTGCGATGGCCTCTGCGGTGCGGGCCTCGTCGCCCGTGATCATCCAGACTTCGATGCCGAGCTCCTGAAGCTGTTTCACCGTACCCGGCGCATCCGGCTTGAGGGTGTCGGCGATGGCGATGGCGCCGAGCAACCGGTCATCCTGCGCCACCAGCACCACGGTCTTGCCGGCACGCTCAAACGCCGCCAGGACATCGCCGGGGATGGCCAGATTCGCATCGGCAAGCCAGGTACGATTCCCAATCTGCACTCTGGCGCCATTCACCGTGCCCTGAATGCCATGGCCGGGCACCGCCTGCACCTCGGACGCCATCGGGATATCGATGCCATGATCCTGGGTAAAGGCGACCACGGCCCGGCCCAGCGGGTGTTCACTCTGCGTCTCGACGGCGGCCGCCGCAGCCAGGAGCTCGTCACGCCCCACCCCCTCCGTAGTCCAGACGTCGGTGACCACGGGCTTGCCGGCGGTGAGGGTGCCTGTCTTATCGAAAACCACCGTGTTCACCCGGTGGGCGAGTTCGAGGTGTTCGCCGCCCTTGATGAGGATGCCGGATTCTGCCCCAAGGCCCGAGCCGACCATGATGGCGGTCGGGGTGGCAAGCCCCAATGAGCAGGGACAGGCGATCACCAGCACGGCTACAGCTGCGAGCAGTCCGTGCGACCAGTTGCCCAGGGCGCCCCAGATGAGGAGCGTGAGCACCGCCACAGCGAGCACAATCGGAACAAAGATGCCGGAGATGGTGTCGGCCAGCCGCTGCACGGGCGCTTTCGACCCCTGCGCTTGATCCACCAGCCGGATCACCTGCGCCAGGGCGGTGTCCCGGCCCACCTTTGTCACCCGCATGACAAAGGCGCTCGTCTGGTTGATGGATGCGCCCACGACCGGATCGCCCGGCTGTTTGGAGACCGGCATCGACTCGCCGGTGAGAAACGACTCGTCGACCGACGTCGTCCCTTCTTCGATCACGCCGTCCGCCGGCACCTTTTCCCCAGGCCGGACCCGGACGAGATCGCCCACCCGCAGGTCCTCTACGGCCACGTCCGTCTCCACGCCATTCCGCAGCACGTGGGCCACCTTGGCGCCGAGCTTGGCCAGGGACTCGATGGCGGCGCTCGACTTCGCTTTGGCACGGGTCTCCAGCAGCTTGCCCATGAAAATCAGCGTCACGACGGTGGCGGAGCTGTCGAAGTACACATCCGGCTGGCCCAGGATGGTCAGGATAGCGCTGTACACGTACGCCACGCTGGTGCCAAGGGCGACCAACACGTCCATGTTGGCGGCCCCGCCCCGGAGAGAATGGTATGCCCCTTTGTAGAACCGCCAGCCTACGTAAAACTGGACGGGCGTGGCGAAGAGCCATGAGAGCCAGTTCGGCAGAAACGGTCGCCCTCCGACGAGCATCACGAGCATCTGCACGACAAGGGGCAGGGTAAGCAGGACGGAGAACCAGAACTTCGCCAGGTCCCGGCGGTACGCCTGCCGTTTCCGCTGCTTCTCTTCGGCTTCCGCCGCCTCGCTGGCGAGGGTGGCGCCGTACCCCGCCTTTTCCACCGCCCGAATGATATCTCCTTCGTCGATCACGCCGGGCACATAGCTCACGTGCGCCTTCTCCGATGCCAGGTTGACGTGGACGGACTTGACCGCCTCCAGGCGTCCGACGACCTTCTCGATGCGGGCGGCGCAAGCGGCACACGTCATGCCGGTGATGTTGAGGTCCACCTCTCGCACCGGCACTGAGTAGCCGGTTTTCTCGATTTTGGAGACGACCTCTGTCCAAGGAGTCTCTGGGTCCAGGACCACACGGGCTCGCTCCGACGCTAGGTTGACGTTGACCTGCTTGACCCCAGGCAGTTTGGCCACGTTCTTCTCAATCCGAGCGGCGCAGGCGGCGCACGTCATGCCTTCGATGGGCAGCGTGATCTCTTTGGCCTCGCTCATCGGTTTCACCTCCCACGGTCGCTAAGACCGGGTGAACTGACGGATCACATCCATCAGTTCGTCCACCTTTTCATCACCCTGTTCCCGGTTGGCCAAGGCGTCCGCCACACACCCACGGGTGTGGGACTCGAGAATGGTGAGCCCGACTTGGTGAAGCGCACTCTTGACCGCCGACACCTGCACCAGAATGTCGACGCAGTAACGGTCTTCTTCAATCATTTTTTGCAACCCACGCACCTGACCTTCGATGCGCCGCAGCCGGCGCAGGAGGTCTTCCTTGTGTGGGGCGTAACTGTGTCCAGTGTGTTCCGGGTGATCGGGGCACATGACAATCCCTCGCCTTCAGATGCTCTAAAAAACCATACCCCCGTATTGTATATGTGTCAATATCCACTCACGCACAGGGTGGCCAATAGACGGTCATCCGTGGGCAACTGTCTTCCGTTCCGCATATCGCTGCTGGGGAAAGGAGGAGTGGAGCATGGGGTCCATCCGCATGGGGATGACCAAACTGATTGCGCCGAATTTGACGTTTTTGCCGCATCGCCTGGTGCACGGAGTTAGACTGTTTCAATTGGTGGCCGAGCCTGTAGAACAAACCTTGGTGAGCGGCGTGATCGTCCGAGCGTGGGGTTACAACGGTTCCACACCAGGCCCGGTGATGGTTGTGCACCCAGGTGAGCGGGTGCAGGTCGTGTTTGTCAATCGCCTTCCAACAGCCACCTCCATCCATTGGCACGGCCTTATCGTGCCCAACGAGGTGGACGGTGTGCCGGAAATCGGGGCGGGGCCAGTCATTCGACCGGGGGAGACGTATGTGTACGAGTTTGTGGTGCGTCAAGCCGGGACATTTATGTATCATGCCCACACCATGGACGCCAAACAGGAGATGATGGGGCTTGCGGGGATGATTGTCTCGCTTCCTCGGGTGCTGTCGACCCATCGGGAGTATGTCATCCTGCTCCAAGAATGGGCAGTGCAGACGGACAGTGGCATGGACATGGCGGGCATGCAGATGGGCGGGCAGACCCTTCCGATGACCCAGACCACGGGTGCGCCATCCATGTCTGAGCATCCGACTCACGGAGAGCCGGGGACCCAAGGGAGGCGGTTTGACATCAATCCCATGAGCATGGATTTCAACTACTTCACCTTGAACGGAAAAGCGTACCCGGACACTGCGCCACTGCGGGTCCGACGTGGGGAGCGGGTGCGCATCCGGCTGGGGAACATCAGCATGGACTCCCATCCGATGCATTTGCACGGGCACGAGTTTCAAGTCGTCGCTGGAGATGGGTCGGATCTTATGTTCCCGTGGTCTAAAAACACCATCAATGTCGCACCAGGGGAGACGTGGGACATCGAGTTTGATGCAAACAACCCTGGGATTTGGGCGTTCCATTGTCACAAACCTCATCACACAACGAATGCACATCAGCCAGGCATGGGCGGTATGTTTACCACTGTCACCTACGTGTGAGGCGTTTACGGCGGCGTACGAAACCACTGGCGTACGTACGCCGCTGTCCTCGGTGGGCATGTCTCCAACACGGCCCGCCTCCCACGTGCACCGTGAATTCTCCAGTGCGCATGGCCTTCATACCATCTTCACAATTGTCCGGTATGGTCATGGGGAAACGGGGCAAGTTCGGCGGTGGTGAGATGGTCAAGCAGACTCGCCGGAATATCACAGTATTCGCCGTTGCAGCGGGGGTCCTTCTTGTCTTCTTGTATCTGATTGTGCTGTACACAAAAAGCATGACACCGGTCCAGGTGGGTGGCATCGCCCCCGACATTCAGACAAAGGAACTTTCCGGTGAATCGTTTTCACTCCAGTCCCTGCGAGGCAAACCCGTGCTGCTGAACTTCTTTACTCCTTGGTGCCAGCCCTGTATCGAGGAGACGCCGGATTTGAAGGCGTTCGCACAGACATACGGCAATGACATTCACGTCGTGATGATTGACCGAGGAGACGGAGTGGGGCTCGTAGAGCGGTATGTGACTCAATATGGTTTGCCGGCGAGCGTGGTGGTGCTGCTGGACGAAGATAACAAGTGGTCGGGCCCTTACGGCGTGACCGGTCAACCGGAGACGTTTTTCATTACGGCGGACGGGAAGGTGATCAGCCACCTGCTGGGGCCGCTTACGGAATCCCAGATGTTGAAGTACGCCAAGGCAGCAGGCATGAACGTGGAGGAAAGGGGGCGGACACCCTGACGCTCGGCACGCATCCGACACTTTGGTTGGCCTTTATTGCTGGAATCCTGTCGTTTCTCTCGCCATGTTGTTTGCCGTTGTATCCGTCCTACCTGTCGTACATCTCCGGGGTGACGTTTGGGCAAGGGGGTCAAACCACCTGGAATCATCGTGTACGTGCGTTGACACACACCTTGTTTTTTATCATTGGATTCTCCGTCATCTTTCTGGCCCTGGGCTTGTCGGCCAGTCTCATCGGTCAGGTGTTCGTGAATTACCGGAGCGTCATCCGTATCGTCGGCGGGGTCATCGTCCTTTTGATGGGTCTTGTCTTGAGCGGCCTGTTCACGCCGAAATGGCTGATGATGGAGAAAAAATGGGAGTTCAGAGCGGACAGGACGGGTTACCTGGCATCCGTCCTGGTCGGGGTCAGCTTTGCCGCCGGATGGTCTCCTTGCATTGGCCCCATTCTCGCCGCTGTACTGGTGATGACGGCCACGAACAGTGCGCTTGGATTGCCGCTCATCCTCGCTTACATCCTCGGGTTTGCGATTCCCTTTTTTGTTCTGGGTTTCACCTTGGGCTCCGTGCGCAGGCTGGCCAAATACGGGGCGATGCTCAGCAAAATCGGCGGATACATCATGATGGTACTCGGGGTGCTTCTTTTGACGAATACCATGTCCAAGATCACCGTGGCACTGATTCGGCTGTATGGCGGGTTCACGGGATTCTAAGGGAGGTCGTGGTGTGAAAAAGGCACACAAATGGTTGGGGATTGGTACCGGCACCGCATTGCTCATTGCCATCGTGGGGACGGTCACCCTCAAACAAAATTCGTTGGCGGCATCTCCGACCGCAGCCTCAGCAAATGCTGCTCCGGGCGCTTCATCCGTGGCGGTGGCTCCTCAAACGGGTTACAAGATGCCCCCGATCAAACTGCAGGAATACCCGGACAACCAGACGATTGACACGGACAAACTGCGTGGCAAGCCCATTTTCATCAATTTCTGGACGTCGTGGTGTGTCTACTGCAAATTGGAGACGTCTGACATCGTGCAGGCGTACAAACAGTGCGGTGACAAGGTGGTCTTCCTCAGCGTCAATGTCACTGCTCAGGACAGCATGGCCGACATGGAGCAGTTCGTGAAAGAGTACGGGATCACATGGCCGGTGGCCTTGGATACGAAAGGGACGGTGATGAACGAGTATAACATCATCGGCTTCCCGACGTCCTTTTTTGTAAACCGCCAAGGGATGATTGTGGCGACAAACGTGGGGGCGATTTCGAAAGAGAACCTGATGGCGGAATTGGAGAGGATTTCGAAGTAATGCTGGCGCTACTGCAAAGAGTTCCCGACGCATGGACAGCGCTTCTGTTGGGCTGTGTGGGCGGCTGGGCCTTTTTCAAGCTGCAACCCAAGGACCGAGCACGAGAGATTGTGGCGGACAAGTTGTCCGGCGCCGTGCTGGTGTTTGTGGTGTTCACCCGGTTTTCCGGTATTTTGCTGCAACCAAGCTTGAGCCTGCGAGACAACCTGATGGCCTTGATCGGTGGGACTCCTCCAGGAGGAATCTTCGTGGGCCTGGCGGCGAGTACCTTATATCTGATCATCTCCCTGTGGCGAAAAAAGGCACTGGATCAAACCACGCTCAAGCTTGTCGCACAGACGCTGGTGGTCGGTGCGATTCCTTATTTTGCATATCGTGCCTATGTGGATCTGCATCCATATCGCTTCGAGGACCTGGTGCGGTGCGGGTTTGCGGTGATCCTGTATCTGCTCAGCCGGCGTGCCAGCATGTATGCGCATCGGGTCTGGGCGGTTGCCGGTGCGGTGCTGTTTGGGACATCTCTGCTGGTTCCGCATGTGGAGCTCTACACCGTATTTGACCTAGCACAGTGGACCGACTTGTTGATCATGGCCGTTCACTCTGCGTCGAGGCTTGGTACGATGTGGCGGGGACGAGTCCTGCGGCAGGGTTGGTGAAGGACGAGCACACCCAGAGAGAAGGGGAGCGTGATCGCTTGTGACCTCGTCCGATGCAACCAGGAAGCTCTGGCCGCCCAATGGTTGTGAGGAGCACGTGGTGCAATGAAACATGGGCAGCTTTTACGCTGCCCATTTCCGAGTCGGAATCGTGGTCCAAACGCTTCGCCCGTGCGTTCGGTATCATTCCGACATGTCCTTCAAATTGTACGGGTCGGTGACGCCTGCGTATTGCACGACGACATCCATCCCTGCGGAAGCGTGGTGCAGGTCGTGGCAGTGGAACATCCACAGACCGGGGTTGTCTGCCTTGAAGGCGATGTCGTATGTCTCACCGGGCAGCACTTGCAACGTGTCGAGGAAAATGGGGCTGCCGGTGATGGGCTTCCCATCTCGTGAGAGCACCTGGAAGATGTGCCCGTGCAGGTGCATCGGGTGAATGTACCCGCTCTTGTTCTCGATGTGGACCTTGACCGTATCTCCCGTGTTCACGACGAACGGCGGTACGCTCGGAAATGCTTGTCCGTTGATGGTATAGACCATGCCACTTTGGTTCATGGCGACGCCAAGGTCCATGTTGAAGGTCTTGTCGAACTTCTGATCCAAGCTGAACGTCTGCACACCGGGGATCGATCCGCTGCCATAGCGGGTGAAGTCAAACCACGGCTCATTTTGCACGTCCGGCATATCAGACATGGAACTTGTGCCGGAAGCCATGGCACCGCCGATGGTGGCCCGAAGCTGCATGCGCTCCGTCATGTCTGGATCCCCGCTCACCAACTGGACCTTTCCGCTTTTTGGCATGGTGAATTCGATTTTTTGGCATGGTGAATTCGATGTCGTATCGCTGAGCGGCACCAATCGGGAGGAGTTGGTTCTCAATGGGCGTTGGATTTGCGATGTCCTGCCCGTCCATGGCGACCACTTTGAACGGCGTGCCGACCAGCGTCATGAGGTGCGTCATATTGCCTGCGTTCACGAGCCGCAGGCGCACGGTCTCGCCAGGCTTCGCTTCGAGCATGGTCTGCCCGCTGGCGTCCTGGTTGATGGTGTACGCATCGTACATGTTGGTCATTTCACCCACGGCACTCTTATCCATGTCCGTCACCTGGAAGCCATGGGTGCGCAGGCTCGGCACCCCCATGGACATGGTGCCCATACCGCTCATGTTGCCCATGCTCCCCATGCTCATTCCGTTCATGCCACTCATGCCGGTCATGTTCCCCATGCTCATCCCATTCATGCCGCCCATGCTGGTCATGTTCCCCATGGTTTCATCGGTCGAGGACGAAGGGGAGGTGGACCACTCATGCAAGAGGAGCGTGTAGTCTCTGTCGGGGGCCGGTGCGGACTGGCTTTTGGGCAGGACCACGATGCCGCCGTACAGTCCGAGGCCGATCTCCTGCACGCTATTGACATGAGAGTGGTACCAGTAGGTGCCCGCTTGGTTTGCCACGAATCGGTAGACGTAGCTGCCACCCGGTTGGATAGGGTCTTGGGTCAATCCAGGTACACCATCTTGAGAGCCGGGGACGGAAATTCCGTGCCAGTGGACGGTGATCGGCACGGTCAACTGGTTGTGCACGGTCACTTCGACGAGATCCCCCTGATGGACTTTGAGTAGTGGCCCCGGAGCGGTTCCGTTAAACGTCATGGCCTTGACGGTCTTCCCGCCCAAGGTGATGGACTTTTCCTCAGCGGTCAGCGTGAAGGACTGAACGTGCGCCCCAGATGGAGGATTGGCCACCAAGGCGGATACGGGCACCAGCTTTCCATCCGGGCCAGCCGTTTGAACCAGCGGTGCAGCGGATGTGGTAGTGGATGTGCTTGCCGATCTGTGCATCCACCAAGCATAATACCCGCTGCCACCGGTAACGGCCAGGACGGCAACCGCACTGTACAGGGCGATGTGTTGTTTTTTCATCGTAACACCCCTTGTTTTACATGAATCCCGCAGACGTTGGCGGGTGGACCATTGCCAGTGTAGCGATGGATTGCGAAGATGGTATGAAGACGGCAGACTGCAAACAAATTGTCACAAATGGCGGAGGCGCAAGGATGAAACGGCATCACTCCATCTTGGTTGCGGATGACGAGAAGAAGATTGCCGATGTGTTATCGCTGTATCTGGAGCGGGCGGGCTTCAACGTGGTTTGTGTATATACCGGCAGCGACGTGTTGCGGCGTCTGGACGATGTTCACCCGTCGCTCATCATTCTCGACCTGATGTTGCCGGATATACCAGGGGAAGAGGTGTGTATGGCGGTGCGTGCCCGATCATCGGTGCCCATTTTGATGTTGACCGCCAAACACCGGGACGAGGACCGATTGAGAGGTCTGCAAATCGGCGCTGACGATTACGTCACGAAGCCATTCAATCCCAACGAGGTGGTGGCTCGGGTGCAGGCCATATTGCGCCGCACACAGCTCGATCGCCCGCTGGCGGATCGACTGGAATACCGTGGAGGTGACCTCGTGATTGATGCCCTTTCGCAAGTGGTGTACAAGGGCGGGGACAATGCCGAACTCACCGCCACGGAGTACAAACTGTTGGTGACGTTGAGCCGGTATCCGAGGCGGGTATTCAGCCGGGAGGAATTGATTGATCGAGTCTTTGGCATGGATTTTCGTGGGGATGCACGGGCCATCGACGCCCATGTGAAGAATCTGCGGGCGAAAATTGAAGACGACCCCAAGAACCCGGTGTACATCCAGACTGTCTATGGGATGGGGTATCGGTTTGGAGGGGACGACGATTGAGCCTGCGGAAGAAAATCCTACTCGCTTTTTTCCTGACCGTATCCGCCATGTTGGTGGCCTTGGCTTTCATCCTCCAAGCAGAGGTTCACCGCCACTTCCTGTCGGTCGTCTGTCCAGAGATCAATTCCGTATCGCCGTCGTTGACCCAGCAAATCCAAGTTCACTTCGAGCAGGCATTCACGCAGAGTTTGCTCTGGACGGTGTTGGTGTTTGTTGCGGGGACGGCAGGTGTGGCGGTGTTGGTTTCCCGTGCGATCACTCAGCGGATCTTGGTGATGCAGAAACAGGCGCTGGAAATCGCCCACGGAAGGTGGGGAACGACCATTCCGGTCGAGGGCCATGACGAACTTTCTTCACTGGCCAGCACCCTGAATTTCCTGTCGCAGCAGTTGCAGAGGCAGGAAGAACTCCGGAAGAATCTCATGCAGGACCTTGCGCATGAGCTTCGCACACCTCTGACCACTCTGCGTTCGCATGTCCAAGCGTTTTACGATGGACTGTGGGAGCCGAACCGAGAACGATTTTACAGCTGCTTGGAGGAGGTTGAGCGATTTGAATCCCTTGTGACTTCGGTAGAGAGGTTGTATGAGGCGGATGTGGCGGCGCACACCGTACAGCCGGATTTTCCGTCTGCCGATTTGAACCAGGTTGCGAAGTCCGCCGTCCAGCTGTTTGGGCCAAGGTGTGCGGAAGCGGGCATCCGACTGGAGCTTCACACACCGGATGCCCCGGTGTGGGTTGCGGCCCAAGCGCAGCATGTATCGCAGATTTTGTGGAACCTGCTTGACAATGCGGTGAAATTCACGCCAGACGGAGGGAACATTGCGGTGGAGGTTGGCCGCCAAGAGGGCAAACCGTTTTTGTCAGTCAAGGACAGCGGCGTAGGGATCCCTGAGGCGGAGATCGATAACATCTTCGAGCGATTTTACCGGGTGGACAAGTCTCGGGATCGAAAAACCGGCGGCAGCGGTCTTGGGTTGGCCATCGTCAAACGGTTGGTCGAACTCTCTGGAGGCTTTGTGCAGGTGGAAAGCAGGGTTGGGCAAGGGTCGACGTTTACGGTCGTCTGGCCGAAGTAAGACCTTCATGCCGTTTGCGGCGCCATGCTGTACGCTTGCTCGTGATACCTTCCCGGTTAGACGCCAACCGGTCACTTGTTCGGCGTGGCGACGATGAGGCGAAACACATCTGACAGCGCAATGCACCGCATTTCCTGAATCGCAAAGCCTGACGTTTGTAAGTTATCCATGGTCCTGCGATTGACGTTGGCTCCCGTCAAGCGGACCGTGAAGGGATTCAGCAGATGAAGTACAAGGGCGATGGGGATATGGTCGCTCAGCATATGTTCAATCATGAGGAGGTGTCCGCTCGGCTTCAGGACCCGGCGGATCTCTCGCAACCCGGCAACGGGATCGGGCACGGAACAGAACACACAGGTCGACACGACGGTGTCGAATGTATTGTCGTCGAACTGTAGGTGTTGCACATCCAATTGCAGCAGCCGTACGTTTGCACGGCATTCTTTGACCCGTTCGTGTGCGAATGACAACATGCGGGGACTGAAGTCAATGGCGGTGACGTTGAGGTCCGCAGGGTAGAATTGGAGGTTGGCACCGGTTCCAACGCCCACTTCGAGCACTTCACCGCATGCACGGCGGATCAACTCTGCTCGGTGTTTATCGGCGACCATACGATCCATCTTGTCGAAAAAGGGGGCGATACGGTCGTACCGGCGTCTGATTTTCTCCGTGGTGTCGCCCACGTTAGATCACTCCCTGTATGGCGGTAGCCAGTCTCCGCTTCGCCTGCAACTCTAGATGAACAAACTCGCTTCTCATCCGAGGTGTCCATGTCGGTCTGTTACCTGTTGGGAAAGGCGGTTGTACTGGTTTTGCAAGTCATCGAGCTGACGCTTCACGTCGGCCAGCTCTTCTTCTGGAGATCCGAATTTTCGGCGGGTTGAGCGATGCATTCCATGGTTTTCGTGTCCTCCGTGCATGCCTTTCATCATGAAGATCATCATCAACGGGCATGCGAGAAGAGCGACGATGGATCCAAGGGTTTGCAACATGTTGGTTCCTCCTCGACCTGATTCTTCGATCCTGTCGTACCACAAGAGTATGAAGACCATGTGAAGAGAATTGTGTACTGAGGCCAGTTTGAAGTTGCACGCCCAATAAATAAGCGTATACTTATATATCGATGTGCAAATGGAAAATCATTCAGAGGTGGAGGTACCATGGTTATGACTGTGCACAAGGTCATCATCCTCGGGACGGGTCCGGCCGGGTTCACCGCCGCCATTTATGCGGCTCGTGCCAATCTCAATCCGCTCGTCATCGAAGGGGATCAGCCGGGCGGACAACTGACCATGACGACGGAGGTGGAGAATTTCCCCGGCTTTCCGGATGGAATCATGGGGCCCGAGCTCATGGACAACATGCGCAGACAAGCGGAGCGTTTTGGTGCGGCCTTTGTCAATGGCCAGGTCACTTCCGTTGACTTGGCGCAGCGTTCATTTCGGGTGGTCGTGGACGATTCAAAGGAGTATCTTGCCGAATCCATCATCATTTCAACCGGTGCATCGGCCAAGAAACTTGGCATCCCTGGCGAAGTCGAGATGATGGGCCATGGGGTATCCGCCTGTGCCACTTGCGATGGATTCTTCTTTCAAGGAAAGTCTGTCCTCGTTGTAGGCGGCGGGGATTCTGCGATGGAGGAGGCGACTTTCTTGACGAAATTTGCGTCTGAAGTCACCATTGTACATCGCCGCAGTGAGCTCCGTGCATCCAAAGTGATGCAAGATCGGGCACGGAGAAACCCCAAAATCAAGTGGCTGTTGAACGTGACGCCTGTTGAGGTTGCAACGGACGGTTCAAAGGTCAGTGGCCTGGTGGTGAAGGACAATCAGACAGGGGAAGTGCGGACCATCCCTGCCGACGGGATTTTTGTCGCCATCGGCCATACGCCGAACACTGGATTTCTTGCAAACCAGGTGGAAATCGATGACCGAGGTTACATTCTCACCAAGGGGCAGTCGACAGCCACGAGCGTTGAGGGAGTCTTTGCTTGCGGAGATGTGATGGATCCGCATTATCGACAGGCCATCACGGCGGCGGGAAGTGGATGCAAAGCCGCATTGGATGCGGAGCGGTTTTTGGAAAGCAATACGGTACCAGCACAGACGCAAATCATTGTCTGAGTGAATGGAGGTACGGATCGGCGGTGGTGGCGCACCGGGTGAACGCTTTGTACCAGTGTACGCCACTTCCGCTACCAATTTGTAGAAAGCGTCTGTGGAGGGGGTGGACATGTGACGCTGTCATTCGAACAGTGGGCTGAGATATACAAGGCGCTCGCCGACAAGACCAGATTGCACATTTTGGCCCTGCTCAGACACGATGAAATGTGCGTTTGCGAATTGGTCGAGGTATTGAAAATGTCCCAGCCGGCCGTGTCCCAGCACTTGCGCAGATTGAAGCAAGCCGGGCTCGTGAGAGAACGAAAGACAGCACAGTGGGTGTATTACGGTCTGGATGGATCTGTCGTCCCTTTCTTCGACAGATGCCTGGCTCAACTCCCGGATGTATCTGAGGAAATCGCTCGACTTGAGGCACAGGGATTGCGTGTGTGCTGTGAATCCAGCCCTGGTGAAGGAGCTGAATCATGACATACCTTGCATTTGGACTCTTCATTCCGACGCTCGCATTGGTCATTTGGCAGCCAAGAGGCTTGTCGATTGGTTGGCCGGCGGTCGGCGGCGCCATATTGGCTCTGCTGCTCGGTGTGGTAACTTTCCACGATGTCATCGAGGTCACCAGGATTGTATGGGACGCCACGTTTGCGTTTGTGGCCATCATCATCATCTCAACCATCCTGGACAAAATCGGGTTCTTTGAGTGGGCCGCATTGAAGATGGCTCATGCGGCCAAAGGCGACGGGCAAAAGGTGTTTTTTTATGTCACCCTGCTCGGTGCCGTTGTGGCGGCCTTTTTCGCCAACGACGGAGCAGCCCTGATTCTGACGCCCATTGTCCTCGAAAAGGTCAAGGTCTTGAAGTTTGAACCCAAAAAGATGCTTCCGTTCATCATGGCCAGCGGATTTATTGCGGATACGACATCACTGCCTCTGGTTGTAAGCAACCTGGTGAACATTGTGTCGGCTGACTTCTTTCACATCGGGTTTCTCGGTTATGCGTTCCATATGATCGTCCCTGACATTTTCTCGTTCATCGCCAGTGCCCTGGTTCTGTACTTGTTCTTTCGCAAAGACATTCCGAAGACCTACAATCCGGCTGATTTAACGAAACCGTCAGCGGCGATTGCCCACGAAGGCATGTATCGAATGTCCTGGGTCATCCTGGGTGTATTGCTCATCGGTTACATTCTGACAGAGTTGCTGCACATTCCAGTATCCACCGTCGCTGGTCTGATTGCGATCGTCTTCCTCGTTGCCGGTGGCCGTACACAAGTCATTCAGCCATGGAATATCATTCGTGAGGCGCCGTGGGCCATCGTGGTGTTTTCCATTGGCATGTATGTGGTGGTATATGGTTTGCGGAATGCAGGTTTGACAACCGTTCTTGGTGATGTCATCCAGCGAGCAACCCACGGGGGGCTATTTGTCGGGACGCTGGTCACCGGGTTTATGGCGGCGACCCTTTCGAGTGTCATGAATAACATGCCTACGGTCATGATCGATGCATTGGCGATTCACTCCACGAACGCCACGGATGTCATGCATCAGGCGCTGGTTTATGCCAACGTGATCGGTTGCGACCTGGGCCCAAAGATCACACCGATTGGTTCTTTGGCGACGCTGTTGTGGTTGCACGTTCTCAACAAAAAGGGCGTGACCATCACATGGGGGCATTATTTCAGGACGGGGATTGTTTTGACCATCCCGACGCTGTTTATCACGCTGGTCGGTCTGTATTTATGGCTGTCGTTTGTTCGATAATCCACCACATTTTTGAAGGGAGCCCGTTTTGCATGAAGAAGCCTGTCGTGTATTTTCTTTGCACCGGGAAGTCGTGCCGGAGTCAAATGGCCGAAGGGTGGGCGAGACACCTTGGGGCAGACCGGATTGAAGTTCATAGCGCCGGTATCGAGGCACATGGATTGAATCCTCGTGCTGTGGCCACCATGAAAGAAGCCGGTGTGGATATTTCGAAGCACACCTCGAAAACCATCGATCCAGACCTTTTGAACCGTGCGGACTATGTCATCACGTTGTGCGGCGATGCCAATGACCGTTGTCCGATGACGCCACCGCACGTGAAACAGTTGCACTGGGGATTCGAAGATCCGGCTCGGGCAAATGGCACGGACGAAGAGATCATGGCCAAGTTTCAGGAGGTCCGGGACGCAATCCGGAGTCGTGTGCAGGCGTTCCTGGACGAACTACCGGACGCCGCAGATTCGCACTGAACGCTTGAGAAGTGATGGCCTGTTCGGGGGCCGCCCTCCGGCGGCCCCTGGTCGGACTGAGCAGGCTACTTTTGTGCTTGACTGAATTGGCTCATGAAGCTGCTGCAGGCTTGAATCATCGCTTGACCTTGCGGTGTGCTAAGCGCCTGTTGCATCATTTGTGGCGCTGGAGTAGGCAGCGTGTTGCCTTGCGTAGCGCCGGAGGCAAAGACATTCGACAGCGTTACTCCGCCAATCGCCATTCCGAGAGCAAGGACCGGCACGACCCACAGCGCACGCTTCAGCATGTGAACCACTCCCTCACAAGGCAAAGTGGAGTGCAACGTTCTGTTCTGACGCTTGTTCCATCGTGTGAGCATGGCATCGCCTCCTTCGCCGGCGACAGTGACAAACCCTCAGTCTCGATCCCCATATCAATGCTATCCCTTCTCTTCGTGAGGACGGAGCACCGAAATGGTGGTTTTTTCTTAGTCCTCGTGAACCATACGGCACACCGCAAGAGGGGTCTTGACGGCACTCGGGCAGGCGTTTCGCAGGTGTTGACAGGACGCCAATGAGCGTTGTAGCATATACCCCGTGCCGTATATATACCCCATCCGGTATTTTGGGACGGAGGTGATTGTGTGAGCAGCGTGATCCACATCCATCGGCTCGACGTGTACGAGCGCATGAAGCGAGGCCAGAGGCTGCAGATTATCGACGTCCGGAAACCCGGCGAAGTGGCAGCTGGGAAGATCCCGGGGGCCAAAAACATTCCGCTCGGGCAGATTCCGATGCGGATGAGCGAGATCGATCCAAGTCAGGATACCGTCATGATCTGTCGCAGCGGCAGCCGCAGCGCCATGGCCTGCGAGTTTTTGATGGCAGCCGGATTCACCAGGGTGAAGAATATGCTGGGCGGCATGAACGCCTGGACTTGGGAAGTGGAATGAGCGTTCAAAGGGCCGTTGAGTCAACCGTAACGATAAGGGAGGAACATGGATATGGCAGATGACAAGCGCAGAGTGGCCATCATCGCATCGCAAGGCAGTTTGGATGCAGCATACAAGGTACTCAACATCGCCACGGCAGCGGCGGCGACGGACGCCGAGGTGGCCATCTTCTTCACCTTTGAGGGGCTCAACATCATTCGCAAAGGTGGCGCCGAGGCGCTGACCATGGGGCCCGGGAAGGAGCACTGGATGGAAGGTTTCCAGCGTGCAAACGTGCCGTCCGTAGCAGAGTTGCTCGAGGTCGCCAAAGAGAGCGGTGTCAAGTTCATTGGTTGCCAGATGACGATGGATGTCATGGGTTTGACGAAGGACGATTTTATCGACGGCGTGGAGGTCGGCGGTGCGGTCACGTTCCTCGACTTTGCGTATGACGCCGACGTGACGGTGACGTTCTAACGCATGATGCATGCGGTTGGATCCCAACCGGACTCGATTGTTCCCGAAAGGAGAGGGTGGCATGACGGATATCCGTGTGGATAAGACCATCGACTGCAAAGGGTTGTCCTGCCCGTTGCCCATCGTGCGGACAAAAAAGGCTATCGACGAGATGGAAGCGGGCCAGGTTTTGGAGGTCCTGGCGACCGACCCGGGGTCGGTGGCGGACGTCAAGGGCTGGGCGCACCGGACGGGCCACCAGTTCCTCGGGACCCTGACGGAGGGGAAGGTGTTCCGGCACTTCATCCGCAAGTCCAGGCCGGAGGAAACCAAACCCGAGCAACGATTTCCGAATACCGTGAGCAACGAGGAGTTGCCTGGACGGCTTTCTGACGGTGGGGTGCTCGTCGATGTGCGGGAGCCAGCGGAGTACGCCTTCTCGCACATTCCGGGGGCGATCTCGCTACCGCTCGGCGACTTGGAACAGCGCTTGACGGAGCTTGCGTCCTACCGGAACCAGCCGGTGTATGTGATCTGCCGCACCGGCAGCCGGAGTGACCTCGCCTGCCAGGTGTTGGCCGAGCACGGATTTGAGCGAGTGTACAATGTGGTGCCCGGCATGAGCCAGTGGCAGGGACCCACGGAACAGAGCGTCTAAAAGACATGGAGAGGAGGAACCAAGCGTGAACCAGACGACGATGACTCGTGTATCGCCCACCGAGGTGTTCGAGAAGATTTTGCGTGGGGAGGAGCTGTTCATCCTCGATGTGCGCAACGAAGAGGAATACGCCGACTGGCGAATCGAAGGTCCGAATGTGACCAGCATCAACATCCCGTACTTCGACCTACTCGACGGCGTTCAGCCGGCCTTGGAGCGGCTGCCGAAGGACAGGCCCGTGTTGGTGGTGTGCGCCAAGGAAGGTTCGTCGGTGTACGTGGCCGAGCAGCTCCTGGAAGCGGGTTTGAAAGACGTTTCAGTCCTCGCCGGCGGTATGAAGGCGTGGAGCGAGGCGCTGCGACCGGTGAAGGTGGGGGACCTTTCGGACGGTGGTGCGGTGTATCAGTTTGTTCGGTTTGGCAAGGGTTGCTTGTCGTACCTGATTGCGTCGGGCGGAGAGGCGGCCGTCGTCGATGCGGTGCGGACGACCGATGCGTACGAGGCATTCGCAACGGCGCATGAGCTTCGGATCCGCCACGTCATAGACACTCACGTGCATGCCGACCACATCTCCGGCGGGCGCAAATTGGCGGAGACGTCCGGGGCCAAGTACTGGCTGCCGCCAAAGGACGCCGCCCAGGTGACGTTCGCCTACGAGCCGCTGGTGGCTGAACGGGAGATCACGGTAGGCAAGACCACGGTGCGCATTGTGCCGGTGTACTCGCCGGGGCACACCATCGGCAGCACGTCACTGGTGGTGGATGACCGGTATCTTCTTTCGGGCGACATCCTGTTCGTGAAGTCCATCGGACGGCCGGATCTGGCTGGGAAGGCCGAGGATTGGGCGGGCGATCTGCGAAAGACCCTGTACGAGACATACCCCGAGTTGCCGTCGAATCTTCTGCTGTTGCCGGCGCACTACGGCGACCTGGACGAGGTGAACCCGGATGGGTCGGTAGCGGCACGGCTGGGTGACGTGTACGAGCACAATGCGGGGCTTCAGGTGGAGGACGCCGAGGCGTTCCGGAAGCTGGTGACGGAGAACCTGCCGCCGCAGCCGAATGCGTACCGGGAGATTCGCCTGACCAATATGGGCAAGATGGCACCGGACGAGGATGAGCAGCGGGAGATGGAGATTGGGCCGAACCGGTGCGCCGTGCACGGGTGACCGGAACGTTTGGAGGGGAGCGCAATGAAGCGGTTTAGGAATTCGCTCTGACCGTCAAACAAGCTGATGCTCCTGGCAGGAGCGGGGTTTGTGCTGTACGGGATTGGAGCGTGGCTGTGGCACCATGTGTGACTTTTTTTGCGGCGAAATATACCCCACCGGGTAAGGGGGTGAGTGCGTGCCACATTTGAGCGCTGTGCAGATGGTCCTGGCGGTTCTCTCCGGTGGTGTGGTGGGCTTCACACTGGGACTCATCGGCGGGGGTGGTTCCATCCTCGCCGTGCCCCTGCTGTTGTATCTGGTCGGAGTGCACGATCCCCACGTGGTCATCGGCAGCACGGCGCTGGCGGTGGCGGTCAACGCCTATTTGAACTTGCTTCCCCACTGGCGGCAGGGACACGTTCGGTGGAAGGCGGCCGTGGCGTTCGCCATCCCGGGTGCGGTGGGAACCTACGCCGGGTCGGTGCTCGGCAAACTGGCGAATGACAAAGTGCTGTTGTTTCTCTTCGCCATCCTGATGCTGGTCATCGCCGCCCGGATGCTGCGCTCAAGGCGAAATCCTGAGGCTTCGGAGGCCGGGCGCCCCGTCCGGATGGGGAGGGTGATCCCGACGGGGCTCGTCACCGGAGGCGTATCCGGGTTCTTCGGTATCGGTGGTGGGTTCTTGATTGTTCCGGGCCTCATGTTTTCTGCGGGATTGCCGATGACCGAGGCTGTCGGGACGTCCCTGTTCTCGGTGGGGACGTTCGGGCTGACGACCGCCGTGTCCTACGCCCTCTCCGGCATGGTGGACTGGCTCATCGTCGCCCTGTACATCGGCGGCGGCCTGGCCGGGGGCATTCTTGGGGTGTATGCCTGCACGAGGCTTGGCCGCAACGTGAGGCGGCTACAACAACTGTTCGCCGGTGTGTTGGTCCTGGTGGCGTGTTACATGCTGTACGTGAATCTCAAGGCGCTGCACCTTTTGTAGGGAGGTGAAGACGGTGAATTGGGTCTGGCTCGTGTTGGTGGTGATCGCTGCAGGTTACTTTGTGTACCGGATGCTGCCCGCCAAGGGAGTGAAGTCCATTCAGCCGGACGAGCTGCGGGAGATGCTCCGTGACAAAAAGTCTGGCGTACAGTACGTGGATGTCCGGGAGCCGGGGGAGTTTCGGCAGGGACACATCGACGGGTTTCGCAACATCCCGCTGGGGCAGTTGAAAAGCCGGTTGGGAGAGCTGGATAAGGCGAAGCCTGTGGTCGTGATGTGCCACTCCGGGATGCGCAGTGCCCAGGCGGCCCGGCTGTTGGCGAAACAGGGGTTTGCGGACGTGAGGAACCTCTCCGGCGGGATCGCAGCGTGGAACGCCCATCGTGGCCGATGAAAGCACGACGGCAGCCGTTGGCTTGATTTGTACGGAGGGGGGTATAATACGCACATATAGGGGGAGAATCTCCATGGAGTACACCGATCGGATGAAGAACCGGCTGCGCCGGATTGAAGGCCAGGTGCGGGGCGTGCTCCAGATGATGGAGCAGGGCAAGTCGTGCAAAGAGGTCGTGACGCAGTTGTCGGCCATTCGGGCGGCGGTGGACCGGGTGATCATGTACGTCGTCGGAGAGAACATGGAGCAGTGCATCCGGGAGGAGGTCGCCGGCGGCGGGAGTGCCGACAAGGTGATTCGGGAAGCGATTGAGCTGTTGATGAAAAGCCGATGAGGAGGATGAAAGTATGGCCACGGTACAGGTAACGGATCAGAACTTTGCGAGTGTGATCCAAGGGGACAAGCCGGTGTTGGTCGATTTTTGGGCGGCGTGGTGCGGGCCGTGCCGGATGATGGCGCCCGTGTTGGAGGAGTTGTCGGATGAGGCGGGGGATCGACTTGTGGTGGCAAAACTGAATGTCGATGAGAACCCGAGGACGGCGGGAGCGTATGGGATCATGAGCATCCCGACGATGATTCTGTTCCGCAACGGCCGGCCGTTGAAGCAGCTCGTGGGATACATGCCGAAAGGGACACTGGTGAGCCAACTGGCGGACGTGCTGTAAATCCGATTCGAAGGAGCGTGGGGGAATATGGAACAGGAGTTTCACTACAGTGCCACCACGGAAAAGAGCCTGGACGAGGCGGTTGCGGCGCTCGAGGCGGCGCTGAAGGACCGCAAGTTCAGCGTTCTGTGGCAGATGGACATCCCGTCGAAGCTGAAGGAGAAGGGCGTCGAATTCGACAAACCGTACCGGGTGCTCGAAGTTTGCAATCCGAATGAAGCCAAGCAGGTCCTGACCCAAAACCCGATGGTGGGGTACTTCCTCCCGTGTAAGGTCGTGGTGTACGAGCATGAGGGGAAAACGGTCATCGGTCTGCCGAAGCCGACGGTGCTCATGGGCGTGATCGGGGATGAAGGCCTCATGGAGACGGCACAGCGGGTGGAAGCGGCGTTGAAAGAGGCGGTGGACGAGGCGGCAGGCTGAATGGCCGGATGAGGTTGTCACCGGGAGCCAGGAGGTGCTCTTCTGGCTCCATTCGGTACATAGAATGGGTGTGAAAGGACGTCAACGTTCAACGGTGCGGGTACGGGTTATGCGGTCGATGGGTGGAGAAAGTGTGGTGGTATAGATGGGACACCGATTTAATCCGAAGCATGTGGAAAGGCTGCTGAATGAGGAGCGTCAAAAGCTGTTACCGCCGGAGACGATTCTGGAGCGTCTGGGCGTCGAACCGTCGCATGTGGTCGCAGATATCGGGTGCGGGCCGGGGTATTTTAGTCTTCCCCTCGCCCAGATGAGTCGTGCGGTGTACGGTGTGGACGTGTCGGCGGAGATGCTCGACCTCCTGGCTAGGCGTGCCGCAGAGGCAGGGGTATGCAATGTCGAGTCCATCCAGGCTGCCGCAGAACACATCCCGTTGCCAGACGCCAGTGTGGACCGCATGCTGTGTGCATTTGTGCTACACGAAGTCGATGACCTAAAGCAGACGCTTGCCGAGTTTAACCGACTGCTCAAACCCGAGGGCAGGCTAATGGTCATCGAGTGGGAGAAAAAGTCCATGGACATGGGGCCGCCGGTGAGTGAGCGGATCGACATGGCTGAGTTGACGAGTCTGGTTGAGGATGCCGGATTTCACACCAAATGTTGGCAGCCGAATCCGTATCACTACATCATCTTAGCCCGACGGTGATGAACCGAGCGAGTGGGGAGCGGTGACCGTGATCCGAGCCGTTGTGTTCGATGCATATGGAACGTTGTTCGACGTCCATTCGGTTGTGGCGGCCTGTGAGACCGCTTTTCCGGGATACGGCACACAGATCATTCAAATTTGGCGACAAAAACAGCTCGAGTACACATGGCTGCGTGCGTTAATGGGCCGGTACCAGGACTTCGAGCGGGTGACTGAAGATGCGCTGAAGTATACGTTGAATCACTTGGGACTGTGGTATGACGAGAAGACACTGAAGTCGTTGCTGTCGGTGTATTTGCACCTCACCCCTTTTCCAGAAGTACCGGCCGCATTGCGGGTGTTTCACCCTCGGCCGCTTGCCATTCTGTCGAACGGGACGGAGCGCATGTTGCAGGTGGTGGTGCACCATGCGGGTCTGCAATCCCTGTTTGCGCATGTGCTGAGTGTCGATTTGGTGAAGACGTACAAACCGGACCCGAGGGTTTATGAGCTGGTGACTCGCACGCTCCATCTTCAGAAGGAAGAGATTTTGTTTGTCTCGTCCAACGGCTGGGATGTCGCTGGTGCGAAGTCGTTTGGGTTCACGGTGGCCTGGGTGAATCGGCAGCGGCAGACACATGAAGAATTGGGAGTGCAACCGGACTACGTCGCAGATGATCTGTTGCAACTTGCTCACCATGTGATAAGCCAATAAGACACCGCATTCGGGTATCGAGTATCTCCGCTGACCACATTCGTGAACGACCATCTCCTCAAATGGACCGTCCGTACTAGTCCGTTTTCCATACAGAATGATTCGGATCGGCCTGATGTTACAAAACGTAAGCCCCTAAACTGAAATGTGTCTAAGGGAGCGCCGGTGATGAACGCACGGAACGCAAACCATCCAGTGCCGACTTGCTTCCTTGGCTCATGCAGAGGGGGCGAAAACCATGAAGAAGATGGTCTGGGCGGGAGTTGCATTGACAGCGGCAATCCTTGCGGGGTGTGGTGCAAACACAGCACAGCCAAGTTCTGCGAATCAGACGAACCCAACCACGAGCCCGACGCAAGCAGTCAGTAATGGCACTTCCAATACAAACCTATCCTCGCAACCTGAAAGTCCGGCCTTGAAGTCGCAGACGGTGACACTCACGATTTTACCTGGCGGGCGCCTCGGCCCTGACGGTAAGATGCACGATACCTACACGGACCCGGATTTCACGGTGGTGCAGGGAGTGCCCGTGACGCTGACGGTGTACAACTACGATGGAGGCAGCCACACGCTGACCAACTCGGACCTCGGATTGAACCTGCAGGCGAAAGGGTCCACCAAGAAAGGCGTCCCGGCGGTTACGACGGTGACTTTTACGCCGACCAAGGCAGGGGACTTCAAGTGGCAGTGCATGGACCCCTGCGATGGCGACAACCAGGATTGGGCCATGACGCATGAAGGGTACATGCAGGGCACCATCCACGTCGTTCCATTCGCCGACAAGCAGTATGTGTATCTGACCATCAAGGACGGGTTGCAGTACGCTTCGGCAGATGGGAAACTGCACGATTCGTTCTCACCGGCTAACTTCACGGTGCAACAGGGAATTCCGGTTCAGGTGACGGTGGAGAACTTTGACACGGGCCAGCACTCCATCACCGCTCCGGATTTGAACCTCAACCAGGTGATTCAGGGAGCGAAAAGGGACGGGGTGCCGAAAACCACCACCTTCACCTTTACGCCCGAGAAAGCCGGCACCTTCCACTGGCTGTGCACCATCCAGTGTGATGGAAACGGCTGGGCCATGAGCCACGACGGGTACATGGCGGGCAACATCACCGTCAATCCTTAAGGAAAAAGAGCTGAAAGCGAACGCTAACGGGCCTCGCCGCACCTGATGTTGGCGGGGCCTTTGGTTTGATTGGCCTCCCTGCCCTTGGGTATGATTTTCCTATCAAACCCGGCGAGGGAGGGATACCGTGCCGTCAAACGGATCGGGTCATCATGTATTGGAGATGCTACCTCTCCGGGCCATCCGGCATCGTCCAGGGTATCACCGGTTCGTGGTCGGGACCGTATGCATCGGGGCGTTCATGGCGGCGCTGGACGCCAGCATCATCAATATTGCCCTGCCGGTGCTCAAACAGCACTTCGGTGTACGCATGCACGTCGTTGAATGGGTCAGTTTGGCGTATCTGCTCACCTTGGCGGGGCTCGTCGTCCCATGCGCACGTTTGGCCGACATGATGGGACGCCGCTGGATGTACGCACTTGGCTTTACCGTGTTCATCGTCGGATCGCTATTGTGCGGTCTGGCCTTCTCATTGCCGTTTTTGCTTGGCGCCAGGGTGCTGCAGGCGGTGGGAGCCGCCATGCTTCAGGCGAACAGTGTCGCCATCATCACCGCCGCCACGCCGCCGGAACAGCGGGGACGGGCCATCGGGTTTCAAGCGAGTGCGCAAGGTATTGGGTTGAGCCTGGGTCCCGCCATCGGCGGGGCGCTGATTTCATTTCTCGATTGGCGGTGGATTTTCTTCGTGAACCTGCCGGTCGGCCTGGTGGGCACGGTGTTGGGGATTCTGCTGTTGCCACGGGATAAGGTGCCTGCGAAACGGGAGCGATTCGATTTTGCCGGGGCGGTACTGTTGATTCCCACTCTCGTGGCGCTGATTTACGTCTTGAACATGGGGGTGAAAGAAGGGTGGACGTCGCCCTTGGTGGTGGCGAGTTACGTCGTGTTGGTACTGGCCGGTGTTGGTTTTTTGGTGTTAGAGCGGCGTACACCATTCCCGATTGTGGATCTCGGTCTGTTTCGCAACAAAACCTTCACGCTCGGGAGTCTGACCGGGGTCCTGTCGTTCACCGTGATGTATGCGGTGCTGCTGCTCACCCCCTTTTATCTCGATAACGTCGAGCACATGGACAGCCTTCGCTCGGGCCTGTATTTAACGATCGTGCCGATTGGGATGACGCTGTTCACCCCCGTCTCCGGGGCCTTGGCGGACAGGTACGGTACCCGGATGCCCACGGTGTTGGGAATGACGGCTGCTTGTGCAGGAAGCCTGTGTCTGTCAGGGATGGGGGCAGGAATGCAACGGCTGCTGCTCGTCATCGGGTTGTTTCTCGTGGGCTTGGGAATTGGCGTGTTCACACCGCCCAACAACAGCAGCGTGATGGGCAGTGCCCCCGCCAACCGTCTCGGTGTCGCCGGAGGCATCCTGAACATGTCGAGAACGCTCGGCATGGGACTTGGGGTGACGCTCGGCGGTCTTTGCTATCAGCTATTCTTGGATCTTCAGGGGGTTGCCGACGAGAAGGTCGCCCCAACTTGGGCGATGGTGCATGCGTTCCACGGGGCGTTTCTCGTCACCGCCTGCGTGGCCGGGTTGACCGTGCTCTTGTCCGTCGCACGGCGAGGCTCGTGAGCCTGGGTGAGCCATAGCAGGTTGAACGGCCAGTCGCACTCCTCCTCGGCCCTGCCTACGCCTTCGACCTTCGCCTGCTCCGCACCTTTACGGCCATCACGATGCCCGCCCCAACCACAGCCACAACGATGATAGGCAGCAGGTACTGGTGCATCACCTCGTGGTAATGAGACCAAGCCACCTCCATAACGCCCGACGATGATGAAAAACCCTGCCCACACCAGAGCGCTGACGGCATTGTAGGCGGAGAACACGACAAACGGCATGCGGTTGATACCAGCCAAGTACGGTACGAGGATACGGATGCCGGCGATGAACTTCCCGAACAGGACCAGGGTACCCCGGTATCTGGCGAATTTCTGGTCGGCCGCTTCCAGTTTCTCTGACGTAATCCCGACATAGCGTCCCAACCGCACAATCACCGGCCGTCCGAGGAAGTACCCAATTCCATACCCAATGGTCGAACCCACCACGTTGCCAAAAGTGGCGGCAAGGAGGAGAGGTACGAGTGAGAAGGCGCCCCTCATCCACTCGAATCCGGCGATGGTGAGCGTCGTCTCCGCCGGGAAAGGAATCCCGATGTTCTCCACCAACAGAATGAAGAACACGCCGGCGTACCCGTAGTGGGCATATACTCACCCCAGAGTCAACCCAGACAGAAGGGATGGGTTAAGATGAAGTAGAGGTGTTTATGATGCCGGGACGTAAGTGGACAGTGGACGAGAAGATGAACATCGTGCTCGAGGGCATGATGCCCGGTGCCAACATCAGCGAGGTATGTCGGCGGCATGGCGTGGCACAGAGTCTGTATTACAAGTGGCGTGAAGCGTTCCTGGCTGGTGGACGCGCTGGGCTTCAGTCCGGACCCTCTACGAGGGAGCAGGAGTTGGAGAAGGAGTTGCAGGAGGCTCGGGCTAAGATCGGTGAACTTACAATGCAGGTGGATGTGTTGCGAAAAAAATCGAATTGGGGCCGGAAGTAAATAGCCGTTCTTTGGTCTGTCAGCTCGCCAAAGAAGGCTTTCCGGTCCCAGTGATTGCAAAAGCATTAGGGCTGAACCGGACGTACTGTTACAGCTTGCTGAAGCCGCCTGTGCCAAAGCCGAAGCGGCCTTCTGTGGACAAGGACGCTCTGGTCAAACAGTGGATTCGGAAACTGTGCGAAGAATTCCCCACGTACGGATACCGGCGAATCCAAGTCATGCTGCGTCGCCGATACAACGTGCGGTGAACCATAAGCGGGTGTACCGGTTGATGAAGGAAATGGGGCTGCTGGTGAAATCTCCGAGGCGAGGCGCTGCACGAGCGAAACGGCGAGGGAAGATACCGGTCACCAGGTCCAACGAGCATTTCCAGTGCGACATGACGAAGGTGTGGTGTGGGAAAGACGGCTGGGGATATCTGTTTGCCGTGATTGATACTTATGACCGGGAGATTGTGGGGTACTCGTTTTCCCGGTTCTGCCGGACGGAGGACCTGCTGAAGGCTGTGGATATGGCACTGAACTATCGCTTCCCGAACGGCGTTCAAGGTGCCGGTTTGACATTGCGAACGGACAATGGCTGCCAGATGACAAGTCGACGGTTCATCCAAGCGATGAAGGACTGCCAAATCAACCACGAGCGGACCGGGTACAACAACCCCGATGCTGACGGATACATCGAGCGATTCTTCCGGTCGCTGAAGGAGGAGGAGGTCTGGCTGCAGGAATACAGCAGCTTTGCCGAGGCGAAAGCGGCGATTGAGTCGTACATTCACTTTTACAATACGGACCGACCGCATTCCGCGCTAGGTTATCGCTCGCCGTTGGAATTCAGAAACTGGAAAATGCAACAAAACGCAGCGTGAGATGGTTTGTATCTGAATTGCAAGTCTATCATCTCTCTCTTAAAAGCCATCCCATCTGTCTTGACAAAGTCGGGTTCAATACGATGTGCCTATCACAGTTCAGCCTTCAAGGGCCAACACATGTTTTACGATCAATTTGCTGTAATCGGCAGTTGACTCCGATCTAGTGGCGTTGTTGATGAGCCACTGTAGACAATGCGCGTTGGTGCTTTCACACATGGCCACGCAATCCTGAAGGAGTTTCACAACATCAGAGTGTGGCATCACGCTTTCCTCCTCGGTGAGCGGTTAACTCACGTCAGAGTTATGCAACCACAGCGGCGTCTGCCACGCCCATGAGCGCTCTCGATCATTCAGGGAGAGGCAAACACTGTGATGCTGCAGAATGACGGTCTGAGGGGAATGTTTGACGAGCGCATGTTTTGTATATACTATGCTTATATGAGTATTTGTTCATATAGGTGGTGACTAAGCATGGCTACTCCTATTGATGACGACCGTTGCGGCGAGTCGATGGTCCACCAGGATGCCGTGGCCGATTGTTTACCTGGCCAACTGGACGAAGCCGTAGTGGAAAGCTTGTCGGAATCCTTCAAGGCCTTGGCCGATCCGACACGTATTCGCATTCTACACAATTTGTCTAAACGTGAACTTTGTGTTTGCGACCTTGCCGAGGTTCTTGGCATGACACAATCGGCGGTATCGCATCAACTGCGATATCTCCGAGCCTTGCGCATTGTGAAAAGTCGAAGAGAGGGGAACACGATTTACTACACGTGCGATGACGCACACATCGCCGGACTTTTGCAGATGGGAATTGACCATGCTACGCACGTTGAAGAAGACAAGGAGAATACACATGGCTCACGATCATGATCACGGTGTTGGCCACGGACACGGTCATGGAGGTGTGTTTCATTCGCACGCCCCTGCTGGTCAGATGAAAAGGGCGTTTTTTCTGACTCTGCTGATCCTAATTGTCGAGGTAATCGGTGGTTTGATTTCACACAGCCTGGCGCTACTCTCGGATGCAGGGCATGTATTAACAGACATCGCCGCTATCGGACTCTCTTGGTTTGCCCTGAAGCAGGGTGAGAAACCATCGAACGAAAAGATGACGTATGGATACTACCGGTCTGGTATTCTTGCTGCGTTCATTAACGGAATTACACTGATTCTGATCACGCTATGGATTTTATGGGAGGCATACGGTCGGTTTCAGAAGCCGCAAGAGATTACGCCAATGTGGATGTTTATCAGCGCTGGAGTCGGGCTTTTGATGAACCTGTATTTGGGTCTTGGTATGCGTAAGGAAGAGGACCTCAATGTAAAGAGCGCTGTTCTCCACATGCTTGGCGATGCGGCTGCGTCCGCCGGTGTAATTGTAGGTGGAATTATCATCTTGGCGACCAAGTGGTATGTGGTTGACCCGATCCTCAGCGTTCTGATCGCTTTGCTGATTGCGTTTGGTGCCTGGAGGATCGTTCGACAGACCGTAAGTATTCTCATGGAGGGGACGCCAAAGGGCATCGACTTTCACACAGTTGTTGATGAAGTCAAAGCTGTACCCGGTGTTCAAGAAGTTCATGACGTACACGTGTGGAGTATCACCAGTGGTAAGAATGCCCTGTCGTGTCACATCGTCCTGGACGGCAACATGACCATCCGTGATAGCCAGAAGGTTTTACGGGACATAGAACATCGCTTAGTTCACATGGGTATCGGTCATGTGACGATTCAAACCGAAGATGGGGAACATCCGCACGATGATTCTGAGTTTTGCGCTACGAGCGAAGGCCATCACCATCATTAAAAGGAGTGTTGCAAATGTCTGATTTCTTCCGGGAACTTTTTGGCGAACATCATGACAGGCATCACGGAGGGCACCATGGGCGTCATCATGATGGCCATCATAGCCACCACGATCATCATGATGACCATCATCACCACGGTCACCATGAAGATCATTACGAGTATCATGATCACCACTATTATGAAGATACACCTGCGTATCGGCGCCCAGTATCCTTGCTACGATGCCCGAGTTGCGGCACCGAGAACGATGTCTCAAACAATTTTTGTACCCATTGTGGAACGGGCCTAAAGCCCAAACAAGTGTATTGCCTAAGCTGCGGCGGTGCTGTCGCTTTGAATGCTTCGTTTTGCCCGACTTGCGGTCAGAAACTTTAGGTGTAAAGTTTACAGGAGCCCCGTCACAATTCGACGGGGCCCTTCGTTATTCGTTCGCTTTTACACCCAACAGCCGAATTCCGTTCAGTGTGACCAAGACGGATGCTCCCATATCGGCTAAAATTGCCAGCCACAGTGTCAACCAGCCTGGAAAGACCGCAAGTATCGCAAGGAACTTTATGACCAGCGAGAACCAAATGTTTTGTCGTATGATTCGCAAAGCCGCTCGGCTCAAACGAATCGTAAACGGAAGCTTTGATAAATCGTCGGCCATTAGCGTGATGTCCGCTGTTTCCATCGCTGTGTCTGTGCCAACTCCACCCATGGCGATACCGATGGTTGCAGTCGCCAATGCTGGGGCGTCGTTGATACCATCACCGACCATGGCGACCTTGCCGTACTTGTCAAGGAACACCTTCAAAGCCTCTACTTTGTCCTGCGGTAGCAGTTCGGCACGAAAATCGTCAATTCCGATTGCAGAAGCAACTGCTCTTGCTGTCGCTTGGTTGTCGCCGGTCAGCATAATAGTGTGAGCAATGCCCAGTCTTTTCAAATCAGCGATGACAGTTGACGTAAGTTCACGAATTTCATCGGCCACACCGATGAGGCCAAAAAAGTCTTGTTTGGTGCCGACGACCATGACTGTCTTGCCTTCACTCTGAAGGGCGGATACCCTTGCGGACACTTCCTCGGAAGCTAAACCAAGCTCGTCGAACATTCGAAGGTTTCCGATGTATACCGTATCCCCATCAATAGCTCCCTGAACGCCCTGGCCAGGGAGTGCAGTAATACCATCTACGCCGGTTGTGTCCAGTGAATGTTCTTCGCCTGCTCGCACGATGGCCCTCGCCAGCGGATGTTCAGACCTTGCTTCCAGCTTGACCGCAGTCTGGAGAAGATCAAGTTCCGAATGAGAACCAAATGGAATCACGTCCGTAACAACAGGTTTTCCTTTCGTGAGCGTTCCCGTCTTATCAAACACAATGGCTCGGAGTGATCCGGCTTGTTCCAAGTAAATACCACCTTTGACAAGCACGCCATTTCTTGCAGCATTGCTGATGGCACTAACAATCGCCACTGGCGTGGACACCACTAGGGCACACGGGCACGATACAACCAACAACGCCAACCCCCGATAAACCCATGGACCCCAGTGATATCCGAGGAGTAAAGGGGGTACGAAGGTAATACCTACAGCTAAGGCTAGTACAATTGGTGTGTACACCTTAGCGAAGCGATCTACAAATGCCTGCGTCGGTGCCCGTTGGGTCTGAGCCTCCTCCACGAGGTGAATAATCTTTGCGATAGTCGTGTCCTCGACCCGCTTTGTCACCTCGATTTCAAGTGATCCAGTTGTGTTCAATGTGCCTGCAAATACTTCTGCGCCAGGTCCCTTTTCAGCAGGGACAGATTCACCAGTAATCGCCGCTTCGTTGATCGCCGATTCGCCTTTGAGAATCCGGCCGTCCATGGGAATCTTCTCGCCGGGACGAATAATCATGATGTCGCCGACTTCAACTTCGTCTACGGGAATTTCGACATCACCGGTGGGACGTTTGATTCGGGCCATTTTTGGCGTAATGTCCATCAAATCACGAATGGACTTTCTTGCCCGTTCCATACTCCATGCTTCAAGCAACTCGGAAATGGAATACAGGAAAGCAACCGTCGCTCCTTCTTCCCACTTGCCGATGGCCATGGCTCCAATGACAGCCGTAGTCATCAGCACACTCATGTTGAAGTCAAGACGGGGTATGGAGTAGAACGCTTTTTTGGCGTTTACCCATCCACCACTGACGATCGCAGCGATATAGAAAGGCAGGAACAGTTCCATGGGTGCTCCGAGTTTTTGCGATGCGTACCCGATAACTAAGGAGACCCCCGACAGAATGGCCCGAATCAGATCCCCGTTGATTTGTTTGACCGTAGCTCCTGCTACAGGGCGTTCGTTTTCCGGGAATATCCTGTAGTTTTCCTTTTTTCCTTCTTGTCGAATTTTATCGAGGTCCGCATTTCCCTCAACGATCAGTCTACCCGTAGTTGGGTTCAGGACGGCCCTGGTCACGCCAGGGAGAGCCGCTACGTTCTTTTCGAACTTGGTGGCACAGTCTAGACAGGTGATTCCTTCGACACGGAATACCGCTTTGTTCTTACGAAGTTGTTGCACTTCCGTGGTCACTCTGCGTCACCCCTTTGGCGTTCATCCATATGATGTAGGATTTCACGGATGAGATTCTTGATGTGCGAGTCTGACAATCGGTAAAACACCAGCTTTCCTTCTCTTCGATACTTGGCCAGCCCCATATGACTTAGTAAGCGTAGATGGTACGAAGCGGTCGCTTTACTAGCTCCGATTACCGCAGCGACATCGCACACACAGAGTTCGGATTCGTAGAGTGCATAGACGATTTTCGCACGTGTTTCGTCGGCCAAGGCCTTAAAAATTGGCACCATGTCGGGGACTGAATGTAACAGGGATTTAATTTGATTCACAGCTTCTTCGTTGACGCAATCGACTTCACATACGGGAACATCTTGTTCCAGCCGTAGTTCAGGTTCAGGGCACACCTGTATCACCTCAGTCAAATATAAGTTTGACCGTTTGACAGTATTGTATCCATCCGTGCTTCCGATGACAATCCATGTTAAGTGAGCTAATGTACATTGCTCGGTGCAGACTAAACCAGAGTTCCGTACGATGGAAAGAGCGTGCCAGACTAGACACCTCTGGCAGGCGGTGTGTAAGCGAGTTGCATGTGAAGGGGATGGGGTATTTGACCGGACACGTGACGGTCAAGCGCAGGCACGTCGAAGTAGAGCTGGCGGTCACGTATAACTGCAAGCGTAAAGTGGCCTTAGGCCGGATGGAGCTGGAAGTGCCGGATAGCGGCAGGCGTGTCCGAGGGCCAGGCGTTTGGGGAACAGGCTGTCCATAGTTTCGTCACACTTGAGACGTAAGACATCCATGTCGAACTTCGACGCCACGGGAGCATGAAAATGAGGAGATATTGCGATACGATCGCGTCAGCAGCCGCCAGAGCTCGTTTGACGGTGGTGCATAAAGCCCGATCGTAAGACGGAGCCGGCGACCTCGAGAACCACGGTTTGTCGCTCCCCTACGGGATGCACGCACAGTAGAATTCGGATCATCGGTCGCCACGCGGTTGCGATTGTTCGCTCGATGGAGGTGCCCGTGGAATGGAAGTCGTGCATGAACGTTGCTGCGGGCTGGATGTGCACAAGAAGAAGGTTGTTGCGTGTGTACTCACCCCTGAAGGCAAAGAGATTCGCACATTCGGCACGATGACGGAAGATCTCCAAGCGATGTGCCAATGGATTCGCCAACACGGCTGCACACATGTGGCGATGGAGAGTACCGGCGTGTACTGGAAACCGATTTACAACCTATTAGAGGACCAGGGGCTTGAAATTCTTGTAGTGAACGCACAGCACATCAAACAGGTACCCGGGCGTAAGACCGATGTCAAAGATGCGGAGTGGATCGCGCAGCTTCTGCAACATGGACTTCTGAAGGGCAGCTACATTCCCTCGCGTGAGCAACGAGAGTTGCGTGAGTTGATTCGTTACCGGAAGTCGCTCATTCGCGAGCGTGCGAGTGAAGTGAACCGACTCCAAAAAGTCCTAGAAGGCGCGAATATCAAGCTGGCATCGGTCGCTTCGGACGTGCTCGGTGCGAGCGGGCGTGCGATGCTGGAAGAACTCATCGCTGGGAACACCGACGAACAAAGCATGGCTGCTCTCGCGAAAGGCCGATTGCGGAACAAGACGAAGGAGCTTGAGCAGGCGCTCAAAGGCATTGTGCGTCCTCATCAGCGGAAGCTGCTGGCCATTCAGCTTCAACACATTGATGAGTTAGACGAGTTAATCGAGGAAGTGAGCGCCGAGATAGCGCGGCGGATGCGCCCTTTTGAAGAAGACCTGGCGCGTCTCGAGGGGATTCCGGGGGTTGGGCGAAAGGCGGCAGAAATGATTGTGGCGGAAGTCGGGACGGATATGAGTCGGTTTCCGACCGCAGCGCATCTGGCATCCTGGGCAGGACTGTGTCCCGGGAACCACGAGAGTGCGGGAAAACGATACAGTGGAAAAACACGCAAGGGTGACGGATGGTTGCGAGAAACGATGATCGAATGCGCACGCGCTGCCGCCCGAGGCAAAAACACCCGCCTTTCCGCCCGATATCACCGGATTGCTGCGCGCCGGGGAACGAAACGTGCAGCGGTCGCTCTGGCGCACACCCTGCTGGTCATCGTATACCACCTGCTTAAGCACAAGGTTGCCTATCAAGACCTGGGACCTGATTACTACGATCGGCAGAATCGAGAAACGTTGATTCGACGCCACGTGCATCGGCTGAAGCAATTGGGCGTACAAGTTGTCATCACTGGGGAAGCCTCCTGAATCAATATACATAAATAACCATTCGAGAACTGCACAAGAGGGAGTATTCTCTTTTTTGTCCATTTTCTCAGTAGCGTCAAATCCACCATACCTCGCAACTCCGGTCGAGGCCGGATAATGGTCTCAAACCAGACCGAGGAGGGTACTGTGGATGTCGAGGGCAGAGTTACGGAAGCTGCGGGAGCGGTGAGTTGCCGGGGTTCGGGAGAGGGGGTAGGAGGCGTCGTCACTGAAGGGTGTTTTCCAGCGCAGCGAAAGACGACTTGATGAACATTGAACTGTGTATGATGCGACGTGGGACTTCTACCATATTTTTCTATCGGACGTCGTAGACCATTCTGGATTCTATGGACAACCGCGGTACAACTTTGCCCGTGATACCGGACATGACCGCACCATATGGGCTTGATGAACGTGTTGAAATGGCCGCCAGAGAACTGCAAAACCTCGACTCGCCGGTGCGAATCTGGCTGGAGCCTCCACAAGAGTGCAAGCGTGACGCGGCCCCGGCAATACCTCAGCAATGGCACGGATTGTTCCGTGCAAGTTTACACTACAACATAACCATGCCGATTCCGATGAGGTTTGTTAGCAATCTTACACACATTGTGGTCGTGAGTGCGTCATCATGGTGACCGCGTGCGCCTGCGATATTGCAATGATTCTACCGATCTTCTGCCCAAACTTCTGCCGTTCTGTCCAGCACAAGGATGATTGGGGTAACACAGTGGATGTTGGACTGATTGTTTACCGGGAGAAACGGCACTGAGTAACACGAGGAATAACCAGCCGAACAAACTACCGAGAATTCCTAAACCGCGTATTGCGGGGGTTCGAATTCCTCAGGGTGCATCAGACGGCGCGGGTTTTCCGACCGCGTCATTTTGTATCTGCTCAAGAACTTCGCAAGCGTCAAACTGGGCACACCTCGTAACCCTCTGTCGAGACCGCATAATTGTCTCAAATTCGACCGAGGAGGATGCTGTGGGTGTCGCGGACAGAGTTACGAAAGCGGTGAGGAGCGGAGAGTTGCCGAGTTTCGGATCAGCGGGCACAGTCCGTCGTCAGGTGTGCCACGTATAGAATTTAGCCGCACCGTTCTGTCCGGCAGACCACTTGTGCGCCTTGTGCGCCTGTTGTGCGCCTAACTCACTAAAACTGACTCAAACACAGTTCAAGACAAACCCAAAAATCCTTGCCATTACTGGACTCATTGCACCTCGCTTCAACGGAGTAAAACAACATCCGCGCACTCGTAATGAGCAGGTCGTCGGTTCGAATCCGACAGGTGGCTCCAGAAAAACCGCGTAACGGCGCGGAAAATGAGCGAGGCTCCGAAGTGGTCGGAGCCTCGCTCCGCGTTGTGCGCCCGGCATGGGCGTTGTCTATACGGTGAAAGTCGGGAATGGTGAAGGTAGCAGTAGCCATTAGCTTAAGCCAAGGGTGTCCATCGCGAGGTGGAATCTGAAGGAAGGCGGCGGCAAACCTCCGGCCCGAGGGACACGAACCCCAAGTGAGGCTGGCGACAGTTGGGTGAGTCTGCCATACAAGACAAAGCCCTTGCTACCGAAGGCTGTCGAGAGTAAAGGGGGCGGGTATATGGAGGGAAAGACAACGCTCTTACCCGGGGAGGTCTGCCGGTACGCCAGCAAGTCTGGTAACCATCGTCATGAGGCGATGCTGAACGGCAGAAGTCAGCAGAGGCCATAGTACCTGCAAGGAGACGTCTGAACAGGGAAGGGCCGAACATGATTGTGAGGGTTGTTCATGGCAAGTTCGAGAGAGAAGCACAGACAGTCGAAAATCCCGAGAGGGTCTACAGTAGGCCCGGTGTGGGCTAGTGGCGAACAAAGCGTGTGTGGAGTTACGGAGTGTTCACCGGGAGCGGTGTTTTCGCGATCGTTTGGTTGGTGGACATGGGAACATGAGTTTGCGAACAATGAACTCTGTGAAGTCACGTGTGTGGTGGACGGAGGTCGTGCTGGGGCACGTGCCTCCGTCAACTCTTTATTGGATCATTCGCCGAGGACACCGGATGAAAGGTGTCACATCGGTTGTTTTAATTCTTGGGTGTGTAGTCGAAATAGTCCCCGAATTTGTAGAAACTTTCCTCGCCTCCTGATGAATCTGTGTTTTAGCCATCTCGAAATGGCCGAAAGCTGACGTTATTGCCTGTCCGAAAATTGCTGAGTAAAATGGCCGTATCCTAGGAAAGGAAAGACGCCCCTCTTTACGTGGTGCTGCGCCAACAGCATCACAAGGGGCGTCCCATCACTCGGATATGGTCAGTATATCAAACTTTAAGCTTGTTGAAAGCCACACCGCCGGTGTTTTTTGTCCGGAGTGCGGAGAATGTCCCCTGCCCTTGTTGCCAAGGTGAGCTTCGCGTCATCGGGAGTCGGAAAAGGACCTGGGTTCAGAGTTCCGGCAACAAGGTAAAACTCATCATCCGCCGACTGCGCTGCCGGGATTGCAACAAGATCCACCACGAACTGCCAAGCTTTCTGGTTCCCTATCGCCGCCACGAGGCACAGGTCATTGAGGATGCTGTCACGGATAAGGCGACGCCTGCCTGCGTTGAGGAATCAACGCTGCGGCGCTGGCGTCAGTGGTTTGAGGTCTTTGCCCCATATGCCGCCGGCTGCCTGGAGTCCATCGCTGACCGCTTCCAGTGGACTGTGGAGAGTTCGTCCGCTCATCCACAAACCGCACTCCATCGAATCGGACGGGTTGTTGGGCATCATCCCGGTTGGCTGGCGCGTGCTGTCCGACCGATTGCAAATCTACATTTGTGGAGACATACCCGTTCGGCGTGTTGATCCGCGTCTCGTCACTGTACGTTCATGCTGACCCTACCAAAATGGAGGTGGTTGGCATGAAAGATTCGAGGAAGGCGGAGGAAATCGCCGCAAATCGGGTGCAGATGCTGTCTCGGCTGCTTGCAGATGGCCTGGATGCAGGCCGTGCGCGACAGATCAGGGCTGAGATCTGCGCACAAACGGGTCTCTCAGAACGAACCATTCGTCGGTATCTGGCCCAGTACCGCAAGGAAGGTTTCGAGGGCCTCAAGCCAAAAGCCAAAGTGTATCAAAGACCAGACGCCATCCCGGAGTCGCTTCTGGAACAGGCCATCTTGCTGCGACGGGAGGTTCCCACGCGCAGCATCTCCCAAATCATTCAGATCCTTGAGTGGGAGGGGTATGCAAAGCCGGGCCAGATCAAGCGCAGCACCCTGCAGGAGAAGTTGGCAGAGCGGGGGTATAGCTCCCGTCAGATGCGGATGTACGCCGCAACCGGTACAGCCGCCCGCCGGTTTCAGCGTCGGCATCGAAATGAATTGTGGCAGTCGGACATCAAGTTCGGCCCGTATCTGCCCATCGGGCCTGGCGGCGCAAGGAAACAGGTCTACCTCGTCGTGTTCCTGGACGACGCCACGCGGTACGTACTCCATGCCGAGTTCTACCCCACCCTCGACCAGGCCATCGTGGAAGATTGTTTTCGCCAAGCCATCCAGAAATACGGCGCCCCGGATTCTGTGTACTTCGACAACGGAAAACAGTACCGAACCCGTTGGATGGCCCGGACCTGTTCCAAGCTTGGGATACGGCTCCTCTACACCAAGCCGTACGCTGCCGAGAGTAAGGGCAAGGTAGAGAAATTCAATCGGACGGTCGATTCATTTCTCAGCGAGATTGCCCTGGACAAACCGCAGACACTGGAAGAACTGAATCAGAAGTTCTCCGTATGGCTGTCGGAATGCTACCAGAACAAGCCGCACGCCGCGCTTTCCACAGACAATCAGTCCATAAGCCCAGAGACGGCGTACCGTAGTGACCGTAAGGCGCTGCGATTTGTCGAGCCGGAGGTCCTCGCCAATGCGTTCCTGCATGCCGAGACGCGCAAAGTGGACAAATCCGGGTGCATCAGTTTCATGGACCGGAAGTATGAGGTGGGGTTGTCGTTCATCGGTTGCACGGTGGACGTCATTTACGATCCGGCAGACATCAGCGAGGTGACCATCGAGTACGAGGGATATGAACCGTGGAAAGCTCGCCCCATGGTCATCGGTGAGCGGGCTGGCAAACGACCCAAGTTGCCGGAACACTTGGGGCCCCAACCAGCAGACGCCTCCAGGCTGCTGGGCGCTGCGCAAAAACAGCATGAGCAACGTCAACACAGACAGGCACGGGCCATCTCCTACACCTCCGCGTGGAACGAGGTGAAGGGAGATGTTTGAGTCATTCTACGAGTTTAGGCACACCCCGTTCGCCAGAAACATTCCGGCCGGAGAGCTCTACACATCGCCATCGTTGGAGGACACGCTGGGGCGGCTTTCCTACGCGGCGCAGCGGCAACTGTTCTGTGTCGTCACCGGGGACTGCGGAACGGGAAAGACCACGACCATTCGCCGTTTTGCGGAGACACTGGATAGTGCCAAGTACCAGGTCCTCTACCTGTCAGACTCGAAACTCACGCCTCGCCACTTCTACAAAGGACTGTTAGAGCAGCTCGGGTGTGAGTCCAAGTTCTACCGCGGCGACGCAAAGCGACAATTGCATCGCGAGATAGAACTCATGCGCGGCATTCACCACGTGCAGCCCGTTTGCGTCGTAGACGAAGCGTATTGAACCCGACTTTGTCAAGACAGATGGGATGGCTTTTAAGAGAGAAATGAGAGACTTGCAATTCAGATAAAAACCGTCTCACGCTGCGTTTTGTTGCATTTTCCAATTTCTGAATTCCAACGGCGAGCGATAACCTAGTGCGGAATGTGGTCGGTCCGTGTTGTAAAAGTGAATGTACGACTCAATCGCCGCTTTCGCCTCGGCAAAGCTGCTGTATTCCTGCAGCCAGACCTCCTCCTCCTTCAGCGACCGGAAGAATCGCTCGATGTATCCGTCAGCATCAGGGTTGTTGTACCCCGTCCGCTCGTGGTTGATTTGGCAGGCCTTCATCGCTTCGATGAACCGTCGACTCGTCATCTGGCAGCCATTGTCCGTTCGTAATGTCAAACCGGCACCTTGAACGCCATTCGGGAAGCGATAGTTCAGCGCCATATCCACAGCCTTCAGCAGGTCCTCCGTACGGCAGAACCGGGAAAACGAGTACCCCACAATCTCCCGGTCATAAGCGTCAATCACGGCAAACAGATATCCCCATCCGTCTTTCCCACACCACACCTTCGTCATGTCGCACTGGAAATGCTCGTTGGACCTGGTGACCGGTATCTTCCCTCGCCGTTTCGCTCGTGAAGCGCCCTTCCTCGGAGATTTCACCAGCAGCCCCATTTCCTTCATCAGCCGATACACCCGCTTATGGTTCACCCGCAGGTTGTATCGGCGACGCAGCATGACTTGGATTCGCCGGTATCCGTACGTGGGGAATTCTTCGCACAGTTTCCGAATCCACTGTTTGACCAGAGCGTCCTTGTCCACAGGAGGCCGGTTCGGCTTTGGCACAGGCGGCTTCAGCAAGCTGTAACAGTACGTCCGGTTCAGCCCTAACGCTTTTGCAATCACTGGGACCGGAAACCCTTCTTTGGCGAGCTGACAGACCAAAGAACGGCTATTTACTTCCGGCCCCAATTCGATTTTTTTCGCAACACATCCACCTGCATCGTAAGTTCACCGATCTTAGCCCGAGCCTCCTGCAACTCCTTCTCCAGCTCCTGCTCCCTCGTAGAGGGTCCGGACTGAAGTCCAGCCCGTCCACCAGCCAGGAACGCTTCACGCCACCTGTAATACAGACTCTGGGCCACGCCATGCCGCCGACATACCTCGCTGATGTTCGCACCGGGCATCATGCCCTCGAGCACGACGTTCATCTTTTCGTCCACTGTCCACTTACGTCCCGGCATCACAAACACCTCTGCTTCATCTTAACCCATCCCTTCTGTCTGGGTTGACTCTGGGGCAAGTATAGAAGCTCATCTTCTCGACCGAGAGATGTTGGAGGAGGTGCGCTTCCTGCTCAACTTCCGCATGGACGCGCAAAGCCCCATGGCGCTCATCCTGGTCGGGCAGAGCGAACTCTGGGAGCGTCTAAACCTCCAGGCGTACGCCGCCATCCGCCAACGAATCGACATACAGTGCAAGCTTCCGTATTACGACCGGGCAGAGGTCGGTGAGTACATCCGACGTCACCTGGCCTATGCCGGGGCCGAGCACGATATTTTCTCGGACAAGGCCATCGATGAGGTTTATCGATTCTCCAGTGGCGCAGCACGCATGATCAACAAGGTGTGCACGCACTGCCTCATGTACGGTGCCCAGACGAAGCACCGGATCATTGATGATCACATCGTGAATCTGGTCATACAGGGGGAGTTGACATGACCAGGCGAACTGCAAAGCGCGGCACCCTGCGTTACGACAGACAGTCGGACCGGTTCTCGGTTCAGTGTGGGGACGACTCCGTGTCTTTGCACTGTGGAGAAGTGATTGGTTTGCGAATAGGCAGGCAGTTTGTATGGGGACGGCTGGAGATGGACATGGCGGGCAGTTGGTGCATCATCTTTCCCGGGTCGACGGATGGCAAATCAACGGTGCTCACGTTAAGAAAAGCGGCAACCTACGACGCCAAGATCTATGTGTAAACTGCAGTGGCAGCGGGGCAACTCGGATGAGTTGCCCCGTTCATCCGCCATGGCCACCGAATCCGCCAGTTTCCGGACAACAAACACCGTCAACTTATGGCCATTATACGTTGGCTGTAACAAATCTGTCATCATCGTGAATCGCCCAGTAACGAATCTTGACACTCTAGTTATTCTTACCCTCCATGATAATTAATAATAATCCAGTAATAATGCACCTTGCGAGTGGTACCACTCATTTGTGTTCTGTCGTTCTTTAATGACAACGCCCACAACCGCAAGCATGTTCGTATCCACGTGCTTCTTGGACGGCTTCCCAACCTTCTTTGACAACGAAGTAGACCAACGCCAAGGCAGCGATTGAATCAACCCACCACCAGCCGAACAATGCGGTCAAGACCACGCCACCCAGAACGGTCCAAGCCATATAAGCACAGACCATGCTGCACGCCCCGTCTGAGCGTAACGCCTTACTGCCGATTTCAGAACCAATCCGTTTTTTGGCACGGGATAGATAAGGCATGATGATACCCGAAGCAATCGCTAAGCTGATACCAACATAACTTGATTCCGCACCTTGATGTGTCCACAGCTTGTCAACGGAAGCCACCACGATGTAGACTGCAAGCATCAGCAAAGCAATCCCAACAACCCATGATGACACCTTTTCCGCCTGTTTTACCCGTGCCAGGCTTACCCTGTTCGCTTCAATCGTCAATCTCCAAAGCAAAACCCCACCCGCAATAAGTTCGATTACGCTGTCTGTACCGAAGGCGACCAAGGATAAAGCATGAGCAATGATACCCGAACCAATCGCGACCCCTGCTTCAATGATCATCCAAACAACCGAAATAAGCTCAATGATGACACCTTTTTTCACGGAAGCGGCGTGTGAAGACATCGGATTCACTCTCCCAGATTAGCGATGATGGTCATGGATACCATCGTTTTTGCAAAGTAATGATTCATCGTGCAGATGCGTGGGATCTTCGGTTTGGATGCGTATTGAACCCGACTTTGTCAAGACAGATGGGATGGCTTTTAAGAGAGAGATGAGAGACTTGCAATTCAGATAAAAACCGTCTCACGCTGCGTTTTGTTGCATTTTCCAATTTCTGAATTCCAACGGCGAGCGATAACCTAGTGCGGAATGCGGTCGATCCGTGTTGTAAAAGTGAATGTACGACTCAATCGCCGCTTTCGCCTCTGCAAAGCTGCTGTATTCCTGCAGCCAGACCTCCTCCTCCTTCAGCGACCGGAAGAATCGCTCGATGTGTGCGTCAGCATCGGGGTTGTTGTACCCCGTCCGCTCGTGGTTGATTTGGCAGACCTTCATCGCTTGGATGAACCGTCGACTCGTCATCTGGCAGCCATTGTCCGTTCGTAATGTCAAACCGGCACCTTGAACGCCGTTCGGGAAGCGATAGTTCAGCGCCATATCCACAGCCTTCAGCAGGTCCTCCGTACGGCAGAACCGGGAAAACGAGTACCCCACAATCTCCCGGTCATAAGCGTCAATCACGGCAAACAGATATCCCCATCCGTCTTTCCCACACCACACCTTCGTCATGTCGCACTGGAAATGCTCGTTGGACCTGGTGACCGGTATCTTCCCTCGCCGTTTCGCTCGTGAAGCGCCCTTCCTCGGAGATTTCACCAGCAGCTCCATTTCATTCATCAGCCGATACACCCGCTTATGGTTCACCCGCAGGTTGTATCGGCGACGCAGCATGACTTGGATTCTCCGATATCCGTACGTGGGGAATTCTTCGCACAGTTTCCGAATCCACTGTTTGACCAGAGTGTCCTTGTCCACAGGAGGCCGCTTCGGCTTTGGCACAGGCGGCTTCAGCAAGCTGTAACAGTACGTCCGGTTCAGCCCTAACGCTTTTGCAATCACTGGGACCGGAAACCCTTCTTTGGCGAGCTGACAGACCAAAGAACGGCTATTTACTTCCGGCCCCAATTCGATTTTTTTCGCAACACATCCACCTGCATCGTAAGTTCACCGATCTTAGCCCGAGCCTCCTGCAACTCCTTCTCCAGCTCCTGCTCCCTCGTGGAGGGTCCGGACTGAAGTCCAGCCCGTCCACCAGCCAGGAACGCTTCACGCCACTTGTAATACAGACTCTGGGCCACTCCATGCCGTCGACATACCTCGCTGATGTTGGCACCGGGCATCATGCCCTCGAGCACGATGTTCATCTTCTCGTCCACTGTCCACTTACGTCCCGGCATCATAAACACCTCGTCTTCACTCTAAATTCTAACCTCTCCCTTCTGTCTGGGTTGACTCTGGGGCAAGTATAAGCGTTACAAAATCACACCCGAAAAATTGAAGGCTCAGTTCATAGATGAGGACATTACCTCACGTACAGTAGAGGAATATGAGGACTGGCTCAATACGCGCGCACACCGATTGGTAGAGGCTGGGAACGAATTTTTGGCCGAGCTAAAGGGCGGCGCTGATGTTTGAGGCGAAGACTTGTCGTACGCGGTGTCCCCACGGCCATTTGGGAGTCACTTTGGGTGTCAACTCATCGAAAATCGCCTTTCTTCAGGTCCGCTCTCCGTAGAACACAAGTGCCGAAATCCTAATCAGGACAAGGCTTTTCAGATTTGTGCGCCTTGTGCGCCTTCAAAGTTGCCACGGTGTTGGGTGTTATGACTACACTTCTTCGGGACTTTGCGGTCTTTCCCTCGCCCATGCACAATTTTGGCCGTCCAGTGCTCAGGGCTTTGTTGATCTGGATTACGCCGTTCTCCAGGTCTACGTCATCCCATGTTAATGCCAGCGCCTCTCCTGGCCTCATCCCCGTGCCGAGCAGCAGCAGGAAGTACGCACCGTAACGATTGCCCTGTATGGCTACGATGAACTTGCTGCCTTCTTCCGGTGATAACGGCCGCATCTCGCGGCGCGGGACTTTCGGTGGCTCAGCCAGGGAAGCACCATTACGGGCCACCGATCCCCATTTCTCAGCTTGAGACAAGGCGGAATGCAATATGGCATGACATTTTCGCGCGATGTGCGGTCCGTTGTTTGTTTCGATGTCGTTATACGCTTTCTGAACCTGGTGTGGCCTTAATTCGGAGAGCTTGATATGACCAATGCGGGGGACGAGGTACTGAGATGTTGCAATCTCATAATCATCTCGGGTTCGCTCACGAATCCTTCTGGAAGCCACATCATACCGCTTTCTGATATACTCCCTCTCGACCATCTCGAGCACATTCCTTTCTCCTGCCCCCAGAGGTTCGAACCAAACTCAGGGTACAGGAAAAGGACGTGGCGGGTTGTTCAACTTTGTGGTTGTCAATGTACCCCCACGTGGTCGCGCGAAGTCCGAATGCCATTTTGCCCAGGGTGCCCTGTGTGCTCAAGATCTCCATCAGAGCGAAGTAGAGCCATTCGAACGCGCCGATGAACAGGGATGCCGCTCGCTTGAACACGCTTGCAGGATCAACGCGGGGATGATGAAGACGAGGCCGTCGATGATGTAGGCCAATATCCGGATCCAAACCCCGCCGTAACAGGCCCTAGGCACCACACCGTACGGGGCCGAAAACGGCGCACTGACCGACGGGATGACGGGTTCTTGCGGCGGGACTTCTGCCGCGGCGGTCTGCGACACCATGGGCCGGCCGAAGTGCTCGCAGAACTGGTTCGCGTCGGTTACATTACGGCCATCCGATGAATACGATGACCTAAAAGGGGAAGGGCTCACTTTGCGACAGATGGGAGGATGAGCGGTGGAGCTCGCCCAGCAAAGAGTGCTGGTCACCGGGGCAGATGGGTTCATCGGCTCACACCTGGTTGAAGAACTGATCCGTGTGGGTGCTGACGTGAGAGCGTTCGTTTTTTACAATGCCTTTAATTCGTTTGGGTGGCTTGATCACCTGCCGAATCCCATCAAATCACAGGTCGACATCGTCTCAGGAGACATACGCGATCCGTACGTAGTCAGAGAGGCGCTTCGTGGTCGGGACATTGTCTTTCACTTGGCTGCATTGGTTGGGGTGCCGTACTCTTTTCACGCGCCGCAGACGTACGTGGACACGAACATCAAGGGCACATTGAACGTTCTCCAAGCAGCTCGCGAGCTGGAGGTCAAGCGGGTCATTCACACTTCAACCAGTGAAGTTTACGGCACCGCTCGATTTGTGCCGATCACCGAGGAACATCCCTTGCACGGTCAATCACCCTATGCGGCCACCAAGATCGCAGCGGACCAGTTGGCGTTGTCTTTTTACCATGCGTTCGGCGTACATGTTTCCATCATTCGCCCTTTCAACACATACGGTCCCAGGCAGTCTCTGCGAGCCGTCATACCGACCATCATCGCGCAAATGGCGACAGGGGCGAGGAGGATTAAACTGGGGTCCCTTCGGCCCACCCGCGACTTTACGTATGTGAAAGACACGGTCCGCGGATTCACCGCGATGGCGCAGTCGGACTCATCTGTTGGCCAAGTGATAAACATTGGCAGCAACTATGAGATCTCAATTGGCGATCTCGTGCAATTGATCACTGAGGTGATGGGGGTTGAAGCGGAAGTGGAAGTGGACACGGATCGACTGCGCCCGTTGACCAGCGAGGTGGAACGCCTATGGGCGGATAACTCGAAAGCCCGACAACTCCTCGGCTGGACTCCTGAATACCACGGGCGCGATGGATTGAAGCATGGCTTGCGGGAAACGGTGGCATGGTTTACGGATCGAGCAAATCTTCGCGGCTATAAGCCGTATATGTACAACCTATGATCAAAGCGCAAATGATCAACGACATCTTGTGCCGGTTGCGGAGTGTTCTTCCCAACACGGATACGCAGATAGCCCTGCACGAGCCTGATTTCGACGGAAGAGAGTGTGTATTTATCAAAGAGTGCCTGGATCGGCGTTGGGTGTCTTCCGTCGGTGGGTTTGTCGAGCGATTTGAGGCTGACTTGGCGTCATACACGGGTGTCAAGCATGCTATCGCCACGGTGAATGGCACAGCCGCGTTGCACATTTGCTTGCTCGTCGCGGGTGTCGAACCAGGCGATGAGGTGTTGGTTCCCGCGCTGACGTTCGTGGCCACAGCCAACGCGGTCTCGTATTGTGGCGGCATCCCTCACCTGGTCGATTGCTCGGAAGAAACACTGGGCATGGACCCGACGAAGCTGGAATCTTACCTCCAGGACGTGGCTGAGATTCGACCGGACGGCTGTTGGAATCGTATGAGTGGACGGCGGATGAAAGCCCTGGTGCCGATTCACACGTTTGGGCATCCGGTGGATTTAGACCCGCTCGCAGAGTTGTGCCGCCGGTACAAATTGCAACTTATTGAAGATGCAGCGGAGGCGTTGGGCAGCTTCTATAAAGGCCGCCACACTGGGAATTGGGGGAAAATGTCTGCCTTGAGCTTCAACGGAAACAAGATCGTGACGACTGGTGGAGGGGGAGCGATTCTCACAAACGACGACGAATTGGCGCGCATGGCAAGGCATCTCACCACGGTGGCGAAGTTACCGCATCCATGGAAGTTCGTCCATGATCAGATTGGGTACAATTACCGGATGCCGAATCTGAACGCGGCCTTGGGAATTGCGCAATTGCAGCGCTTGCCAGACTTGCTGCGTCGTAAGCGCGAACTGGCGTCCGCGTATCACAAGGCATTTGACGGGGCTCAAGGTTATCGTTGTTTCAAGGAACCACCATTTGCAACGAGCAATTACTGGCTCAACGCATTGATTTTGGACGAATCGTTTGCAGACTGCTTCGACGAATTGCTCGAGCGCACGAATCGTGAGGGTATCATGACACGGCCGTTTTGGACGCCCCTGCATCAGTTGGAGATGTACAAAAATTGTCCACGCATGGATCTGTCTGTGGCAGAGAGTTTGGCAGGGCGGACGGTGAATCTACCAAGCAGTTCGTTTCTGGGAGGATTTCATGGCGAAGGCTAGCATCTGTGTGGTCACAGGTAGCCGCGCAGAGTACGGTTTGTTGTACGGCGTGATGCGAGAGGTCGAGGCGGACCCAGAGCTTGACCTGCAAGTTGTCGCGACAGGCATGCACCTCTCACCGGAATTCGGCTTGACGGTCCAATCCATTCAGGCAGATGGGTTTGAAATGACAGAACAGATCGAGATGCTTGTGTCGAGTGATACTCCGGTCGGTATGACCAAATCTATCGGCCTTGGGGTGATTGGGTTTGCGGACGCCCTGCAGAGGCTGCGTCCGGATATCGTCATCGTACTTGGGGATCGTTTTGAAATATTCGCTGCGGCACTGGCCGCGTACATTGCGCGCATACCCATCGCGCACATCGGGGGAGGAGACGTGACCGAGGGAGCTCTTGATGAAGCCATCCGGCACAGCATTACGAAGATGGCATCCCTTCATTTCGTGACGAATGAGGCCTCGCGTCGGCGCGTGTGTCAACTCGGTGAGGATCCAGCCCGTGTCTTCAATGTCGGTCACCCTGGTATCGATCGCATTGTGCGGTTGACGCTGCTGTCTCGAGATGAGCTGGAACGCGCGTTGGGGTTTCGCTTTTTATCACGAAACCTCCTGGTGACATTCCATCCAGTCACGCTGGGAAACAGGGATTCGACGGCAGAGTTTGCCGAACTGCTGGACGCACTGGACCAGCTTGGAGAGAAAACGGGCATCTTGTTCACCAAGCCGAACGCGGACCCCCATGGACGCAGGCTCGCCGAAATGGTCGACGAATTTGTACGCGACCACCCAAATGCCAAAGCTTATTCTTCACTCGGGCAACAGTACTATTTCAGCGTCGTCAAGTGGGTCGACGCGGTGGTCGGGAATTCTTCCAGCGGCATTTGTGAGGTTCCTGCCTTAGGGAAGCCGACAGTGGACATCGGAGATCGACAGAAAGGAAGGCTGAGAGGAAATTCGGTCATTCATTGTGAAGCCCGCAGAGAGGCGATTCTCCGGGCCATTGAGGCGGCTTACCAATTCGATGGTTCAAATGTAGAGAACCCGTACGGCGACGGAACAAGCAGCCAAAAAATAGTACAGGAGTTAAGGCGTCACTTGCAGTCTGGACAGAGCCAGCCCAAACACTTTTACGAGGTGGGAAGCTAAATGGCCCATTCGCGCACCTTGATTGTGGCTGAGATTGGTGTCAACCACAACGGCTCGTTGGATTTGGCCAAGCAGCTGGTCGATGCCGCAGTCGCAGCGGGAGCAGATGCGGTGAAATTTCAAACCTTTCTATCAGAAAATTTGGTGCGCACTGATGCACCCAAACCTGAGTATCAAAGACAGACGACAGCCGCGAACGAATCCCAGTATGACATGCTGCGCAGAGTCCAACTGTCCGCCGAAGCGTATCGACAATTGCATGCCCACTGTCGACACCAGCGAATTGGCTTTCTGTCGACACCGTTCGACAACGAAAGCGTAGACTTGTTGGTCCGCGATCTCGGTGTCTCCATGCTCAAAATTTCGTCAGGGGATGTCACGAACGCGCCCTTGTTGTTGAAAGCTGCGCAATCTCAGCGGAAGCTAATTCTGTCCACCGGAATGTGCACACTAGGAGAAGTTGAACAGGCCCTGGCGGTACTCGCTTTTGGATTTACGCAACCGCCTGGCGCTCGGCCCAGTTTATCTGAAATGCGTCGCGCGTACAGTTCTGAGGCGGGTCAGCGGGCACTGGCGGAACGGGTGATCCTGTTACACGCCACGTCGGAATACCCTGCCCCATTTCGGGATGTGAACTTACGCGCCATGGACACCCTGGCTGCAGCATTCCAACTCCCCGTCGGACTGTCTGACCATACGCCTGGCATCGCGGTGGCGGTTGCGGCGGTCGCGCGGGGAGCCGTCGTGATCGAAAAGCACCTCACACTAGACCGGAGAATGGAAGGACCGGACCACCGAGCGTCTTTGGAGCCGGATGAGTTTCACACTTTGGTTCAGGCCGTCAGACAAGTGGAGGATGCGTTGGGATCGCCCGCCAAACTGCCCACGATGGGGGAGCAAAAAACCGCTGAGTTGGTTCGCCGGAGCATTGTGGCGGCTCGCCTCATTCAAACCGGAGAGGTGTACTCCGAAGACAATCTTGCCGTCAAACGGCCTGGCCATGGTTTGTCTCCCATGTATTACTGGGAGTTGATTGGCAAGACAGCGGCGAAAACCTTTCACAAGGACGAGATGATCCGGTGAATATCGCCATTTTCGGCGCTTCCGGACTGGCGGTGGAAGTGGCTGACATCTGCCGGGAAATCGGATATGGCGGCGTGATACTCATTGACAGGGACAAGAGGACGGGCGAGGTTTCCGGATTTCCCGTCACTGCCGAGGATCAAGTGCGTGCATTGGCTGATGTCGCCTACCATTTTGTCATCGCCATTGGGCGTCCCGAGATTCGCCGGCGCATTTATCACCGATATCCAGATATCCGGTATGTGAATGTCATTCACCCTGCGGCCACGTTCGGTCGACGCCAAAGGTCGGAACTTGAACGAAAGATGGGCAACATTGTCTTTGCGGGGGTTCGGATGACGAGCGACATTCGGTGTAGTCATTTTGGCATCTACAATCAGAATTGCACCATCGCTCACGACTGCATCGTGGAAGATTACGTGACGATTGGGCCGGGAGCGAATATTTCCGGAAATGTCCATCTGAAGGAAGGCGCGTACATCGGAACGGGTGCCGTCGTGTTACAGGGTTCATCTCCCGAAAAGAGGATGATCATTGGCAAATATGCCACGGTCGGGGCGGGGGCCGTAGTGACCCGAGATGTTCCAGACCATCAAGTGGTCAAGGGCGTACCCGCCAGGTGACGGTCGCGATTTGGCTGACACCCGTTACCAGGCATGCAATCCGCCATCCACGATGAGGTTATGACCTGTCACGTAACTGGAAGCCTCCGATGCCAAGAAGAGAACCGCACCGACAAGTTCACGGGGTTGCGCCATGCGATGCATCGGGACCCGATGGGCGTAATTCTTGACAAACTGATGGTTCTGCCCGCTTTCCACGCCGCCAGGGATCAGCGTGTTGACGCGAATGCCATGCTTCGCCCAGCGCGTCGCCAAATACTTCGTCAAGCCGATGACGCCCGCTTTCGTCGCGGCATACACGGCCGGTGTGTTGATGGCACCTCCCAGGTAGTTTGATCCCTCGTATATACGGTCGTCCGGCCCCATCAGACCGTATATGGAGGAAGTTTGTATGATCGATCCTCCCCTCCCTTGTTCAATCATGTGCTTTCCGACGGCCTGCGCCACCAAGAACATACCGTCGAGGTTCACCGACGTCACTTTTCGCCACTGCTCCAGTGTATAGTTTTCGAATGGCGCAAAAAACGCCTGCAAGTCGTTTGATTTGCTCGCCGCGTTGTTTACAAGGATCTGGATGGGACCCAGCTCCTTCGCGACCGTCTGCACCATGCGCTGAACAGACAATGGACTAGAGACGTCGCACGGAACCCCGATGCAGAGCGTTCCATATCGTTGTTCGAGTTCCTTGGAAAATTGTTCAACCTCTGCTTCATTCAAGTCAATGACTGCGACACGTGCCCCAAATTCGGCTAACCCGGCGCAAAAGTGGCGGCCCAAAATCCCCAATCCGCCCGTTACAATCGCAGTTTTCGCGGACAAGTCAAACAGGTCGCGGTATGTCTCTATCCTCATGGGTTCACCCTTCTTTTACTGAGTACATACTCCACCAGGTCAAAATCCAATCGTGTATCGATGTCGAGCGATCTCTCCGCCGGCATGACGTACAACAGCGTTCGCGGGTTGAACAAGGTGCCGCAGTCAAAGAGGCTGTCGCGTTGCCAAACGTACACCGATGCGTTGAGGTCGTAGGTGACCGGGGCGTCTTGCCGTCTGGTGACGGATGCGGCGGGGGGCTTCACCAATGCCACGGTTCCGTCCTTCGTCACCTCGACCATATTAAAATAGGGAGATCTCCGAGAGGGGGTACATGACAACACATTCTGGGCGTCTGATTGTTCCAAGAGACAGACGGCTGCGGCGATGTCGTCCACCGTTCGTAATGGTGAGGTGACATCCAGGTCGACGACGGTATCGAACCGGTAGCCGACGATCCGCTCCACTTCCTCCACACAGTGTTGTATTGCGGGCAGTTTGGGTGCGTCGTCACAGGCCAGCTCGGGGGGACGCAGGACCAGTTGTCGGACGCCGTACGCCTCCGCGATGCGCAGGATATGGTCAGAGTCGCTGCTCACCGCGATCTCGTCAAACAGCTCGGAGCACTGAGCTTGCAAAACGGAATGGGCGATGAGCGGTTTGCCCAACAGGTTTCGGATATTCTTGTCAGGTACCCCTTTCGACCCAGCCCGCGCGCAGATGGTGCAGATCCTTTTCATCGTGTCATCCACCTGCCTTCGCTGATGGACTGTTCCGCGTTCAGGATCAGGTTGAGCGTTTCCTGTGCTTCCGAAACGGAGCAGAGTGTGGTGAAGTCACCCGCAAGCAGCGCCTGGTGCTGTGCCAGATACGTTGCGTCAAGGTCACACGGGTACGTCTCAGTGCAGTCATCGGTTTGCAGCGTGTTCTGGACCAAGTCTGCCCGATACGTATGAGCATCCGTGTTGATGAGGATCTCTCGTCTCCGGTTCCGGTCTAGATAATTCATCTGTATGTTCACGATGGGGCAATCGTTCGTGCTCATCAGAAGCGAAACGGCGTCCTCGCTGTCGATCTCCAGGTGGCTGTAGTGCCCGCCGACGGCCACAACCCTCGTCCATGTTCCAAACAACCATTGGGTATAGTCGAGTTCATGGCTGAGGTCACGGAGTACACCTCCCCCATCTGCGCGCCTTGCAGAGTAGCAGTCCCGGTAGTCGCCAGGACGCCAGGCCGGGAGGTATTGTCCCGCGTACACTTGGACGGAGATGACAGATTGTGACCGCAGTCGCTGTTTGAGCTGATGCAGTACCGGGTGGAACCTGAGATTGTACCCCACGAACACCTTTTGTTGATGAAGAGGCAGATGGTGCGGTTTGTCGAATAACGGTTTCTCAACCAGGATGGGTCCATCGTGGCCAAAGGCAAGCAGTCCGGCCAACGTATCGTAGTGTTCGGATGTTCGATTTGCAATGATCACGTATTCAGGCTTGAATTCTTGCAGCGCTTCGGCCATGGTCCGATACGCTGGGAAAGGAATGACATCCTGACGGCTGACCACGGCGACCCGGCATCCCAGTTCGAGGAGGATGCGGCAATGACGTTGTCCAATCGATCCAAATCCGATGACGAGTGTTTTCATAGGAACACCTCACCGTATTCTTGATTGGCCCGTACGTAATCGTCCATTCTTCCGATGTCCAGCCAGTATTCCCGGACCGGAAAGACATGGACAGGGGACTTTTGTGAGGCGAGTCGGTGGAATAACGACGTCATATCGATGTAGGTATCCTTCTCCAGGAGCCTCAACACCTCTGGTGCGATGACGTAGATACCCGCATTGACAAACATGCGTTGCACCGGTTTTTCCTCCATACCGAGGAAGTGGTGTCCATCGATGTGCACAACGCCATATGGGATCGCATGGACGTGTTCTCGGATGCACATGGTCGCGATGCTTTGATTTTCGGTATGAAACGCGAGCAAATGACCAAAGTCGACGCTGGTGAGCAGATCACCATTCATCACGAGGATGGGCCGCGCCGGCTCGTGCGGAAGGAGAGAGAGCGCACCCGCGGTGCCGAGACGCTTCTGTTCTCGAAGGTACTCGATACGCACGCCCCATTTACTGCCGTCGCCAAAATAACTCTCGATCATTTCCGCCCTGTAGTTCACCGAAAAGAAAAAGCGATGAAACGAGTGGGCGATGAGAGATTCCAAAATGATTTCGAGAATCGGCTTCGGCCCGACTTTGAGCAAAGGTTTTGGGCATGTATCCGTAAGCGGAGCCAGCCTGGTACCCAGTCCTCCCGCCATGATGACAACCCAGTTCTCCCGTTTCGGAGAATCGACGTAGTCTTCGAACATCTCCAGGCCGATGACACGTCGTCCGCCATCCACGACGGGAATGCGGCGGACTCCTTGACCAAGCATCAGGGCATAAATGGTTTGTGAAGGCGTGCCCTGGGCGACCACGGTGGGGTACATGTTCATAATGGAGCGGACCGGCTCATTCAAGCCAACGCCTCGTAAGATAGCCCGCCGCACGTCTCCGTCCGTCACGGTTCCCATCAACCGTGAGTTGTCATCCACAACCAGAGCGATCTGCCGTGCATCCGCGTCGATGATCTGGATGGTTTCTTGCAACGAAGTCGTCGGAGCTATCATGATGTGGCTGCACATTCTCACAATCCATCACTCCGCTTGTTCAAGCTGTAGAATAGACAAGCGAGCCCTGGAGAACTCTCCAGGGCAAAAATCACGAAAGCGAAGTTCCGAATTATACATGGCCTTGTGCGAACGTTTCCAGCGTGCTGCCTGTCGCATTTGCCTTTTTCGACGCAATGCGCGCGTACTTGGTGAACCGTCCTGGCGTAAAGGTGAAGATTTTCCCGGTTGTAAGGGTCTGCACCACTGAGCCGGGGTCATCATACCAGTTGGTTCCATCTGCGCTCAGCTGGATTTTCGCGTTAATGCTACCTGAAGCGCCTGCGTTACGCACCGTGAACGTAAATGCAGACAGTTGAAGAACGTTTTGCGTAAATCCAAAACCATAGGTTGTACTAGACGAAACCACGCGTGTAGAAACCACGCTTACGGTTGCGCGGCCACCCAGTTTCACGAACGGTGCGGTGGACGCGATGGATTGGACCAGAGTTACCCGCAGGAGAGAAGCCAGCGATTGGAAGACCCGTGCCCTCAAATTGGATTGTGCCGACTGGAAGACGCGTGCCTGCAAGTTGGACTGCGCCGTCTGGAAGACGCGTGCCTGCAAGTTGGACTGCGCCGACTGGAAGACGCGTGCTTGCAAGTTGGACTGCGCCGTCTGGAAGACGCGTGCCTGCAAGTTGGACTGCGCCGTCTGGAAGACGCGTGCTTGCAAGTTGGACTGCGCCGTCTGGAAGACGCGTGCTTGCAAGTTGGACTGTGCCGTCTGGAAGACGCGTGCCTGCAAGTTGGACTGCGCCGTCTGGAAGACGCGTGCTTGCAAGTTGGACTGTGCCGTCTGGAAGACGCGCGTGTGCAGATTGGATGCTGCAGATTGGAACACTTGGGCTTTGAGAGACGACGCGACTTCTGAAAACACTTTGGTAGACAACGATATTCATCTCCTTGGGCAGTGTGGAATTGGGTATGAATGGTGGTCACCGGTCTTCGATACATCACTCCCCTTTTCTTTTAATGCAGGATGGGGTGTGCAGTCGGTTGAGCATGTCAGCCGACGAGCGAACCTTCGACATATTGTACGAGGGACTTGCATGGACGACACAGGCACCTGGCTTAAGCGAACGCACATTTTCCGTAGGGGAGATTGGAAGCGGTCTTTATACGATCGTGCCGCGTAGGCGAACCAACTTTTCTTAGCGCAGAATTTGGGCTTGAAATACGATGCGCAGCTTGGTGGTCTTTTCTGGGTCAGCACAACGGTACAGTAGTCGTACAAACTTGGAGAAACGCAGTGGGGTAACCACCGTGGTCTGGTTCGATCGGATGGTCAGGATGCCTTCAAGGTCATCCGCCAAACTCTCATGGTCGGTTCCGACCTGCACAAACACCTGGGCATCGGCGTCCCCCGTGTTGTGAATCAGATATACGTACTGAACCGCATGGCTGATATCCTCCAACGGGAGAGGAACAAACTCGTCCGTCGCCAACACTGTGTAGCGCTGTTCGAGGAAAATGAGCGCGCTTCGGCGCGCACGGATCTTCGGACGAGTCACGAGTCTTCCCTTTTTGTCGACTTTCACCGGAAGCGCTTTTCGGCCGTGACACCCATAGATCACCACGCGCGATAGGCGCTTGCTGGTTTTTACAACCGGGACCGCAGGGCAGTCGCCATGCGATTGCGTCCGGGCCGACGTGGGGTTCCTGCCTGTCTCGGATACCTGAACGTTTGAGCCAAGACACTGGGGCTTCCGATTCGTTTTGCGCATGCCATAGGCATGGACAAGTATCTTATTTTTGGAACTCACAACAGCGTCGTCCTCTCCTCCGAGATATTCAGCATAATGCGCACGTCTCTGCACCGTGAAGCGGCTAGGACCCATCCATTGTCTGCCGGACGCGCGCCCACTCACCTTGACCGGACACGGCTTATATTTACGAAGACTCCAGGAGGAGGGGGGAGGCGGATGAACCTGACTCAAGGCCATTTGACTGTCTTAACACAAGAAATAGAACAATGGTACGCATGGCTCATCAGAAAAATCACCGACAGTGATTATCCAGACGTACGTGCCAAAAGCAGCGACTACGTGAATCGAGTCCGCCGCACCGCGTATCAAACACTGGATGATACAGACTGGTTTATACAAACGGGATCGCAAGCTCTATATCAGGAGAAAAACGGGCAACTTGCCGGGAGAGGAGGAGCAATGGAAATGGCTTGTCGACCAAATTTCCGACAAACCTTGTGTTCTGCAATCGAAAAATGGTATGCATGGCTTATCTCCAATCCGAATCCACTATTCAATTCCGACGATATGGTCCGAATGCAAGCCCCGGTCGTGTATTTTCACCAAACCACCGAATGGTTGAGCCGGACAACCATACTGAATACCGATTGGTTCTTCGACAAGGGTTCCCAAGTGGTCATGAATCGATGGAGAAAGGAGGACTACGATGCATACGAGTGAACCAGAGCGTAATTTTGTCTCTTGCATCGAGCGGGGATGTGACGCGTGGCGCAGAGGGGACGACTCTGAAGGAGTGAGTTGGTTTCAACAAGCGTGCATCCTCTGGCTTGATGCATTAGAACGAGAACCGTTGGAGGGAAACGAAGCGTACGCGAAGACGCTTGATGAGATAACGAATTGGATGGGCAAGCTCATGGACTGTCTCGAGGGCTGCGACATGATCCGGGCGACGGACATCCTCGAGTTCAACATCTTGCCGCTCTTGAAGTCAAAGGAAGTCGAAGATGAAGGGAGTTATGGGTGTGAAAAATGAAATTTTTATCGATAATCTGAAATTGCTGCCCGATCCCATTAAACAATTCGTGTTGAGCGTGGGGGACGGTGTCGATCTCCCTGAGTCGGTGCGCGTCGTCACGGGGGACTTAGGATGGCCGGTGGCCCTTGTGAAGCTAGGTGATACTTTCGTGCACACAAATAGTCTGATGGATCCGTGGGATGAGGCGAAGCGATGGGCTGAAACGTTGGACTACAAAGATGTCATGGTGAGCTTCATTTACGGCTGCGGTTTCGGTTACCCGCTGCTAGAGTATGCGAAGCGCAAGAAACCGTACACAGAGACCATCATTTTTGAGCGCAACATCGATCTGTTTTACGCGATGTTAAGCCGCATTGACATGCGGCCTGTATTGAAAGACCAGTCGGTACATGTTGTCCTTGGCGACATACAACAGATGCGAGCGCAATTCGAAGAGATTGTTACAGCTGACTTTTTGCTGCGAGCCACCAAACCGGCATCATTCTTTACATGGCTGGCTCACCGGAATGAAAAAGAAGTCTATCTTGAAATTCATGATTGGATATGGAATACATTGGAACTCCACCTGAGCGGCGTGGGGAACTCTGTTCATGATACACTGGTTGGAATGTATAACACGCTGGACAATGTCGACAGGGTTCTGGACGGCGTTTCGTTGAGTTCGTTGCGGGGAGCATTTGCGGGGAAGCCGGCGTTTATTGTCGCAAATGGCCCGTCTCTGGACAAAAACATTGATGCACTTGTCCAGGCGACAGGAAAATCGATCGTTCTCACGGCTGAATCTGCACTGCGGCCTTGCTTGAGGCGAAATATCCGACCGGACGCCGTGTGTGTGACCGAACGCACGCCCAACGTGTATCACATTCATTTTGAACACGAACATCTCCCGAAAGAATTGGTACTTGTGGGTTTGACTTTGATGGACCCGAGAATCCCGCAGAGATTCCCAGGCCCGTGGGTACCGGTATTCCGTAAAGGTGAATCAACAGGGAAGTGGATACAGCAGTGCATCGCGGATGATCTCGAAGGTCTCCATGGAGGAGGGTCCTCGGCGCATCTGGCTTTCGAGTTTGCCTTGTGGCTAGGCGCGAACCCCGTGATTTTCGTCGGCCAGGACCTGGCCTTCGGCCCAAACAAGACGACACACAGCAGGTTGTCGGCGTATTCCGAGGACTACCTCGCGGAACAAGTGCAATGGCTTCAGAGTCAGCCAACCTATTCTGTTCCTGGGGTGAACGGAGAGCGTGTCTTGACGACAAAAACGTGGTATGAGTTCAAGACGTGGTTTGAGCAACAGATCAGTTTGCATCCCGAAACAAGATTCATCGATGCCACGGAAGGGGGCGCCTATATTCAGGGAACGGAATTGATGACCCTGCGAGAAGCGATTGAAACTTTTTGTCACGATCCCATGCCGATGGACCTATACCACCGCGTGAAAACGATGAACAACGCTTCAAGCGATCTTGATCGTCAGGGAAAATATGGCGCTCTGTTTGCACGGATTCGGCAACTGAGAGATCAGTTTCGTCAGTTGGCGGAAGCTGCAGATGAGGATATTCGAAACTGTCAACTGGTCGAGAGGGCTTGTCTCTTGCACGAAAAACTTCCGGGTACAGTATTGCCGCCATTCATCGAGACGTTGTTTCAAAAGAACACCAACGCTTTCCGCAAGTATGCGGTGGATGAGTTTATCGTCCCCTTTACTCAGCAGGTCATCTTTGCCGTCCACAAAAAGATAAATGACGTGGGTGAAGTGGATACAGTGGAACGCTTAAAAAGAGTGACAGAGCTCCAGAAGCATATGATTGAGTATATACAGAAAATTTGTCGCCTGGTGGAGCAACACCTTGACTTGGCCGAGAAGCGAGTGATCAGTCGTACAACGATCAAAGAATGACAAGGGCTCAATGACTACGATTCTTGTTCCCGCGTATTCTTTGAGCCTGTCGTGTGACCCCGGTTCAACGGCAACCGATGGCCAGAGTTCGACAGTTGGTAGCCATAAAAGGCCCCACGACCCGTGATGCCAGCAAGGTTCGTGGGGGGTGTGGATAACTCGTGTAGTGACTACACCCCCTATGAATGGGGCAGCGCATGCGGCGCCTGCGAAGAACTGGCGTGGTGGACTGACAAGGACGATAAAGTCGCAACGGTCGCGCTGCTGCCGTGGTCGGAGGCGCTGCCGGCTCACGTGCGCAACAGAAGATGACGACATACAGACCAGCCCTGCCACAGGTTTGCCGGTGGGGCTTTCTTGATCCAGATGGTCGGCGAGCTGATTGATGATTTTCAAGGTGTATCCGGTTCGACGGTTACTGCGAGCCCGCCATGGGTGAAGTACATGCTGCGGGAGCTGGTGCGTTCGCAACACAGGGTCGCGTAAAAACCGTTGACGGTGAGGTCTCACCTACCGGAACTTGACACGGCCGTATAGACCGTACGATTAAGGCGTTTCAGATCGTTTCTGCTACAATGCTTGATAGGCAAATCGACACAAAGCACATAGCAGGATGCACCTTCCTGGTGGTGGGAGGTTGTTTTTGATCTGGAGGAGGAGCCGCGTCCCCTGCAGGAGGCTGACGCAGTCTTTGTAACCGTGCCGGACAAAGCTGTGGCCGCAGTGGCGAAAGGATTGGCGGAGACCGGTCAGCTCCGGCCCGGCCAGGTGGTTGTGCACACGGCCGGCGCACTCGCGAGCAGCGCGTTGGATCCGGTTCTCTGTGCAGGTGCGTTTCGGCTGAGCTTGCATCCACTGCAGACGATTTCGGATCCCGCGAGTCGGCGGGTTCACTGTGCAAGGCCGCACGCGCGAGTCAGCACAGCGCTTGCTGGCGGACGCCATCGCACTGCAGGAGGCCGGAGCGTTCGCCGTCGTCCTAGAGATGGTGCCCGCTGAAGTGGCGGGGTACATCACGAAGCGCTTGCGCATCCCCACCATCGGAATCGGAGCCGGCCCGCAATGCGACGGTCAGGTGTTGGTGTTTCACGACATGGCCGGATTCACCGATGGCTACATATCGAAACACAACAAGCGCTATGCGAACCTTGCGGAAACCATTCTCTCTGCAGTGAGATCTTACGTGGAAGAGGTCACTTCTGGCGCGTTTCCGGGAGAAGCGCAGACTGTTCACCTGAAACCGGAGGAATGGAAAGACCTCGAACCATTGTTTGCAGACCATACGCTGGAAGCCAAACGGGGGTGAGAACTGGATGAGACGAATCGATTCGATCGCCGAGTTGCGCGGTGTCATTGGGGCTGCGAAACAATCCGGAAAGACCGTGGGCTTTGTCCCGACGATGGGTTATCTGCATGAAGGCCACTTGAGCCTGGTCGACGCGGCTCGCCGGGACAACGATTTGGTGGTGGTGAGCATCTTTGTCAATCCGTTGCAGTTCGGGCCGAACGAGGACCTCGACCGTTATCCGCGCGATCTCGATCGCGATTCCTCCCTGCTGGAGCAGCGCGGGTGTGACGTGCTGTTCGCTCCGTTCGTAGAGGAGATGTACCCGCGTCCCATGGAGACGATGGTGGAGGTGACGGATCTCGGACGCCGGTTGTGCGGCAAGACACGGCCAACCCATTTCCGCGGCGTGGCAACGGTCGTCAGCAAGTTATTCCACATTGTCACACCGGACCGGGCGTACTTTGGCCGCAAGGATGGCCAGCAGGTCGTCGTGATTCGGCGCATGGTGCAAGACCTAAACTTCCCCGTCGAGATCGTCGATGTGCCAACCGTACGGGAGCCGGACGGATTGGCCATGAGTTCGCGCAACGTCTACCTCACCCCCGAGGAACGCCCGCACGCGACGGTGTTGTACAGGGCACTGCAGCGCGCCAAAGAGCGTATTCTCGCCGGTGAGCGGGACGGCCGAGCAATAGCGAAGGCCGTAGGTGAGATGATTGCGGCAGAGCCTGGTGTTAAACTCGATTACGCCGAGGCCGTGCACCTTGACGATTTAAAGCCGGCGGATGTTTTGGAAGGCTGTGTGATGATTGCCGTCGCAGCGTATGTCGGCAAAGCGCGCCTGATCGACAATCTTCAGTTGATCGTCGAGGGTGGTACGGTCCGAGAAATCTGATCTTTAAAAAGGTCCGGCAGCACTCGAGTCTGTCGAGGATGCGCGGCACTGGAAGTGATGAGGGTCCGGGGAGAGTGCCGTCCTCAGATTTGGTTGGCACTTGCCGTTGACGATCACGCTCACGTACGACCAAAATAGAGGGGTTGTCCGCCAGGTGGTTTAAGCACCGGACGGGCAACCCCCTTTGTCAGTCTGGGAGAATGGTTCTTGGGTATCACAGGTGGATACCCTTGAGCGACAAGACGAACACAACGGCACCTGCGATCAAACAGTAGTATGCGAAAGGCCGCAACGCTTTAACTTCGTGGGTCTTGAAATAGCGCATCAGAAACGCGGTGGAGAGATAGGCGCACACGCCGGCCACGATGCCGCCAACCAATCCGTAGAGCATGATGTCGTGCGCGTGGGCGTGCACGACCTTGGGAATCTCGAGTACGCCCGCGCCCAAGATGATGGGTGTCGCGAGTAAGAAACTGAACCGCGCGGCGTCCTCGTAAGTGAGTCCAGTAGCCAGTCCGGCGGCCATCGTGATCCCGGAACGAGAAATGCCTGGAATCAGGGCGAGGGCTTGCAGCGCGCCGATGAGATAGCTCTGGAGGTAGGACATCCGCTCCATCTCACCGTTTCCCGCGTTACGCCGCAGTCGATCGGCAATCAGCAGCACCAATCCATTGACCATCAAAAACACACTTGCTGAGACAGCCGACGGGAAGAGTTCGCGCAACTTGTGCTCAAACAACTTCCCGATCAGCGCCGCGGGAATGGTGGCGACGACGATGAGCAGCAGCACGCGAAGATGCGGCTGCCTGCCTCGGTCGCGGTGATTCCTCTGAAGGACGGCACCGACGAGATAAGCCCAATCCCGACGGAAGTACCACAGCAAGGCGATCGCGGTGCCCAGATGCAACATGACGACGAGCGGCAGGAACTGCTCGGAATCCGTGAGGTTTGTCCAACCCAGCAGGTACGGCATGATCACCGCGTGCCCTACACTGCTGATGGGAAACAGTTCGGTGATTCCTTGGACGAGAGCGGTCACCATGATTTGGGTCCAGAGCAAAGTAACCATCCTTCCCCACATAGCAAATCGGTTACGCTGCGCCTAAGTATAGGAATCAATTGTGTAATGATCGCAAAGTCAGTATGGGTGATTCGTAAAGAGATGATGAACAACTTGTGACAAGACCATAGGTGATCCGAATCTCGCGTGTGGACCAATATTGGGCAAACGCGGGAAGGGAGGTTCACGGCAACGGCCATTCATGTGGAACCCGAACTCATTCGGCGGCTGCAGGCACAAGACGAGACGGCGTTCTGGGAGTTGTACGACCGAACCGTGACGGATGTCGCAAGGCTGGTTCACTATCTTCTGGAAAATTCGTCCGAACTCGAAGACGTTGTCCAGGACATCTACGTCGCGGTGTACCGCACGTTGCCGCAGTTCGATCCTGCGCGACCGTTCGGTCCTTGGCTCACGGGGATTGTCATTCGCCAGGTCAGCGCACACCGGCGAAGGCAGTGGCGGTTGGGTCGGCTGAAGGAAGCTTTGGTTCGCAGTGTGGATGTGCGGGTTGGCGGGATCCATTCGGACATTGCGGACGACGTGACCGAATCTCTCGAACGTCAAGCGTTGGTCCAGTCCATCCGCAGTCTGCCGCCCAAATTGAAGACAGTGGTCGTCCTGCATTACCTACACGACTACACCCGCAGGGAAATTGCGGAGATGCTCGGGATTCCGCCCGGAACGGTGGCGTCGCGGCTCCGGTTGGCGATGGGCATCCTGCGCAGGAAACATGGAGACCATGTATTGGAAGGCGGGGTGGAGGAGCATGGATTTTGAGGATCGAATTCATTTGGCGCTTAAAAAAGACGCGATGACCATCGAGCTCGATGAAGAAGCGAAGAAGCGAATGGCGGAGCGGATCGGACAGGCGTTGGCGAGACGGGACGAGCCACGGAGCGAGTGGCGCAAGATCGTTATCGGCACCGGGTTGGCCGGCTTCCTGTTGATTGGGGCGAATACTGCGGTGTGGGCCGCGACGGGGCGAAGCCTGTTGGATGTGATTGTAAAAACCCATCGCATTTCCGCCGGTGATGGGATGATATCGGGTTGGACGTTCATCCCGGCGGGCGGAACATCTCCGGAAGTGGATCAGCCGCCTGTGGGAGGCAACGGATCGAAACCCGTGCCCGGCGGTGGGGCGTCGTTGCTTCCGAAGCCTGGGGCGGGAACGAATCCGGGGACGACAGTGCCCGCGCCCATGCTCGCGCAGAAAGAAGCGCTCGGGTTGTCCGCGGATGGCAAGCATTTCACGGATGACCACTACAGTTCACCGTTGAGCGACTTCCTGGGGACGGACCGGTTCCCGAAATTGAAGGCGGACGGCGCACAGGTGGATTGGGTGGAGGCCAGCATGAAAGACAAGGCGGCCCATCAATTTGAACTGGACGTCACAGGCGTGATTCCGGTGAATGGGTCTCGTCACCTGATTCGGCTCGTGCTGTATCACAATCAAGCGGGATCGTTCCAGATTGACGGGGACACGTCGGCGCCTGGCAACGCGAAGCGCACGGTGAAACTGAACGGATTGGATGCGACGTACATCACCTTCACCAATGGGCACACAACACACCGGTATGTGACCTGGAACCGGGGTCCGTGGGTGATGCTCCTGACGGGGGACCTGCCGGAGGATACGTTCATGCAGGTGGCGCAGAGTGTGGATCGACAGGCGCAGGCGGATGGGTAGCGGCTCTCACCGCGTATCAACACCGCCGTAGTTGTTATAGAAGCAAACCACATCGTCCTTCAGTTCCTAGTGTGTTGGGTTCTGGTCACCGTGTACTTCTCAATTCGAAAGAACGTAAACGGCACACAATCTCAACCACCAGGACGCCACACTTCACTCTAAAAATCGTATGAACGAAAGTCAGTGTTGTCCGGCCTTGGTTGTCTGGCTCCGAACGAGCACGTTTGTCAAGATGTTGTTGGCTGGCCTGTTGCGGCCGACGGCCGGGGAAACCCAGGTCCTGGGCTTCCCGCTTGGCCAGTTGGAAGCCCGGCGGCGAATCGGTTACTTGCCGGAACTGATCCGCTATCAGGACTGACTGACCGCCGAAGAGGTACGAATATGGTATTCGCAGCCCAAGCTAAATTCCAGAGAACCAGCCCGTCCCACAAGATACCGCTGTGGAGGAACACGATAGTCAACCTCAGTGCAATACTCCTTGCACATCTTCTTGCACATCTTTATGTAACGGTAATACAACGCTCACGGTCGTTCCTTTCCCCACCACACTCGATATGTCTATGGTCCCTTGATGGGCCAATATGATTTTATGGCTCATCAACAGCCCCAGTCCCGTTCCTTTTTCTTTCGTCGTGAAAAACGGTTCTCCAAGCTTGGCGAGGACGTCTTCGGGGATCCCTTCTCCTTCATCACGGAATTGCACGCATACCGTTTCATGCTCTACCGTGGCCGAAATCGACAAGCGTCCACCCTTGGGCATCGCATCGATGGCGTTTTTGATAATGTTTACGAACACCTGTTTGAGTTGGTTCTTGTCACAATTGACGATCGTACCGTGTGAACCAAGGTCGGATTCAATGACCACATTCTTCATAACGGCTTCTGCATTCAACAGTGTGATGACTTCCTGTAAAACGTTTTCTATGGATTGTGGACGAAACAAGACCGCTTGCGGTTTGGCCAAAATCAGCAACTCATTCACAATGGTTTCAATACGATCCAACTCAGTCTGCATGATGCTCAGGTATCGTCCTTCGGGACCCGAAGATGAGCCCATCAGTAATTTAGTAAATCCTTTCAGTGCAGTGAGCGGATTCTTGATTTCATGGGCTACGCCTGCGGCGAGTTGCCCAGCTGCAGAAAGTTTTTCTGATTTAAGAAGCAATTCGTCTGAGCGCTTTCTCTCCGTAATGTCGCGAACAATGATCTGAACGGCTGGTTTGTTCTCGTAATTAATGGGGAGCCCGATGGTCTCACTGTCGATCTGTCTGCCGTCCACCGTAACCCATCTCTGTTCGAAGCGACCAATGGGCTGTTTATCTTCGATGATGATGCGACTCTGCTGCTTGAGCGTTTCACGATCTTCGGGTTTGACAAAGTCCGAAACTGGTTTGCCAATCATGTCTGTCTCGCTTTTGGCACCAAACATCTTCAGTCCAGGTGTGTTCATGAACAGCCATTTGTCACCGTCATGGATTCCTATAGCATCCAGGGAATTCTCAATCAATTGACGGTACCGTTCCTCGCTCTGCATTAACTTTTGGCGTGACAACTTGTGTTCCGTCACATCTTTTAAGATTACGTATAACCCCACCAGTTCACCTCGGACTAAAATGGGAGCAGTCGTCACACTGACTTCCACTCTCTTTCCATCCTTACGACGAACCGCAAACTCAACATTTTGCTGTGATTCTCCGTTCAATATAGCCCGAAAGAGACGCTCCGCAAGAGGTACGTCCTCAGGGAACACGATCAATTCCCGATAGTCTTTACCAATCAACTCGCCCTTTGTGTAACCCACAAGCTTCTCAAAGGCATCATTGACATCGGTATATTTTCCGGTTAAATCCAAGGCGCACACACCATCCGGATTGTATTTCATCAAGGATTGATTTTCATATAGGAGCCGCTCCTGTTCCTTCCATTCGGTGATGTCACGTACGGTTCCAATCATCCGTACTGGATCACCAGTCGTATCAAAGAGCACTTCACCTTGCCCATGCAGATGACGGATACTTCCGTCATTTCTGATGATTCGCCACTCGCAGTCCAAGGGCAGATACTTGTTATGTAGAGAGTTCATCACAGCGTGTTGGACTCGCTGCACATCGTCTGGGTGTACGAACTCAAGGAATGTTGCGTACGTCAGACCCGCTTCACCATGCGCTAAACCCAATATTCGTTGCATCTGGTCCGACAGGGTGATATGGTCGTTCACAATGTCCCAGTCCCAATGCCCGAGACCGGCTATACGTACTGCATGAGCCAATTGTTGGCTCATTCGTTTCTGGTCGGAGATGTCGCGAAAATGAACCACGCTACCGGTAATCTTGCCATCTTCCACAATGGGCGTACTCGTATACTGGACAGGTAAGCTCGTCCCGTCTTTTCTCCAAAACACATCATCGTCTACAAAGTGGGTGGTTCCTTCACGGAGAGTTGAGTAAATTGGAGAATCTTTATCTGAATCTATGGAATCCATTGAACGCATGGACTTTGCATGGTGGAGAATTCGGTGTTGAGGTGTTCCGATGAATTCATCTTCCGTGTAGCCCAGCATCATCGCTGCGGCCGGATTGACAAATGTCGTGGTTCCGTTTTCATCAAATCCCACAATCCCTTCAGTGGTACCTGTAAATATGAGTTCGTACTGTTTGTTCAGACGTGCCAATCGATCCTCCGAATTCTTACTGCCCGCGATATCGTGTCTCACACTGATCAGACGCAATAATATGCCTTCATCATGTCGAACGACTTTTGCGATGGTCTCAAACGACAGGTACCTGCCGTCTTTGTGCCGCAAACGACAGATGAAACCATAGGTATCTTCACCTTGAAGCTTCTTCGCAACGAGGTCATTAAAACACGCCACATCACTCGGATGAAGGAGATCTCTAAAATTCTTCCCAACCAGTTCGTTGGGATCGTAGCCGAGCAAGGCCCGAGCTACAGGTGACACATACTCCAGGACATAGTCACGATTCACATACGAAATGAAATGATGAATGGTATCCGGAATCAATCGATATCCCTCCTGGAGTGCTCTGAACCATAGCGTTCCTGGTTATGTAATTTTGTCAGGGTTGAGCCTTCGTGGGATTTGACGACACCCCACTGACGAGAACCGGAAGTTCCTGTTTGGGATACTCCCTCATTGACGCAACGAACTCCTTGCGGGTACAACAACAAGGAATACGCTGAGTATTGCCGCAAGGAGTATCGCGAAACACGAAGCGCCACCACGAACAGGGACTCAGGCTGTTCGCCCGGAAATGCGTTCGCAGGGTCTTCGATACTGCTGAGTTAAGGCCAAATTCATAACGAGAATGTTGCCTTGCTTTCGGTTCGCCGACAAAAAGCAAAGTGTACAGGTTGCAGAGGGTGGAAGGAAGTGGATGTCCATCCTCGCGGAACCGTACGCCTGATCTCGGGTTCGGGAAGACTTAAACCATCGCATCACCCGCTTTATTGCAGCTCTACGATTTCATCTTGCGAATTGCACTGGGTAAATTACCTATAAATTGAACATAAAACCAGAAAAAAACCAATTTCTCTATATATCTCTATATAGAGGTATAATGAACTTGAAATTAAGATTTTGTTATTTCGATACGGAATTTCCGGGAATTGCATTACCGCGCGGTGGCAGAAAGAAAACCAATAAGATACAGATGAATGTATTCATGTGATTTCGGAAAGGGTGGCTGGTAAAAACCACCGATTATACACGCATTCTTATCTTATCGGCTAATCGTGAGATGTCAATAGTCCGTCCGTGTCATCTTTCAGTCTATGAAGAGACCCAGCCCACTGTGTTGTCCCGCGACGCGCACCATCGCTCAGTCGCTTGCACTTCTCGGGAGCCCCTGAAAGATGTTCTACCAACGGTGTTTCGGCCCGGCTCGATGACAACCTATGTTTGATAGTATCGTTGTGGCTTCGTGTGGCGGACGTGAACCTTCGAGGGGTCACGGTGAGAACCTTCATGCCTCTTTTCGAATCATTACGGGTGACAACCGTGAAAGAGGTGAGGACCATGGAAGTCACGCAACTGGTCGAGCAGTGTCGCCAGGGATTGCCCGAGGCATGGAAGACGCTTGTATCCATGTTCAGCGCACCCGCGCTGAATTGGGTCACGCAGTTCTGCCGTGATCCAGATTTGGCCGAAGATGTTGTCCAGGAAAGCTGGCTGATCGCCGCACGCCACCTGTCCGAGTTACGGAATCCACAGGCGTTTCCACGTTGGTTCTTTCAGATTGTAAAGACGCAAGCGTATCGCGCGTTGATGCGAGAGTATCGGCAGCAGGCCGGGGAGGTGAGGGAGGTGGCGATCGGCGCAGACCAGGAACGGAGTACCGCTTTGAAACTGGATCTGGAACGAGCGCTTGAAAGTCTGCCGTTGGAGTTGAAACAGGTGTTCGTGTTGGCAGGCATCTATCAATGGCCTATCCGGGATGTGGCCTCCTTTCTGCAAATCCCGGCCGGGACCGTCAAATCGCGTTTGTCCAGGGCAAGGCAGCACTTGCAAGCCGCCCTGAAGGAGGATGGGGGCGTTGATGCCGGTCACGAGCATACCACCGCATCTTTGGACAATGTCCTGTCTGCATTGGGTACAGGGGCGGAGGTAAATCCTCAAACGGTTTGCGACACCTTGGCCAGGGCTTGGGCCACCATGAAGAGCCTGAGGTTCACGCTCACACGGGAATGGCCGTCATCCGGGCAGCCTGATCGCAGACAGCGCGCCCGGTATACGTGGCGTGCACCCAATTGGCTGCGGACCGAAACGGAATCAGCGGAAGCCGGGAGCGTCGTCACCGTGATCCACGGACGCGGCATGCGGGTGTGCATGGCTAGGACCAACGCGATTCAGGAAGCACAGGTCCCGCGCGATTCGGATCCATCGTTCATGTTGGGACATCTTTGGAAAGAGTTATTGACCCGAGATGACTTGGTGGTCATGCCGCCTGAGCAGGGCGAACGGTTATGGCACCTGTGGGTGGGGCTTGATCCCGACGTCACCACGAAGGACGATGAGGGATGTGAGAGCGTCCATTTCTGGGTTCATCCGGAAGACGGCCTTCCCAGGAGAATCGAGTATTGGAATGGGCGCGGATGTGTGTTCCGAGAAGTGATGGAGGACATCGAGTGGAACGTACCGGTTTCCAGGCGCGAGTTTGCCTTACCCCCGGATGGAAAGAGGATGCGGCTGTGAAAGCTGCGCGATGTCCTCGGCGGAATCCCGACTCGTGTCCGGCCGCACGACGCGGTACGTCAATGTCCGTTCCCGTTGATGGGGCTCGACCGGGCGGTCGTGAAGGAGCTCGGATTGAGTGACCACATCGAAATCGACAAATATGACAACGGACGAGAATGGGCGGTCAGGTACGGTGCACCCGCACGTTCCAAGTCGGTGTTGCGGGGCGAACCATTCATCACCTTGTGGCAGGCGGGAGCGGTAACGGACGACGTGCGTCGTCATTGGAGAGTCTCAGACCTCAAGGACGCTCAACTGCAACTGGGGTCCCAGGCGAGAAGCGGTGAAGTGTTCACACCCCGTTTCATGATCTCAAGACTGTACTGGGAGATGGGTGGGCGACCCTACCAACTTATGGCTTCCGGTATCCCCGTAGACCGGTTGGTGAGCCTCGTGAGTTCGGTGAGGCCACTGCATGAGGTAGACGTGAAGTGAGTGCAGGGGTCTCGTCCCGGTTTCCGGGTCAGGTGTCCATTTCCGCCCACCGTCCTTGGGGTGTACCGTGTGGCACGTCCCGTGATGCCATTGGTCGCCGTGCCGTGTGCGCTGTCCGCGAAGCGGAGAGTTGGGACAGGATGGGTTCCATGGCACGGAAGCGGAACGCGTCGCCATGTTCGTCCGCGCCCCAGGGGAGAACAGGGAAGAGCACAAACCGACAGGGAAGACCATAGATGATTGGCCAGACTCTATTCACTGCTTCTTCATTGGTATGGTCTCGCTCCACTTCCCGTCTTCCAGGATTCTGAAAATCCAACTCGAATAGGCGCATCTTCCAGTACGGTCTTTTACAGCAACACAGAGGTCAGAGTCAGCGCCGCGCTGACGTTGGCCCGGAACGCGGCCACAGCGGCAAGGACAAGACATGCTTGACTTTGTATCAAGTGACTTAATACAATTTAAACAGAGGTGAGTATGGTGACGTTGGATCCCCCATGGCAGCCTCCGTCATTGTCGCTCGATCCGAGCCGGCCGCTATACGAGCAGATCGCCCGTCTGATCCGTACCGAGTTGGCATGCGGCCGCCTGGCGCCCGGCACGCGGCTCCCGCCCGTGAGGGAGTTTGCCGCGCAACTGCGTGTCACCCCGAATACGGTCATGCGCGCGTACCTGGAGTTGGAGCGGGACGGATTGATTGAGATGTTTCGAGGCCAAGGCACTTTTGTTCCGCGGGATCCGAGTGTGGTGACTGCCAGTCGGCGTGCGCTCGCGCGGGAGGCCCTGGCGTATATGGAGCGGACCGCCGAGTCGATGGGAATGTCCGTCGAGGCGCTGATCCGGCTCGCCAAGGGGGAGGACGAAGGAGGCGGTACCACGTGATGCAGATCGCCGAACGGCGTGGTCAATCGGCAAGTGAAGCGGCGGTTGTGTGCCGTAACATCCAGTTTTGCGCAGGGACGAAAGAGATCCTGAGCGGGGTCAGCTTGACCGTCCAACCGGGCGAAATCGCCGGGGTATTGGGCCCGAATGGCGCAGGCAAGTCGACTTTGTTCCGAATCATCTCGGGCATTGTGCCACCTGATGCAGGTTGGGTACGATTGTTCGGCCGTCCGGCCGGCGTCGGAACATTGTCAGACACTGCGCTTTTGCCGGACCGGTCGAAGCTACCGGGGTGGCTGACGGTTCGCGAGTGGCTTGGGTTTGCGGCACGGCTGTACCCGGATTGGGATTCGGATCGCGCGGTTGAGCTGGTCGACAGCCTGGAGGTGCCCCTGGAGGCCAGTATATCGGCGCTTTCACGCGGCCAGGATGCTAGGCTACAGATGTTAACCTGTCTGGCGCGCAGGGCGCGCGTGGTTTTATTGGATGAGCCGTTTGCGGGTGTGGACCTGGTATCCAGGGAGCGTATTGCCACCTCCGTGGTGCGTGAATTGGCATCGGGCGAGCGCGCATTTCTGATTGCCACGCATGATGTGCGAGAGTTGGAGCAACTGTTTGACCGCATCGTCTTTCTCGATCAGGGACGCGTGATTTCGGAGGAATCCGTGGAAGCGTTGAGGGCCAGGGGCGTCTCCGTGGAACAGCGCTACAGGGAGGTGTTCGGGGCATGAATCGGAGCGCGGCGCCGCCGAGAATGGGGGCATTCGGCACTCTCCTGGCGTTGGAACTCAGTCGCAGGATCTTCAGGCGCCGGCCACAGTCGGGGAAGGGCATACAACGGACTTGGGGTTGGTTGTCCACCTTGTTGGTGGTGTTGTTGGCCGTCAACGGGCTGGCCCACAGCGTGGGGAGCGTCGAGGTGCTGGTGCGTGGCGCGTGGGAGGTATGGTATGTAGGTCTGGTGGTCATCGGGATGTCCATCGGGGCGGGTATTGTTCACCGCGGGGGTGTGGATCACTGGTTAGCACTCCCGTTCCCGCGCTGGCAATTGATTCTTGCGAAGTGGCTGGCCATCGTATGGTCGGGGCTGAAGTGGTTGCTTGTGGTCACAGCGCTGGCGGCAGTGGTCTGGGCGTGGTCACGGCATGTACATCCGGACCTCGTGGTGGGCGGACCTGGTGCCGCAGCACTGTGCCTGCACGGGTTCGCGTTGGCCCTTGCGGTTTTGCCAGCAGGCTCGGCATTTGCGCTGCTCCCCTTGGCGTTTCAGAGCGGTTGGGGACGATGGTTTCGGTGGGTGGCACCGGTCCTGCAATGGGGCGGGCTGGCATGGGCCATGTTCGTTGGACCGGGCTCTGGGATAGGCGGATTGGCCCTGTGGATCTGGCAGCACCGTGGGATAGCGGCTGGGACCATGTGGGTGTTGGGCCTTGCATCCCTCCTGGTCGTCTGTGTGCGGCTGCCCAGCCTCGCCCGTTGGCGCGGCGGGCACGGCGTGGCAATTGGTTCAGTCAGACGCGGACGGCCAGCGTGGCCAGGCTTTGCGAATACACGGACGCAAGACAAGGCGCCTGGCGCTGCGTCCAGAGCGCCAGGTGATCTGCCGCGGACACTTCACTGGATAGAACGGCTGACCGGGCGGCCAACCCCCGCTTGGCTGTCGCTTGTTGTCCTTTTTTTTCAGCGAGATCGATGGTTTGGTGGTACGGCCAATCTTCGGATGTCGGCGGCGGTTGTCCTGTTGCCCATCGCCGTGGCTGTGGCCGTGTGGTTCCTGCCGAGCCGGCAGGTGGTAACTGACCCCGCCACAGCGATCGTGTTGGGCAGCGTCCTGTGGACGTGGGGATTCCTCGGCCACACGCACCGTATTCTGCGTGAGAACTCCGACTGGCTGCTCTCTTTGCCGGTTCGGCGCGAAACCGTCCTGTGGATGTTCGCGTTGGCCGATGTGGTGCGCGTCGTCTGTTGGTGGTTGTTGCTGGTGGTGGGTTTGCTTGCGGGATTGACGGTACGTGCCGCGGCGCAAACGATACCGGCCTGGGTGTTCCAATGGTCGCTGTTGGCAAGTCTCCGCAGCGGGCTGCTGGTGATCCTGGCGGTGCCCTTGATCTGGCTCGTCCCGCTCGGTACCTCCTTCGCTCTCCGGGGGGCGTGGCGCCTGCTCCTGTTGTTGGAGTACGCCGGAATCCTGCTGCTGTTCCCAGCCAGTACCTGGGTGCTTCACGTCGCCGTGCTTCCCAACGTGGAAACGAGACAATGGCCGCTCGGGTACGGGTGGCTTGCGCTGGCGTTGGTGGCGGTGGGAATTCCGCTCGCGCAATGGAGCGTGCGCGCGGGCGCGAAGCGGTTGCACACCGCTGTCGTGGAAGGTGCCACATTGGCTCAACGGGTATCATGATCCTTCCGGTTCAGATTCCGATCCGGAAGTACGTTCAACGTCGCCTCGCGCCACAGGCAACCCTGCGACAGATGGAGCCGTTCCGGTTATACTGGCGACAATTCACAACTTTAGGATGGGAGAGATTCCTCGGTGACACGTCTGCGGCTGCTCGCAAGCACGTTTCTTGTCGGTGCGGCGCTCTCCGGTTGCCTGGCAGCACCTTCGCAGGGGGAATCCCAACGTGCGAACGGGATCGCCAAGACGAACCTGAACTCGACCGCGGGCGCGAATTCGATGGCTACGCAACCGGTTCCTCCGGCGACAAACGCTGGGGGCGACGCAGGGACCCCACCGTCGACGCAACCCGCTGAATCAACACCCAGACCGTCGAATGGGACGGGTGACGGGCCGAGCGGTGGGGGCGCCAATCTGGCGGCGGGTTGGAAGACGTCCGCCTCGCCAGTGGACATCGTGGGTAAGACGAATGAGGCGTATCGCCTCGTCAGCGTCAGCAAAGCCGCCGGTTGTGACGGATTCGTGGTTCGTGGACAACTACGGGCGTTTCAAGCGGTGGGGCAGGTCGAGGTGGTGGATGAACACGGCCACCCGATTTCTCTTCAGAACCAGGTGGCTCCGGGCAGGATGATCATCCATGCGTCGGCAGGTGCCCCTGCCTGGGGGGACTTCGCCGTCCCGGTGTGCTACCCGGCGTCCTTGCGCGGGACGGTTGCGACGCTCGAATTTTACGTCACCAGTCCGAAGGATGGGTCAAGGCAAGACGCCATATCGCTCAAAGTACGGTTGGAATACACGCGAATGAACCAGGCGGGCGCGGTCTGTCCCGGTGGGATGCACCGATGTGCATAAAGGGCCCGACGGAGATGGTTCCGTTTGCGGCCAGACGCGGAACGATCTCTTCGGGCTCTTTCCGTGACTCGTGAGGCAATTGGCAGCAGGGGACAGTAATGGCAGGCATCTGCGGAATTCGACCCGGTTCCACCCACTACCAGTATTTCGATGAGCTGCGGCGGTGCCGTGCAATCGTTAATGTTGTCCTTCGGTGTAGATTTGCCATGTGACCCCGAACTTGTCTGTCAAAACGGCGTATGCAGGACTGAAAAACGTCTCTTGAAGAGGCATGCTCACCGAGCCTCCTTGCTGCAACGCTTCGAAGAACCGTTGTGACTGTTCTTTGTCATTGGTCGAAAGACAGATGGTGACCTGGTTCCCCGACTGGAACGGTTGACCGGGAAACGTGTCGGACAGCATCACAGCGCTCTCACCGACTTGGATGGTCGCATGCGAGATGCGGTTTTTTGCCTCCGCTGGCAAAGGGAATTCCGGGTTTTCCGGCATTTCACCGAACGTCTGCCTGAAGAGGACTTTCGCGTCCAGCGCCCTTTCATAAAATGCAATTGCTTCACTGGCATTGCCGTTCATGACCAAATAGGGCGTCAATGTGACTGCCACCGTTCACCCGCTCCTTTGTTTCTTTCGTGGTTTCCGTTCCGTATGGTACGGCCCGTCGCCTGCATTCTAGACGAATGAGCGTGGGATTGCAATTTGTAAACATGTGTTTACATAGAGGTACCCCTGGCGGTATGATGCGTGCAGAAACCGTCAAAGGGGGACTCTAAGGTGACCGAATTTCGGAAAAAGTTGTTTCGGGGCGCAAAGGTGGAAGACCTGATTCACGATCTGGATGACCTGTCCCAGAGTTGCGAACGGACGGCTGCCCAATCGGACGATCCGCTGAAACGGCGATTCTATGAGGGGATGTCCGTGGCCTACTATCTGGTGTCGCAGAAGCTGAAGGGGAGGTTCGAATACATGGAAGAAGAGGTCGTGGAACACCTGTACACAGGCGTGCAGCGGGCAGAGGAGCTGCAGGCTTCCGCGGAGGGATCGCGACGGATGCCGGGAGGATCGCGACGTGTGTGCTCCTTCTGTGGACGCGACGCCAAGGAGGTGGGGCCGTTGGCACCGGGACCTGGTGTGGCCATCTGCGGCTCGTGTGCGGAGTTTGCGAAAGAGGTCATTGAGCACGGGAAAGATGCACGGGTCTGAAAGCAATGGTACGACACATGACCAGTCTCCCATCCGCGATCGTGTTGCGGTCCTTTGCGGGCGCGATCCGAAGAAAGCCGCTGGATGACGCTCCACGAGTGGGCTGATGCTGTCGAGCGAGCGGAGGAACACGGCCCGTCGCAGCAAGGTTAGGTCGGCCTCGCGGGTGCTAGGCTAGAAATACGTGTTCGTTGTGCCATCGTAAATAATCCCGTCCCGGTCGCTCCTCCGGCCGCTCGGGGAGCATGGCCAGAGGTTTGCCGTGCAATGCGTAATAATCCCGGCCATTACCGTAGTCGTCTTTGAGTCGGCGACTCACCTCAATCCGATAGTGTTCGTCGATGGTCAGGTAACCTCGGTCGAAAAGCACGTGAAGATCTTTTCTCAAGAGTAAACCGTTGCTCACCAGATGAGGGCCATCTTGCGCATATGGTTTGATGTGGGCCGCGTCCAATACGGGCAGTGTCTTCTCACCTGTGATCGCACAGCGTCGTTGGTACGCCTCAGTAACCAACACTCGGAAGCTGCCCTGTCCAATTCTTGGGCGAGCAAGATATTCGCTGCCGTAGCGTGACTCCGATTGTTCGTGTACGTACTCTGAGCGGGGAAGTCGTTCTATTACCGATTCGTAGAGTCGGCGACCCAAGAGTTGCTCGGTGTCATACGTCTTTCCTTGAACGATGTTCGGTTTCCAGTCTTCCGGAGCCGGGATCCATTGGTGTTGCGGGAAGAAGAATGGAGACGCCAGAATGATACACCCAATGACGGGATCCGGATCACGGAACCGGTCCGTCTTTCGGTACTTGTGGATGGCGTGTATAAAATCTTCAAAATCGGGAGTTCCATTCTTCTGACCGAAGGCTTCCCACGCCAAGGAGACGGGCAAAAAGGAGTGCCGCACGAAGAACCCGCCTCCAACGATGTAGTCCAAAGGAGAGTGAAGCTTGAACAGGAACAGGCCATTCCTTTCGATGGCACGAAAGGTTCGCCTGCCTGTGGGTTGCCAAAAGTTTACCTCGTCGGGCTGAAGGCGGCAAAGATAGTTGTACCAGTTGTTGTCGGTCAAGCCTACAAAGATCTTCATAGCCACACCTGAAACGAGTGTAGTACTATTCGCACTCTTTTTCTATTGTATACCACCTTGAGCAGTGCGGGCGCGAGGTTAAGTGACCTTTATTATTGTCACCTCCATGTCGAAGGATTGGCGGGGTCCGTTGATCAGGCACACGCCGCTGTCCGGGTTGACTGTAGTGTTCAGTCACCCTCACAGCGAGCGAGTGAGGGTATCGATCGCGCATACAGCTTGTTAGCAGCGACAGAAGGAATTTCCTCCACTCCCATCGAAGTGTCTGTGATGGCGAAACTGGTCGATTCATACGCGTTGTGTGGAGGTCTGCCCTGCCCATGCCCCGAACCCCGTCGTCGCTGCTCAAGTGGCTCTTCATATCGATCGCCATTCCCCTGGTGCTCTACGGCGTCCTGCAAACCTCACCCTTCCGAGCGTGGATGCGGCCGGCGCCGGGGTTTCATTTTTATGTCGTGTCCGCGGCCTTCATCGCCGCCGTCGTGGCATCTTCCATCATCGGGTGGGCAGGCGTTCGTGCACGCGATGTGAACGTGATGATGGTGTTTGTGGCCCTCCAGTCCTTGGCCAACTCGTTTCTAATCCATGGTCTCTCCACGCCCGGGTTCATCATCTCCAGAGTAAACAAAGTCCCCATCGTCGCCTCACAGTTGGGGCTGACGGTCTGCGCCGTTTGGATGTGTCTGTCAAGTCTTCCTTCGGATCACCCGTTGATCCGGCGCCTCACCAAACGCAGGCGGGTATTTGTCGCGATCGCGCTCGGTGTCATGGCAGCGGTGCATGTGGTCCTGCTCGTCGATCCTTCCCTCGCCGATTTCATCCCATTGGACAGCGTTCTTACGCATCGTATCGTTGCAATGGTCACCATTGCCCTTTACGTGTGGGCGATGATCAGGTACTTTCGCCAGTTCAAGATGGCCCGTTTCCCGGTTCACGCGGCGGTCATCGTCGGTGACGCCCTGTTGGCGATCACGGAGTTCGTCATGGTGACGACCATGATGTGGACGCTGGCTTGGTGGTTGTATCACCTGGTCTTGATCGCGGCGATGGTCACCATGTTGTACGGGATCGTGGTTCAATACAAATCGAACACCACGGTCAAGGGCACATTCCAGGAGATTCTTCACACACAGACGTTGGACCTTCTCCGCGTCGGCATCTCCGAAAGTGTGTACAACCTCATCCTTGCGACAGAGCGCAAAGATCCGTATACCGCCGGGCACAACGTCCGGGTCGCGCTGTTCGCGTTGCAATTGGCGAGGACCATGGGGGTCCCCAGGGAAGGGCTGCGGGCGCTCCTGCGCGGGGGCGTTATGCACGACGTCGGCAAACTCGAGGTCCCTGACGCCATCCTGAACAAGCCTGGCCCGTTGACCCGGGAGGAGCGCGCCGTCATTGAACAACACCCCGTCACCGGCTACGACATGTGCCGGTACATCGGCTTCATGACGGAGGAACTGGCCGTGATCCGCCATCACCACGAACGATGGGACGGCACCGGGTACCCGGATGGCCTGCGTGGGACGGACATCCCCCTGTTGGCCAGGATTTTGGCGGTGGCCGACGTATACGACGCCTTGACGTCGACGCGCGCCTACCGCGCTCCGTGGCCGCACGAACGCGCCCTACAGGTGATTGCCGATGGAGCGGGTTCGCAGTTCGATCCCGCTTGCGTAGAAGCGTGGATCCAGCTCTGCCGCACGGGAGATATGACGTACGTACGGGAAGTATCGGCTGCCATGAGCACCAACGGTATATGAAGCCAGGATCGGACTGGATCCCATCCCTCCGCCCGCTCCCTCGTCCTTACCGCCCATCCATTCAGCCTCACAACGCCATCTGCCGCCGTTTGAACGCGAGCACGCCGAACGCGAACAGCAGTGCCGAAGCGACGACGAGTGCGGGGCAGACGACGGCCAGGTGGGCTTGGCCGTGGGTGATGCGCTGCGGATCAAAGGCGGTGAACAAGGACAGGTACTTCAGCCACGACACGTGGTCATCCAGCGCGCTGACTGTCTTCGTCGCGAAAAATACCACGGTGAGGGCGGCGGAGGAGCCCGCGGTGGTGCGCTCGTCCGGGCACACGCACGAGAGCGCGAAACCATAGCCTCCCACGGTGAGGAACAACAGGGCGGCGACGACATTCATCTCCACGAACCGCCGCACGTCGAAGGGGGCGTTGGGCGCGAGCCAGTGCACGCCGAGGATGCCGGCGACCGTCGTCAGGGCCGCGACGAGGACGATGCCCGAGACGAGGACGGCGGCCTGGGTGAGAGTGACCTGAACCCTGGACACAGGCGTGGACAGGAGGCAGGACATCCAACCGCGATCGATCGGATGCGCCATGAGCCGGGTGGAGGTGGTCACCACGTAGATGGACAGGATGACGATGTACACCAGTGTGTAAAATTCGCCTGCAAGATAGTCGTTCATCTGCAACACGCCCGCCTGGTAACCGATCATCTGGAGCAACCCCTGCGGCAGGTCCTTGAGCAGATTGTTCAGTGTAGACGATTTGGCCAGAAAGGGATACGCCCAGATGAACAGCCACAGGTACGCGGCGGTCCCCAGAGCGAAGCTGAGCAGTGTCTGGGCGTGCATCTTGATGGAGGTTCGATACAAGGTGGCGCTCATGGACGCACCTCCGTTCGGGTATCCGCGTAATAGTGCATGAAGACCTCTTCCAAATCCAGTTCCCGGGTGGACAGGCTGGCGACGTCGCATTGGGCAAGCGTTCGCAGAAAGGCGTTATAGTCGCCGCGCACCTCCACGTCGACCTCGTCGCCGCGGGCCTGCACGACACGAAAGCCCGCGCGTTCCAAATGGCTTCGATCCCGCGGGTCGTTGAATACCACGGTGAACACCCGTCGCTGTGCCGCGCGCAGGTCCTGCACGTCTTCCAGGGCCATCAGGCGTCCGTCTTTGAGGATGCCGACGCGATCGCAGACGCGCTCCACCTCAGGAAACTGATGGGAGGACATGAGGATGGTGGCGCCCCGCTGCCGCTCTTCCTCCAGCAGTTCTAGGAAGCGCTGCTGCATCAGCGGATCGAGGCCGGAGGTCGGTTCGTCCAGGATCAGGACCTCGGGCTCGTGCATGAAGGCGGCGACGATGGCGAGCTTTTGCTTCATGCCTTTGGACATCTTGCGGATGGGGGTACGGGCGTTGAACTCGAACCGACGGATCAGTTCGTCCCGGCGCGCCGTGTCGCGAAGGTGACGCATACCCGCCACCAGTTCCAGAAACTCGAGGCCGTTCAGGCCCTCCGGAAAGCTGATCTCGCCCGGGAGGTAACCGGTCCGAGCCTGGATGCGCGGGGCCTCTCTCCAGCAGTCCAGCCCGGCGATGGTGGCGCGGCCGGCATCCGGCTTGAGAAACCCCATGAGGACGCGCAGGGTGGTGGACTTTCCGGCCCCGTTGGGGCCGAGGTACCCGAGGATCTCGCCCCGCCGGACCTCCAGGGTCAGGTCTGCGATCCCGCGGCCGTTCGCGAAACGCTTGCTCACCTGATACAGGTGAATCATGGTCCTTCCTCCTTGTACACACCGCGCCGGATGATGTCCAAATAGAGATCGAGATCGGCGTGAACGAGCTCGAACGCCGACTCGAAGTCCTCGTCGACGACCTCTGGCAGGCGGGCGACGTATTGATCCACCATCCCTTGTGTGATCCAGTTGACGAGCGCAAACACATGCTTCCACGTCAGTCCGTCGCGCAGGCCGTCGTTGGGAAGCCATGCCGCGACCTGGGCGAGGTACTGTTCCGACGCCCGCGCGATTCTTCCCATCGCCTTTGCGTACACCGGATGGGCGGGCTCTTTGGCAATCCGCATTAACAATTGGTAGGTCAGCGGGCGCTCCTTGCTGAAGCGGAGCTTGCGGAGCGTGACGTCCTTCATCCACTCGAACGGGCTGTCGTACGAGAGCACGTCCCGCGTGGGGAAGGCGTCGGTGTACGTTTGGAGCGCGCGATCGACCACATACATGAACAGCGATTCCTTGTCCTCGAAGTACTTGAACAGCACCCCTTTGGAGATACGGGCGTCCTCGACGATCCGGTTGGTCGACGCCCCGTTATACCCGTGCTGGGCAAACTCACGCAAACTGGCGCGCAGAATTTCCTCTTGTTTTTCCGCAGGAAGATTCAAGAATTGCCGGGACGGCAAGCGGACACCCCTTTCCAAACCGTGTCGTCATGGTTGTGACCATGTGGTCACGATCGCATTGTAGGGCGGGGCGGAGACTGGCGTCAAGAGGGAGAAAGCTCACCATCGCCCGCAGCGGATAAGGGGACGGGGGTGTTTCATCTCCACGCATTCACCGACTGCAACAATTTTTAACGTTGACGACAATGGCCGTGGACAGTACAATCTGAACCAATAACATAGAACATATCAATTTGATCGGAATAATGGGGTGTGATCGTGGCGAACTTGGCCTTGGAGCCGATGGAGATTGAGGTGTTGGCCGCCCAGTGGCAGCATCGAAGTCCCGAGGACATCCTGCGCACCGCGCTGGAACGGATACCTCGTATTGCCCTCGCGTGCAGCTTCGGCGCGGAGGACATGGTGCTGCTCGACATGCTGATGAAGTTGAATCCGCAAGCCGAGGTGTTCTATTTAGACACCGACCTGTTGTTCCCCGAGACCTATGCTCTGGTCGAACAGGCCAAGGCTCGCTACGGAATCCAGAATCTCCGAAAGATTCGCCCTTCATTGACGGTGGCTGAGCAGTCGGACCAGTACGGCGACGCCCTGTGGGCGCGGGATCCGAATCTTTGCTGCAACTTGCGAAAGGTAAAACCGCTGACCACAGTGTTGGCGGGGTTGGATGGATGGATCACGGGGATTCGGCGGGACCAGGCACCGACCCGCGCCAACACTCAGGTGTTCGAGGTGGATCAGAAGTTTGGCCTCATCAAGGTCAATCCACTGGCATTCTGGACTTGGGACCAGGTTTGGGCGTACATCCATCAACACGATGTTCCTTACAATGCCCTGCACGACCAGGGATATCCGAGCATCGGCTGTGTCCACTGCACGCGCCCCGTGCGCCCAGGCGAGGATCTGCGGGCAGGGCGCTGGTCCGGGTTCGACAAGGCCGAGTGCGGCCTGCACCGGTGAGCCGACAGCCGAGAACAGGAGCGAGGGATCCGGCCGATGGATTGGAAGGTGGCCCTGGGCGGATGGGTCGTCGGTCTGCTGATCGGGTTGACCGGCATGGGCGGCGGCTCGGTGATGACTCCCATGATGATTTTCCTCTTTCACATGCACCCCGCCTTGGCCGTGGGGACCGACCTGGTGTACTCGTGCATCACGAAGCTGGCCGGCACCATCCAACACGTCCGCCAGAAGACGGTGGATTTCAGGATACTCGGCTGGATGTCCCTCGGATCCATTCCCGGTGCGCTGATGGGATCGCTCGTGGTTCGGTACCTGGAGCATCAGGTTGCGATAGACGCCGCGGACCGCGTGATCGGACAGATGCTCGGCGGGATGTACATCCTGATTGTGCTGGCGATGGCCTGGCGCTGGTGGCGCAAGCGCCGCGGCACTGCGCCCATCGCCCCCGGGCGGGTGCCGCGTGTGGCGCTCTCTGTCCTCGGCCTCGCCGCTGGGTTTCTGGTGGGCCTGACCTCGGTGGGATCGGGGGCGCTGTTCGTCTCGGTTCTGGCGATGATCTCGTCCCTGTCGGCCTCGCGGCTGGTTGGCACCGACATCGCCGCCGGTGTGCTCGTGACCGGTGTGGCGGGGCTCGCCCATCTGGCCTTTGGCAACGTCGATCTGCGGATGGTCGTCAGCCTGCTTGTAGGATCCGTGCCCGGCATCCTCATGGGCAGCCGGCTCATCGTCCGTGTGCCGGAGCCAGTGGTGCGCGTCGGATTGATGACGCTGCTGTCTTGGTCGAGCTACAACCTACTGAAGTGACGCGTCCAGCGTCCGTATCGACGATGCGGACAGAACCGTGACATGACACAAGGAGGCGCTGACGATGACGGATACGATCCCCGCCCACGGCGGTGCCCTGGTGAACCGCATGCTCACCGGTGAGGCGCGCCGGGAGGCGCTGGAAGAGAGCCGGGAGTTGCGGCGGATCCCGCTGACGGACTGGTCTCTCTCAGACCTGGAACTCATCGGCATCGGGGCGTTCTCGCCATTGACAGGCTTCATGCGCCGAGAGGACTACGACGCCGTGCTCGAATCCATGCACCTGTCCAACGGCCTGGTGTGGCCGATTCCGATCACGCTGCCGGTCGACCCGGCCTTGGCCCGGCGGCTGCGCCCCGGTGAGCGGGTGGCCCTGGTCGGCCAGGAGGACGACGTCGTCTACGGCATCCTCGAGGTCACCCAGATCTATCCGTACGAGAAGCGCCGGGAGGCGGAACTTGTGTACCGCACGACCGACGAGGCGCATCCGGGGGTCCGCAAGCTGTATCAACGGCCGGAGATGTACGCGGCTGGCCCGGTGTGGGTGCTGAACCGCCGGCAGCCGGAGGCGTTCTCTGCGTTCTGTCTCGATCCGCGGGAGACACGGCAGGCATTCCAACAGCGCGGTTGGCGCACCGTCGTCGGCTTCCAGACGAGAAATCCGGTGCACCGCGCCCATGAGTACATCCAGAAGTGCGCCCTCGAGGTGGTCGACGGCTTGTTTCTCCACCCGCTGGTCGGGGAGACCAAGGCGGATGACATCCCGGCCGACGTGCGGATGCGAAGCTACCAGGTCTTATTGGACGGCTATTATCCGAAGGACCGCGTGCTGCTGGCGGTATACCCGGCCGCCATGCGGTACGCCGGGCCGCGGGAGGCCGTCATGCACGCCCTGGTGCGCAAGAACTACGGGTGCACGCACTTCATCGTGGGGCGCGATCACGCCGGTGTCGGCCATTATTACGGCACCTACGACGCGCAGAAGATCTTCTCGCACTTCCGGCCAGAGGAGATCGGCATCACGCCAATGTTCTTCGAGAACAGCTTCTACTGCGAGATGTGCGACGGCATGGCGTCGGAGAAGACCTGTCCGCACGACCAGGCGTATCGGTACATTCTGTCGGGAACGAAGGTGCGCGAGATCTTGCGGCGCGGCGAGCGGCCTTCGCCCAAGTTCACGCGGCCCGAGGTGGCCGACGTGCTGATCGCAGGCTTGACGGAAGGAGTGGGTGTGCGTGGCGACTGAACGGCGCGATGAGTCGAAGGTCGAGGTCATCAAGCGGGAGAGCCGCTTTTTGCGCGGTACACTGAAAGAGGCGCTTGTGGACGGCGAGGCCAAGTTTTCCGAGGAGAACGTACAGGTCCTCAAGTTCCACGGCGTGTATCAACAAGATGATCGCGATCTGCGTGCGCAGCTCAAAAAGGAAGGCAAGGACCGCCACTGGACCATGATGGTACGCGCCCGGATTCCCGGCGGGGTGTTGACGCCGGACCAGTACCTGGCGTTCGACCGGATCGCGAGCACCTTGACCGAGTACGGTTCGATACGAATTACCACCCGGCAGACCATCCAGCTGCACGGGGTCGTCAAGGACCGGCTCAAGGAGACCATCCGCGAGATCAACGAGGTGTTGATCACTACGCTCGGCGGGTGCGGCGACCAGGTGCGCAACATCATCTGCTGCCCGGCGCCGGGACACGAACCGTTTCGCGCGGAGATGCGTGAGGATGTGCTGGCCCTGGTGGACCGCCTGGGGGCCAAGACCCACGCCTACCATGAGATTTGGCTGGATGGCGAGCCAGTCGAGGTGGGGCCCGGCGAGACGGAAGAGCCCCTTTACGGCGACGTGTACCTGCCCCGTAAATTCAAGGTCGCCCTCGCACCGGAAGGGGACAACTGCATCGACGTGTACGATAACGACGTCGGCCTCGTCGCCCACGTGGAGGACGGGCATGTGGTGGGTTACACGGTGCTCGCCGGCGGCGGCATGGGGCGGACTGCCTCGGATCCGAACACGTTTCCGCGCCTCGCGAGCCCGCTAGCCTATGTGCCGCGGGAGGAGGTCGTAGACGTCGTCACCGCCATCGTGACGGTTCAGCGCGACTTCGGGGATCGGTCCAACCGCCGGTTCGCCCGGTTGAAGTACACCATCGATCGGCACGGTCTTGACTGGTTCCGCGGCGAGGTGGAGCAGCGCTTCGGCCGCACCCTGGCACCGCCGCGGGAGCTGGTCTGGAACAGCGGGGACGATCACTTTGGCTGGCACCGCGAAGGCGACGGCATGAGCTACTTGGGCCTGTTCATCCCGCAGGGTCGCATCACGGATACGGAGACCGTGCGGTTGAAGTCCGGGTTGCGGCAAGTGGTGCAGAGGTTTCGGCCGACGGTCCGGCTGACGACCCAGCAGAACGTGATCCTCAGCGGCATCCCGGACGACCAGAAGGCGGCGGTGGAGCAGTGCCTGCGCGAGGCAGGCATACCGCTGCCGGGCGCGTGGTCCCTGGCGCGCACGCGCGCCATGGCGTGCGTGGCGCTGCCGACGTGCGGACTGGCGGTGGCGGAATCCGAGCGGGTGCTGCCGGACGTCATTGTGCAATTCGAGCGGCTGTTCGAGGAGCTCGGGATTGCCGATGCGGGCATCACCCTGCGCATGACCGGCTGCCCGAATGGGTGCGCGCGCCCGTACAACGCGAACATCGCGTTCGTCGGGCGGACGCTCGGCAAGTACGACGTGTTTCTCGGCGGCAGTGAAGTGGGTACGGCGCTGAACGAGAGGTTCCAGGAAGTGGTCCCCCTGGCCAATCTGGTGGACGCCGTGCGACCCGTGCTCGAGGCGTACGCGAAAGAGCGCAAACCGGGAGAGCCGTTCGGCGATTTCTGCCGGCGCGTCGGCCTCGATCGCTTCCGCAGCGCGGCACCGGGGGCGTCGTGACCATGGCACGGCGCAGGGGATGGCACGCGACCACCGGCACCGTGTTTCTCGTCGGCGCCGGGCCAGGGGACGCCGGTCTCCTCACCCTACGCGGCCGGCGCGCGCTGGCCGAGGCGGACGCCATCGTGATGGATCACCTGGCGCCTTCGCGGCTGTTGCGCTACGCCCGTCCGGATGCAGAGGTGTACGACGTCGGCAAGGAGGCCGGGCATCACCGGGTGTCCCAGCGCGAGATTGAGGCGCTGTTGATCCGCCTGGCAAAAGCGGGCAAGACGGTCGTCCGTCTGAAGGGGGGCGATCCGTTCGTGTTCGGCCGCGGCGCCGAAGAGGCGCTGGCGCTGGAGGCGGCGGGCATCCCGTGGCAGGTGGTTCCGGGGGTCACCTCGGCGCTCGCCGTGCCCGCCTTTGCGGGCATTCCAGTGACGGTGCGTGGCGTGGCGGCCGGGTTCACCGTGGTGACGGGGCACGAGTGTCAGAGTTCCAGCGGGATCGACTGGGCGGGACTCGCCCAATGGGCCGGCACGCTCATCATCCTGATGGGGATGGGGGCGCTGCAATCCATCGTGGATCGGCTGATCGCCGCGGGCCAATCGCCCGACACGCCGGCCGCCGTCATCCGCTGGGGGACCCGCGCCGCCCAGCGCACCGTGCGGGCAACGTTGATTGACCTTCCGGCGGCGGTGCGGACGGCGGGGCTGCGGAATCCCGCCGTCATCGTCATCGGCGAGGCCGCTGCACAGCAGCCGTCCCTTGCCTGGTTCGAACGTCAGCCCCTGTTCGGCCGGCGGGTGATCGTCATCGGGGAGTCCTCTTCCATCACGCTGGAGGGCGCGGAGTCCCTCGAGGCGCTCGGGGCGGAGGCGGTCGACCTCCCCCTGGCGTCGGCCGCGGTGGTCCATCGCGACGCGGCGGCGGAGTGGGCCGCCAGCGCGATGGGGTCAACAGGGGCGGAGCGCGAAGGGGACCATGGCCGCGTCGTCTGGTGGTTTCGGACGGCCATCGGCGTCGAGACGGTGTGGCAGGCGCTCCGTTCCACGGGGGCCGACGCGCGTGCACTCGCTCGGGTGTACCTGGTCACGGAAGGGTGGGAGGCGGCCGAAGCGCTGGCGGGCATCGGGCTGAGCCCGGACGTGACACTGGAACAGGGCGCGGACGGGGAAGGGGTCCTGCCGGCGGAAGCCGGGGCCGTGTGGCTGGAGGCGGTGGATGGCCTGCCGAATCCGGTGGCGTCGGTGAGGCGTTATCAGCTGGCAGCGGATCTGCCGGCCCCTCGGAGCCTTCGGCTGTGGCAGACGGATGTCGCCGCGATTCGGCTGCGCCTGCAGCGGATGCTGGCGGACGTGGAGCATGCGAGCGGTGGAGCGTTCGGTACCACCAGTACATCCGGCGCGTCCGGGGGATCCTGCGGGATCGATCTCGTGTGGGCCCTCTCACCGGTCTCCGCAGCGGTGTGGCGCGCGGTGTGCCGCACGTGGCTCGGAGACGTGGCGGCGGTACCGGTGTGCGTGGGCGGCCAGGAGGCCGTTCTGTGGCGGCTGGCGGACGGCGGAGGCGCGGACATCCAAGGCGCCATCGGCGCGTGGGAGGCGGGACGATGAAGGCGCGGGTCGACCGGCGTAGGGCAGGATCCCAGGCATTGCTGTTCGTCGGTCACGGCACGCGCAGTGAGGCGGGCACCGAAATGTTTCTGCGGACCGTGCACCAGGCGGCGGCGAAGCTGCCCAGGGCGGTGGTGCGGTCGGCGGTGGTGGAGATCGCGTATTTGGAACTGCGCGATCCCGAGGTTCCAGCCGCTCTCGCGGCTCTGTACGCACGGGGCGTCCGGCACATCGCGCTGATCCCGGTGCTCTTGTTCGCGGGGGGTCACTGGAAGACCGACCTCCCGGCCCAAGTGGAGGCGTTCGTCCGCACGCATCCGGATGCTGAGGTCTGTCTCGGGCCGGTGTTGGGGGAGGATCACCGGCTTGTGGCGTTGGCGGCCCAGCGGTGTCGCGCGGCGGGATGGATGGCACCCGGGGACGCCCTGCTGGTGGTGGGGCGGGGGAACCGGGACGAGGAGGCCCACGAGGCGTTCCTGCGGATGGCGGCAGACATTGGGCAGATGTGCGGCGCCGAGCGGTTCGCCGCAGGCGTGCTGGCCGGGCGCGGTGCGGCGGTGGAGACGGCCGCGAGTCGGTTGGCGGCGGAGCGGCCGAAGCGGGTGGTGGTCTTGCCGTATCTGCTGTTTGACGGCTACCTGACGCAGACACTGCCCGAGCGCCTTCGAGCAGCATGGCACGCAGGATCGGATGGCGCGTTCGAGACCGGTGGCGTCGAGCCGCTGGCCCACACGAGCACCGGTGGGGCGGGGGGACCTGTCCAAGGGAGCCCGCCGTGGGTCGTGGCACCGCCGCTCGGACCGGATCCGGTGGTTTCGCAGGTACTGGCCGAACGGGCGGTCATGGCGTGGGAAGCTTTGCAGCCGCTTTGACGCGGCGTGGAGTGCGCTTGATAGCGCCTGCTAAGTGTGAGAATATTATAAATGTAGCCCATTTTTCGATAGGGATAATCTTCCTTGGAGAGGTTTCCCTATATCGGCATGCGCCAAGAGCAGGCTGAACTGATGGAGCGTGTGCGGTCCGCCGAAACGGGCCACGGGGGTGTGGTCATCGTGAACGGGGAGGCGGGCGCCGGCAAGACCTCCCTCGTGCGACAGGTTCTGTCGCGCACCAGCACATCATCGGTCACGGCGTACTGCCTGGGAGGCGACGAAAATCCGCCCTTTGGCCCTTGGCTGGACATGATCCGGCGATTGCACCAGGACAAGGGATGGGATCGCGACACCCTGCCGGCTCCGTTCGGTTCCTCGCCCAGCCAATGGTCGGCCCACGAGGTGGCGGGGATGATAGCCCACTGGTTGGGCCACCGGGGTCAGCCCTTGGCCGTGCACATCGAGGATGTGCACGCTGCGGACACGGCCTCCCTGGACATCCTGCGCCACCTGGTGACCCAGTTGCGGGACTGGCCAGTCCTCGTCATCGGAACGTATCGTACGGATGAATTGACGCGAAGGCACCCGCTTTGGCACTTGTTGCCCGAAATGGTGCGGTACGGAGCGGTACGGATTCGGATGAGGCGATTGACTCGGGAAGAAGTGGCAGAATTATTGGATAAAACGGTGAAGGAAGGCTGGGCGCAGGTCCGGCGCGAGCCCGCTGCGGGCGCGCGGGGAACCTGGGCGGATGCTGCCGCGGCGTCTGGCGCTTCTCTCGCCGAGATCGCGGATCGGGTCTACGCGCGCACCTCCGGGCTCGCCCTGTTCGTGCGGGAATTGACGGAGCCTTTCCTCCGGACCGGGCGCGTGCCCATGCCGGACGATCCGCTGCCGGAAACACTCCAACAGGCCATCGACAGCCGTCTGCAGCGGTTGCCTGCAGGGGCTTTGGAGGTGCTGGAGACCGCCGCGTTGCTGGGAGAATGGTTCAGTTATGCCGATTTGGCGGAGGTCGTGGCACCGATGTCCGAGGAGGACCTGTCGGACGCGCTCGATGCAGCCGTAGCGCTCCATGTCATCCATCCGGAGGGCACGCAGGGGAACGAGATGGTGTTCGTGCACGCGCTGTACAGGGAGTTCTTGCTTCAGCACTTGCGCGGCGCGCGCCGTCGCCGGTGTCACGCGCGAATTGCGGAGGTGCTGGCGGGCCGCGGCGATGTGGACCTCGATACAATTGCTCACCATCTGAGCCAGGCGGGCGATCCGCGGGCCGCCGCGTACTTCTGTGCCGCTGGCGATCGAGCGCGGGTGCTGGGGCCTTGGCCCAGGCGAGGACCCGCTATTTGCGCGCGTTGGAACGGTTGCCGGAGGGACACGCGGATCGGCCTGAGATCCTCCTCAAATTGGCGCGAAGTCTGCCGGTGGAGCCCCCGGAACAGGTGGCCGCGGTCTGCCAGGAGGCGGAGTCGGCCGCACAGGCCGCAGGGCGGCCGGCCATCGCCCTGTGGGCGCGGTACCTGCGGGCGGCCGCGTACAAGCGGATCAACGATCCCCGCTTCCTGCAGGAAGCCCTGGACCTGATGGCGGCCCAGGAGGGGATGTTGGACGACCCGGAGTACCGGCGCCTGGAGCAGGACCTGTTCGGCGGGCCGGCCGGGTTTCCACGGATGGCCATGCTGCTCATCCACACGTATGTCACGGTCGGCCAGTTGGAGGAAGCCGGGGCACTGCTCCAGCGCATCTCGAAGCGGGCCTTGCCCCCGGCACGTATGGAGATCGGGGTCACCGCGATGGTCCTTCATTTCCTGCAGGGACACTTGGCGGAGGCGGCGGACGGGTGCGCGCGCGCCGTGGACGGGGCAGTGCAGCTTCGCGACTACGCCAGCGCCGTGGTGGCGGCGTGGGACGAGACCCTGGTGCGGGTGGTGGGGCCGGCCGAGCGGCCGGAGGAGCTCGATCAAGCCGCCCAAAGGCTTCGGGAACTCGAGTATCGGGCGTGGCGGCTGACAGGGTATTCCCGCCTCGGACGCGGGTTTTCGTTGACCGGGGTCTACGATTTCTTCCGAGGCGATTGGCAGAGCGCCTATCACAACTTGGTGGAGGCGGTTCGATCCTCCCCTGCCGCGATGGAGGGAACGCTCGCGTATTATGCCGGCCGGGTCCTGCTCATCAGCGGGGCCCCCGAAGAAGCGCGGCCTTTCTTCGAATCCTTGGCACCCATGGAACCCGACGAACCGTTCGCCATCACCAGCAACCTGATGGTGCTCGTGCATGCCTTGCGGGTGGAGCTGTACACCGCCCTGGGGAACGAGGCGCGGGCACGAGCGTGGATGGAGGCGGCTCTGCGCTGGCCCGCCCTCAACGCTGCACCATTTTTCCGGGCGAACGTCCGTCTGGCCTGTGCGGTGTACTATCAGGCGTTTGGCGACCCTGTCCGGGCGCGGCAGGAAGCCGAAATGGCCCTCCAGGACGCCGAGGCCGTGCGCTCCAGCCTTACCCTCATGGAGGCCCACCGGAAACTCGGCGAACTCGCCGCCCTTGTTCAGGACCGAAACACGGCCAGGGCGCATTTCGAGCACGCCATGGCGCTGGCCGAACGCTGCCAGTTTCCCTTTGAGCTGGCGCTGATCCGGTTGAGTAGGAGCACGTGGCTCGGCGGCACCGCCGAAGCCGAGGCGGAGATGCGTGAGGTGTGCGCGTACTTCGAACGGATCGGCGCCACCCCGGCCTTGGCCATGGCGCGCAAGCGGCTCGAGGCCGCGGCGAGAGGTTCGGACCGGGCGGGTACGCTGTCCGCGTCGGCCGCCCGAGGTGTCTCTGTCGGTCGGCCGGACGGAGGGCTGGTAGAGGGATTGACGGACAAGGAGCGGGAGGTGTTGATGTTGATGGCAGCCGGCATGCCGAGCCGGGTGATTGCGAAGCACCTCGGCATCTCTTTGGGGACGGTGAAGACGCACATCCACCACATCTACCAAAAACTGACCGTTTCCGACCGCTGGAGCGCCATCGAGTGGGCGCGCAAAAATCTCGGGGTGTAGCTGCCTGTCCAGACTAGCGAACGGCTGCGCGGCCCTGGGCGAAGTTGGCGTTGGGCCACCCAGACGAGCAGAACGATGCCGATGACGACATCTTTCGCATACTGCACGTGGAGATTCCTTCTTTGAGCTCCTGTGCGAATCGACACAGGTGTTGGAGCGTCAGCCTCAACGGGTTCTTACGGGAGGATATCTCAAACGGCCGCGCGCGGTTGTCTGTCACGCGGTGGATGTTTTCTTGCTTGCGACTTAGTTTTGTAACCCCCACGCCATCTCCTGCAATACCTCCAATTCGCGGTCGGTGAGGGGTTCCGCGACGTCTCCTATGTCACCGCGTTCCCCGAGGTACTCCATTTCTTCTCCTTCTCTACTGAAAGGTTCTTCATGCGGACTCTGCACGATCCGTCCCAGCACTTCCGCGGCCGCCCCCGTCCGGTACAGCGCATGTCCGCGGTGCACCACGCGGATGGCGTCCATCAGCGCACCGGCGTCCTCGTCTTCCGGCGCACGTCCTGAAAGCTCCGGCGGACGACGGCGACGAGTTCGTCCAGCTGCGATGCGGAGCCCTCCCTGTCCTGACGGACACGCACGCGCAGGGCTTGCAGTTGGACCACGAGGGTTGTCAGGGCCTCAGGGCGGTATGAGGTTGTCCGAATCGTGTCGCTTTGTCCGCGGCCCAGCCGCCGTGCAGAAGGGTGAGTTCCGTCTCGTCCTGACGGCCTTCACCGAGTTCGAACACCACATGCCAGTCCGTGCTCCAAAGGAACGCACGCGATGGGGCGAGCATTATCTCGGTGCGTCTGCCTCTGTGTCAGATAACGAATTAATGTAATGAAAACTAACATTACATGTTGTGAATTGTGGTTCATGTTTCGTATACTGACACCGTGCACGCATGATTGTGAAGGGTGTGGTAAGTTTTATGCATGTAAATTGACATTACGTTGCAGGGGCGAAGGGACCAAGGCGCAATGGCAGCCATAGGGAGGTTGTACAAGATGAAGGAGAGCCGTACGACCATCGGATCGACCAGGTGGGTCCAGTTAGTTCTTGGAATTGTGTGCATGATGGCCATCTCCAGTCCTCAGTACACCTGGACGTTGTTTGTGGGGGATTTGCAGTCGCGGTTCGATGTTGGGCTGACCGTGCTCCAGGTGACATTCACGCTGCTGGTGGTAGTTCAGACATGGTTTTCACCGGTGCAGGCTTATCTGATTGAGCATTTTGGTCCGCGCCGTCTGATTGCCTTCGGAGGGGTGTTGACAGGATTCAGCTGGGTATTGGCTGCCTTCGCGCAAAGCGTGTTCGCGCTCTATCTGTCCTACGGGGTGATGGGGGGGCTCGGCACTGGCATCGTCTACGTGGGCATTGTCGGGCTGATGGTCCGGTGGTTTCCGGATCGACGCGGTTTGGCGAGCGGTTTGGTCGCGGCCGGATACGGAATGGGCGCAATTCTGACGACGTTTCCCATCACCCACAGTTTGAAGGCCTACGGATACGCCTCAACCTTGGTTTGGTTTGGCGTTGTTCAGGGGATGGTGGTTCTTGTCGCCGCCCAGGGTTTGAAGAAACCACCGACGACGTCTGTCGTTTCCGACAAACGGGATCGCGGTGACGCCCAAGAGGTCTCGTTCGCCACGGACACGCACGACATGAGCCATCCGCCGCAGGTGGTGCTGCGGACGCCACTGTTTTGGTTGATGTTCCTCATGATGTCTCTTCTGTCCACGAGCGGATTGATGATCACGTCGGAAGTGGGCCCGTTTGCCAAGGATTTTGGGGTCAGTGGAGCACTGGTCTTCGGGATGAGCGCCCTGCCGCTGTCGCTGACGCTTTCACGTCTGGCGAACGGTCTGACTCGGCCCTTCTTTGGATGGGTTTCCGACAGAATTGGACGTGAAGCCACGATGACATTGGCATTCACGTTGGAGGCGGGTGCGATTCTGCTGTTGCTCGGGTTGAGGAACCACCCGGTGGCGTTCGTGTTGCTAACGAGTCTGGCGTTCTTTGGATGGGGAGAGATTTTTTCGTTGTTTCCCGCGACATTGACGGACACGTTTGGACCCAGATATGCAACCCAAAACTACGGGTTTTTGTACATTGCGCAAGGGATCGGTTCGTTACTGGGAGGTCCTTTTTCCGCTTACCTCCGCGAGGTGACCGGGAGTTGGACACCGGTCTTTTTACTCGTGGCTTCATTGGACCTCCTGACCGCATTCCTCGCCTTCGTCGTGCTGCGTCCTGCGAGGGCACGCTGGGCGCAGCGGACAACCGGATCCAGGTCTCTCCCGGTGCGCATGGAAGGGGTGGAAGGTTGATGCAAGGCTTTCGCAGTGTTCTCGCGCCGCGCGGAATGGTTACGTCTCCCCACTGGTTGGCGACGTCATCGGGGTTGTCCGTGTTGCGCGACGGAGGCAATGCGGTTGAGGCCGCCTTGGCGGCCGCCACAGTATTGGCCGTGGTGTATCCGCACATGAACGGTGTGGGGGGAGACAGCTTTTGGCTTTTCTATGACGCGAACACCGGTGATGTGGACGCTCTGATTGCAGCGGGCACAGCCGGCCGCCAGTGCAATTTCCAGACGTTGCGGAGCGCGGGTGTGGAAGACGCCATTCCCAGGCGGGGTCCGCTGTCGGTCGTGACGGTGCCGGGGGCCGTGGATGGGTGGTGCGAGGCATACAGGTACTCCAAGGAAAGGTTGGGTGGCCGGAAGCCATTCTCTTCGCTGTTTCGTGACGCCATCTACTATGCCGAGCACGGTTTTCCAGTGTCGCCAAGCCATGCAGTGTGGTTGCGTAAGGCCATCGGCAGGGCGTCAGTGGTGTCTGGGGGTCTGGAACGTTTTGCTGGATTCCGAAAAACATTCTTGAAGCCCGATGGTTCTCCTTATGGCCGGGGCGAACGCTTTGTGCAGGTCGAACTCGCGAATACGTTGTCGCAGATTGCAACGGGCGGCCGAGAGGCGTTCTACGAGGGGTGGGTTGCAAAGGAGATTTGTAGAGAATTAGAGCGTTTGGGCGGTCTCCTGGAGGAAGAGGACTTTGCTCACTACCGGTGCGAGTGGACAAAACCGTTGACCACCCGTTTCAGGGACTGGACCGTTCTGAACGTCCCGCCTCCGAGTCAAGGGATCCTTTCCTTGGCGCTATTGAACATACTGGAATGTTTTCCTGTTAACGATATATCCGATGGCTCTGCCGACTATTATCACTTGATGATTGAGGCCACCAAGTGTGTGTTTGCCGACAGGGACCTGGTGGCCGATCCGAATTTTGCAGAAGTTCCCTTGAACGCCCTGCTCTCCAAGACCCGCGCGGCGGAGTATGCGAAGCGGATCGACATCGACACGGCCGCAACTGTGAGCAAATCAGCGATGGTGGAAGGGGACACCGTATGGCTGGGTGTGGTCGATGAACGGGGGAACGCCGTGTCCATGATACAAAGTTTGTATTTCGATTTTGGTTCTGGGGTCGTAGCGGGGAATACGGGTGTACTGCTTCAGAACAGAGGTTGCTCTTTCGTCCTGAGTCCGGGACACCCCAACGGGATTGCACCTGGAAAGCGCCCTTTCCACACGTTGAATCCTGCCATGGTTCTTCATGGGGATGGTGCATTGGAGATGGTGTACGGAACCATGGGGGGAGACGGACAACCTCAGACACAAGCGGCTCTGGTCACGCGGATCCTGGACATGGGCATGGATATTCAAACGGCGATTGATGCACCACGTTGGCTCTATGGGCGCACATGGGGGGAACAGAGCACCCACGTGTATCTGGAGTCAAGAATTCCCGTGCATGTTGTCGAAGAGTTGGTCCGTAGGGGTCACGACGTGGTGATGGTGGACCCGTGGGATGATCGCATGGGCCATGCCCAAGCCATCTGGATTGACCCGCGCTCTGGAGTCCGTCATGGGGGGGCAGATCCCCGTGGTGACGGCATGGCGGCAGGGTTCTGATACATGTGCGCTTCGCCAGGCTGTGCGATATCATGAGGACTACCGTGTCACCTTTTCACTGACAGGTTCGAATGTGTGTTCCCTTTTCTTTCGCCCATCTCGTGTGGAGGAGGTTCCATGGTGATTCGAGTCCGTTTTGTGAGCATTCCGGCGTGTTTGGGCCTCACGCTTCCCGTCACGGTTCGGGTACTCGAATAGGGATCTCTGGATGATACTAGTCACGTGAAGGGAGGGGCGGCGTTTGCGGATCGCCATGAGTCAATTGCAACAGGCGCAGGAGATTCTGTTGCGCCACGGGTTTTCGAAGCAGCACGAGCGGATCTTCTCGATGGACCGGGTGGAAGGCGGGCGCGGTGTGCAGTGCTTGGTGGGGCTGGACCGGGCGGATGACCCGAATCAGCTGGAGATCAACGTCCGCTGCCTGGAGCGCCCTGTGGAACCGGGAAAGAAAGGGGCGGACATCGCGCGGGTGCGCGTGATCGATGTGGAGCAGGCACCCGCGTCCATCCGCAGCGCGGCGGAGGCGGCGTTGGCCGCACTGGGGGCTCTTGCCGGCGGGTGACGGTAAATGCAGCCCACGGCGCGTCACTCCGCCCGGTGGAGTCCAGACAGTTCGGCTCGGTACGCGCGGCCCCAGGCCGACATGGCCTCCAACACGGACTTGGTCGTGCGTCCGAGCTCGGTAAGGGAATACTCCACCCACGGTGGGATCTGAGCATGCACCTCACGGTGCACGAGGCCGTCCTGTTCCAGTTCCCGCAGCTGCTGTGTCAACATCTTGGCCGTGATTCCGCCGAGGCGGCGCTGCAGCTCGCCAAATCGGAGCACCCCGTCCTGCAGGTGGCAAAGAATCATCGGTTTCCACTTCCCGCCGATCACGCTTAACGTTGTCTCCACCGCTTCCCGAAATGCGGCATCCCCCATCCGTCTCACCTCCCAATGGGCACATGGGCTCCTCACGCCCAAGCTACTTCCCTCTTGGATACTATGGTTCCCGATTGTACGTACTTGCCTTGTGGGATTGTATCACCCATAATCGCCGTTGGAAAGGACGGAGATGCCCATGACCATGCGCGTATCCGCGGTGCAGCACCATCTGCACACCATCTCTCATTTTGACGATTTTGCACGCCAAGTGACCCATTACGTCAAGGCCGCGGCGGAGTTTTCCGCACAGTACGTGCTCTTCCCGGAGCTGTTCACGACGCAGCTGATGTCCATCGGGGACAGTAAGGCAGAGGCCCTGCCCATTGAGGCGCTGCCCTCGTTCACACCCGCCTATCTGGACCTGTTTCGGGGGTTGGCTCGGGATCACGGCATGTATCTCATCGGGGGCACGCACATCATCGAGCGCGGTGGCCGGCTGTACAACGTGGCGCATCTGTTCACACCCGATGGCACCGTCCATGAGCAGCCCAAGCTGCACCTGACGCCGACGGAGGTGGAGGAGTGGCGCATCCATCCGGGGGACGCCCTGCAGGTGTTCGAAACTGAAGGCGGGCGTATCGCCATCCTCGTATGCTATGACATCGAGTTTCCGGAGCTCGCCAGAATGGCGCGGGCGCGCGGTGCAGACGTGCTGTTTTGCCCGAGCTGCACCGACGACAAGCACGGGTTTTACCGAGTGCGTTACTGCAGTCACGCACGGGCCATCGAGGATCAGGTGTACGTCATCACCACCGGCACCGTGGGTGCTCTGCCGACGGTCGATTGGATGCGGTCCAACGTGGGCCAGGCGGTCGTCGTCACGCCGAACGATTTGCCGTTCCCACCGGGGGGCGTCCTGGCGGAGGGCGAGGTGAACCAGGACATGATCATCACCGCCGATCTCGACCTGGAACTTCTGCGCCGCCATCGCGATCGCGGTTCCGTGCGCACGTGGCAGGATCGCCGGCCAAACCTGTATGGGGAGATTCGTTGACGCCAGGGACGAGGAGGAGGTCCCCATGTACCGCCAGGAATGGTACGTGTTTGATGGCGCCACGCCGCGCCGCGCCCGCATCCGCAACTACACGGAGGCGGATTTCGACGGGCTCATCGACATCCAGCGCGAGTGCTTTCCGCCCCCGTTCCCTTCCGAGCTTTGGTGGAACGAGACACAGTTGAGGGAGCATGTGACGCGTTTCCCCGAGGGGGCCCTGTGCGTTGAGGTGGAGGGAGAGCTGGCAGGATCGATGACGACGATGATGGTGCGGTTCGATCCCGCCGCTCCCCGCCACACCTGGGCGGAGATGACGGACGAGGGATACATCCGCACGCACCGGCCGGACGGCGACACCCTGTACGTGGTCGACATCAGCGTACGGCCACGCTACCGCCGGCTCGGCCTCGGTAAGTGGTTGATGCAGTCCATGTATCACCTGGTGGTGCATAAGCGCCTCATCCGGTTGTTGGGCGGGGGCCGCATGCCGGGCTACCACCGAGTGGCCGACCGGATGTGTCCCGAGGCGTACGTGGATGCGGTGGTCCGGGGAGATCTTCAGGACCCGGTTTTGACGTTCCTACTGCGCTGCGGACGCACGCCGGTGGCGGTGGTGCCAGGCTACCTGGAGGATGAGGAATCCCGCAACCACGCCGTGTTGATGGAATGGAAAAACCCGTTCCTTGCGTGAAAAGGAGGAGTGGATATGGAGCTTCACCGCGTCACCCGCATCGACGATCCGCGCTTTGCCGACCTGTACGCACTCCTGCAACGGGTGTTTCCGCCGGAGGAAGTGCTCGCGTTCGACGAATGGGCGGAGCCGTTGGCAGACGAGGGATTGCGCGTGGTGGTGGCCGTGGAGGATGGCCAGGTCGTGGGCGCGACCGAGTACCGGTATTACCCGGATCTCGAAGTGGGCATGATTGATTTTACCATCATCACCGAGCCCGGGCGGTCGGTGGGGCGTTTGCTGTGGCGCCATCGCCTGCGCGACATGGAGGCGTGGGCGGCGGAAAGCGGCCGGCGGCTGATCGGGTTGTTTGCCGAAGTTTACGATCCGCAGCGCATCTCGCAGCACGATTTCGGCGGACTGACTGTGATGCACCCCGTCGTCCGCCGGGAGGTACTTTCCCACCTCGGATTCCGCCGGCTTGACTTCCTTTACGTGCACCCGTCCTGGCAGAACGACGGGGAAGCGGTCGGAAATCTGGACCTGTGCTTCTGGCCGTCCGACGAAGACCAATCGGTGATCGATGCGTCGCTCGTGGCGTCGTTTCTGGAGCGGTATTACACGGTGCTGCCCAACAAGCCGCAATCGTGGCATCGGATGGTCGCCGACCTGCGGGCGCTCGGGACGGTCGCGCTGGCAGGCTTGTGAGCGCCATGGTGTCGCTAGGGGAAGATCGTATTGCGGGTGAAGTGGGCCGTCGCCGTGAAAGCCCGTGAGCGCGCCGTAACATGCACAGCAGCATCCCGCCAGAATGGGGCCGCCGGTATATTGTCCGGCGGCCTGCAACGTTTTTGCGGACTCGTGTGTCATTCAGGTGAGGGGTGCAAGGAGGCAGAGTTTGTGGATGGTCCCAAGACAGACACATGGCCGGAAGAACTTCAGGATGTGAATGGGTTTACCCGCTTCGCGGAGGCGGTCGTGCCGCGGGCGCTGCGGCTGGCGGCCCGATGGACGGGCGACGTGCAGCGGGCGGAGGACCTGGTGCAGGAGGCGCTGACCCGCACATGGCAAACGCGCCACCGTATCCGGGCCTCTCCGGAGGCGTGGATGCTCCGGATCTTGTGGCGGTTGTTCTTGAATGAGCGGCGCCGAACCAGGCCAACTGACCTCCGTTGGGATGTGGATGCCGATGCGGCCGCGGAGGGTATCCCGCAGGAGCGTGCGCTGGATCGCATGTGGATCGGAGAGCTTCTGGCCGCGCTTCCGGAGCGGGATCGACAGTTGTTGGCCATGCGATACGGCGAGGATCTCACGGTGCAGCAAATCGCGGCCATCACGGGGATGCGCGAAGGGACGGTGAAGGCGCGCCTGAGCCGTGCGTTGCGGCGGCTGCGTGAGGCGGACGAGTTGGCCGGAGGGCATCGCGGTGCCCGGAGATGGGAATGCGGCGAGACGGACGGAGGATGAGGCGGATGACGGAAGATAGACAGCCGGTCGACGCACGAATCGCAGAGCTGGAAGAGGCCCTGCGGCGCTACTTTGCCGAAACCGCACCCCCGGTGGCGGCGGACGTGCCGGATATGGTGCGGAAGGCGGTACGTTCATCGACGGACGGGCAGCCGGGAGGGTGGCCGCGTGCGATCCGATGGTTCCGGCGAAGCGCCCTCGGTCTGGCCGGGTGCGCCGCGGTCGTGATGGGAGCGCGGGCGGCACTGTATTACGCCCCCAATTGGGCGGAGACCGTCTACGCCGCCGTCGAGGGCGTTCCCGGTGCGCAGTGGTTGATTCTGCCCCAGGATCGAGGTTTGGCGCGCCTCGCCCACGAGGGAGGCATCCAGACGCTGGATGTGTCGGCGACGGACAACGGCCTGACCGTGCACGTGTCGGGGGCGTACGCGGACAGCGCCAGGATCGTGTTGTTCATGCGGATCGACGGCGCCGTCTCCGATGGTGGCTGGTGGAATCCCGACTTATCCAGGGTCGCCATCACGGATCAGTTCGGCCACGTGTACCGGTTTTCGAGCGGCCACTGGGACACGGAGACCGGAGCGGGGGAGTTGACATTCGATGGCGTGCCCGCGTGGAAGTTGGCCCTGGGACTGCGTCTGGCGTTGCATATCGACGAGATGGAATGGCAGACGGCGGACGGGTCACAGGAAAAGCACCGGTCAGGTCATTGGGTGCTCAGTTGGATGCAAAACCCGGCGGGTTCGGAGCGCACCGTCACGGTGAACCGGAGCGCGTCGGATGGAGGGGTGACCCTGCGGCTCGACACCATCCTCCTCACCCAGGGCAGCGCGGAGTTTCGTCTGTCCGGTGAACGGTCGGCGCCCTCCGGGAGAACATCGTCGGTGAAGGCCGATGATCGGCCGGAGGTGGTCTGCCTGGACAGCGGTGAACGGTATCCGATGCTGTCCGCCGGAACTGACATGCGTGGACGGATTGTGGAGATGAAGGTCATGACCGCGCCGCTGCAACCGGGGCACCGCTACGAACTTATCGTCCATCGGGTGGGGGAGGTCACGGGGACCTGGGTGTTTCCGTTCACTCTATCCTGACGCCGGTCCTGCAGGGAGCATGCATGTGTCATGGGTCCTGCACAAAACCCCCGATGCGATCCGGAAACTCACCGGTGTACAGACCGTTCTGGGGCCCGCTGTACCGGGCTTGGCCGAGCTTCAACCGTTCGATATACGCACGCACCTGCCGCCGCTGGTGTTCATCGAGAGACGAGATCAGGTCGTGCAGCTCATTTTCTTCCGTGCGCGCGACTGGATGGCGCTCCGTCTCTCGCCGATCCGTTCGATCCCGTTGCACATCCATGCCCCCCTCCTGCGGATATCCGATAGGATGCACGTGGAGGCCGGCCTTATGCAGCGTGCCCTCTTACGAACGGGTGGTCCCTTGCGTGTCGGCCGCGGCTGCGGTCGCGGCTCGGGCGTCCGGCGCAACGCCGCGATGCCGGAACGACAGGATGAGCAGGAGGGTGGTGACCACAAAGACGGCGACGAACGCCACCGGCGCCACCCTGTGCATGTACGGATGCCAGGGGGCGCGGAGAAAGATTGGGTCGTCCGCGGCCATGCGGCCGGCGATCCAGGTGATATAAGCCGCCGCCAGGTACACAATCCACGGGAGTCGATCGAACACCTTGGAGATGAACCGGCTTCCGAAGATGAGAAACGGGATAGTGAAGAGAAACCCGACCAACAGGACGCTCAACCGGCCGTTGGCCGCGCCGAGCATGGCCATCGCGTTGTCCAACTCCATGCCGAGGTCCGCGACGACAATCGCGCCGATGGCTTTCCAGAGTTGGGTGGGCTGGGCGGATACGGTCGCGGCCTCTTCGGTGGCAGGACGTATGTGCTCCAGGACCAGCCGGACGGCGATCCACCACAGCATCACCCCGGCGATGGTCTTGAGCACCGGAAGCCGGATAATGAACGTGCCGGCTGCGGTGAAGAGGATCAAGAGCAGGATGGCGATGGTGCTGCCCAGCGTGATCGCCCGCTTCCGCATGGCTTCCGGTAACCGGCTCGCTGCCATGGAGATGGCGAGCGCATTGTCTCCGGACAGGATGATGTTGACCAGCGCGACGTTGGCGACGAGCAAAATCCAATCCAATGAGGACACCTCCAGAATGCGAACGAGGACAGCCGGCAGGCGCATCATAAAAGCAAAAAGCGAGACCCAGTCCGCAGCGGGGAATGAGGCGGTTCTCTCCCATTTCCTCCGCATGGACTGTAAGTCTCGCTCATGGTCCCTGATTTCGGATGGGTGCCATGGAAGGCGCCGGGTGAAGCTGGTGCCAGACCCGCATTCACCGTACTGACGGCGCACATCATCCGCGGTGCTGAGCCGCGGCAGCTACTCCCTCACAGGATGTCTGCCGTGTCACCGAGAGGTCTCGTAACCCTTTCGGTTTGTCCCGTATGAAACATAGACCTTTGGCGTTCCCTTGTCAAGTTGAAAGGACAAACATGGACGAACTGGTCCGAGGATTGCCAAAGCGGATGGGACACATTAGGATCAGGATTCAAATCAACCGTCGCGGACGGTTGGCACGGAGGGATAAAGGTGCAGGCCATTCGCTTTCCCGAGAATCCTCTGCTCACTCCAAAGGATGTACCGCCATCTCGGCCGGACCTGAAGGTCATCGGGGCATTCAATGCCGGCGTGGCGCGTTACGGGGACGAGGTGATCCTCCTGCTTCGCGTCGCAGAACAGGCAGCGGCCACGTCCGAAACCGTGGGCGTACCCGTGTACGATCCCGCCTCTGGACAGACGAAAGTACAGAAGTTTGACCGGTCGGACACGGCGTACGATTTCAGCGATCCTCGTGCGGTCCGGCGTGCCGACACCCTGGAGACGGTGTGGCTGACGTCGATGTCCCACCTGCGAGTGGCGCGAAGCCGGGACGGCCGCCACTTCACCGTGGATGAAAAGCCGCTCATACAGCCGGAGACCCCGTATGAGGCCTTCGGGGTGGAGGACCCGCGAGTGGCGAAGATCGGCGACGCCTATTACATCACGTATACCGCGGTGTCCGGTTACGGGGTGGCCGTGGGTCTGGCAGTGACCCGCGATTTCCAAAAGGTTGAACGCATGGGATTGATCTTCCCCCCGGAGAACAAGGATGTGGTGTTGTTCCCGGAGGCCGTCGAGGGACGTTACTTCGCCTTGCACCGGCCTGCGCCGAGGGGGATGGGCGCGCTCGACATCTGGATCGCCGACTCGCCGGATCTGCGGCATTGGGGGAATCACCGGTATCTGTTCGGCCGCCGGCCGGGGATGTGGGACGGCCAGCGCATCGGCGGGGGTGCGGTGCCCATCCGGACCGAAAAGGGATGGTTGGTGTTGTACCACGGCGTGGATGCGGACAACCGATATGCCATGGGAGCGGCGCTGCTGGATCTGGACGATCCCGGCCGCGTGATCGCCCGCTCCAAGGAACCCATCCTCGCACCCGAGACCGCCTACGAGATGAACGGCTTTTTCGGCGGCGTGGTGTTCTCATGCGGGGCACTGTTGGAGGGCGACCGGATCCGCATGTATTATGGCGTGGCCGATGAGGCCATCGCGGCTGCAGAATTTTCCCTGTCGGACGTCCTCGAGTCCCTGGGCGATCCGGCCGGCGCGGCGGGGCCCGCATAAGCCGGTCCCGGCGTCCGTGCCGGATCACGTGAAGATGAGGATCTCTGCGACCCAAGCGAGGAGCAACGACAGCCATCCGGCAGGGAGAACCTGCGCCGGAACGGCCCGCCCGCCTTGCCTGGTGCGCAGCGCGTCCGGCCCGCTCTGGTGCACGAAGACGTCGCCTCCTGTGGCAGTTTTGTGCCATGCTCCGATGAACACCCCGTGCGGGCGGGAAGCCCACAGGTGGCGCATGAACGCGAGAAACCAACGCAGGATTGACACCCCCAAAAGGAGGCCGGCGACGAGCCACCATACCACGCGATCCACCGTGGGGTGGCCCAGGGCGGACAACACAGGGCCCTGGGGCCACACGGTGTGGGAGACCCCCAAGCCGCGCAGCATGAAGAGGACCAATTGAACGCCCCAGTTGATACCCTCCAATCCCCAGGCGAAGGCCAACACTCCGGAGAAGATGAGAAAGGCCCAGTCCCGGGCCCGCAGGCGGTCCAGGATATAGTTCCACGCCTTGTCCGCGGCATAGCCGGCGGGGGTGAAGGACTGGACCAGGGAGTAGATCTCCCAGAGACGCCACAGCTTCCCGATGCGTCGAAACACGGTACTCCTCCTCATTCGGTTCCATACCGACATGATCCCCGTTGCACGCTCAGTTTTCAACACCGGGCTGGATTTCCAGGGTATTGCAATTCGAACGGGCGGGGGTATGATGAGAACGTCACCATTCTCGATAGGCTTGCACGGGATGTGCGAGAAAAAGGAGGGTCGAGGGTGAACAAAAAGGGCATCGTCTACGCGGTGCTGGCCTATGGTGGCTGGGGGCTGCTCCCTGTGTACTGGAAGCAGTTCGCGGACCTGCCAGCGACGGAGGTGCTCGCACACCGGGTGCTGTGGTCGGCCCTGTTCGTGTGGGGGCTTCTGTACGTGACCGGCCGGCTGCGGGACGGCCTACGGGTCGCCCAAAACCCGCGGTATCTGGCCTGGATGACCATCGGGGCGATGCTCATCACCATCAACTGGTTGACCTACATCTACGCGGTCAACTCGGGCCACATGGTGGAGGCGAGCCTCGGGTATTACATCAATCCGCTGGTGAACGTATTGCTCGGGATCGTGTTCTTGCGGGAGCGGCTGAACGCTTGGCAGTGGGGGGCGCTCGCCGTCGCGACGGCCGGGGTGGCCGTGTCGGTGTGGGCGTACGGCCGGTTCCCATGGATCGCCATCGGCCTGGCGATCTCCTTTGGCCTGTACGGGCTGACCAAAAAGAAGGTATCCGTGGAGGCAATGGAGACCTTGACGTGGGAGACCACCCTGGTTCTTCCGTTGTCCCTTCTGTACTTGGCCGTGACGCATGTGCGGGGTACGGACGGCGCGTGGTACCTGCCTCTCCCGCACCTGATCTTGTTGCTGTTCTCCGGGGTCGCTACGGCGCTGCCGTTGTTGTGGTTCGGCATGGCGGCCAAAGCGCTGAACATGACCACGCTGGGATTTGTCCAATACCTGTCGCCCACCATCACACTGTTGCTCGGGGTGTTCGTCTATCACGAGACGTTCACGGAGACGGACCTGTTGGCGTTCGCGCTCATCTGGACGGCCTTGGTGCTGTACAGCGTCTCTTCGTTGCGTCACGTCTTTAGGCGGCAGATGGGGACCGCCCCTCAAACCGCTGGGATGAAGTGAATGGATTCGTGATAGAATCGAGCCAGTGGCAGGGCTCAGGGCCGGTGGGACGAGCGTGTGGTTTGGCTGTCCGTTCGGTCACCGCCCTATGTGCAGGAGCGTGATGGGATGTTTGTCACCCGGATTCGGCCCCGCGTGTCGGAGACAGACGGGGTGGGCCACATCAACAACACCACCGTCCCCATCTGGTTTGAGGCCGGGCGGGAAGAGATCTTTCGCTTGTTCATGCCGGAGTTATCATTCAAGGATTGGAATCTCGTGATTGTCCACATGTCTATCGATTATGTGAAAGAGACGTTTTACGGGAGCGATGTCGAGGTGCACACTTGGATCCGCCGAATCGGCAATACCAGCTTCGACATCGGCGAGGCCCTATACCAGGACGGCGTCCTGCGGGCCCGCGGGATGTGCACCTATGTCTACTATTCGCTAAAGGAGCGCCGTCCGCAGCCGATCCCGCCGGACATCCGGGACCAGTTGGCGCAGCACCTGCAGGTGGAACCCGACGGGTTCGCCTGACACCCGAAGACAGGGAGGCGTTATTTGTGCAAACGCGCGCTGCCGTGTTGACCGCCATGGGCAAGCCGGCCCCGTATGCGGAGAGCCGGCCGTTGGAGATCCGCACCGTTTACTTGGATGAACCTCAATTTGGCGAGGTGTTGATCCGCATCCGCGCCGCCGGCCTGTGCCACTCCGACCTGTCCGTGATCAACGGCAGCCGTCCGCGGCCCGTGCCGATGGTGTTGGGTCACGAGGCGGCGGGAGAGGTGGTCGCGGTGGGACCGGGGGTCGTGAATGTCCAGCCGGGCGATCACGTGGTCTGCTCCTTCGTCCCTACTTGCGGCTACTGCGTTCCGTGCCAGGAGGGCCGGCCAAATCTGTGTGAGACGGGCGCCGCGGCGAACACGGCCGGTACGCTTCTGGGCGGGGGCCGTCGCCTGCACCAAGAGGACGGGGCCGATATCCACCATCACCTGGGTGTATCCGGGTTCGCAGAATACGCCGTCGTCTCCCAGCACTCGCTCGTCCGGGTCGATCCGGACGTCCCCTTCGATGAACTGGCGGTCTTTGGATGCGCGGTGATGACCGGCGTCGGCGCGGTTGTCAACACCGCCCATGTGCCCGCAGGCAGCTCCGTGGCCATCGTCGGGCTGGGCGGCGTGGGGCTCAGCGCCCTCCTGGGGGCGTTGGCGGCGGGTGCCCGGCGGATCGTCGCCGTCGACGTCAACCCGGCCAAACTGCAGCAGGCGGAGGCACTGGGGGCGACGGATACGTTTGATGCGCGGGACCCGAGCGTGATCGATCAGATCCGGGCGGCGACCGGAGGGGGCGTGGAGTTCGCCATCGAAACGGCGGGCTCGGTGCCGGCGTTGGAGACCGCCTTCCAGATCACGCGCCGGGGCGGGACCACGGTGACGACCGGCCTGCCGCACCCGGATCACCGGATGTCACTGCCGCCGGTGGTACTGACGGCGGAGGAGCGGACGCTCAAAGGCTCGTATGTGGGGAGCTGCGTACCGGTGCGAGACATCCCGCGCTTCATCGAACTGTACAAGCGGGGGCGGCTGCCCGTGAACAAACTGCTCTCCGGGCACATTCGGCTGGACGAGGTGAACGAGGGATTCGATCGCCTGGATCGCGGCGAGGTCAACCGATTGGTGCTCGTCCCGTAGGGGTCCATTTTCTGGGAGATGTCCCCTCGTCTCCTGTCTGACTCTCGGCATCCAGGTGTCGGGACGCCTTTACGCTGGGCGCCCCCACTGGGCCAATCCCTCTTCTCTTTTCGTCTCCCGGCTCGTGGCATTCTCCTGTAGCCCCGAGCCGGGCGTTTCTCCTGCCATTTCTGCATCGGGCAAATGTGGCCCTGCACCTCCTCGAACTTCAGAGCCGTCCGTCCGTTGAACCCTTCACCCTCCTCCCGCGCGTATGTAAGGTGTCCATGTTCAAACCAGGAGGTGACCGCCCTACGGATACGGTGAATTGGCCCGAACGGGCCTGCGGCTGGCCGCCTGCGGCGACATCGGATGAGGCGGACGCCGTCCGAACGGCGTGGCTGCAGCGGCTGGTCGCGGAACACCAGAGCCGGTTGATTCATCTGGCCGCGTCGTACCTCGGGAGCATCCAGAGCGCGGAGGACTGCGTCCAGGAGGTGTTCATCACGGCCGTGAACCGGTTGGATCCGCATCAGCCTCCAGCAGCGGTGCGCACGTGGCTGACGACTTGCACCGTCAACCGAGCCCGGAGCATGCTGCGCGCCCGGCGGGTGCGACGCTGGGTGCTGATGGATGCTGAAGGGTTGAGCCGTCACGCGCCGGGCCGCCCGGATGACTACGCGGCCCTCGACGAATCGGGGGTGCTCGCGGAGGTCATGCGGTTGCCGGTCAAGTACCGGGAGGTGTTGGTGATGCGGTACTACCACGACATGAGCGTGGAGGAGACGGCGGCGGTGTTGGGCGTCTCGTCCAACACGGTCAAGACCCGGCTCAGGCGGGCGAAGGAGCGGCTGCGACAGGCGTTGGAACAGATGGACAGGGAGGGATGACGGATGGAAGGCTTGGAGGAACGGTTGCGGAAAAGCCGAGAGCGGGTGTGGCAGCACGCGCTGACCCTCGACGAGCGGGCGCTGATGCGTCGGGCACAGGCGGTTCAGCGTTTGGGCTTCGTGTCAAGGATCCAGAAAGGTGCAGGCGCCACGCGGCGATTGCCGCGAAGCATCCACCGGCGGCGTTGGGCGGCCGGAGGGCTGGCGGCCGCTGGCGTGATCCTGGCGTGCGGCTTTGCAGCTCCTCAGCTTCTGCATTTGGGACGGGACTTTAATCTGCTCGGGACCTCCGTCAGTCCGCCAGACGTGCGCATCCCGGTCCTGCAGGGCTACGGGCAGAAGGTCGGCCAGAGCGTGACGAGCCACGGGATCACGTTGACCATCGGCAACGTGTACGCCGATCCGGTGCGGTTCGAATTCGATCTCGTTGAATCCTTCGGCCCCGACGCACCGGCCAAGCCGGTGATCCGGGATCAGGACATCCAAATCGACGTCGACGGCCGCCCCATCCGCGGTTTCTCGGGCGGAGAGTTTCGGCCGACGGATGACGGACGATACGCCGGAGTGGTGTTCGAACCGATGCAGAACGAACAGCCGTTCTGGACCCTGCCGGAACAGTTCACTTTGCACGTGCACGTCCGGCACATCGGGGATGTGGCGGGGACGTGGGACTTTTCCATCCCGGTGTCGCGCGCCAAGATGGCGGCGGCCACGCGCGTCCTGCACCCGAACGTCCGCCGCGAGGCGGGCGGGGTGACGTTCGCCGTCGACGAGGTGGACGCGGCGCCGGACGAGACGTTGATCCTCGCTACCGTGACGGCCCCGCCGGGCGTAAAGCAGGACGCGGGCATGGCGTTCGACGTCGGCGGCATCCGCAGCACGGTCGTCGTGGACGACCAGGGCCGCCGCCTCGGTGCTCAGATCCTCGGATGGACGGACGCGGGCCGGGACCCGGCAGGGCGGTCGAAGTACCGGATCGTCATCGCGGCCGCCAAGTTGCCTGCGGACGCGCGTACGCTGACGGTGGTACCGACCGGGTGGAACGGGGCCTCCATCCGCTTGAACCCCGGTACGCCGGACGCGGGATCCACGGCCGGATTGCCGGTGTCAGTGGATCGGGTGCAGTTCCTTCCCGATAAGACAGTGGTGCACGTGAAGGCGGACGCGCCGCCCTCCGCGCTGTCAGCCGCGGGGCAGAGGCTGGTCGACTTCTCCCTGTCGGAGTCGGTGTCGGTCACCCAAGGGGAGGGCTTCCGGGAGGTCCCGCGCCAGAGCATACAAGCCGATCCGGCGGGCCAAGGCTGGGAACTGGTGTTTGCGAAGGCCGATCCAAAGCGGAACATCTCGCTCAACGTGTTGTGGCAGCCGCCGGTGGCGGGTTTGGCCGTGGAGGTGCCGGTTGCATCGGTGGGGCGGTGAAGGTGCGCCCCACCTTTTGCGCCCGATGAGCGGTGCTCACCCGTTTTGGATGGAGAAAATGGGGCGCCCTGCACGTTTGCAAAGTTCGTTCGAAGGCGGGCCCGGTGGACCCTACCAGCCACTGCACCGGGCCCGACCCTCCCTGGCCTTGCGCTGGTTGCGAGGCGCGGAAAAAGGCTAAGCCAGGTTTTCGTGGTACATGGCTATCCCGTCAGTTCAGCAACGGTGATTGGACTGGCAGAAATGGATGCCTGTAGCAAGCGATTGAACCATTCGCCCTGGAAATGGCGACGGTTATACCGATACGTGTACTCACTCAGATAGGCTTGCAGATGCTTGCCCTTGATCCCGTGGTACGTACCCAGCAGAAAAGTCTTGGCGTTGGACACGGCGCGGTGCAGCCACTTCATATGGTCCGGATTATTCTTAGGGTCGAATTTCATCGCCAACACCGGCCGGTCTTGAGCCACGGGCGCATAGGAGGGAAACCCGTCGCTCACGATGATAGCTTCCTTCTCGACATGCTGATTCAGAAAGGCAGCGATGGTCTCACCCTTCACATTCTCGACGGCCTGCATGCGCAAGTAGCCGGGCTTCCCGTCGGGAGACAGCGACAGTGCGACGAGGGTGGGCGTCTTGTTGGTACCACGCCCTGGTTTCGGGTTCTCGCCAGGACCGCCGACGTACGTCTCGTCCACCTCGACGATGCCGCCGAGCTTGTAGGATTGCTCGCGGGTGCGCATGGCGTGGCGGATCTTGTGCAGCATCGCCCAAGCGGTCTTGTAGGTGACGTCAATTTCGCGCGCAAGAGTCAGCGCCGATATGCCCCGCTTGTCGTGGGATGCGAGGAAGATCGCCGAGAACCACTTGCGCAGTGGGGTGCGCGACTTTTCGAAGATGGTGCCGACCGTCAGGGAAGTCTGATGTCGGCAAGCGGACGACTGACACTGCAGCAGGTGTCGGCTCCGGATTACGTAGAACCGGTCATGCCCGCACCGCGGGCAACGGAATCCATCAGGAAAGCGTAGGGAGAACAGGTGATTGCGGCATGCGTCGTCCGTGGGGAATTTGGCTTGGAACTCCAGAAGCGTCATCGGGCGCTGAAACATCGGCGCGTCGCCTCGGTCATGCATGATTCTAGTTTTTCAAAATGATTCTAGGAAACATACGTTCGCGTATCAAGTCAAGCTGAGACATGGGGATAGCCATGTCGTGGTAAATCCCCGGTTTTGACGCACTACTCCCGCGCCAAGGCGGGGGGTTAAGCCGCACTCTCTGATAAAACCGCCGCCCTGGGCCGCTCGGATGTAGGAGTTAGTAAGATAATCTTGCTTTCGAGACGGCCGGAAGTCGTTAGGACGCTCCCGATCTCGAGATTTAACCGCAAGAATCGGATACCGCGGGGGACTGGGATCTTTGCCCTATGGGTGCATCGACCCGGTATCCCGCAATCGCACATGCCACGACAACGCCTGTTCCAGCACGTGCGGGGTGTGGCCGCCCAGGCGGAGTGCGGCTTCGTAGTACTCGCGCAGGGCGTCCCGGTAGTCCGGGTGAGCGCACCGCTCGATGATGACGCGGGCCCGTTCGCGCGGGGCGAGTCCGCGCAGGTCGGCCAGCCCATGTTCTGTGACGATAATCTGCACGTCGTGCTCGGTGTGGTCCACGTGGGAGACCATCGGCACGATGCTCGAGATGCGGCCGCCTTTGGCGGTCGACTTGGTGACGAAGATGGACAGATAGGCATTGCGGGCGAAGTCGCCGGACCCGCCGATACCGTTCATCATGTGCGTGCCGAGCACATGGGTCGAGTTGACGTTGCCGTAGATGTCGGCCTCCAGCGCTGTGTTCATCGCGATCAGGCCGAGCCGCCGGATAATGCCCGGGTGGTTGGAGATCTCCTGTGGGCGAAGGACGATGTGCGCCCGGTAGTCGCCAAGGCGGGCCAAGACGTCGCGGGCGCGGCCGGGCGAGAGCGTGATCGCGCAGCCGGAGGCGAAGCGCAGGCGCCCGGTGTCGAGGAGATCAAACGCGGCGTCCTGCAAGACCTCCGAGTACATCTGCAGGTCGTGGAAGCGGGATTCGCGCAGTCCGTACAGGACGGCGTTGGAGACAGCGCCGACGCCCGACTGCAGCGGGCGCAGGGTCTCCGTCAAGCGTCCGGAGCGGATCTCGTGCTCGAGAAATTCAATAAGGTGGCCGGCGATCCGCTCCGTGTCTCCGTCCGGCGGGGCGAGATCGGAGAAGTGGTCATCCCGATCGGTGATGACGATGCCCGCGATTTTGTCGGGGTCCACCGGAATGGCTGGGGTGCCAATGCGATCGCTCACCTCAATCAACGGGATGGGATCCCGGTGCGGCCGCGGTCCGGGGACGTAGATGTCGTGTATGCCCTCGAGATCGAGGGGGTGATGGGTGTTCAACTCGACAATCACCCGGTCGGCCGTCATGGCGTACGTAGGTGAGTTGCCCACGGAAGTGGAGGGAATCAGCCAACCATCCTCGGTGATCGCGATGGCTTCGAGAACGGCCACGTCCAGGTTTCCCAATTGGCCCTCGCGGATCATCTCCACCGTCAGGCTCAGGTGTTGATCCACATACATCACGTCGCCTTGGTTGATGGCCTCTCTCATGCGTTTATCTGACTGAAACGGCATTCGGCGCGCCACCAGACCCGCTTCCACCAGGGTGCGGTCCACCTCTTCCGCCACCGAGGCGCCAGTCCACAGGTTGATGCGCAGCTTCTCGCCCGTCTTCTTGACTCTCTCGGCCAGTGCTGAGGGGACCACCTTGGCGTCCCCAGCCCGTGTGAAACCGCTGATGCCAACGGTCATCCCGTCCTGGATGCAGGCGGCTGCCTCGTCGGCGCTCACCACCCGCTCCCGCAGCTTCGCATGGCGAATTCGTTCCTCCCACACGACCTAACCCTCCTCCATCGCTTCACACCCATACTGTACCCGAGAGACGGTGGGACGCACATGCGCCACTCGTCTCAATGGCGGTGGTCCGCGTGGATGAGGTCCAGATGTGCTCTTTGGATCGTCTGCGTGAGGAATGTGATAGATTGGAATTGATTGAATCGGGAGGGGGCGGTGGGATTGACCACTCACGGACTGGATGCGCAACTGAAGATCTATGCGACGGCGTTGGAGCCCGGCGGCCGATACGACTGGCCGATTTCCGTGGACGAGTGGGCAAAGCGGGCGCGCGAGCGGCTGGCCGACGGGCCGTGGTGGTACGTGGAGGGTGGCGCGGGACAGGAATCGACCATGCGCGCCAACCGGGAGGCGTTTTACCGGTGGAGGATCCGGTCGCGGATGCTGCGAAATGTGGAGGACCGCGATCTCACCATCGAGCTGTTTGGCTGGAGGCTTCCTGCACCCTTTCTGCTGGCACCGGTCGGGGTGCAGTCGATTGTGCATCCGGACGCGGAGTTGGCCGTTGGCCGGGCGGCAGCCGCATACGGCGTGCCATTCGTCCTGAGCACCGTCTCCTCGGTTCCCATGGAACGGGTGGCGGAAGCGATGGGGGATGCTCCGCGGTGGTTCCAGCTGTATCCAGGGCGCGATCCGGAGGTCGTCGCCAGCATGATCTCCCGCGCGGAACAATCCGGGTACAGCGCGTTGGTGGTGACAGTGGACACCACCATGCTCGGCTGGCGCGAGCACGACCTGGCCAACGCCTACCTGCCGTTCTTGCAGGGCCAAGGACTCGCCAACTATCTCACCGACCCGGTATTTCGCAGCCGTCTGGCCCGTCCTCCGGAGGAGGACATGGCCGCAGCCATTCAGCACTTCTTGGCTGTGTATGTCAACCCCGCGTTCACATGGGAACATCTGGCTGGCATCCGGCGGCAGACGCGCCTGCCGCTTTTGGTCAAGGGCATCACGCATCCGGAGGACGCCCGTCGCGCCTTCGATCTCGGCGCCGACGCGGTGGTCATCTCCAATCACGGCGGCCGGCAGGTGGACGGCGGCGTGGCGGCGCTCGACGCCCTGGTGGAGGTACGCGAAGCGCTCGGGCCGGATCAGACCTTGCTCATGGACAGTGGTATCCGCTGTGCAGCCGACGTGGTGAAGGCGCTTGCGCTCGGCGCCCGGGCGGTGCTGGTCGGACGGCCGTACATCTACGCGCTGGCCGTGGGTGGCGAAGCGGGCGTGCGCCAGTGGATCGCACACAGCCTGGCGGAGCTGGACCTGCAGATGGCGTTGGCCGGGTACCGGTCCGCCGGCGAGATCGATCGGTCTTGTGTCGTGAGAGCGGAGCCGTGAGCCGCACCACCGCTTTTGCAACCCGGTGAAAACTGGGATAAGATAGTAGACGGGAAACCATCCAAGCACACGGGAGGGGGAAGGACCGTGGCGAAAAAGGTGCTGTTGTTGGCCGGCGACGCGGTGGAAGCGCTCGAGATCTATTACCCATATTATCGCCTGCTGGAAGAAGGCATTGCTGCGGATATCGCAGCCCCGTCGGTAAAGAAGTTGAACACCGTGGTCCACGATTTCACAGGATGGGACACCTATACGGAGAAGCCAGGTTACCTCATTGACGCGAATCTGGCGTTCGCGGACGTCAAGCCGGAGACGTACGACGGCCTCATCATCCCCGGCGGCCGCGCGCCGGAGTACATCCGGTTGAATCCGGACGTACCGCGGATCGTCCGGCATTTCTTTGAGGCCGGCAAACCCGTTGGCGCCATCTGCCATGCAGCGCAGGTGCTGGAGGTCGTCCGCGACGTGCTGCAGGGTCGCGAGATGACCGCCTATATCGCGTGCAGGCCTTCGGTGGAGGGCATGGGCGCCAAGTACATCACGGAGACGCTGCACGTCGATGGAAACCTGGTGTCCGGGCATGCCTGGCCCGATCTGCCCGGTTTTATGCGCGAGTTCCTGAAGCTGTTGAACCGATGATCGGGAACATGATGGAGCCGCCCACTCGGCCCGGTGTCCCGGGCGGGTGGGCGGCTCTCGTCTGGCACCATCCTGGCCGGCAGGGGCTGCAGGGGGGATGTTCCCCGCACCGCGCGGAGGTCAGTTCTGGGACTGGGCCTGCGCACGGGCAATGGCTTCCTCTGGCGATAGGTCGCCGAACAGGACGTTCATCAGGACAGGCAAGTGCATGTCCATGATGCGAAACCCGGCCATGATCAGGTTGTTGATAAATTTCGAATTGACCTCCACGAACTCCACGTCGACGCTGGTCCGGGTATAGATCTCGCCATCGCGCGGGTCCATTTCGAAATTTCCGATGAGCAGGGCATAGTTGAGCCGGTTGAGGAGATCCGCTACGGCCGCCTGTTTCTCCGCAGGTGCTCGAACCGGGGATCGACAGGAGAACACGATGAATTTGCGATCGTCATAAAGGGTGACGACGCCCTCCAACACGCCCCGTTCTGTTTGCAATGCCAGCCGGACGCCTCTTCCGGAATCGAGCAAGGTGTATGGCCAGTCCAATTCTTTGAGCGCCGCGGTGACCTGGTCCAACAGAGAAGACATGGGAAACCCTCTCCTTACGGGCATGAATGGGTGATACGAGGAATCCGTCACGGCGGCTTATGGCCGGGGCATGAGCGGGATTCGTACTCACGATACCACGGATTGGACTGGGCACACGATTATTGAGGAACAGCCGACGTCCATCGATTGTACCAAGCGCTGACTTACTCGGGGATACGAATTTTCTTCGTGCCTCGATCTGTGTGAATGAACATCAGGCGGCCTCGTTTTGCCGGTTTGACGTTCACGTCCTTCAGGACCACTCGGCCGAGGACACTGCCGGACAACGCTTTGGCTCCGCCGGACGTCTCCTTATTGCGCGCCTTGTTCAGGTTCAGCATTGGAGTCGCCTCCTCGATTCCATTCTACTATGAAGTCTCTCACAGCGTCCACAAATGCCAGGGTCATGACGAAGGAGGAAATCTATCATCGGCTCTTTCTTTTTGTCACGAGACATCTTTTTCCCTCCGGTCCGATGTGCACAAGTCATATTGTCCACAGTATTGCCAAGCGGTCGGAGGATAAACGGGTGGAAGGACCGAATCACATGTGACGAAGGGAGACTTCCGTGACCGGTGTTGAGTGGATGAACGAGCAACTCAAAGAAGGCTGGAGTACAGTTGTCTAGGTTACAGATGTAACTTTTCGCCAACTGCCGCGTCATATATGATGATCATGCAGGTCGTCCGGCATGGTTGGGCGCAAACGATGTCATTTGAATTTTTATGTTAAGGAGAATAGCTCGTGAAAAAGAGCATCCTGGTGTTCCTCGTATCCTTGGCGATGGTCACAGCCACGCCAACCGCCGCGCTGGCACAAGGGCTTGGCGGTAGTTCAATTCGAGGCAGCTCGAGTTCCTCGTACCATGCGTCCTTCGGATCGTCGGCCGGGTCCTATTCCGGGTACAAACCATCGTCGCCATCCAGTGGGTCATCCAGTAGCGCACTGTCGCCGTCCTATAGTACCAGTTTGGGTTCCAAGTCAGCGTCGAGCGGATCGTACAGTTCAGGACCGAAGTCCTATTCTGGGTCCTCGTCGTCGAGCGGCACTGCATCGCCACCGAGCTCAGGGTCGGGCACACCGTCATCCGGTTCAGGGACGTACCACTCCGGGTATACGGCGCCTTCCTACAGCAGTCGATCCGGTTCGAACCCCGTGTACACCGGGAGTGGCGCGCGCTCCTACGGTGGTCACTTTGGGTCGTTCCTCGGCGGATTCGTACTTGGAAGCATGCTCCATCCATTTGGATGGGGCTTCGGCGGAGGCTATTACCCGGCAGGTCCGGGATACGCTGGACCCGGATGGGGTGGACCCGGCTATAGCCCTGGTACGTCCATTGTGGGCACCATCGTCGACATCCTGTTGCTGGGCTTCGTCATCTGGCTTCTGGTCCGCTTGTTCCGGGCATTCGGCCGGCGTCGTCGCAGGTACGACGAGCCCATCATCGTACATCCGGGAGGAACGTCCGATCCGCGATACGTCAATCTGACCGAGCAGGACGTGGTGGATGCGTGTTGTGAGTTCATCGCGCGCCGGGAGGGGTGTACCCCGCAGCAGGTAGCCGTCGATTTACAGTTCGAACGGGACCCGGGGGTGTTCGCGGCCGACGCACGGATTTGGGGGCGTCATGGGGTTCATCTGACACAGCAAGACTTGGTCGACGCCGTCGCGGAGATGGTGGCAAGGGGCGAAAACGTCCGACCGGATCGAATCATGGTGGACTTGTTGTTCAACGAGAGCACGGGCGTGGGAGCAAACGTGAAGATTCTGTAACACGGGCATTTCAGCTCGCGTCACGGGCCCAGCGGGCCCAACGGCATGGTGCCAGACGAGGGATGATGAGATGAGTCCCGACCAGAGGAGGACCAAGTATGCCATCTGAATTGAACATCGAAAAGGTAGGCCAAATCTCCGTCAACGTCCACGATCTCCAACGTGCGGTCGTCTTTTACCGTGACACGTTGGAACTGCCCTTGATCTGGCTGGGGCCGAACATGGCGTTCTTCGCGTGCGGCGATCTGCGTCTTTACCTGAGTGTTCCGGAACGCCCAGAGTTCGATCACCCGTCGTCCGTCATCTACTTCCAGGTCCGAGACATCCATGAGGCTTGCGGCACCCTGACGTCCCGCGGTGTAGAACTGCTCGGTGCGCCTCACGAAGTGGGCCGTCTCGGCAACGTGGCGGTGTGGATGGCTTTTTTCCGCGACTCGGAAGGCAACACGTTGGCCGTCCAGAGCGAGGTTCCCATCCACTGACAAGGTGGGGGGGACGACAGATCCATTGTGTTGAGCCGTAAAGTTGGTGAAAGTGCGGTGGGCCACCGTTCAAGCGTGAAATGTGGCCAAGGAGGCATGGGAGAAATGACGCATCCATCCGTCCAATTGTACGAGTACCATGTATGGGCGAATGATAGGACGTTCGAGCACTTACGGCAATTGCCTGTCGAAGTGTTTCGCAAGGAAGTGCAAAGCGTGTTCTCTTCCATCGCCGAGACCATCGCACATATGTATGTGGTGGACAATGTCTGGTTACTGGCCATGTCCGGCGTAAGCACTGAGGAAATCATGGCGTCACGGAAATTGCTGAAGGAGCAAATCCAAGATCAAGACCTTGAATCGATGAGTGCAATGTTCGATGCGGTACAGGAACGGTATCGGGCGTTTTTTGAGATGCACGACATGGAGGACTTTTCACTGTATGCCCACCCTTCTCTCGGGTCAATGAGAGTTCGTTACTGCGATATCGTGCAACACGTCGTAAACCACGGAACGTACCACCGCGGTAATATCACGGCCATGTTACGGCAACAGGGTTTCTCTGGTGTTCCGACAGATTACGTGATATATCTTTTACAGCTCGGACCCAGCCGACAGAATGGTGGAACGGAATTGTAGATGGCGAAGTCCTCGATGCGGGCAGGGGCTGGTACAATCGCAATGAACTTTGTAAAGCATCTGAGGTAGCGGGAGAGGCTTCAATGGATCGGTCAGTTACCGTAGGAATACTTCTTTTCGATGAGGTGGAAGTGCTGGACTTTGCCGGACCGTTTGAGGTGTTTTCGGTCAGCCAGTTGCCGAATGGCTCTGTTCGACCATTTCTTGTGAGCACGGTTTCGGAAAACGGACAACTCATCCATGCCCGTAACGGATTGAAGGTTCAACCGGATTATGGGTTTGGGAATGCACCAGAGTTCGATGTCTTGGTGATTCCTGGGGGGCCGGGAGCGCGTGAACGGGAGGTGCACAATCCAAGCGTGATCGAATGGATAAAAGGACGGGAGGCTCGGGTGTCTATCCTGGCATCCGTATGTACGGGTGCTTTCCTGCTCGCCAAGGCCGGGCTGCTCAATGGAAAGAAGGCAACCACACATTGGGCAAGCTTAGACCGGTTCGCCAGGGAGTTTCCCGGCGTCACCGTGCGCCGGGATGTCCGCTATGTAGACGAAGGGCGCATCATCACTTCGGGCGGGATTTCCGCCGGGATCGACATGGCGCTGCACATTGTGGCCAAGATCTGCGGAGTGGAGGTCGCGCAGACGGCCGCACGCCGGATGGAGTACGACTGGCAGCCGGAGCGCGGCGGAGAAGCCCGTGCATAGACGGGGGGGGCATGAGGAATTTCACAGGCCGTCATGGATGTGCTGAGACGCTTGCACGCGTCGACCGACGGGATGAGATGGGTTCTGGTAGGGGGGAGGACGGCGATGAAAAGCCTGTTGGAACAGCAATACGATCTCATTCAGAAGACCAGGCAGTCCTTGTTTCAGTTCTTGGATGGCATTCCTCTTCATCATCTCCGGACCGAGCTGCCCAATTTCGGCCACGGCAGCATCCTGCGCACGCACTTCCACGTGGCGGACTGCTATTTGTATTGGCTCGGGGCGTTTGCACGGCTGCGCACGGAACCAGCGTTCGTCCCGGAGGAGGAAATTGCGCGGGCGGATCTCGGTGCCGTGCGGGATCGGTTTGCGCTCGCCGACGAGCTGGTGCACGATTTTCTCCGCACGTTTGAAGGGCGGTGGACTGAGCCCGTGTCGAACCATGTGCGCTGGCAGGCCGAACCGTTCACGACGACTCCGCTGGGGCTGTTGACGCACACCATCACGCACGAATTTCACCACAAGGGCCAAATTGTGACCATGACCAGGCACCTCGGATACATACCTCCGGACACGGACCTGGTGTTGTGAGGTGGCTCACTGAACTTCGTAATGCAGAGATACAAACTGGCCAGGGAGTGTGGTTTCATAAAACGCTGAAAATCCATGATCGCCGTCGCCCACGGCCTCTGCCTCAAATAACCAGTCGAGACTGCCGTTTTCCCTTGCAATGAAACCGTCCAGGCTCGTAGCAATATACAACACGACCTTGCGCCTCGTACGACACCTCCAGACCGTATTCGCCGGTGTGTTTCGGAGAGCCTATTCCTGGATGTGGTCTTTGAGAATGCGTTCGACCGTGCTGGCAAAACTGCTGGCGGCCCCCCAGTCGAATTTTAAGAACAGCCCTTCCGAACTTCCTATCGCGATGGAGCGCACCTCGGTCTGCCCATTCAGGTTGTCGATGATGACGACGAGCGCCGCCCGGTTACTGGTACGGAAATAATACCGTTCGAAGACCAACGTTCCAATCGCGCGTCCATCCCCCAAGTCATGGAACTCCTCATGCACCAGATCCGCTTCCTCCTTCTCACGGACCCTGTTGTAGGCTTCACCTGGAGACAGGTTCACACGAAAGCTCAGTTCACTCATGGTTCGGATTTCCTCCCCGCCGTTTTCTTCAGTGTATCATTTCACAGCCACGCCAGGGTGCGACTGTGGACCGATTGAACCGTGAGATAAGATCTGTGGAGCGCAGGTTGCGCAAAGGACGGCGTGCTGGATGGAGTGCGAATGGCAGTCTGATCGTGGCCGCTTGTGTGTTTGAGGGAATCCAAAAACGGGTACTGTACAGCATGGGCCTCACATCATCACTGTTGAAAGGAGCTAAGCAGAGATGAAGCGAGTCGCTTTCCTGCTGGCCAACGAATTCGAGGACTCGGAGATGAAAGCACCGTACGAAGCCATTAAAGGAGCGGGCCACGAAACGGTTATCATCGGGCTGAAAAAAGGTGAACAACTGACAGGCAAGAACAAACAGGCGACGTACACGACCGACGCTTCCATCGACGAAGTGAAGGCGGATCAGTTTGACGCGGTCGTCATTCCGGGCGGATCGTCACCGGAAAACCTGCGTCTGAACAAACAAATACAGCAGTTTGTCAAGGACATGGACAGTCAGGGCAAACTGATTGCGGCCATCTGCCATGGGCCGCAAATTTTGATCAGCGCAGGCCTTGCGAAGGGCAAGACATTGACATGCTATCCTCCATTAAAAGATGATTTGATCAACGCAGGCGCCCACTACGTCGATCAAGAAGTGGTGGTCGACGGCAACTACGTTTCGTCGCGGATGCCAGCGGACGAACCGGCGTTTATCCGCGAAACGTTGAACAAGCTGGGGGCGCCCGTCACGCAGGCTTGACCCGACATTCCGAAAGCCCCGGCGGTCCGGGGCTTTTACCGTATCCATACGGAACCCGGTTCTTGGTCCGGCTCAAGCGGTTGGGCACAATGATTTGTTGATCTGCAGCTGGCATTGTGTTATCGTTGACTTATCGTTCAGTCAAAGAGGTGGTTCTTATCCCGCGCACCGAGAAAGTCAACCAACAGATTCGCGATGAGCGAAAGGAACAAATTCTCGCGGCGGCAGCAAAAGTATTCGCTCGGAACGGATTTGTCGGGACGCGAGTCGATGACATCGCTTCTGCGGCGGGGGTGAGCAAGGGCCTGATCTACCACTACTTCGGCGGGAAAGAAGAGATATTCAACACCCTTGTCGACAGGGCCGTACGGGGGACCATTCACCTCTACCAGCACGCGTTTGGGTTGCCTGGGAGCGCCGCCGAGCGGCTGCGATGGTTGATTGAACAGGTGGTCGTCGGTTTGTCCGAGCAGCCGTACGTGTTCATGGTGGTTCTTCAGGCGTTTGTGAGTGACGCTGTGCCTCAGGAGGCGCGTCATGTTATTTCAACGTTGGCCGCCGAGATCCGGTCCATCGTCACCCAATTCATCGCGGACGGACAGAAAGACGGGGAGATTGTTCAGGGAGATCCGGAACACTTGGCATTTCTGTTGGGGTCATGCATCCAAGGATTGGCCGTTGCCAAGACCATGGCCATGCCCATGCCGTCTGTGTCCACTGCCGACAGCCTGATACGGCTGTTTACGCAGACTAGGTGACCAAAACTCGGCCGGCGCAAGCCCCGGGCTCAGCCCTGGGGATAAGGCGGCCAAATCTTTTGTTCTTAATTAGATTCCTTCATGATGTGTAATACTCTCATGGAGTACAAATCCAATCGAAACGTTGTGTATTCATGCAAATACCACGTTGTCTGGTGCCCAAAGTATCGTCGAAAGGTTCTGGTGGGCGGTGTGGATGAACGGCTCAAGGAAATCCTCCAGGCCGTAGCGGAAGAACGCCGTGCGGAAATCATCGAAATGGATGTCATGCCGGACCATGTGCATTTGCTCGTGGAAGTGGACCCGCAGTTTGGCATCCACCGCTTGGTCAAACTGATGAAAGGCCGTTCGTCAAGAATCTTGCGTCAAGAATTTCCGTGGCTTAGGAGCCGGTTGCCGAGCTTGTGGACCAACTCCTACTTTGTCTCCACCGTTGGAGGTGCGCCGCTTGCCGTCATCAAACAATACATCGAAAACCAAAAATCGGTATGAGGTACGGCGGCTGCGTTTGGCTTCTACCCCGCAACTCGATGCCTTAGCGCGGTCGGCGGGCAACCTGTATTCCACCGTCGTGGTGGATTTTTGGCGCACCGTTCGGAAACATGGCATTTGGTTAAAGCCGTCGGCCATGATGCGGTGGCATACGTCGAACCAACTTCATGCCCACAGCGCCGATGCGGTGGTGCAGAGTTTCTACGCCGCTCTCAAGTCCTGGCGCAAGCGGAGGAAGACGGATCCGCAAGCCAAACCGCCGAGCCCCTGTCTTGGTCGAACTGGGGTGGGCTGATTCGGCTTATGAACTACGGGCTGTATACTCCCGGCCCCCGGTAGAACCTGTTACAGAGGGAGGCGTAGTTGGAACCGACTTGGGCGAAGTTCATCTTGCCGTGGTGCACGACGGGAAGCGGACGACGATTTACAATGGACGGGAACTTCGGGCCAAACGGCAGTATCAGAACAAGCTCAAAGCCCGTCTAGCTGCGAAGCGGTCGCGATTGCAGAAAGGATCCCGCCGCTGGCGCAAACTGCGGCGAAGCATGCGGAAGCAGTTGCGAAAACTGGATCATCAGATTTGGGACATCCTGCACAAGCAGACCACAACACTGGTCTCCACCCTCCACGCGAGCAGGGTGCAGACGGTGGTCATTGGCGATGTGCGGGATCTCCGAAAGCGAGTGGATTATGGACCTGCGGCCAATCAGCGAATCCATCAGATGGTCAGCGGTAAAGTTCGCTGGCTAATCACGTACAAGGCTGAGCGTCTCGGAATGCGGGTGGTGCTCCAGGATGAGGCGTATACTTCACAGGAGTGCCCACGATGTGGCTGCCGCCATAAACCGAAAGGACGAGTGTATACCTGTCCGGCCTGTGAGTTCCGCTTTCACCGGGATGGCGTTGGGGCGATCAACATTCGGCGCAAGTATCTGGGCCGAGGCCCAGTAGTTGGGGTGATGGCGTCCCCCACGGGCGTGCGGTGGAATCCCCACCTGCGCGCCCGCGTAGCTCGCGATGAGCGAGAAAGAATCCCCGCCCTTTAGGGCTGGGGAGAACGTCAAGAATGCCATCGAAATCCCTCCATGGCAGCCGCGGGTGGCCAACGTCAGGCCGGAGCCAAGGCCGCTGCGGTGCTTTTCGAAATGCGAAAAACCGCCGGCGCGGACGCCTGCGGTATTGGGCACGGGATTCCGATGATCATCCATGGGTAGGGTGGGGGACCTGAGGATGGAAACACGCTCACCCTGTGCGGCGTAAAAGTGGAACTCTCGCCTCGCCCGCATCATCCAGTACCCACTTCAATCGAAAGACAAAACATCCCGTTCGTGTAGACCACGCAGGCGCCGCGCGCCTGATGCTATATGGTGGCTTACGAACGGATGGACCACATGATTGAAATGGATACCTCCACGGGATGATTTGACAAAGAGGTTCTATGTGAGTGTAACACGGATCCTGCGAACGGAGCAAGCGGGCGTGACCGCGCAGCGATCACGCCTATGATGAACAATGCCAACAACTGGCGCGCTGCGGCCGCGTCATCCGGATGACGGGCTCTTGCCGGCCTTGGCCAACTTTTCCCGTTCCGACTTGGTCAGTGCCCGTTTGCGCAAGCGGATGTGGTGCGGAGTGACTTCGCACAGCTCGTCATCTTCGATATAGGAGATGGCTTGTTCCAGCGTGAGCAGGCGCGGGGCCTTCAGGCGCACTGTCTCTTCCTTCGTGGACGAACGGACGTTGGTCACGTGCTTGGCTTTGACGATATTCACCGTCAGGTCGTTCTCGCGGTTGTGCTCGCCGACAATCATGCCCTCGTACACCTCGGTGCCGGGGGTGACAAACAGGACCCCGCGGTCCTCCAGGTTCTGAATGGCGTACGCCGTCGCGGTACCCGTCTCGCTGGCAATCAGCACACCCTGGCGGCGGGTGACGACGTCGCCCCGCCATGCGCCGTAGTGGTCGAAGCGGTGGTGCATTGTGCCGTAGCCACGCGTGAGCGTGAGAAACTCATTGCGAAATCCAATCAGGCCGCGTGACGGGACGATGAACTCGAGCCGCGTCATCTCGCCGGACACACTCGGCTCGAGCTTCAGCATCTCGCCTTTGCGAAGTCCGAGAGATTCGATCACGCTGCCGACCGCCTCCGACGGCACATCTGCGACCAAGTGTTCCATCGGCTCCTCCAGTTCACCGCGCTCGTTTCTGCGGACGATGACGTGCGGTTTGGACACCTGCAGTTCGTACCCCTCGCGCCGCATCGTTTCGATGAGAATGGAAAGGTGCAACTCACCGCGGCTCGAGACGAGCCAGGCGTCCGCATCCTCCGTGTCCTCGACGCGCAGAGACACATCCGACTCCAGTTCGGCGAGCAGGCGCTCACGCAGCTTGCGCGAGGTGACGAACTGCCCGTCACGGCCTGCGAAGGGGCTATCGTTGACCATGAACGTCATCTGCAGCGTCGGCTCGTCGATGGCCAGAAGCGGGAGGGGTTCGATCACGTTCGGATCGCACACCGTCTCGCCCACCGTGATCCCCTCCACACCGGCGACGGCCACGATGTCCCCGGCGCTGGCGGCATCCACCTCGACGCGCTTGAGTCCGGAGAAGGAGAACAGCTTGGCCGCCCGGGTGCGCTGCACGCTCCCGTCCCGCTTGACCACGGCGATGGGCTGTCCGGCCTTGATCCGCCCGCGGGCAATCCGGCCGATGCCGATGCGGCCCAAGAACTCGTTGTAATCGAGCATCGTCACCTGCATCTGCAGCGGGCCTTCCGGGTCGCCTTCCGGAACCGGGATATGGGAGACGATGGCGTCGAACAGCGGCCGCATATCCGTGCCGAGCTCACTGGGGTCGGTGGAAGCCGTCCCGCGCAGGGCTGAGGTGTAGACCACGGGGAAGTCGCACTGGGCTTCGGTGGCGCCGAGATCGATGAACAGGTCCAACACCTCGTCCACCACTTCCGCCGGGCGTGCGTTCTCGCGGTCCATCTTGTTGATGACCACGAGCGGGACCAATCCGGCCTCCAATGCCTTCGAGAGGACGAACCGCGTCTGCGGCATCACCCCTTCAAAGGCGTCGACCACCAGCAGTACGCCGTCGACCATCTTGACAATGCGCTCCACCTCGCCGGAGAAATCGGCGTGCCCGGGGGTGTCGACGATGTTGATGCGGTGCGATCCGTACGGGATGGACGTCGTCTTGGCGAGGATGGTGATGCCTCGCTCCCGTTCGATGTCGTTGTAGTCGAGCGCGCGCTCTTCAATGTGTTCGTTGCTCCGGAACAGACCGGACTGCCGGAGCAACTGGTCGACCAGGCTGGTCTTGCCGTGGTCGACGTGCGCCACGATGGCCACGTTGCGAAGGGACGAACCGGTTGCGTGCATGGAGTCCTCCTTGAGGCGAACCTGTACGGCGGGATGGCACGTGGGGCGCCCCCGACGGTGGACACAAAAAACAGGCCAACCGCGAAGGTCGGCCCGGGAACGCGCACAGGCTACGCTTCAGCCCTCTTCATCCTCGTCGTCCAGGTCGTCCATATACTCATTGTAGGCGTCGACGACCTTCTGCCATTCCTCGTCCGACTCGATGTCTTCCAGCACCATGTCCTCTCCGTCTTCTCCGGCGATGCGGAAGATGACGCCCTCCTCGAGGTCGTCGTCGATGGGAAGCAGGATGGCGTAGTCTTGTTCGTCGACGGTGATCACGTCGCCAAGGATGAAGCGGTGTTCCTGGCCATCCTCGTCTTCGAGCACAATCACTTCATCTTCGAATTCGTGGTCGTGCTCATGCTCGTGGGTGTGATCATGATCTGCCATTGCCGAACCTTCTTTCCCCCATCACGGGAAGCATACCCACCGAACATACCATGCCGGCGGCAACATTGTCAAATACTGCTGAGACGTAGTGCGTCGCGTCGGAACGGCATCTCCGATGCCCTAACAGTCCGGCCCTCAGCCGCCCTCTTGGACATCGGCCACGCGTTCCAGGACAGCCCGTGCCAGCCGCTGCGTGAGTGCCTGCAGGAGGTCATTGACCGCGGCCTGGGCCCGTTGAAACTCCGCCACTTCCGGTATTTTTTCCAGCCGGTTGAGCAAGGATTCCGTCTCCCGCAGCAGGTGAACGTAGTGCATCGGGGGAACCTGCCGGGCCTGGAACTCAGCGACCTGTTCCTGAAGGTCCTTCAACTCCTGGATCATCCGGCTGGCGGTGGGATGCGACTTCATCTTTGCCTCGGCTTCCTGATACCGGGCGATTTCCGGCGCCTGCATGATGAGGTCCGCCAGTTCCTCCGTCTGGGCCCACAATTCGTTTCGGTCAAGCATCACGATCTCCTGGCACCGTGGTGGAAATGATGGTGGTTTTCGTTCAGGTGCTTGAACGGTTCGGATGGCTCATTCTCTATCTTGTCTCCGATCACCGCCAGGGCGATGGACACAATGGCGAGGATGGCCAACAGGGTGTATGAATGCGTCAGCAGACCGACAAGCACCAGCGCAAATGCCAATGTGAACAACAGATATCGCACGTTGCGTGTACGGTTGATCATGGGTACAACTCCTTTTTATCCTCGGCACAGGCGGATGGTGGGTGTCCCCAGCATCATTATACTACAGAGGGGCCTTGGATGGCGCTCATCGGTCCGCCAGACGGAAGCCGGTGGCAAAATCTGCGTGAGCGGGTGTATGAACCCTTGACCGGGCCTTGAATCATTTTTAAGCTAAAGAGGGAGTCTAGGCGGCGAAAGGGGGCGCGGTTCGTGCACGGATTGTTAGGCATGGCGGTGGCGGCCTTGGGCGTCATCTGGATGTTGGTGACGTGCGCGTCCGAGACCAAGGAGAATTTCGACCGGGCGCTGGCCAAGGAGTCTGAGCGCGCGGAGGCGTAAACGGACAGGAGGCGGCAGGGGAAACCCTGCTGTTTTTCTGTGATCGGACGGGGCTCATTCGGTGCAGGCAGCCCCGCGACCGGACGGTCCGTGCGGCACCGATGGATGGGGGCGGCGAAAGTGCAGTGGGAGAATCCTCGGTACGCCTTTCCGAAGGCGAACCAGTACGCGTTTCTGTTCGAAAACGCACACCTGATGCTGTTCAGCTGGGACAGAGATGATGCCAAATTCCTGTTCCTCATCCGGGAGCAGCGCGAGGACGGACTCGTGCTGGACTATCCGGGGGAGACGTTCACCCAGCGGGTGCTCGATACGGTACAATCCATCTTTTTCGTGCAGGTGCAGGAGGAGGGCGGGGAACCGCAACGCTATGTCCTGGGCAGTTATTTCGTCGCGGGACAGCAGGCGTACGGGGCGTACTATCCAGCCGAGGGACATTCCGGATCGGAGGTGGTGCTGTTCCGCGTGGAGGGGGAGGCGCCCGACCTGCACCTGGAGGTGCCAGAGGATGACGAATACGAGGTGGCCGCCCGCGCCTTTGCCGAGCAGCACCATGACTTTATGGAGGTGCAGGGCGCGAACCGTTGATCGGGACGCGCCCAGGGATCAGAGGTTGGCGAGCAACAGCTCGGAGAACTCGGCCGCCTCGTCCTCGCTGCGGATGTCGAACGCCTGCATCAGGTACGGGATGTTCGCAGCATCTTCATCGTTCAGGATGGCGGTACGCCCGTTCTGAATGGAGATCACCAGCCGCTTGCCGAAAAAATGGCCCGTGGTGACGATGGCCACGTCATATCGGCCGTGTTCCCCCGCGTACCCGAGGTAGCGGGTGCTGGTCTGTTCTGTCTCGTCGTACAGCAAAAATCCTTCCGTCATGCGTTCGACTCCTCCCGTGAGATAAGGCGGCCTTGTGAATTCAAAACAGGCCGCGGTTGTGCGTATTCGTGGAGTCATACGACTCCGCCAGGAGCGCATTCAGTTCCCGGCTTGCCTTGTAGAACAACTCCCGGTCCCGCTTTTCCAATGCTTCGTCGATGGTCCGGCGCAGTTCCAACTTGCGCGCGTCGCGCCGAATCACTTCCTCCAACACCTGCGTGACCTCTCGCGGCAGGGGCAGGTCCGGCAGGTTGATGAACAGATACAGCGTCTCCTGTTTGTTGAGGTACTGCTTCAGATGCTCCAGGATCTCGTTCGGTTGGCTGATTTTGTGCATCGTGCCCCCGGACGGAATCCGTGCGATCATCCCATGCCGCCCGATGATGAGCAGCGGCACATTTTCCAGCACGATGTGCGTCATCTCAATCTGTTGGTGGTGGGAGGCCAGGAAGTCCACTATCGCATCTGCCCCGGCAGGGAGGATTTTGGTTTTCAGCAACAGCAGCTCTTCTCTTGCAACCATGTCCATCCCTCCTCAACAAGCCATGGCGCCCTGGCAACGGGATCGCTGCAACGAACGGGATTGATGCACTGTATGCCACTCGCCCGGTCGACGGCGCGGCATCGGTCAAAGCGGCGCAGATGTCTCATCGTACTGTTCTTATATTTTATCAGAACACCCGTTTGGGGAGAAGATGGTATACCGAAGGTACAAGGTGTGAGCAGCAGGGAAACGTGGTATACTGCGTATGATAAAATTGTAACACGTGGCGCCCCTGGCTTCACCGGCGGGCGACACACGTGGTACGATGGGTGCGGAAAGCGATGGAAGGGTGTGAACCGTGTGCCGAAGGGTCTGATTGTCCTGGACGTTCAGGAGGATTTTCTGCGCAACACCTTGGATTACATAGCGCCGCTGTGCCAGCGGTACATCAACCAGCATGCGGATGAGTACGCTGCCATCATCCTGACGAAGTGGGTGTACGACGAACTGCAGGGCCGGGACACCCTGCTTCTGTCCCATCCGAAGGCCCATGTTGTTGAAAAGCGGTCGTATTCCGGCTACACGGAAGACACGAAAAAGATCCTCGAGGCAGAAGGCATCGATGAAGTTCACATCGCTGGTGTAGACTCCGAAGGTGCGGTGCTCGCTACCATGTTTTCCCTGGTCGATGCCGGGTATGACGTCAAGATCCTCGAGCGTTTGGTGACCGGGTACCACGGCCGGAATTGGGAAGCCATGATGATTGCCCGTCACGTCATCGGCAGCGAAAACGTGTTGAACATTGGAGGAGACCGGGTCTGGGTGTGACCCGATACAACTTTTGCCCGAAGACCTTCCGAGCCACCCCGCGCATACTACGCATGGGGAGGCGGTGCCATGGAGGACTGGGTGTACTTCGCCGGGCTGTACGATTCCAAATTCGAGGCGTATTGTGCCGTGATGTGGATTGAAGCCGACGAGCGCATCCGTGGCGCGGTCGCTCCGGGGGAGGTTCAGGTGTACCAAACCCGCAGAGGGAAGTACGGGGTGAGGTTCCGCCGGACCCGGGTGGTTTGAAGAGCCGGATGGCCCGTCACGGAGTGGGGAAGACCGATGGAGCGGTCGAAGAGACGGGGGTTCGCGCCAACGCCGCGCGACCCCCGTTTCATCAGCAGTCACTGGTACGCTTCGTTGATTCCTTCTTTGGCGATTTCCTCAAGCGCCCTGGCTTCGTCGCGATCGATCCCGCGGTTCTTTTCGTGCGCCCTTTCCAACCCGTGTCGCCGTTCGCGCTCCGTATGATCCGCCTCATCGGCCAACTCATGGCGGGGACGGTCCCGATGGGCTTTCGGCGCCTCGCGGTCGGATGGACGATGCACACCGTGCGGTGCATCCTTCCCGCCTGCCCTGTGTTCGTGCTGCTGCGGCCGCGCCTCCAAATCATCTTGGACGAGTTCGGCAGTGGCTTGCGCCAACTGGACGAGCGGGCACCAACCGGTGATCCCTTCGGCCACCTTCATCGCCCCGAGGCCCGCCAGCGCGTACCGGGAGAGAGACAATTTTCGCTGGCCTGATGCGCTGGCCAACAGGACGAGGCCACCGGCGAGGCGAATGTATCGATCCACAACGCCGAGATTCGGTTTGATGTGCACGCGCCTTGCCTCCTTCTGCAGGATCTGGGGCGTATTGTGCCCGTAGTGCCGGAGAAGTATGTTTGACCTTGACTAATCTTGACCAAATGGTCTGGGTTGCGGCATACTGGGGGTGGGCATTCTGTGGAACAAGGTCCCCGCGACGCGGGGCGAAAGAGGAGGTCAGAATCATGAGCCTGGTGCCAATTGTCGTGGAGCAGACCAGCCGAGGGGAGCGGGCGTACGACATCTATTCGCGGTTGCTGAAAGATCGTATCATCTTTCTCGGCAGCCCCATCGATTCGGATGTGGCCAATGCGGTCATCGCCCAGCTGCTGTTTTTGGCGGCTGAAGATCCCGACAAGGACATTCAGATGTACATCAACAGCCCTGGCGGCTCGGTGTCCGCAGGACTGGCCATCTACGATACGATGCAGCACATCAAGCCGGACGTGTCCACCATCTGCGTAGGGTTGGCGGCCAGTATGGGGGCGGTGCTGTTGGCGGCCGGTGCCAAGGGAAAGCGCTTTGCGCTGCCCAACTCCGAGGTGATGATCCACCAGCCGCTCGGGGGTGCACGCGGACAGGCCACCGACATCGCCATCCATGCGGAGCACATCATCAAAACCCGCCAGCGCTTGAACAAGATCCTCAGCGAGCGCACGGGGCAGCCGTTGGAGCGCGTGGAGCGCGACACCGACCGCGACTTCTTCATGTCGGCGGAACAGGCAAAGGAGTATGGTCTGATTGACCAGGTCATCACACCGACAGCCGGCGCCTGAGCCAGAGGTGTGGCGGGCCCTCAAAGCGGAGGGCCGCCTGTCTTTCGGGCGTTACATGGAACTGGCGTTATACGGAAAGGGCGGTTTTTACACCGAATCGGTGCGGATTGGCGGCGCGGGCGGAGACTTTTACACAGCCGCCCAAATTCCGCTGTTCGCAGCGATCCTCGCGCGGGCGGCTGCCGAGGCCTGGGAAGCGTTCGGGCGTCCAGCCGCGTGGCAAGTGGTCGAGTGGGGCGGCGGCCAGGGCGAGATGGCAGAGGCCATGGCCAGCGCCCTGGGATCGCGCCTCCCCGACGGGGTACATGTGCGCTACACGCTGGTGGACGTGTCGGAATCCCTGGTCCAGCGTCAGCGCCTTCGCCTCGAGGATGGGCAGCGGCGGGTGGTGTTCGACTGGGGGCAGCCAGCGGAGGAGTTGCCCACGTTCGCGTTCGCAAACGAGGTTCTGGACGCCTTGCCCGTGGAGCGGGTCCGTCGTGCGAATGGAAATAGGTGGGAACAGACGGATGTGGTTTGGGACGGGCACGGGCTGTCTCTGGATTGGCGCCCTGCCCATCCGGACGTGGCCGCTTTCGCGGAGGCACACCTGCCGATTCCCGTGGGGATCGAGGCCGAGGTGTGCCTTGCCCTCAGGCCATTTTTCGCACGCGTAGCACGGTTGGGGCGCCCCTTGCGGGCGCTGTTCTTCGACTACGGCATTCGCTCGGAGGAGTGGGCGTCGGGCCTCCGGCCACAGGGGACCGTGCGCGCGTACCGGGCTCATCAGGTGGTCGATCCGCTGACGGACCCAGGCCGGTGCGACATCACGGCCGACGTCCACTGGGAAGCCGCGATGGCGAGCGCGGAGGCAGCCGGCCTGCGTGTGGTGCGGTTGCAGAATCAGGGGAGCTTCCTGATGGCCGCCGGGGCTGTCGAGGTCCTGGAAGCGCAGATCACGGGTCCGACCACGGGGCGTCTAGAGGCGGCCCGTTGGACGGGGCAATTCAAGCAGCTCGTCCTCCCGGGCGGGATGGGCGAACGGTTTCAGGTGTTGGAGCTCGAGGCGTGACGGAAAAGTGAGGGGAAGCGCGGTGTTGAGGCGGCTGGCCATCGGGTGTCTGGTGGCGGGATTGGTGTTTTTGGCGCTCGGGGTATGGTACGTCTGTACCGGACGGTGAATCGTCCGGAGACCCTGCGGCGAATTGTGACATACTAATTTCAACAAAAACGGCCTTCGAGTATAGAACATATCCTCTTCTTTGTGTAATATAAGGGGGAAGTAAACTCAAAGTCGAGTGTCCTGACTCCAAGGGATTCACAAAGAAGGGGCGTTGCGCGGTATGACGATTCGGATGGCCATCAACGGCTTCGGCCGCATCGGCCGAATGGTGTACCGGCGGGCCGTGGAGACCGGCGGCATTGACGTGGTGGCGGTCAACGGTACGGCGGATGCGGAGACGTTGGCCCACCTGCTGAAATACGACTCGGTCCATGGGCGGTGGGACGTGCCCGTGGAGTTGACGGCGGATGGCTGGCGGGCGGGCGATGTGGAGACGCGTGTGTTCTCCACGCGGGATCCGTCCGTGCTGCCCTGGGGCGACCTCGGCGTGGACGTCGTGGTGGAGGCGACCGGGAAGTTCCGCACCCGCGAGACGGCCGGTGTGCATCTGGCGCAGGGGGCGCGCAAGGTGATCATCACGGCACCTGCCAAGACGGCGGCCGACGCGGACGTCACCGTGGTGATGGGGGTCAATCACGACGCCTACGACCCGGATCGGCACCATATCGTGTCGGGGGCCTCGTGCACGACCAACTGCCTTGGTCCTGTCGTGAAAGTCCTGCACGAGACGTTCGGGATCCGGCGCGGTCTGGTGACGACGGTTCACAGCTACACCAACGACCAGAAGAACCTGGACAATCCCCACAAGGACCTTCGCCGGGCGCGCGCTTGCGCGGAATCCATCATTCCCACCAGCACGGGGGCGGCCAAGGCCATCGGACTTGTCATGCCGGAGTTGCAGGGCAAGCTGAACGGCATCGCCCTGCGGGTGCCGACCCCGAACGTGTCCATCGTCGACTTGGTGGCGGAACTGGCCTGCCCCGTCACGGCGGACGAGGTCAACCAAGCGCTGGCGCGGGCGGCGGCGACGGAACTCGCCCCGTTCCTCGGTTACACGGAGGAGCCGTTGGTATCCGTGGACTTCAACGGCGACTCGCGCTCGGCCATCGTCGACGGGCAGTCGACCCTGGTCATGGAGGACACGGCGGTCAAGGTTCTGGCATGGTATGACAACGAGTGGGGCTACTCCTGCCGCATCGTCGATCTCGCCCGGCTCGTGGCAGCCGGTATGGCGGTGCCTCACCTCGACTCGGTTCTGACCCACCGCTGACGGACCAGAAGTCTTCGCCCCGCACCCGAACCCTCTCTCCGGCCGGCGGCGATCGGTATACCGGCCGGGCTGTACCACGCCGTCTGCGCAGCACCCTCGCGCAGACGGCGTTTTTTGTGTTCAGCGCCTCATCTGCTACTCTATACGTGGACGAAAGGGGGAGGCGTCGATGGAGGTATATCTGGACAACGCGGCGACGACCCCACTGCTGCCGGAGGTCGAGCGAATCATCCAGGAGATGTTTTCCGTATATGGCAACCCGTCCTCCCTGCATCGCAAGGGGCTGGAGGCCGAGCGGCGCATCGAGGCGGCGCGCAAACAGGTGCTGCGGGCGCTCGGCGTGCGGGACGGCCAGGTTGTGTTCACGGGTGGCGGTACGGAAGCCAACAACCTGGCCATCTTCGGTGCCACACGGCGGTACGGGGGGCGCGGCCGACATGTGGTGACGACGCAGGTGGAGCATCCCTCGGTGCTCGAGCCGTTCCGCGCCCTCGAGCGCGAGGGTTGGCGTGTGACGTACGTGGCACCGGATGCGGACGGCTGGGTTCCGGCCGAACGGGTGCTCGAGGCCGTCACGGACGACACGGTCTTGGTCAGCGTCATGCACGTGAACAACGAAACCGGCGCTGTGTTGCCGGTGGCGGAGATCGGCCAGGCTTTACGCCAAAGGCCGAAGACGATCTTCCACGTCGACGGGATTCAGGCGTTTGGCAAGATCCCCTCTGCGGCCAGCCTTGCGCAGGCGGACCTGTACAGCGTCTCCGGCCACAAGATTGGAGCGCCGAAGGGCATTGGCGCGCTGTACATCCGGCCGGGACTGGTGCTGGACCCCGTGTTGTTCGGAGGCGGACAGGAAGGGGGATTGCGCTCCGGGACGGAGAACACCCTCGGCATCGTCGCCCTCGGCGCGGCGGCCAGCCATGTGTCCGAGCGGGCGGCACAGCGGTACCAGCAGATGTCGGCGTGGGCCGAACAATTCTGCCAGGGATTGCGGACGATCCCGAGGTGCCGGGTACACCGGCCGCGGCAGGCTTCGCCCTACATTGTCAGTGCCTCCTTTCCGGGATTGCGCGGCGAAGTCCTCGTGCACGCCTTGGAAGCGGAGGGTGTGTACGTGTCGACCGGATCGGCCTGCTCCAGCCGCGGCGGGCACGCGAAAGCGTCGCACGTCCTAGAGGCGATGGGCCTCGACGCCGCGGAGGTGACCGGCGCCATCCGGTTCTCGTTCGGATGGCAGACGGACGAGGCCGCGATGAATCGGGCCATCGAGGTGATCCGGCGACAGGTGGCCTGGCTGTACGACACAGTGGGTACGGGGGTATGACCGTTGGTCCAGCACATTGTCGCCCGCTACGGCGAGATGAGTCTGAAGGGCAAGAACCGGTCCGAGTTCGAGCGCCTGCTCCTGCGGAACATTCGTGCGGCCCTGCGCCCTTGGCCGGGCGCCAAGGCCGAGCGCATCGCGGGGCGGGTGATGATCACCCTCGAGGATGAGCCGGTGGAACCCATTCTGGAGCGATTGCGGCGAGTCTTCGGCCTGACCTCCCTGAGCCCGGTGGAGGTCGTGAACCTGGATTTGGACGCGTTTCGATCCGCCGCCATTCGCGTCCTTCAATCGACCGAGACACCCACCGGACGCCCGCCCAAATTCAAAGTGGAAGTGAAGCGGACCAACAAACGCTTCCCTCTCAACTCCCCGCAGGTGGCGGACGAGGTGGGCGGGGCCTGCCTGCGGGCCCTGCCGCAGTGGCGCGTGGACGTGCATCACCCGGATGTGACGGTATATATCCATATCCGGGACGAGGAGGCCCATGTGTACGGACGTGTCGTCCCGGGGGTCGGGGGGATGCCCGCTCACTCCGCGGGAAAGGCCGGGCTGCTGTTGTCCGGCGGGATCGACAGCCCCGTGGCGGGGTGGCTCGGGATGAAGCGGGGCGTGACCCTGGAGGCGATTCACTTTCACAGCTTTCCCTTCACGAGCGAACGCGCGCTGGAAAAGGTGGAAACGCTGGCCCAGATCCTCGCCGGCTGGGGCGGTCCGGTGACGCTGCACACGGTACACTTCACGGACGTGCAGACCGCCATCCGCAAACATTGCCCCGCGCCGCTGTACATCACCATCATGCGGCGGATGATGCTGCGGATCGCCGACCGGATCGCCCAGGATCGGGGGCTTTTAGCCCTCATGACCGGGGAGAGCCTGGGCCAGGTGGCGAGCCAGACGCTGGAGAGCATGCGCACCATCAATGCAGTGACCAACCTGCCGGTGCTGCGTCCGCTCGTGGGCATGGACAAGGTGGAGATCATCCGCATGGCGCGCGAGATCGGCACGTACGAGACCTCCATCCTGCCGTACGAGGACTGCTGCACCATCTTCGTGCCGCCGAACCCGCGCACGAAGCCGAGAGTCGAGGAGGCGGAAGCGGCTGAGGAGCACCTTCCGGTGGAAGAGTTGGTCGAGGGTGCCGTAGCGCGGACGACGATGAAGACCTTTCATGCCGAGGACTCGATTGCCGATTGACGGGTGCGGTATACGTACAAGCTAATCCTGCGTGCGGACACATCCGCCGGCAAGGGGTGATGCTGATGGGTGGATTGCGCGCCGTGTACCGTACGGCCAAATGGCTGCTGATGCTGTACGGATTGTGGCAGGCAGTGCTGCGCAGCCGTTGGTTGACCTTGGCGATCGCACTCTGGCGTATGCTAGGGGGGAAACCGCGGCGGGACGCCGGCCGGGTGGCGGTGATCACCTTCGCGGACGCCGGTGAGCCGGCCGTCTACCGCCGGCTGGGCTGGCGGTCCATCCGGTCGCGGCGGATGTCCGGCGCTCGTTGACGATACCCGCTCTCTTCCGAGAGCGGGTTTTTTTGACGTTCCGTGTATATCCCCTCTCTTGATGGGGAATCACTAGAGTTAGTTTCTGTCATTTGAAACGTCAACGGGCGTAATGGCGGGAGGAACATCGACATGAAACAAACCGTACGGACCATGAGACAAGATGCCTGGACGTCTGAAGACGACGCCATTCTGGCGGAGGTCGTGCTGAAGCACATCCGCGAGGGCAGCACCCAGCTGGCGGGATTCAACGAGGCCAGCCGAAAGCTCGGCCGCACCGCGGCCGCCTGCGGGTTTCGCTGGAACGCGTGTGTGCGCAAACAGTACAGAGGTCAGATAGAACTGGCCAAGCAGGACCGGAAGGCACGCAAGTCCGCCAAAATTCAGGCCCAGTTGGAGGGCGGCGATTATGACCACCCGACGGCGACCTTGATGAGTTGGGCGCAAGTGCTGCGATTCTTACGCCAGGAGAAGAACACAGCGCAGCACTGGGCCTCCCGCTGGCGGGCGGCGCAACGGGAGTGCAACGAGTGGAAGGAGAAGTACGAGTCCCTGGAGCGCACGCATCGGGAGGTCCTCACCGAGTTGGAGCGGCTGCGCCGCGATCACCAAGTGGTTGTCCAAGATTACCGGGCGTTGGTGGAAATCTTTGAACGTGCGCGTAAGGCGGCGTTCCTCGATGGCGAGGTTGTCAGCGGCGGGTTCATGTACCGGATTGACGAGTACGGCAATCTGGAGAGAGTGGCCAGTGACTTGCCAGCCCAACAGGCGGAATGACGGCTCTGCCGATCGGCGGACAGATGAAGCGGGTTGTCCCTCTGGACGACCCGCTTCTTTTCACGGTGACGCCGGCTGGGGTTCCTCAGGGGGCAGCCAGAGGTAAGGATTTTGGCCGTGGTCTCGTTCCGGGTTGTATTTGACCGGATAAAATCCGAGTTTCGTGAAGAATTCATGGGCCCCGCAGCGGACGTTGGTCTTGATGGGCAATCCGAACGACTGTGCGTGTTGCACCAGCGCGCGTCCGTAGCCCTTCCCTTTGTACCCGGGCAAGACCTCCAATTTCCACAGTTCCAGGTGGTCTCGCGGGGGCGTGAAATACCGGTCGAAGCGGGCGCTGATGGGGTACAAGCTCATGCGCGCCACCAGCCGGCCGTCTTCGTACACCCCGTAGAACGGCGAGTCCGCATCGTTCTCAATCATGTTGGCCTGCAGGTCTTCGTACATCGAGAGCTCCTCGAGGCCGTATTCGCGAAACCTGCGGAACTCCTCCAAGGTCTTGAAGTTCACTTTCAACCGCTCGACGACGGGGTCCACCCTATCCCTCCTCTCGGCCGTTCCTTACCCGGCAGAGCATGCGATCCGCCATGCCCGTCTTCCCCCATGGTACCACAATTCCGACTTGTATGGCCGTGTGTATTCAGTGCCAATCTATGCGGGGTGAGGCAGCATGGGAAAACGGACAAGGCCTGCGCGCTGGTGCACCATCGCCGCCCTCGCGGCGGTGTGCGGGCTGACCAGCGGATGCTATGACCGTAAGGAATTGGAGCAGCAAGCGTTTGTCACCACCCTCGGCATCGACAAAGCGCCGGACGGGCTCATCGACTGCACGTTTCGCATCGCCCTGCCAGAGAACCCGGCGACGTCTTCCGGCGGCAAAGGGGGAGGCACGCCGTTAGCCGGGACGGGACCTGTCACCTTTCGAGGGCACAACATCGTGGAGGCGCTGACCATCGCCAACTCCAGTGTCGAGCGCACCATGTCCCTGACCCATCTGGGGCAGGTCATCTTCGGCGAGGATTTGGCCCGTGAGGGGTTGTCCGACGAACTCCAGGCGATGACGCGGTTTCGGGAGTTTCGACCGAGTTTGTATCTGGGTGTGGCCCATGGCCGCGCGCACGACATCATCGCGGCAGACAAGCCCGTGTTGGAGCATTCTCCGACGCGCATGCCGGACAGCATCGCGGACGTGGGTCAACGGACCGGCCTGTTTCCGATCGTGTCGTTGCACGATTTTGTGACCGCTTCATCGGAGCACCACATGGCTGCGATCATGCCAATCTTCTCCGTCAACCAGGCAGTCAAAGAAAACCCGCAGGGTGAGCAGGAGGAAGGGGGGCAACCGATGTCCTTCTCGCCGGGCCGAGTCGCTCGCAGCGGCGGGAACCCGGTGGAGTGGATGGGCGCGGCCCTGTTCAAGGAGGGCAAGCTGGTGGGCACCATCGACGGCCAACAGGCGATGCTCCTCGCCATCCTTCAGGGGCGAATCAAGCGTCCACAGATGACGCTTCCGGATCCCCTGACGAAAGGACAGTTTTTGACTTTGGCTCTGAAGGCGGAGCGGACCCCGGTCTATACCGTCACGCTCGGGGATCCGATGAAGATTCGCGTTCTGGTTCCGATTGAGGCGGACGTGGCGACGATGAAGGGGAGTGCCAACTACTCCCTGCCACAGACGCGCTTGCGCGTGGAACAGGCGCTCAACGAGGAGCTGGCGGGCCGGTTTACGAGTGTTCTGCAACTGCTGCTCAACCGGTATCAGTGCGATGTGGTCCCCGTGTCGTTGCATGCGCGGCACCTGTTCCCGACTCATCAGGCGTATATCTCGTACCCCTGGGAGGACCGGCTGAAGGATTCCGACGTGCAGGTGAACGTTCGTCTGCACCTGCGGCGCTTCGGGGTTCAGCTCGCGCCGGCTGGTGATGGAAATCAGAACCAATCCCAGTCTACGGGCAAGGTATAGGCGGAATCCTGGCGCGGACGCACAGGTGTCCCTGGGACGGTACCGGGTGGGCTCGTATTTGGGCTCGGCGCCACGGGAGAGGCTGGCTCCGGGGCCTGCCCGGGCTTGGTGTCGTTTGGCAGCCCGGGTTCGGGTGCGGCGTCGCCGGCCCCCTTGCCGAATACTTTCAGCAGGGCATCGATGTCGCCTGACTGCAGCGCTTGCACCAGGGTGGGCACGATGGCGGTGAGGACGGCCCCCATCCATGGACTTTCCAGCCACGACGGCAACTCCTTTGGAAGTGTGGCGCCCTTCGGCATCAGAGCGCGCAACTGCCGGGACATGGCCACCGCCGATCGAAGGAAGGACTCAGGTTCCAGTCCGAGGCGTCGTGCCTCCCGCTCCACGGCGCGCATCAGGGGAGGTGTCGACCAGCGCGTTCGGCGGCGCCTCCGGCGGGAGCGGGATGGAGCGCGGGTTGTTCGGAAATAGCCGTGCCGGGACGTGGTCACGTGCGCATCTCCTTCCGAGTAGGATTCACGGGTTGGAACGTAAGGCTGGGCCGACAGCGGGGCGCGTCCGCCGCCGACCCGGGAGGTGGGTGCGGTGCTCTCTCCGCATCAGATGAAGGCGGACATTGTCCGTGCTCGGGCGGACGTCCGTGGGTGTGATGATCGGGCCCCAGGGTGGGCATGATGGGTCTGAGGTGGTTCGAATGGACAAGCGGCAACAAGATCTTCGGCGCCAGTTCACCGAAGGGGAGGAGGCGTATCACGCCGCCTATCCGCCGGTGCGGGCGCCGATCCTCGGGGGATTGTTGGTCTCTATCGCCCGCAGTTGGAAGGGGATGCTGGTCGCCGGGGTGATTGCCCTCGCGGCGGCGGCGATGTTCTGGGGGGTATACGCCTACTGGTGGCACCCGATCGCCTGAGCGTGGGCCCTCCGAGCGCTGGAGGGCCCGTTGCGTTGCAATACTGCAGGGGAGATGCAGAGATTCGGCGGGTTCAGGTGACCAGTCCGCCGTTTGGGCTGATAACCTGGCCGGTCACGTACGACGCGGCAGGGGATGCCAAAAACAGGACGGCGTGGGCCACGTCCTCCGGGCGGCCAAGCCGGCCCACCGGCGTCTCGCAGGCGAGGGCCTGTCGATCTTCGGCCGACAAACGCTTAAGCATGTCGGTCTCAATGGCTCCGGGCGCCACCGCGTTCACGGTGATGCCGGAGGGGGCGACCTCTTTGGCCAGCGCTTTCGTAAAGGCGAGGATGCCGCCTTTGGTGGCGGAGTACGCCACTTCGTACGAACCTCCCGTGATGCCCCAGATGGACGAGATGTTGATGATCCGGCCGTAGCGCGCCCGCAGCATGTGAGGCAGAACGGCCTTCGTGCACAGGAAGGGCGCCGTCAAATTGCTTTTGATCAGCTGCTCCCATTCCTCGAGCGTGGTGTCGAGGAGCAGGCGCGCGCTGGCGATACCGGCATTGTTCACGAGGATGCGAGGGATTCCGAAACCGGTGGCGGCGGTCATCAGGGCCTCGACCTGCGCCGGGTCGGTGACGTCGGCCTGCACAGCGTACGACTTGCTGCCGGTCGCGCGGATCTCCTGGACCACCTGTTCCGCGGCCTCCCGCGAGCTCCGGTAGTTGACCACCACGTGGGCGCCAGCCCTGCCCAGTGCCAGAGCGATGGATCGCCCGATGCCCCGGGAGGCACCGGTGACGATGGCCAGTTGCCCGAACAAGGGCCGGGTGGTGGAATGAGCGATGAAATCGGACATCGGCGACACCTGCCTGTCAGCGTGCGCCCCGGCTGGCCGGCGGGAGGATCACCGGCGGATCCGCAAGCAGGGGCGTCCCGTGGGTACAGTGCATGATTGTAGCACAACCACCGCTGCCCACCAATGCACCCATGCACGTTCAGTGGTCTTTGAGTGCGGTTTTTGCAAAGCCTTTCGGTTCCTGATACGCTAAATGGGAGCGAAGGGAGAGGAGGCAGGCCGTTGGTTCAAAAGCTTCTGATTGCCAACCGCGGAGAGATCGCGCGGCGCATCCTGCGCACGTGCCGGAGGCTGGGCGTGGCGACGGTGGCGGTGTATTCGGACGCAGACTCGGACGCGCCCCACGTGCAGGAGGCCGACGAGGCGGTGCGGATCGGTCCGCCCCCGGTCGCCCAGAGTTATCTGCGCATTGAAGCGATTCTGGATGCCGCACGACAGACGGGCGCCGACGCCGTTCATCCGGGGTACGGTTTTCTCAGCGAGAACCCAGGATTCGCCCAGGCGTGCCGGGACGCTGGCCTCGTTTTCGTCGGACCGAGCCCGGAGGCGATCGCCGCCATGGGGAGCAAGGTGGAGGCGCGCCAGCGGCTGATGGCCTCGGGGGTGCCGGTGGTGCCGGGGACCGAAGCGGGCCTCGCAAGCCTGGAGGAAGCCCTGGAGGCAGCGGAACGCCTCGGCTATCCCGTGATGGTCAAGGCGTCGGCCGGCGGCGGCGGGATCGGGATGCAGGTGGTGGACGGACCAGAGGCGCTCACGCGGGCGTTTTCCGCCAATGCGCAGCGGGCCCAGGCGTACTTTGGGGATGGGACTCTGTTTCTCGAGAAGCGCATCCGGCCGGCACGGCACATTGAGATCCAGGTGCTGTTCGACGGTCACGGCCACGGTGTGTACCTGTGGGAGCGCGAGTGCTCCATCCAACGAAGGCACCAAAAGGTGATGGAAGAAGCTCCCTCGCCTTTTGTGGACGATCCGTTGCGCCAGCGGATGGGTGAGGCGGCGATGGCGGCGGCGTCGGCCATTGGCTACGTGAACGCGGGGACCGTCGAGTTTCTGGTGGACGCAGAGCGACGGTTCTATTTCCTCGAGATGAACACCCGCCTGCAGGTGGAGCATCCGGTGACGGAGATGATCACCGGACTGGACCTGGTGGAGTGGCAGCTGCGGGTGGCGTCGGGTGAACCGTTGCCGTTCCGGCAGGAGGACCTGCGGTGCGAAGGGCACGCCATCGAATGCCGGGTCTACGCCGAGGACCCAGTGCGCATGCTCCCGTCGCCGGGCACCATCACGAGGTTGGCACTGCCCGAGGGCGACGGGGTTCGGAATGACGTCGGTGTCGTCAGCGGATCGAAAGTGACGCCCTATTACGACGCGATGATCGGCAAGTTGATTGTGCACGGCCGGGACCGCGCCGAGGCGGTGCACCGGTTACGCCGAGCCCTGGATGCGTACGTGGTCGAGGGGATCCAGACGAACCTTCCGCTCCTTCGACGCATCGCTTCTTCGCAAGCGTTTTCAGAAGGGCAGACGACGACAGATTTCATCGCTTCCTTGCAGAATGAAGGATCAGCGCGCACAGACGGACAGAGAGGGTGACGCACAGATGGCGGAGGTCCGGGCGAGTATGGCTGGAACGGTGCTGCAGGTGTTGGTAAACGTGGGCGATTCGGTCTCGGCGGGCCAAGATGTGGTCGTGTTGGAGTCGATGAAAATGGAGGTACCCGTGGCCGCGGAGGCGGCGGGGACGGTCCGCCGCATCACCGTCCAGGAGGGCGCGTTCGTCGACGAGGGCGAACTGTTGCTGGAGTTGGAGCCCTGAGGCAGGGGAGGACGGGACGATGAGCCTACCGGAGGCGGTTTGCTTGTACGAGGTCGGTCCGCGGGACGGGTTGCAGAACGAGGCGCGCCCGGTTCCGGCCGAGGTCAAGGTGGAGATGGTCAACCGATTGGCCGGTGCGGGGTTCCGGTACATCGAGGTGACCAGTTTTGTGCACCCCAAATGGATCCCGCAACTGGCGGACGCCGACGAGGTGATGCGGCGCATCGAGCGCCGCCCGGGGGTGGTGTACAGCGCCCTGGTCCCCAACGAGCGGGGGCTGGAGCGCGCCCTGCAGGCCGGGGTCGGGGGCGTAAACGTCTTCCTGTCGGCCAGCGAGACGCACAACCGGAAGAACATCAACAAGTCCATCTCCGACACATTTCCAGTGCTTGCACCGGTCATCTCCGGCGCGAAGGCAGCAGGCCTGCCGGTGCGCGGCTATGTGTCGACGGCCTTCGGATGCCCCTACGAGGGCCCGGTGGCGGTGGAGCAGGTCGTGGGCATCGCCTGCCGCCTGCTGGAGCTGGGCGTGGATGAGCTGTCCATCGGGGACACCATCGGCGTCGCTGTCCCAACGCAGGTCACGGACGTCGTTTCGGCGCTGGCACGGGAGGTATCCCTGAATCAGGTGGCGCTGCATTTTCACAATACGCGTGGGACGGCCTTGGCGAACATCGTTGCCGGGATGACGGCGGGGATCCGGCGGTTCGACGCGTCGGTGGGGGGCCTCGGCGGCTGCCCGTATGCTCCGGGGCCACCGGCAATGTGGCGACGGAGGACGTGGTGTATTTGCTGCACCGGATGGGCGTTCCGACAGGGGTGGACGAGGCTGTGTTGGCCGAGACCACGGATTGGCTCGAGAAGGCCCTCGGGAAGCCGCTCGCGAGCCACGCCCGCGCGGTTCGCCGCGGGCAGGCCGTGGCATGCGTCGGGGCGGGTCGCGATCCGGAGGTGGCGGACCGTGGCTGACGCCGTGCTGTTGCGGGAGGCGGATGGCGGGGTGGTCACCCTCACCCTGAACCGTCCGGAAGCCGCCAATGCCCTGTCCGTGGCGTTGCTCGATGCGCTCCAAGTGGCATTGGACGACCTTCGGCACGATCCGGAGACACGCGCCGTCATCCTCACCGCGGCGGGGAACAAGGTGTTTTGCGCCGGCGCGGATCTGAAGGAGCGCCGCGGTATGGACGAGGGGCAGGTGCGGCGGACGGTGGATCGCATCCGCGGGGTCGTCGAACAGGTGGCCGCGCTGCCGATGCCGGTCATCGCGGCGCTGGAGGGATCGGCCTTTGGCGGGGGCTTGGAACTGGCGATGGCGTGCGACCTGCGTGTGGCGGCGCGTGGGGTGCGCCTCGGCCTGACCGAGACAAGCCTCGCCATCATCCCCGGGGCCGGTGGTACCCAACGCCTGCCGCGGCTGGTCGGGGTGGCGAAAGCGAAGGAACTGATCTTCACGGCGCGGAGGATCCCGGCCGAGGAGGCGTTGGCCATCGGACTCGTCAATCAGGTGGTGCCAGAGGGGGAAGCGTGGCGCGCCGCGCGGGCGCTGGCCGAAGAGATCGCGCAAAACGGCCCGGTGGCGGTGCGGCAGGCAAAATTTGCGATCGATCACGGTCTAAACGCCGATCTGGCCACCGGCTTGGCGCTGGAGCGGGAGGCGTACGAGCGCGTCATTCCCACCGAAGACCGGCGGGAAGGGCTGGCCGCCTTCGCGGAGAAGCGCAAGCCGCGCTATCAGGGCCGCTAGGCGAGAGAACACGCGGGACGAATACAAGTCTGTGCTGTGTACCCAGCGGTACACGGGGCGCGATACAGATGAAACCTCACGGGGGTGGCGTCATGGCCAACGAGGCACTGCGGGAGTCCCTTGCAGAGCGGGAGGCGCGGGCGAAGGCGGGAGGGCCGCCGCGCCATCATGAGAAGAACCGGGCTTCCGGCAAGCTGTTCGTGCGCGATCGATTGCGGCTTCTGTTCGACGACGGCCTGGAGACGGAGGACGGGCTGCTCGCCAACTGTCTGGCGGACGATCTCCCGGCCGACGGAGTGGTCACCGGCATCGGACGGGTGAACGGCCGTCCCGTGGCGGTCATGGCCAACGACAGTACGGTAAAGGCGGGCAGCTGGGGGTGGCGTACGGTCGAGAAAATCATCCGCATCCAGGAGACGGCGGAGAAGATGCGCATTCCGCTGGTGTACCTGGTGGACTCGGCGGGGGCGCGCATCACCGACCAAGTGGAGATGTTCCCCGGCCGGCGCGGGGCGGGGCGGATCTTTTACAATCAGGTGCGCCTGTCCGGGTCGATCCCGCAGGTCTGCGTCCTGTTCGGTCCCTCGGCGGCGGGCGGGGCCTACATCCCGGCGTTTTGCGATCTGGTCATCATGGTCGAGGGAAACGCCAGCATGTATCTGGGCTCACCCCGGATGGCGGAGATGGTCATCGGAGAGAAGGTGACGCTCGAGGAGATGGGCGGCGCGCGCATGCACTGCACGGTCAGCGGTTGCGGGGACGTCCTGGTGGCAGACGAGCAGGAGGCCATCGCGTCCGCGCGGGCGTACCTGTCCTACCTGCCATCCAACTGGGAGGAGACGCCACCGGTGGCGCCGCCCCGGGACCCGGCCCCGTTCGATCGGCCGCTGTCCCAGGTGATCCCCGAGAACCAGAACGCGCCTTTCAATATGTATGAGGTCATCGACCGATTGATCGACGCCGGATCGTGGTATGAAATTAAGAAACTGTTCGCGCCCGAGATCATCACCGGCCTCGGACGGATCGGCGGGCAGGTGGTCGGCATCGTCGCCAACCAGCCTCGCGTCAAGGGCGGGGTGCTGTTCGTCGACTCATCCGACAAGGCGGCCCGTTTCATCACCCTCTGCGACGCGTTCCAGATCCCTTTGGTGTTCTTGGCGGACGTGCCCGGCTTCATGATTGGGACCAAGGTGGAGCGCGCCGGAATTATCCGCCATGGCGCCAAGTTGATTGCCGCTGTGTCGGAAGCGACGGTGCCGAAGATCAGCGTGATCGTCCGCAAGGCGTACGGGGCCGGGCTGTACGCGATGGCGGGGCCAGCGTTCGAACCGGACTGCTGCCTGGCGTTCCCGAATGCGCAGATCGCCGTAATGGGGCCGGAGGCGGCGGTGAACGCGGTGTACAGCAACAAGATTCAAGAGCTGCCGGAGTCGGAGCGCGCGGCGTTCGTTGCCGCCAAGCGGGAGGAGTACCGGCAGGACATCGACATCTTTCGCCTGGCGTCGGAACTGGTGGTGGACGCGGTGGTCGATCCGGACCGGCTGCGCACGGAGCTGTCGGCCAGGCTCCAGGTGTACCGATCGAAGCGCCTGGATTTTGGCCGCCGCCGCCATCCGGTGTATCCTGTATAGGGCGCAACTGTGCGCGACAGACAGAGAGGGAGTGGACGCATGCCCGAATTGTTTGATCCTATCACGCTGCGCGGTGTGACCTTGAAGAACCGCGTGATCGTCTCTCCGATGTGCCAGTACCAAGCGGGCCCGGACGGTCGGGTCAACGATTGGCACATCGTCCATTACGGTTCTCTCGCCCTGGGCGGTGCGGGATTGATGTTCGTCGAGGCCACGGCGGTGGAGTCCCGCGGCCGGATCAGCGAGCGGGACCTCGGCCTGTGGTCGGATGAGCAGGTAGAGGGCATGGCTCGCGTAGTCGATTTTGCGCATCGATGGGGCACCAAGATCGGCGTCCAGCTGGCTCATGCCGGACGGAAGGCCGACTTGACCGAATCGATTGTCGCCCCATCGGCGATCTCGTTCAGCGAGCGCTACCAAAAGCCCGTGGCACTGGACGAAGAGAACCTGGATGCGATCGAACAGGCTTTTGCGGCGGCGGCCAAACGTGCGGTGCGGGCCGGTTTCGACGTCATCGAGATTCACGCCGCCCATGGGTATCTGTTGCATCAATTCCTCTCTCCTCTGAGCAACCGGCGGACGGACGCGTACGGGGGTTCACCGGAGAACCGGCTCCGCTTCCCGTTGCGGGTGGTGCGCGCGGTGCGCGCGGCGGTGCCCGAGGACATGCCGGTGTTCATCCGGGTCTCCGGCTCGGAGTACAGCCCCGATGGGTACACCATGGACGACATGATCCTGTACTGCCGGGCGTTCTTGGAGGCGGGCGTGGACGTCATCGACGTGAGTTCGGGCGGCAACTTGCCGGTGGCCCCCAAGGCGTACGCCGGGTACCAGGTGCCGTTTGCGGACGCCATCAAGCGCGCCACCGGCGCGGTCGTGGCGAGCGTCGGCATGCTCGATGACCCGCTGATGGCCGACTCGGTCGTGCAGGAGGGGCGCGCAGACATGGTGGCTGTGGCGCGGGGCTTTTTGCGCGACAAGCACTGGGCACACAACGCGGCCCGGAGGTTGAACAAGCCGGTGTCGGTCCCCCAGCCGTATCAGCGTGCCTATTGAGGGCGGTGAAGAGGGGGGAGAGGGAGCCATGGAGTGGACACGGAGACCGGAGGCCAGCGGGAACCGGTTGACCGACCTTCACCAGCAATCCTTTGGAACGGTGGCCCATCTGTTTGACGGGCAGGATCCGCACCGGGTCGAGACCTATCGGACGCGTGCGGAGGACCTGCTGCCGCGGTTTCCGGCTGCGCATCGGGAGGCGCTGGTCCGCGCTCTGGAAGCGTACATGACGCGCCTGGGGGCGCCGGCGCCGGCCATGGCCCAACTGGCCCGCCTGCGCGATCCGGAGAGCGTGGTGGTCGTCACGGGGCAACAGGCCGGCCTGTTCACCGGACCGCTGTACACCGTCTACAAGGCGCTGAGCGCCATCGGTTTGGCGCACCGTTTGGAACAGGCGTTGGGGCGGCCGGTGGTGCCGATCTTCTGGGTGGCCTCCGAAGACCACGACTGGGCCGAGGTCAACCACGCCTATGTCCTCGACGGGGCCGACGAGGTGCGTCGCTTGCACTTGACGACGCACGTGCAGGAACGCCAGATGGTGCACCACGTCCGGCCGACGCTGGCCGAGGTGGAGCGGGTCCTGGAGGAGGCGTACACCTGGCTGCCAGAGGCGCCGGACAAGGCGGATGTGCTGGCCGGCATCCGGGAGGCATTTCCCCCGGGTGGTACGATGGCGGAGTGGTTCGCCCGCCTCTTGTGGCGCCTGGTGGAACCCCTGGGGTTGGTGGTGCTCGATCCTTGCTTGCCGGAATTGCGGCAATTGGCGCGCCCGGTTTGGCGGTGTGCCATCTCACGCCGGGAAGCGGTGCAGGTGGCGCTGGACGAAGCGTATGCGGCTGTGGAGCGGCTTGGCGTCGAGCCGGCCGTGGTCCGGGACGCTGCGAACACAACCTTGTTCTATGTGGATGAACGGGGGCGCCGCTTCGTCCTCGAGGACGCGGGCGGCGGCCACCTGCAGGCGCGCGGGCTGGCCCTGCGTTTGCCGGCAGAGGATTGGCTGCGCCTGGCGGAGGAGCGTCCGACCGCTTTCAGCGCAAACGTGCTCCTGCGGCCTGTGGTCCAGGACACGCTGCTGCCGGTCCTCGCGTATGTGGGGGGACCGGCGGAGATCGCGTACCATGCATTGGCGCGCGGTGTGTTTCATGAGCATGGACATCTCCTGCCGCCGCTCGTCCTGCGGGATCGCGTGCAGCTGTACCCGCCGAGCGTGGTGCGCAACATGGAGAAATGGGCCGTTTCAGATGACATTGGTTCGCGGCCCGTGGATTTGGTTTCGCCAGCGCTGAGCCGTCTGGGGATTGACCGGGTGGCCGAGGCGACGGCTGGGTTTGTGCGGGAGAGCGAACGCCGGTGGCGAGCGTTCGCCGATGCCCTCGCGGATCTCGGTCCGCAGGTGGCGGCCATCGCGCACCGGCAGCTGGAACGGGAGAAGGCGGGCATCGCACGTACGCAGGCGAAGGCGCGCCGGCTGTTCGAGCTCCGGCACGAGGCGGAGGTACGGCAGTTGCGGCACATCGAGCGTTGGCTGTGGACGGACGGCAGCGCTCAGGAGCGCCGCCTGTGCCCGCTGAACATCTGGACGCGCTTTGGCGTCGCCTGGTTGAGGGAGCTCCCGTTTTGGGGGGACTTCACCCAAGCCGGCGCGGTCTACCACGTGCGCCTGTGAGGGGAAGGCCGCCAGGACTCCCTGAGGCTGCGGCAAACGAATATCGCTGTGGATGTCGTGGACGAACCACCCGGCCGGGGTACACCGGCGGGGTGTTTTTTTGTTTGGATCTCCACGCCTTCGAAGGCGTCCAGGCCGTCGAGCAAGATTTTTCGAAAAATCGTCGGCGCAGATGCAGGAATTTTTCCGTGTGGGGCGAAAACCATACCACAGTGGTGAGCAGTGGGGGAAAGTGGGGCAAAGTGGACTACTGGGGTGAGGTGGTGAGGGTCGCGTGTTCATGGGCGAGTACCAGCACACGCTGGACGAAAAGGGCCGTGTCACTCTGCCCGTGAAATTTCGCGACGAGCTGGGGCCATCGTTCGTGATGACCCGCGGCCTCGACACCTGTCTATTCGTATACCCCATGTCCGAGTGGGAGACGTTAGAGGCGAAGTTGAAGCGCCTGCCCATGACACGGGCCGACGCCAGGGCGTTTGTACGTTTCTTCTTCTCGGGGGCAACCGTGTGCGAGCCGGACAAGCAAGGGCGTGTACTGATTCCGGCCGGACTGCGGGACTACGCGAAGCTCGACAGAGATGTTGTTGTCCTCGGCGTGTCGAATCGTGTTGAAATTTGGAGCCACGCCCTGTGGTCGTCGTACGCGGAGGAGGCGTCGCAGTCGTTCGCCGAGATCGCAGAAAAACTGGTCGATCTCGATCTGTGACCCGCGCGTGCGCGACCGGGCAGGGAGATGAACGGATTGACATCTTTCGTACACGTCAGCGTGTTGCTGGAAGAGACCGTGGAAGGGATGGCGCCGCGCGACGGGGGGCGCTACGTCGACTGCACGCTCGGGGGCGGCGGCCACGCGCAACGCATCCTCGAAGCCAGCGCGCCGTCCGGACGCCTCCTGGCCCTCGATCAGGACGAGGCCGCCATCGCCCATGCCGGCGAGCGGCTCAAGCCTTATGGGGACCGGGTGATCCTGGTGCAGGAGAACTTTCGCCATGTCCGGCGATGCGTTGAGAGGGCCCAATTTGGCCCAGTGGACGGTGTGGTGTTCGATCTCGGAGTCTCCTCGCCCCAGTTCGATGAAGCGGAACGGGGCTTCAGTTACCGCCACGATGCGGCCCTCGACATGCGCATGGACCGCCGGCAGGCGCTGACGGCGGCGGATCTGGTCAACGAGGCGAGCGAGGAGGAACTGGCGCGGATCTTCTTTGAGTACGGCGAGGAGAAGTTCAGCCGCCGGGTGGCGCGGGCCATCGGGCGGCGGCGGGAGATGGGCCGCATCGAGACGACCGGCGAGCTGGCTGAGATCGTGCGGGAGGCGATTCCGGCACCCGCCCGCCGCAGCGGGCCGCATCCCGCCCGGCGGGTGTTCCAGGCGCTTCGGATCGCGGTGAACGATGAGTTGGGCGCGCTTCGGGAAGGGCTGGAAGGCGCATTTGCGGTGCTCGCGCACGGCGGGCGACTGGCGGTGATCACCTTTCATTCGCTCGAAGACCGTCTGGTGAAGAAGCGGTTCGCCGAATGGTGCCAAGGATGCGTGTGCCCGCCGGATTTTCCGGTGTGCACCTGCGGTCGGACGGCACAGGCGAGGCTGGTGACGAGAAAACCGATTGTGCCGAGTGAGGCGGAGGTCGCGGACAACCCGAGGGCGCGCTCCGCCAAACTGCGCATCCTGGAGCGATTGTGACACAGGCGAGCGTGAGGAGGTATCCATCATGCAGGCATTTAACCGAGCCGTGGCCGAGGACGTACGGGTGCACAGACCCTCGGCCCCCGCTTCGCGCCGTGAGGCGCAGCGGGGGGCGGCTGTCCAGACGCGGCGGTGGACGCGTTGGGAGCGTATCTCCACTCTGGCGTGCATCGCACTGTCGGCCGGGGTGGTTTGGTTCGTGGCCAGCACCGGAGCGGCCATCCAGCAGATGAGCAACCAAATTGATCGGCTGCAGACCCAGATCCAACGGGCGTCGGCGGAGAACGCCACCCTGGCCGCGCAGGTGGACACCTTGAGCAAGCCGGATCGCATCCTGTCCAAGGCGGAGAAACTGGGTGCGCGCTATGCCAGCCCTGTGCAGATTGTCCCCGGCACGGCCGGTCACTGACAGGGTGGTGGGCGCAGTTGCGGCACACCCAAGGTGAACCCCGCCTGCAGCGCGGCAGCCGGCGGCACCGCCGGCGCGTGATCTGGATGCAGGCTCTGTCGGTGCTCGCTGTCGGCGGCGTCGCCGTCCGGATCTTATATGTCCAGGGCGCATTCGGACCGAAGCTCTTGACGCAGGCCGCCGAAGTTCAGCACGCGACGCAGCCGGTCCTGGCCCAGCGAGGGGAGTTGCTCGATCGCAACGGGCACCGTCTGGCGTACGACGTGCCCGCCTATCTATTGGACATCCGAACCGGCGGTTTCTCTGACCTGTCCCAATTGGCCGGGCAGCTATCCCCGATCCTCGGCAAGCCGGCGAATCAAGTGCTCGGGGTCCTGCAGCGCAGTCCCCACTGGGTGCGCTGGCCGGAACCCGTCCTGCAGCCGGCCAAGGATCAGATTCTCCAGGCCATCGGAAAGGCGCATCTGCAGGACGTGACGTTCACGCCGACGCAGGAGCGCTTCTATCCGTACGGGGATTTCGCGTCGAACACGCTCGGCTATGTCAACCGGGACGGCGTCGGTGCCGCGGGCCTTGAGGCCCAGTACAACAGCGTCCTGTCTGGGCACGACGGGGAGATGACCTATGCCAAGGACAATTGGGGATTTCCGTTGCAGACGACGGTGCAGGTGACGAAGTCGCCCGAACCCGGGCAGAACGTCGAACTGACCATCGACGAGACCATCCAGGGATTCGTCGAGAGTAAGATGAACGAACTGGTCGACAAGTACCACCCTGAGCACGCGGCGATTATCATCACCGATCCGAACACGGGTGAAATTCTCGGGATGGCCAGCCGCCCGTCGTACGATCCCAACCATTATGCGACCGCCGACCCGAAGGCGTTATCGGACAACTGGGCGGTCAACGACGCCTTCGAGCCGGGATCGACGTTTAAGGCCATCACGCTGACCGCCGGTCTGGCGACGAAGTCGATCACGCTCGATCAAACGGTGAAATCGGGCTCCATCACGGTGGCCGGACATCGCATCGGCGACTGGAACGGCAAGGGGTGGGGCACCATCACGTTCCGCCAGGCGCTGGAGTATTCGAGCAACGTGGGGTTTGCGACCGTGGCGCTCAAGCTCGGTTGGGATAACCTCCTGCACTACATGCAGGCTTTCGGCTTCCTGAACAAGACCGGGGTGGACCTGCCCGCAGAGGCCAGTTCCATTATCTTCCCGCCATCGTCGCGCCACCAGGTGCAGCTGGCGACCTCCGGCTTCGGTCAGGGCATCGCCGTCACCCCGATGCAGCAGATCGCGGCCTACGGCGCGATCGCCAACGGGGGGAAGCTGTTGCAACCGCATTTGGCAAAGGCCATCATCGATCCCGCCACCGGGAAGGTCGTGAAGCAGATCCAGCCGACCGTCCTCAATCCGCAGGTGGCGCCGCCCGACGTGATCAAACAGGTCAGCGACACGCTCGTCCTCGATATCACGCAGGGCATCGACGACACCGGCAAGATCCCCGGCTACGACGTCGCCGGGAAGACGGGCACCGCCAACGTGGCCGATCCGAAGACGGGCAGGTACTACAGCGACCGTCTGATTGTCTCGTTCATCGGCTACGCGCCGGCGAGCCACCCGCGCTTCGAGGTGTTCGTCACGCTGTACTGGCCGAAGACGGCGCTCGACAACACCTGGGGCAGCACCATCGCCACGCCGGCCGCACGCGATCTGTTGCAGGAGTGCCTCCAGTACGCGCACGTGCCGCCCGATCACCCGGATCAGGTCAAGGTTGCCTCGGTCCCGGCCCCGACGGTGCACTACGTCCAGACGCCGAATCTGTCCGGAAGGTCCCGGGTGGCCGCGGAAAAGGCCTTGGCTCAGGCAGGGCTCAAAGGCCAGTTCTTCGGCAACGGGCAGACGGTCGTCCATCAGTGGCCCCAACCGGGCATCGAGGTCGCTCAGGGGGACACGGTCTACGTCAACCTGGGCGGCGGGCCGGGCGGCAGCAGTGTGATGCCCGATCTGACGGGCACCTCGATGCGGGAGGCGGGCAACATCCTGGCGGCCCTGGGAGCACAGCTGGTGCCGAAGGGAACTGGCTTCGCGGTCAGCCAGTCGATCCCGCCGGGCCGTCCGGTCTCCCCCGGTGCCCAGGTGACGGTCACCTTCCAGCCGCCGGCCGATCCAGTGTCTGCCGCGGCAGCCGCCGCAGCGGACCGTGCCGTGGCCAATGGAACCGGTCGGGCGGGGCGACCGGTACCGGGGTGAGCAGCGGGGCGGGCAACGGCACCTAGGCGGGACGAGCCCGCGCTGCGGTCACGCATGAGCCCCATGTCGGCCGGCAACACGTTTCACACCGTCATCCGGATGTCCGCGGGCACACGCCCGCGGACATCCCCTTCTAGCCGACAGATTGTCCGCATAGGAATGATGCTGCAGACAACAACGGCAGGAGGCGACGGCTGTGCGAGTGACGCGGGGCATGATGCGGCGGCGCTTCGTCCTGTTGATGCTCGGCCTGATCACCGCCATCGGGGCGTTGATCGCCCGCCTGGCGTACATCCAGACCGTGCAGTCGCCGTGGCTGACCCAGCGGGCGTACGACCTGTGGCGGCGAGACATCCCGCTGGAGGGCAAGCGCGGCTCCATCCTCGACCGCAACGGGAAGGTCCTGACCTACACCGCGACGGCGCCGACCGTGATCGCCGTGCCGCGCCAGGTCAAGGACAAGGACGCCGCGGCGGCCAAGCTGGCCTCCGTGCTTGGGATGCCGGAGCAGAAGGTGCGGGATCTGCTCGGCCGGCGCCAACTGCTGGTGTACCTGGCGCCGGGCGACAGGCGGATCACGGAGGCGCAGGCGGAGGCGGTCCGGGCCCTCGGGATCCCGGGGGTGTACATCAGCGAAAAGGGGAAACGAGTGTACCCGTTCGGGACCCTGGCGGCGCAGGTGCTCGGCATCACCGGGGCGGACAACCAGGGCATCACCGGGATCGAAAAACAGTACGACAGCGTCCTGCAGGGCCAGCGGGGATCCATCACCCTGTTCGCGCAGGCCAACGGCGAACGGATGCCGGACACGGGGGAGCAGTACGTGCCGCCTGTGGATGGCCAGGACGTGCAGCTGACACTGGACGTGGGGATCCAACAGTTCGTCGAGCGGGAGATCGAGCAGGCGGTGGCAGAATACACCCCGGACCGGGCGACGGCCATCGTCGAGGACCCGAAGACCGGCGAGATCCTCGCCATGGCGAACTATCCGAGTTTCGATCCAAGCCACTGGCAGGACTTCCCACCCAACACATACAACCAAAACCTGGCCATTTGGCAGACGTTTGAGCCCGGGTCGACCTTCAAGGTCGTCACCCTGTCGGCTGCCCTTCAGGAGGGCAAGGTAAACCTCAACGACCGTTTCTACGATCCCGGCTACTACGAGGTAGCTGGACACCGCATCAAGTGCTGGAAGGCGGGCGGGCACGGCTCGGAGTCGTTCCTCAACGTCGTGGAGAACTCCTGCAACCCGGGCTTCATCGCGCTCGGCGAACGGCTGGGCAAGCAGACCCTGTTCTCATACATCCGCAAGTTTGGGTTCGGGTCGAAGACGGGGATCGACCTGCCGGGAGAGGGCAACGGCATCCTCTTCAAGCTGAATCAGGTGGGCCCCCTCGAGCTGGCGACCACCGCGTTCGGACAGGGCGTATCGGTCACCCCCATCCAGCAGGTGATGGCCGTCGGGGCGGTGGCCAACGGCGGGCTCTTGATGCAGCCGCACGTCGTCAAGGCCATCCTCGACCACGAGACCGGCGAGGTGGTCAAGACCGTCGACCCGGCGGTGGTACGACGGGTGATCTCCGAGCAGACTGCTGCCCAGGTGCGGCAGGCGCTGGAGAGCGTCGTCGCCAACGGCAGCGGGACCAACGCGTACGTCGAGGGCTACCGGGTGGCCGGCAAGACGGGGACGGCGCAGGTGGCGAAAAACGGGCGCTATGAGCCAGGTCATTACATCGTCTCGTTCATCGGGATGGCTCCGGCGGACGATCCGAAACTGGTCGCGTACATCGCCATCGACAATCCGCATCCGAAGGATCGGCCGGTGTTCGGCGGGCAGATTGCGGCGCCGATCGTCGGGCGCATTCTGGCGGACAGCCTGGCCTACCTCGGCGTGCCGAAGAGCACTCAGGGGTTGCCGAAGAAGCCCAAGTGGAACGACACTCCGACGGTGGAGGTGCCGAACTTCGTCGGCATGACGCTCGATCAGGCCAGACGGGCCGCTCTGGCCAGCGGGGCCCAACTTCAGACGGAGGTGCAGGGCAACGGCAAATACGTGATCTGGCAATCGCCTCAGGCGGGCCAGAAGGTGCCGGACGGATCGACCATCCGGCTGTATCTGGGGAACGTCAAACCGTCCGGCTGATTGACAACCGGGATGGAAAGCCATAGATTGGGCTGTGACAGGCGGAAGGAGGCTCACGGTTGCAACTTCAGACCCTGATTCGCCCGTTGCTCAAACGGACTTGGATTCATCCGGCGGATGTGGAGATCACATCGCTGACGGCCGATTCGCGCTCGGTCGAGCCAGGGGCGCTGTTCATCGCCATCCGGGGCTACACCGTGGACGGGCACGACTTCGCAGCCGAGGCTGTCCGGCGAGGCGCGCGCGCGCTGTTGGTCGAACGGCCGCTGGACCTGCCGGTGACGCAGGTGGTGGTGCCGGACACGCGTTTGGCGTCGGCCATCGTCGCCGACGTGTTCTACCGACACCCGTCTCGGCGGCTGCAGGTGATCGGCGTCACGGGGACCAGCGGCAAGACGACGGTCACGCATCTGATTGAGCATGTCCTCCACCAAGCCGGCTACGTCACCGGCCTGTACGGCACGGTCGGCAAGCGGATCGCCGGTGTCACCGAAGAGGTGGTCAACACCACGCCGGAGGCGGTGGAACTGCAGGCGGTGCTGCACGAGATGGCCGAACGCGGCTGCCGGTACGGCATCATGGAGGTGTCGTCGCACGCCCTGGAGTTGCGCCGGGTGGCGGGGACGCGTTACCATATCGCCGTGTTCACCAATCTGTCCCAGGATCACCTGGATTTCCACGGGACCATGGACAGCTACCGGATGGCCAAGGGCAAGCTGTTCTCGCGCCTCGGCAACGTCTACGGAGACGATCCCGCGAGCCAGTCCTTCGCCGTGCTCAACGCCGACGACGAGGCGAGCGCCTACATGGCGGCGCAGACGGTGGTCGAGTGCGTCACCTACGGGATCGAACGGGAGGCGGACGTGCGGGCGACCGACGTGCAGGTGCGCCCAGATGGGGTCCGGTTTCATGTGCGCTCGTTCGCAGGCGAGGCGGACGTGGCGATGCGCCTGACGGGGCGCTTTAACGTCTACAACGCCCTCGCGGCGCTCTCAGTGGCGTTGATTGAAGGCATTTCGCTTCCGGACGCAGCGGCGGCCCTCGCTCAGGTGCGCGGCGTCCCGGGGCGCCTGGAGCGCGTGGGAGAAGGCTATCCGGTGACCGTGCTCGTCGATTACTCCCACAAGCCCGACAGCCTGGAAAAGGCCCTGGCGACCGTGCGTGAGTTCTCGGACGGGCGCCTGTGGTGCGTGGTGGGCTGCGGCGGCGACCGCGACCGCGGGAAGCGTCCCGTGATGGCCCGGATCGCCTGCGATTGGAGTGACGAGGTCCTTTTGACGAGCGACAACCCGCGCACAGAGGATCCGGAGCGGATTCTCGACGACATGGTTTCGGGCGTGGCGGACCGGAGGGGATGGCGGCGCATCACCGACCGGGCCACTGCCATCCGCACGGCGATCGCGGAGGCCGCGCCGGGCGACGTCGTCTTCATCGCCGGGAAAGGGCACGAGACCTATCAGATCATCGGCCGTGAGAAGATCCATTTCGACGATCGCGAGGTGGCCCGGGCGGCCCTGCGGGACCGTTTCGGGGAGGCGGCCGGGCGCAAGGAGGGATGACGGGTGGACATGCAGGCCCTGCTGTTGACGGCGGCGGCGGCGCTGGCCATCTCGGTGCTGCTCGGCCCCATCTGCATCCCCATCCTGCACCGGTTGAAGTTCGGCCAGCGGATCCGCGAGGAGGGTCCGAAGCACCACCAGACGAAGGCGGGTACCCCCACGATGGGCGGGGTGATGATAGTCTGCGCGGTGCTCCTGACGACGATGAAATTCGCGGCCAACAGCGTGGAGATGGCCCTTTTACTGTTGGCGACCGTGGCGTTCGGGGCCATCGGCTTCATCGACGATTTCATCAAAGTGGTCAAGAAACGGAATCTCGGCCTGACGGCCAGACAGAAGCTGGCCTTGCAGGTGTTGGCGACACTGGCCGTGTTCGCGGTGTTGTGGTGGCATTGGACGCAGATTGGTCAACCCTTCCAGGTGGCGGTGCCTTTCACCGACATCGTCATCCCGCTCGGGGCCGCCTACGGCGTGTTCTTGTTGTTGATCCTGCTCGCGACGACCAACGCTGTCAACCTGACGGACGGGTTGGACGGGCTGTTGGCCGGCACCGCCGCGACCGTGTTCGCAGCCTATGCGTTATACGCCCTGTGGCATACGGAATACGATGTGTCGCTGTTCTGCACCGCGATGTTCGGTGCCCTGCTCGGTTTTCTGGTGTTCAACCGGCACCCGGCAAAGGTGTTCATGGGTGACACCGGGTCGCTGGCCATCGGCGGCGCGCTGGCGATGGTGGCGGTGCTCACCCACAGCGAACTGGGGCTCATTCTGATGGGCCTGGTGTTCGTGGTCGAGACGCTGTCGGTGATCATCCAGGTGTTTTCTTTTCAGGTGTTCGGGCGGCGGGTGTTTCGCATGAGCCCGCTGCATCACCACTTCGAACTCGCCGGGTGGTCGGAGTGGGAAGTGGTGATCGGCTTTTGGCTGGCGTCATTTCTGTGTGCGTTCGGCGGCTTGGCGCTGTTGACGCACTGACGCGTGAGGGGGACCAGCGATGGAATTGGCGGGTAAACGCGTATTGGTGATAGGTTTGGCGCGCAGCGGCGAGGCCGTGGCGCGCCTTCTTCTGCAGCGCGGCTGCCGGGTGACCGTCAATGACGGGCGCGAGCGCAAGGCGGACGAGCCCGAGGCCGAATCACTGGAGGCGATGGGGGCCACTGTCCTGTTCGGCGGCCACCCGCTGTCGCTGCTCGACGAGCGGCCGGATTTCATCGTCAAGAACCCGGGCATCCCGTACGCCGTGCCGCTGCTGCGCGAAGCGCAGCGGCGAGGGATCCCCATTTACACGGAAATTGAGGTGGCCTCTTGGGTGACCCGGGCGCCTATCGTGGCCATCACCGGATCGAACGGCAAGACGACCACCACGACGCTCGTCGGGGATATGCTGGCGGAGGCGGGCCTGTCGCCGATGGTCGCGGGCAACATCGGCCGCGTGTTCGCCGGGGTGGTCGATCAGGTCCGCCCCGAGCAACCGGTGGTGTTGGAGGTGTCGAGCTTCCAGCTGGCAGGGGTGGAGACGTTTCGGCCGCGCGTGGCGGCGCTGCTCAATCTGTACCCGGCCCACCTCGACTACCACGGTACTTTCGAGTCGTACGCCGACGCCAAGTGGCGGATGTTCAAAAACATGACCGGGGATGACGTCGCGGTGCTCAACGCGGACCAGCAACTATTGCGTGAGCGGGCGAAGACCCTGTCCTGCCGGGTGGCCTGGTTCAGCCGGCGAGAGCGCGTAGCGGAGGGGGCGTGCATCGAGGACGGCGAGGTGGTGGTCTACGGACGGGGCCAGCGCCGGCCGGTGCTGCCGGTGAACGCCATCGCCCTGCGGGGCGAGCACAACCTGGAGAACGCCCTGGCCGCGTGCGCCATCGCGGTGGCAGCGGGGGCATCCCCTTCCGACTGCGCGGCGGTGCTCAGGCGTTTCCGCGGAGTCGAGCACCGGCTGGAGTTCGTGCGCGATGTCGGAGGGGTTGCCTATTACAACGACTCGAAATCCACCAATCCCACTGCCGCGCTTCAGGCGCTCCGGGCATTCGAAGGGCGGATTGTGTGGATCGCCGGGGGACTCAATCGGGGAGACGATTTTTCGCCGTTGGTGCCAGAAGTCCAGCGTCGCGTGAAGGCCGCGGTGGTCCTTGGCCAGACCGGCCCCGCGCTGGCCACGGTGTGCCGGGCGGCAGGCGTCCCTGCCGTGGAGCCGGTGCAGGCCATCGAGCAGGCGGTGCTGGCGGCCGCCCGCCTCGCTGAACCGGGCGACGTGGTTCTCCTGTCTCCGGCGTGTGCGAGTTGGGATATGTTTTCCTCCTTTGAGGAGCGGGGGCGCATCTTCAAGGAAGCCGTGCATAGATTATAACGAGTTGTCCCATTGGCGGGACGTGTACGGCGTCCACCGTCCCCGGCCTGTGCAGGGAGCGGTGGACGCCCGCCCGCCAGAACGCCGGCTGTCCTTGGGGAGGTGTCTTCGCTTGCAACGCGCCTGGGAGAAGTTTGACATCGTGATCGTCGCCGTGACCCTGGTTCTCCTCGGCATGGGCCTCGTGATGGTGCACAGCGCCAGTTCCGTGATCTCCGCGCAGAAATTTCACGACGCGTTTTTTTACGCCAAGCGTCAACTCCTGTGGGCCGGCCTAGGGCTCGGATCGATGTTTACCCTGGCCAATTTCGACTATCACCGCTTACGCCGGTACGCCCCTCACATCGCCGCATTGAGCTTCCTGTTCTTGGCCGTCGTCCTCATCCCGGGCGTGGGGCAGATCCGCGGGGGTTCCCGCGCTTGGCTCGGCATCGGAACGTTCGGCATCCAGCCGTCCGAGTTTGCGAAACTAGGGCTCATCCTGTTTCTCTCCCACTACCTGGCGGACGCCAGAGACCGCATGTACAGTTTTTGGCGCGGTTTTCTCCCCCCGCTGTTGCTCGCGCTGACCGCGGTCGGGCTGATCATGCTCGAGCCGGATCTGGGGCAGAGCGTCGTCATCATGGGCACCACGGTGATCCTCCTGTTCGCGGCAGGTGCCCGCGTCGCCCACCTTGCGGGCCTGGCCGGCCTCGGCCTGGTGGGATTCGCGGGTCTGGTGGCGGCCGCGCCATACCGGATCAACCGAATCCTCGCGTTCCTCGACCCGTGGCAGGACCCTCTAGGTAATGGATACCAGGTCATTCAATCCCTGTACGCCCTGGGCTCAGGTGGCTTGGTTGGGCTCGGGCTGGGGAACAGCCATCAGAAGTACCTGTACCTCCCGGAACCTCAGACGGATTTCGTCTTCGCCATCCTCGGCGAGGAGCTCGGGTTCCTCGGTTGTGCCGCCGTGTTGTCCCTATTCGCCGTGTTGGTGTGGCGCGGGTTTCGCACGGCGATGTTCGCCCCGGACGATTTTGGCGCCCTCTTGGCGAGCGGGATCACCGGCATGATCGCCGTGCAGGTGCTGATCAACGTCGGCGTGGTGACCGGGTCCATCCCGGCCACGGGGATCACGTTGCCGTTCATCAGCTTCGGCGGCTCCTCGCTCACCCTGATGCTGACCGGCGTCGGCATCCTCCTCAACATCTCCCGCCAGTCTGCGTACCGAGTCGCCTGACAAGTGTCCGCTCTGCTATGATGAGGGCGGACGACAGAGGCGAGGTGAGGGTATGCGCGTGGTCTTGACGGGCGGCGGTACAGGGGGGCACATTTACCCGGCCATCGCCCTGTGGCGCCGCATGGCGCGCGAACTGGGCCAGCTGGACGTGTTGTACATCGGCTCAGAGCGCGGCTTGGAACGGGACATCGTGCCGCGCCAGGGATTATCCTTTGCCGCCATCCCGGCGGCGGGCCTGAAGCGGGAATTGAGCCCAGCCGCCGTGCGGACCCTGGTGACGACCTGGCGCGGATACCGGCAAGCGCATCGGCTGCTGCGCAGCTTTCGCCCGGATGTGGTGGTGGGCACCGGCGGATATGTGACATTGCCGGTGGTCTTCGCCGCCAGCAGGCGCGGGATCCCGTCAGTGGTGTGGGAGGGCAACGCGCGCCCGGGCTTGACCAATCAATTGTGCGCCCGCCGCGCTCATGCGGTGGCAGTCTCGTTTCCGGATAGCGAACGCTGGTTTCCGCGCGCCCGGCGGGTGGTCGTGACGGGCAATCCGCGGGCGAGCGAGGTGCTCGACGTCAGCCTCGACCGCGTGGCGGCGGCACAACGCGAATATGGTTTGGATCCGGACCGCAAGCTGGTGGTGTGCTTCGCGGGCAGCCGAGGTGCCGAGACGGTCAACCAAGTGGTGATGGAACTGCTGCCGCGTTTCGCGGACCGTCCGCAGTGGCAGCTGCTGTACGTCACCGGCGGGGCGCACTACGATGAAGTCGAGGAGAAGGTTCGGCGCGGCGTGGGCCAGGTCCCCGGCAATGTGCGCCTCGTTCCGTTCGTGCACGACATGCCGCCGGTGCTGCGTCAGGCGGAGGTGGTGGTCACACGGGCCGGCAGCTCGACGCTGGCGGAGATCTGCGCGCTCGGGCTGGCGGCTGTCCTCATCCCCTCCCCGTATGTCACCGCGAATCATCAAGAGGAAAATGCCATGCGGCTTGCGGAACGGGGAGCGGCTTTCGTGATCCGCGAGCGGGAACTGTCCGCGGACCGGCTGTGGGAGGTATTGACCCGTGTGTTGGATGGCGGAGAGGGTGCCCGCTTGCGTCACGCCGCACGGGCCCTGGCCACACCCCGGGCGGTGGACGACCTCTTTGAACTGGTGATGGAAGCGGCGTCTGCGAAGCGTTGATCCGCCGAGGACGCCGGGGGGCGTCCCATGGCTCATGGACGACCACGCAGGCGCATGAATCGCATGAGAGATCGTGGGCGGGGCACCGTTGCCCCGCTTTCTGGATGACTTGGACATGCCCGCGGCGTATGCACCCCGGGGCGAGGCGCCCCATAAGATGACGTACGGACCTGGGCGGGGCAGGGCCCCACCGGACGCGGGCGATCGGAGGGATGGCGATGCCTTCACCGCTGACACAGATGGACGTCGGGCCGTTCGGCCTGACCGACGTGAGATGGAATGAACCGATGGCCCCGTATACGACCTGGCGCATCGGCGGACCGGCGGACCTCTTGGTGATTCCCCACAACGTGGAGGAGTTGCGCGGTGCGATGCGCCTGGCCAAGCGGTACGGCCTCCCGTGGACGGTCATCGGCCGGGGATCGAATGTGCTTGTGCTGGACGGCGGCATCCGGGGGATGGTCATCTGGATGCACGATGCGTTCGCCGATGTCCGGGTGGAGGACTGCCTGTTGAGAGCGCAGGCGGGCCGTTCATTCGTCTCCGCGGCCCACATCGCCATCCGACATCACCTGGCAGGTCTCGAATTTGCCACCGGTATTCCGGGCTCAGTGGGCGGGGCGGTGATGATGAATGCCGGAGCGTACGGCGGCGAGGTGAAAGATGTGCTCGTCTGGGCCGACGTGATGGACGAGGACGGGCAGATCATCCGGCTCACCAACGCCGACCTGCGCTTCGCGTACCGGTACAGCGCCCTCAAGGACGATCCGAAGGTGGTCGTCGAGGCGGCCTTCGCCCTTCGGCCTGGGGACGCGGAAGCGATGGTGAAGCAGGTGCGCGCCTGGTCGATGCGCCGTGCCAGCACCCAACCGTTGTCCCAGCCCAACTGCGGATCGGTGTTTCGCAACCCGCCAGGAACCCATGCGGCGCGCCTCATCGAGGCGGCGGGCCTCAAAGGCTTGCGCCGGGGGGGTGCCCAGATCAGCGAGAAGCACGCGAACTTCATCGTCAATCTCGGCGGCGCCCGCGCAGAGGACGTGCTGTGGTTGATCCGCCACGCCCAGGAAACCGTCCGCAATCTGTTCCATGTGGAGTTGGAGACTGAGGTGAGGATCCTGGGGGAACCCGCCTCAGGGAGGTGATGGGGTGTGGACGCCTTTGAGATTCACGGTGGTCGGCCATTGTATGGGGAAACCACAGTGTATGGTGCCAAGAATGCTGTGTTGCCGATCCTGGCCGCCACCGTGATGGTGGAGGACACGTGCGTGCTGGAAGGGGTTCCCGAGCTGGAGGATGTCCGCGTGATGACGGACATCCTGAAGACACTCGGAGCGCGGGTGACACGCACGGCGGATCGCGTCGAAGTTGACGCGGCGCCCATCCGCCACACCAATGTGCCGCCAGAGCTGATGCGGCGGATGCGCTCGTCTGTGTTCCTGATGGGCCCGTTGTTGAGCCGCTTTGGCGAGGTGCGGGTTTCCAAGCCGGGCGGATGCGTGATCGGCCAGCGCCCGATAGATTTTCACCTGCGCGGCATGCGAGCGCTCGGAGCGGCTATCGAAGAAAAGCACGGGTTCATCCGCTGCACTGCGAACCGCTTGTACGGGACGCAGATCGTGTTGGACTTCCCGAGCGTGGGTGCGACCGAAAACCTGATCATGGCGGCGGTGCTGGCCGACGGCGTCACGGTGATTGAGAACGCCGCGCGCGAGCCGGAGATTGTCGATCTCGCCCGGTTCCTGAACCGGTGCGGTGCCCAGGTGGAGGGAGCGGGCGAAGACCGGGTGGTGGTCACCGGTGTCCACCACCTGCACGGGACCGTGCACCGCGTCATCCCGGATCGAATTGTCGCCGGCACCATGATGATTGCGGCGGCGGCCACGCGCGGGTGCGTCACCCTCACCGGTGCGGAGCCGCATCATCTCGCAGCCGTCATTGGCAAGCTGCGGGAAATGGGTGCCCGCGTCGAGGTCGATCGTGATATAATCACGGTGGAATGTTCGGCCCAGCCGCGCGCGGTGGATATTCGCACGGCCCCGTATCCCGGGTTTCCGACCGACCTGCAGGCGCCCATGATGGCGCTCTTGACGATGGCCCAGGGCACGAGCGTGATCCGCGAGAGTGTCTTCGAAGCGCGGTTCAAACACGTCAACGAGCTGGTGCGGATGGGAGCGGACATCTCCGTCGACTTGCGCACAGCGGTCGTGCGCGGCGTACCCCGGCTCTCGGGCGCACTGGTGGAAGCCACAGACCTTCGGGGCGGGGCGGCGCTCATCATCGCCGGATTGGCGGCCGAAGGGCTCACCCGCGTCGAGGGACTGCATCACATCGACCGAGGCTATCAACAGATCGATGTTTATTTACGAGACCTGGGAGCCGACATGGTGCGCGTATGACCGATGAGGGTGGGTAGTGCTGTCAGAACCGGACGAGCGAGGCGGTGGGCATGCCCCGCCGCCTTCTTGCACCCACCGCGCCAGTCCAATTCCGTCCACGTTTCATGACGGTCCAAGGAGGGACAAGCCTGTGCGCCAGACGGCTCAATGGACGGCGGCGGGCGCCCGGCCGCGCAAGCGTGTGAGCCGCTGGCTGGTGCTCGCGTTCTTCGTGTTCGTCGCCGCGGTCGTGTTCTTGGAGTCGCCCTTGACGCGCGTGCGGTCCCTCTCGGTGACCGGGAACCGCATGACGCCCGCCAGCGACGTGCTGTCCGCCAGCGGGTTGAACGCTGGGATGAGTTTCTGGCAGGTGAATGGCCGGTCGGTGGAGAATGCTATCGTGCAACGGTTGCCTCTGGTGCAGTCTGTGTCGGTGCACACCGACTACCTGAGCGGCCGGGTGACGTTGGCCGTCCAGGAGAAGCGCTTGGTGGCGGTGTTGGCCGCCGGCGGCCGGTTTTACGACCTCTTGGACGACGGGATGGTGTTTCGTGTTTCCCCCAAGACGTCGGGCTTTGTCGACCCGATTGTCACCGCGGACGGGGTCGTGGACGCGCGCCCAGGGCAGGTCCCCGCGAATCCGTACATCCCCGCCCTCTGCCGGGCGCTGTCGGCCGACAGGCCGCCCGATGGCGTCTCGGAGATCCATCTTGACCGGTTTGGCGTGGCCTCTGTATACCTCGCCAACGGGTTCGTCGCACAGTGCCCCGCAGGAGATCTGGCGGCTCGGCTCAGCAAGATGGAGAGCGCCGTGACATATTTTCAGAACCGGGGATACGCGCCCGGACTCATCGACATGACCGGAGACCCGCCGTACCTCTACACGCCGTTTCCGACCTCGGGCCGGACGGGAAAGGAGCATGCACCGTGATCGCAACACGGACGAAATTAACGTTGTCGCTGACCGTGGTGGCGGTGGTGCTCGGGTTCATGATCTCCGTGCAGTACAAGCAGCAGGCGTCCGCGCGGGTAACGCCTGTGCCGATGGCACGGGACACGGACGAGCAGCGGATGGTGGCGCAGCTCGACGCTCTCAAACAGGCCAACGCCCAGGCGCAAAAGGAGTTGGCAGACATCACGTCGAAGTTGTCGGTCTACGAAAAGCAGTCCGCCGGATCGGACGGGTCCCTGAAACAGCTCCAACAGATGTTGCAGGACGAACGGATCCTCGCCGGATTGACCGCCGTCACTGGGCCGGGCGTCAGCGTGACGCTGATGGACGGCGTGGCCAAGGGAGGAGACGTCAGCCAATACCTGACGCATGACTGGGACATCCGCAGCGTGATCAACGAACTGTTCACAGCCGGGGCGGAGGCGGTCTCCATCAACGGGTACCGGGTCGTGGCGACCTCCGGAGTGTTCTGTAGCGGGCCAGTGGTGCGCGTCAACGACCACCGGATCGGGGCGCCGTTCGTCATCCAGGCCATTGGAGATCCGCAGACGCTCAAATCGGCGCTGACGCAACAGGGTGGCGTGCTCGACGCGCTGCGCCAGCGCGGCGTCAATGTGTCAGATCCGCAGATCCAGCAGGTCATCAAGATGCCGCCTTTCACCGCAGGACCGACGGCGGGCGGAGCTGCGTCCGGGGATGGGGAGGGATGAGGGGTGCAGAAACGCGGGTTTCTCTGGTCGCTGACCGGGATCAGCGCACTGGTCGGGTTCATGCTGACGGTGCAGATCTCATCCCGCCCGCAGGGGTCGTCTGCGCCTATCTCCAGCTACGTGGATCTGCGTACCGAGATCCAGGCGCAGATGCAGGAAAACCGCATCCTGACCGACGAGATCGCCAAACAGCGCGCCCAGTTGGTCCAGTTCGAGGCGGCGCAGGGCCGGCAGTCCGACCTGCTCAAGGCGCTGCAGCAGGACAAGAAGAACGTGGACCGGGAGGCTGGGCTGACGCCGGTGAACGGGCCCGGGATCACCATCACCATTCGGTTCGATCCCAACCTGCCGTATTACGACAAGACAGCAGGCTTGTTTGACGAGATCGCCGATCAGGAGATCGGGCTGATTGTCAACCAACTGTTTGCGAACGGAGCGACCGCGATAGCCATCAATGGTCAGAGGCTGGTCACCACCTCGTCCATCCGGTTGGTCTCGTCCCTCGGGGGGTCGGTGTCCCTGCAAGTCAACACCGTGCCCATCGTGCCGCCGTATGTCATCAGCGCGGTCGGCGACGTGGACCGGATGATGGCCGTGTTGACCCTGAACAACGTGCAGGCGGAGTTGGCGACGATGCAGGAGGATTGCATCATCACACCGCATCGCGACCAGAAGGGCGTGACGGTTCCAGGGTACGTTGGACGCCTGCCCGGAACGTGGGCGAAGGAGGTGAGCGGCTCGTGATCTGGTTGCCCGTGATCGGCCTCATCCTCGGGGTGGGCATCGGTTTCGCGGTCAACGTCACCATCCCGGTGGCGTACTCCAGCTATCTGTCGATCGCGATCCTGGCGGCGCTCGACACGGTGTTTGGAGGCATCCGGGCGAGCATGGAGAAGACATTTGACGGGGCGGTGTTCCTATCGGGGTTCTTCTTCAACACCCTGGTCGCGGCGCTCCTTGCGTATATCGGCGTGCAGCTGGGCGTCGACTTGTATCTCGCGGCGGTGGTGGCGTTCGGTGTGCGCCTGTTCCAGAACATCGCGGTGATCCGGAGGATCGCCTTCAATCGGATGCACACCCGGCGTACCCGTGCCCCGGTGGATGGGCAACTTCCGCCTGCAGACTCGCGTTGACGCATTGGATTCGGCGCGGCCTGTATTTCCTGTGAAATCTTTTGGCGCAAAAAGAGGAATGCGCTTTTGACTGTGGAAATAACAAAGGACGACACTTCTGTGCAGGCGGACCTCAGGGAGGTGCCAAGGTTTGGCCAAAGGGGAGTACATTGTCAGCCTCGACATCGGGACGTCGAAGGTCCGCGCCATCATCGGCGAACCGGCTGGCAACGGGATCAACGTGATTGGCGTCGGCTCCGCGGCGGCGCAGGGCATCCGCCACGGGGCGATCGTGGATATAGAGCTGACGGTACAATCGATTCGCGAAGCGGTGGAACACGCCGAGCGCATGGTGGGCATCCACATCGCTTCCGCCTATGTCGGGATTTCTGGAAACCATATTCAATTGGAAAACAGCCACGGCGTGGTGGCCGTATCCTCGCCCGACCGGGAAATTGGGGAGGAGGACATCGACCGTGTTCTGCAGCAGGCCCGCGTCGTAGCGCTCCCCCCGGAGCGCGAGATCATCGACGTGGTGGCCAAGGAATACGTGGTCGACGGGCTACGCGGCATCGTCGATCCGCGCGGGATGCTCGGCGTGCGGCTGGAGGTGGATGCGTACCTCATCACAGGCAGCCGTACCGCCATTCACAACGTGGTGCGGTGTGTGGAGAAGGCGGGGATCGAGATCGCGAATCTGGTCCTGTTGCCTTTGGCGGCGTCCAGCGTCGCCCTGTCGCCGGATGAGAAAAAACTCGGCGTAGCGCTGGTGGACGTCGGTGCGGGCGCCACGTCCGTCTCGGTGTTCCAGAACTCGGTTCTGCTCGGCACCAGCATCATCCCGATTGGCGGAGACTATGTGACGAACGACATCGCCATCGGCTTGAGAACGCAGACGTCTGTGGCAGAAAAGGTCAAGCTGCGCCACGGCTGCGCCTCCCTGGATCAGGCCTCCGAAAACGAAAAGTTCAAGGTGCCGCGCATCGGGAATAACCAGGAGACGGAGTACACGCAGTACGATCTGGCGACCATCATTGAACCGCGTATGCAGGAAATCTTCTCCCTGGTGCGAAAAGAAGTGGAGAAGATGGGCTTTGTACACGAGCTCCCGAGCGGATACGTGCTGCATGGGGGCGTCATGTCGATGCAGGCTGCGGCGGATGTGGCTGCGGACGAGCTGCGGGCGCCGGTGCGCGTGGCGGTTCCGGAGTTCCTCGGCGTGCGCGATCCTTCTTTCGTCAACGGGGTCGGCATCCTCAGTTATGTGCTACGCACACACGGCCGCTCCAGTTACACCGAGCCGGTGGCGGTACCGCGATCGCCCGTCCGGACGGGCGGCGGCGTGTTTACGCGGCTGAAAGATTGGCTGCGCGATTTCATCTGACCGGCCACGGTCAGGCGCGGCTGTGACGGATGACTCCCATCCCGGGCGCATGGGTGAGGATGTGCGCTGCGAGTCAACGCAGAGGCGTGAGGAGGAACGGGCAATGCTGGAATTCGATGTCGATTATGAACCGCTGGCGAGGATAAAGGTGATCGGGGTGGGCGGCGGAGGGTGCAACGCCGTCAACCGGATGATTGAGTCCGGGATTGAAGGAGTCGAATTCATCGTCGTCAACACCGATGCGCAGGCGTTGCAGCTGTCCAAGGCGCCGACCAAACTCCAGATCGGGGAAAAGCTGACGCGCGGGTTAGGGGCTGGGGCGAACCCGGAGATCGGCAAGAAGGCTGCGGAAGAGAGCCGCGAAGTGCTGGTCAACGCGCTGCAAGGGGCGGACATGGTATTCGTCACCGCCGGGATGGGCGGCGGCACAGGGACGGGGGCGGCCCCGGTGATCGCGGAGATCGCCAAGGAATTGGGGGCGCTGACCGTCGGCGTCGTGACCAAACCGTTCCGGTTTGAGCAGAAACGCCGGATGCAGCAGGCGGAGGTGGGTGTCACCAACCTGAAGGAGAAGGTGGACACGCTCATCGTCATACCGAACGACCGTCTGCTCGAAATTGTCGATCGAAACACCCCCATGCTTGAGGCCTTCCGCGAGGCGGATAATGTCTTGCGCCAAGGGGTCTCCGGCATCTCCGACCTGATTGCCGTGCCGGGGCTCATCAACGTCGACTTCGCGGACGTCAAGGCCATCATGGCGGAGCGCGGGTCTGCGCTGATGGGGATCGGCGTCGCGACGGGCGAGAACCGGGCGACGGAGGCGGCGAAGAAGGCCATCAGCAGCCCGCTGTTGGAAACTTCCATCGATGGCGCGATGGGCGTCCTGATGCACATTGCGGGCGGGGCCAACCTCAGCCTGTGGGAAGTCAACGAGGCGGCCGACATCGTCTCCACGGCGGCGGATCCGGAGGTCAACATGATCTTCGGTGCGCACATCAACCCCGAGCTGGGCGATGAAATCGTGGTCACCGTCATCGCGACTGGATTTGAGAACCAGCCGAAGCCGACCCAACAACCGAGTGGGCAGGCGGCTCAAACGGCTCCCACTCCGTCGCCGCGTTCACGCGTGTTGGTTACGGACGAGGTTGCGGTCACGCAGAACTACCTGGACATTCCGGCCTATCAACGGTTCAAACGGGAGCGGTTCAATCGGGATCGCTGAGGTGGGACGTCCGGATCTCCCCGCCCTTTTCAGGGCGGTTTTTTTATGCCCGGCGTTCCGCATCATACGCGCCTTTCGCCACCCTTCAGCCTGAATCAACAAAACTTCCATCGATTCGCGTGCAAGTTCCGACAGGCTTCGTAATAGTCATGTACTATACTGAGGCAAACGCCGCTTCGGAGGGATGACATGCCGGTCGTCTATGTGGACGTGGTCTGGCTTGTCAACTTCGCGATGGACTTCGCCATCCTCTTGACCACCGGTTGGATTGCGAAGCGCCGCATGAAGCTGAGGCGGGTGATGATCGGCGCCGCGGTCGGCGCGTCGTACGCCTTGCTGGTGTTTGCCCCCCACTTCACCACGCTCACCACGTGGTACGGCAAGGCGGCGGCGTCACTGGCCATGGTGGCCGTGGCGTTCACGCCGCGAACCTGGTGGGAGTTGGCGCGGGACGCGGTGATGTTCTACTTCGTCGCGTTTGTCTTCGCCGGTGCCGCCCTGGCGTTGCACTTCGCGGTCCCTGGCGTCACATTGGCGAATGGGACGGTCATTCGCGGCCATCGCATGGCGTTCGTCACCAGCGCCGGGACGCTGGCATTGATGGTGGCCATTCCTCTGGCTGTCGGAGTCCTTCGCTACAGCTTCCGAAGAATTCGCACACTGCGGATGCAGGCGGGGCACCTGTGCGAGGTGGCCTTCTGTGTCGACGGTCAGGAGGTGCATTGTACCGCGCTCATCGACACGGGCAACCAGTTGCGCGATCCCCTCACCCGGTTGCCGGTGTGCCTCGTCGAGGCGGGGGTGTTGCGACCTCTACTGCCGGAGCCCCTGTGGGAGGCGAGGCGCCAATCGCCCGATTGGATGACGGCGCTCTCGCGGCTGCCTCCGGAACACACGACATGGGCGGTCCGGGTGTCGCTGATCCCGTTTCGCGGCGCAGGCGGACAGCAACAATGGACCATCGGCCTGAAGCCGGACGGCTTGCGCGTGTGGATGCCGGACGGGAGGATGCAGGGCGGGCGCAGCTGCGTGCTCGCGGTTCATGACGAACCGTTATCTGCGGAGGGCCGCTTTCAGGCGATTCTGCATACGGAAGTAATCACGGGAGATGACAGGGTTGATGAGGATGTGGACGCCCCCAACGTGGATCATGAAGCTGCGCATCCGGCTGCAGGTGTGGTGGATTCGGATTCGCATTCGCCTGGCGGGTGGCGCTGAAGAAGTCTTTTATGTCGGCGGGAGCGAAGCCCTGCCACCCCCCTTGACGAAAGAGGAGGAAGAGGATCTCCTCAGGAAGTTGCCCACCGGCGATCCTGCAGTACGGTCTATGCTGATTGAGCGCAATCTGCGGTTGGTGGTCTACATCGCGCGCAAGTTTGAGAACACGAGCCTGTACATCGAGGATTTGGTGTCCATCGGCACCATCGGGCTGATCAAAGCCGTCAATACGTTCGATCCGAGCAAGAAGATCAAACTTGCAACCTATGCGTCCCGCTGCATTGAGAACGAGATTCTGATGTTCCTGCGCCGGAACAACAAGCTGAAATCCGAGGTATCCTTCGATGAACCGCTGAACGTCGACTGGGACGGGAATGAGTTGCTTCTGTCCGACGTCCTCGGCACGGACTCCGACACCATTTACAAGAACCTCGAGGAGGAGGTCGATCGCGCGCTCTTGTACGACGCCCTCGACAAGCTGTCGGAGCGGGAGCGCAAGATCATGGAGCTGCGATTCGGCCTCGGCAGGGGCGAGGAGATGACGCAGAAGGACGTGGCCGACCTGCTCGGCATCTCGCAATCCTACATCTCCCGGTTGGAGAAGCGGATCATCAAGCGACTGCGAAGGGAGTTTCATCGCATGATGTAGGGTGTGTGCGGGCGTTTCGCTCCATTTATGCTTCGCAAGACATTCCGCGAAACGCCCGTCCACTTGACGAGGGTGGGGCGCGGCGCGCAGCGGCTTGCGCAGCACGAGCGAAGCGCCGCGCCCCACCCCTGGTCGGACGACGGGCGATTCAATCGTGCTGTGCAAGCAGCTATGTTCTGCACCCCCTTTGTGGGTTGCGCGGGCGTTTCGCTCCATTTGTGCTTCGCAAGACATTCCGCGAAACGCCCGCCCGCTGGACAAGGGTGGGGCGCGGCGCGGAGTGACTTGAGCGCCGCGCCCCGTCCGCTTGTCGGAAGACGGGCGTATCACTCGTGCTGTGAAGCAGCTATGTTCTGCACCCGCTTTGTGGGCTGCGCGGGCGTTTCGCTCCGTTTGTGCTTCGCAAGACACTCCGCGAAATGCCCGCTCACTGGACGAGGGTGGGGCGCGGCGCGCAGCGGCTTGCGCAGCACGAGCGAAGCGCCGCGCCGCACCCGGGACGCATAAGCCCAATCCCCAAGGAGATACTGAACATGGAAATTCCGCCATCGCCAGCGTTCGATCCGATGGCACCGTGGTTCAGTCATCCAGGGGGGAGCGCGAGTTGAAGCGGAACAAAGTCGAGATCTGCGGGGTCAACACCTCCCAATTGCCTGTCCTCACCAACGCGGAAATGCGGGAACTCTTCGCCAAGCTCAAGGAGGGTGATCAGACCGCGAGGGAAAAACTCGTCAACGGAAACCTGCGCCTGGTGCTGTCGGTCATCCAACGATTCAATAACCGCGGAGAGTACGTGGACGACCTGTTTCAGGTCGGCTGCATCGGACTTATGAAGGCCATCGACAACTTTGACCTCAACCAGAACGTGCGCTTCTCCACCTACGCGGTCCCCATGATCATCGGAGAGATCCGACGCTACCTGCGGGACAACAACCCCATCCGGGTGAGCCGATCCCTTCGCGACATCGCCTACAAGGCGCTGCAGGTGCGCGACCAACTGACGAATCAGAATCTCCGCGAACCGACGGTCCAGGAGATCTCCAACGCGCTCGACCTCCCCAAGGAAGAGGTCGTGTTCGCTTTGGACGCCATTCAGGACCCGGTTTCTCTGTTTGAACCCATTTACCACGACGGCGGAGACCCCATCTACGTGATGGACCAAATTCACGACGAGAAGAACATGGACAAGTCGTGGGTCGAGGAAATCGCCATTCGAGAAGCGATGGGAAAATTGAGTGAACGCGAGAAGAAGATCCTCTCCATGCGATTTTTCGAGGGGAAGACGCAGATGGAGGTGGCGGAGGAGATCGGGATCTCTCAAGCCCAGGTGTCTCGCCTGGAGAAGGCGGCCATCCATCGGATGCAGAAGCACATCCAGGCATGAGGCTCGGAGGGATTCTGGGAACCGGGGGCCTGCCGCCGAATGGAAATCCACCGCCGGATGCCCCGCGGACACGAGATCGCAAGTTCTCCCTTGGGCGTACATATACATAAGCGAAGATGCAGCCGAAAGGCGGGGTGCACGTGCGAATCTCGGACCTGCAGGCGAAAGACGTGGTGAACGTCGGGGACGGCAAGCGCTTGGGCACCATCGGCGATCTGGAGGTCGACCCGGACAGCGGTCTCATCCACGCCATCATCATCCCCGGACAGGCCAGGTTTTTCGGCATGGTTGGGGGCGGGCCGGATTATGTCGTGCCCTGGAACCAGATTGTGAAGATCGGATCGGATGTCATCCTCGTGGATCTGCGCCCTGCCCGGGATGCCGGTTACTATCTTCCCCCTCAATCCGGAAAGCAGGGAACCGGCGGCTATTGAGCGAATCCTCGAGAGGCGGCTTTGTAGCGCTGCGGGGAGGGATGTGCATGTACACATGCTGGACAGGTTCCGCCGCCGATCCGGTGTTCGTGCATCCGGAGTGGCCGGCGGACCAGGCCCAGGGGCTGTTTTCATTTCGTGTGGGCGGCGTCAGCGAGCCGCCCTTTCACTCGTTGAACGTCGGCATGCGCGTGAGCGACCGCCCCGAGGCCGTCATCCGCAACCGCCAACTCTGTGCCGAGCGTTTGGGCGGAGGTGTGGATGATCTGGTGATCGGCCAGCAGGTCCACGGCGCCCAAGTTGCGGTCGTCGGTCCGGAGTCGCGAGGCCGCGGCGCACGCGATGCGGACACCGCGATCCCCGGCGTCGACGCGCTCGTCACGGACTGTCCAGGGTTGATTCTGGCGGTGATGGCCGCCGACTGCGTCCCGGTTCTCTTTTTCGATCCGGTTCGGCGCGCCGTGGGGGCGGCCCATTCCGGGTGGAAAGGCACGGTGAACCATGTCGCGCGCCGCGTGGTCGAGACCATGCAGGAGGTGTACGGGACGAATCCGGAGGACCTCGATGTGTGGATCGGGCCATCGATCCGGCGGTGCTGTTACGAGGTGGATGAACCGGTGATCCAGGCCGTGAACAGGGCTTTTGCCCGGCCACCTGTGCTGCGTCGCTTCGGGCGCCCGGGAAAGTATTGGCTGAGCCTGCAGGACTGTATCCGCATGGATCTGATGCGTGCTGGCGTGCGGACGGATCGTATCCACGACACGGGCATTTGCACCCATTGCCACCCGCGTATGCTGTTTTCCCATCGGGCGGACCGCGGGAAGACTGGCCGCCAGATGGGTGCCGTTCGGCTTCAGCAGGATTTTTCCCGCGCGGGTGGAAGATCAAGATAAGCCGGGGCGGCCACGTGACCGCGCCGAACTTTGCTGTCCCCCGGAGGGTGAGTCGGACTGGAAACGGTACGCGCATTTCAGGAACGCCTGGATCGGGTCCGCAGGATGGTCGCCGAGGCGTGCGCGCGCAGCGGACGTTCCCCGGAAGCGGTGCGGCTGGTGGGCGTGACAAAGACCGTCGGGCCGTCGGCCGTCCCCGCCTTGCTGGAAGCCGGTGTGCGCGAGTTCGGCGAGAATCGTTGGCAACACGCCCGCGAGCTGCTGGAGGCGCCGCGTGCCCGTGAGGCGGTCTGGCATTTCATCGGCCACCTGCAGTCCAACAAGGCGAAGTATGTGGTGCGTCACTTTGACTGGATTCATTCTGTGGACTCCCTTGCACTGGCGCAGGAGATCAGCCGGCAAGCCATCCGGTACGGACGCACGGTTCAAGTGCTCATCCAGGTGAACGTCTCGGGAGAGGAGACCAAGTCGGGCATTCCACCGGAAGAGGCCATCCCGCTGTTGCGGGAGACCGGCGACCTGCCTGGATTGGCGTTGCGGGGACTGATGACGATGGCGCCTAAGACTGATGATCCCGAAAGGGTCCGCCCGGTGTTCGCTCGCCTGCGGGAACTCCTGGCGGAAGCGCGCCAACAGCTGGGCGATCCGGGATTGACGGAACTGTCGATGGGCATGTCGGATGATTTTCCAATCGCCGTGGAGGAGGGCGCCACCCTGATCCGCGTCGGGCGCCTTCTCATGGGGACGTAAAGCGGGAGGACCCCCGATGGAGTTGTACACCGCATTGTTGAATCTCATTCAAGCCGTCCTGTCTTTGTATGGGTATGTCTTGATTGCCACCGCGGTGATCTCATGGATCCCGGACCTGGCGGAGACACAACTTGGCCAGATCCTCTCACGTCTGACGGAACCCTACCTGCGCCCGTTTCGCCGGTACATCCCGCCGTTGCAATTCGGCGGCGTGGCCTTTGACCTGTCCTTTCTGGTGGCGGTCGTCGTGTACTTTTTTTTGGAACAAGGAGTGATGTACGTGCTCGTATCGGTGGTGCGTACACTGTGACCGGCGCCGAGACGAGCGCCGGGTGGTTTCGTGTGGAGGAGCGTCCGTTCATCCGCCGGATCGAAGATTGGCTGGGGCAGGTCGTCGCCCGCCAGTCCTGGAAGCGGACAGATTTTCTGACGCCGCGAGAACAATACCTGCTCGAGTCCTTGGTGCGCCGCGATGGTTTGGCGGTCGCCTTTTGGGGCGGCGGCGATGCAGAGCGGCGCCGGGCCTTGGTGATGCCGGATGAATGGTATCCGCAGCCGGAGGATTTCGAGGTCGTATTGCTCCGGGTATCCACCGATGACCCCGCCGGACTGACGCACGGCAGCCTGCTGGGCTCCTTGTTGGGGACCGGGATCGAACGCAGAAAAGTGGGTGACATCGCGGTAGACGGCCGGCAGGCGGTGGTGGCGGTGTGCGCAGACGTGGAGGACTTTTTGCTCGGCGCCTGGCGTCAGGCGGGCCGATCGGGTCTGACGGTGGAACGGTGGACGGGCGAAGGCCGACTGGCTCCTCCCCGCTACATTCAGGAGGTGGTGCACGTCGCTTCTCTGCGCGCCGATGCCGTCATTGCACAGGCTTGCCACTGGCCGCGGCAACGCGCACAGGAGGCTGTCCACGGCGGGCGGGTGCAGTTGAATTTCACGCCGCTGTCAGACCCCGCCGCAACGCTGGATACAGGAGACATGTTGTCCGTGCGTGGATTTGGCCGCATCCGTGTCGGCAACGTCGAGGGGGAGACGAAGAAGGGACGCGTGAGGTTGGAAGTGGGCGTACTCAAGGCGGACACTTGAGCTGCGGGTGTTTTCCATTGCAGGAGTTGGTGCGGGGGATGTCGAACTTCTCCGAGGACGTTTTGTCGATTCTTGGGGTCCCGTGCAACCGGTTGTCGAATGACGGAGGTGTGTCGAGATGCCACTGTCCCCGTTGGACATTCACAACAAAGAGTTCAGCCGTGCATTCCGCGGTTATGACGAAGACGAGGTTGACGACTTCCTGGAGCGAATCATCCAGGACTACGAGGCGCTCATCCGCCAAAACAAGGAACTCGAAGACCGCATCGCGCAGCTGGAGGAGAAGTTGCGTCACTTTACCAACATCGAGGATAGCCTGAGCAAGTCCATCATCGTCGCTCAGGAGACGGCGGAGGAAGTGAAAGCCAACGCCCGTAAGGAGGCGCAGCTGATCCTCAAGGAGGCGGAGAAGAACGCTGACCGCATCGTCAGTGAAGCGCTCAATAAATCGCGTAAAATCGCTCAAGAGGTCGAGGAGATTCAGCGCCACGCCGCGGTCTTCCGCGCCCGCTTCCGCTCCTTGATCCAGGCGCAGTTGGAGATGCTCGATTCCGGGGACTGGGATCGGTTTGAGCAAGAGGCGGGCCGGGACATCGTCATCCCCGATGTGGTGCGCGCCGAAGGTTGACGATTCTTCGTCAGGGTCACCCAGAGGGACATCCGGGGTGACCCTGTTTGTGTCCGCCCCCAACAAGGTTTATCTGCACGCCACATCACCGGTCTCGCCTGTGCGGGCTCCTGTCAGATCAGCTTCGAGGCGACGTACATGGCGATGCCGACGAGCAGAGCCAGGAAGAAATACGGCGTCGAATGAATGTTAAATTGAAACCAATACTTTGCGATGAAACTGGCGGCGACCTCGATGCCGCCGATCCACATCAGGGCCAGTGACAGGGCCTGCAGTCTGTATCTGCGCAAGGTCGTCTCCCCAATCCATTGTGTGTTCTCCATGATACACCTGTCGGTAACTGAAAACGGTGACATTCTTTTGAACTTGCCTGGAAAACATCGGAGCGCATTCGCCCCTTGGATTTGTCTCACCTTACAGGCAGGAGGCGAGACCACATGGCGGACGCCCGATCCTCTGATCGCAGCGGGATCGCCGAGGACGTCGAACGCTTGGCGGACCACCTGGAGCGCGTCAATTTTGGAGCGTACGCCGATCTGCTGCAGCGTCCGTGGCGCTTGGCTTGGCTCAACTGGGTCGGAGGGGTGTTTCGGGGATTGGGCATCGGTATCGGATTCACCATCGTCGCGGGCGTCGTGTTGATGATCCTCGACGCGTTGACCATGCTCAATCTTCCCATCGTCGGGAAATACATCGCGGAGTTGGTTCGCATCGTGCAAGCGGAATTGCACCAGCCGACGTATTGAGTGGAGGGAAGGGAGTTGTCGGGATGAAGCGCTGGGAATCACAACGCCAGTGGCTGACGAAGGAGCGGGAACAGGTGCTGGATCGTCTCCAGCACAGCGGCGAATACGGATTGGACGACCCGATGAACGACGAACTCGGCGAACTGTCCGGTTACGACAATCACCCGGCGGACATCGGCAGCGAACTGTTCGAACGCGGCAAGGACCTGGCCTTGCGGGACCTGGATCACATCCGTCTCCAGCAGATCGATCAGGCCCTTCAGGCGATCGACGAAGGGCGATACGGGGTGTGCAATCGATGCGGAAGTCCCATCCCCGAGGAGCGGCTGGAGGCGAACCCGCTCGCCGCCCTCTGCCTCGCCTGCAAGCAAGAAGACGAACGGCTGCACCCGATGCGGGAGCGGCCGCTGGAGGAGGCGTTCCTGCACCCGGGGTTCGGCCGCACTGCGACGGACGACACGAGCAACGTCGCCTTCGACGGGGAGGATGCTTGGGAAGCCGTGGCCCGCTTCAACCAGCGGCCCAGCTATGCGCGGGACTACGAAGGATACGGAAATGTATCCCTGGACGACAACGAGGGCGTCGTCGAGCAGACGGACCGCATCTCCAACGAGGAGTACGAATCCCAGCTTCCCTGACCGTTCGTGGCAGCGTCTTGCTCTGCTAGTCCGCGTCGCGATCCGCTCGGCGAAACGCCGTCAACTCCATCCGTCAAATATGGTAGACTGGGCGGTGTCGGCGATGGCCGATCTGTGAACGGCGATTGGGAAGGGGAACCAACCATTGTTATACGTGGTGGCGTTGCTGGTATTCGTCCTCGATCAAGGCATCAAGGCCTGGATCCAAACTCACATGGCGTTGGGGCAGACCATTCCGGTCATCCCGGGCGTGTTTGACATTCACTTTATTCGCAACCCTGGTGCTGCTTGGGGCATCCTTGACCATGCCCGGTGGCTCTTGGTGACCGTCGCGGTGGCCGTGAGCGCCGCGGTGGTGGCCATCGCGCAGCGGTACCGCCTGACGATGTGGAACCGCGTCGGATTGGCGCTGGTGTTAGGCGGAGCCCTGGGCAACCTGTGGGACCGCGTGACGGCGGGCACGGTGGTGGACTACCTGTACCTCGAAGCCATCCACTTTCCGGTGTTCAACCTGGCAGACAGTGCGGTCTGCGTGGGTGTGGCGATGCTGCTGCTGGGTTCGTTCCGCAAGGAAGGGGAACCGGCAGCGGGAACGGGTGACGGCAGGTCCACCGGGGAGGACCCGGGGCGATGACCATCCGGGAGCGCCTGTGGGTGGAAGCCGACGACGACGGCGCGCGACTGGACCGTTGGCTGACCGAATCGCTGCAGGATCTCGGCTACGATGTCTCGCGCAGCCAGGTGCAGGCTTGGCTGACGGAAGGGCGCGTTCGGGCCGAGCGTGCGCGCGTCAAGGCGAGCGATCGGGTGCAGCAGGGCGAAGGATACGAGGTGGACATCCCCGATTCGGAGCCGATCGTCCTCACCGGCGAGGATATCCCTTTGAACGTGGTCCACGAGGATGACGACGTCGTGGTGATCGACAAGCCCCGGGGGCTGGTTGTGCATCCGGCGGCAGGGCATTGGCACGGGACCCTGGTCAATGCCCTGATCGGGCGCGGGACGCGGTTGTCCTCCCTCGGAGGGGATTTCCGGCCTGGGGTGGTCCACCGGATCGACAAGGACACCTCCGGGCTTCTGGTATTGGCCAAGAGCGACCGGGCGTACCACGGCCTGGCCGCCCAACTGCGTGCGCATTCCATGCAGCGGGAGTATCTGGCGATCGCACACGGGCGATTGACCCACGACCGCGGCATGATAGACGCGCCCATCGGAAGGGACCCGAAGAACCGGCAACGGATGGCCGTCACGGAAGGCGGGAAACCGGCCATTACCCACTTTGAGGTCATCGAGCGTTTCGAACGGTACACGTATCTGCGCCTGCGCCTGGAGACCGGCCGCACCCACCAGATCCGCGTGCACCTGGCGTACATCGGCCATCCTCTCGCGGGCGATCCGGTGTACGGCCCGCGGCACACGCTGTCCATCGACGGCCAGGCCCTGCATGCGCATACGCTGGGGTTCATCCACCCGGCGACGCAGGACTGGCTCTCGTTCACCTCTCCGTTGCCCGAGGATATGGCGGGGCTGTTGTCCGGGCTGCGCGGTGGGGTGTTGTGATCGGGAAACAGGGGTTGACGGGCTTCGCGCAGACTGATAAAGTGAATGCAAATCGAGCGTCCTTTAATCCAATCCCGTGAGGTTGGAAAGGAGCCGGAATGAGACGGGGCGACGGGTGCCGCGGGCTGCGGCGCTGAGCCTTGGCGCAACCTGGTTGCGAGCGGCTGCCTTCCACCTCGGGGTGGAGGGCAGCCGTTTTTGGTTGGGAGGAGGGCGACCATGCACACCCGCGCACAGGTCAAGGCGCAGATCATGGACGCGAACGCCATGCGCCGCTCCATCACGCGCATGGCGCATGAAGTGCTGGAGCGAAACCGAGGATTGGACGGGGTCGTGCTCGTCGGCATCCGTACCCGCGGCGCCGTCTTGGCAGAGCGGATGGCCGACAAGATGCGGGAAATTGAGGGGATCCGGCCGCCCGTATTCGCACTGGACCCGCGTCCGTACCGGGACGATCTCGGTGTCGGCCAGGGGGCCCGCGTTCCCGTACCTGGGCTCGACATCCACGACAAAATCGTCGTCCTCGTGGACGACGTCTTGTACACCGGCCGCACCGTACGGGCGGCGCTGGATGCGCTGATGTGCACAGGGCGGGCACGGTTGGTCCAACTGGCAGCCCTGATTGACCGGGGACACCGGGAGCTGCCCATCCGCGCGGATTTCGTCGGCAAAAATGTACCGACCTCGCGCGAGGAGTCGATTCAGGTGCACCTCGACGAAGTCGACCGGGAGGACGGTGTTTGGATTGTTGACCAGAGTGAATGAACACCCCCGGCAGGCGGCGGTGCGCCACCTGGTGACGACGGACGGCATGACGCGGGCGGATGTCCTGCGCTTCATCCATCTGGCCGAATACCTGCGCGGGCTGCCGCGGGAGCGGCTGCGCCAGCGGTTGCCGGGCCGGGTGATCGCCACGCTGTTTTACGAACCCAGTACGCGCACCCGGCTCTCCTTCGAGTCGGCCGCGTTGAAACTGGGCGCGAACGTGGTGGGCGCGGAGAACGCCATTGAGAACTCGTCGGCCAAAAAGGGCGAGACGCTGGCCGACGTATTCCGCATCGTGGGGGCATACGCGGATGCTATCGTGGTCCGGCACCACGAACCGTACACGATGGCTGAGGCGGCCCGCCTGTCCCCCGTCCCGATCATCAACGCGGGGGCGGGTTGGGGCGAGCACCCGACGCAGGCCCTGCTGGATGTGTACACCATCTCCCGCGAACTCGGCAGAGTCGAGGGACTGCACGTCGCGGTGATGGGCGACCTCAAGTACGGCCGGACGGTGCACTCACTCCTGAACCTGCTGCGCCTCTTCCCCGGCGTGCGTGTGACGCTCCTGCACCCGGCCAGCCTCGGCTTGCCGGAACCGCTCGCGCACCGGCTGCGGTCGGAAGGCCTGGAGATGGCGGAAGCCACCGACGTGGCGGCGGTGCTCCCGAAGGTGGACGTGGTGTACCAGACCCGGGTGCAGCGGGAGCGGCTGGAGCGGCCGGAGGAACTGGAGGGGGCCGGACAGTTTCGCATCGGGCCCAGGGAACTCGGCCTGCTGCCGGAGCACGCGCGCATCCTGCACCCGTTGCCGCGGGTGGACGAGCTGGACGCGGCGGTCGACGAGGACCCGAGGGCGGCCTACTTCCGTCAGGCGGAGAACGGATTGTACATGCGGATGGCGATTCTCGACGACCTGTTGGGAGGGAATGCGGTTTGAAACGGCGGATCGACGGGGGGCGGCTGCTGGACCTGACCGACGGAAGCCTGACCGAGGTCTCCGTATTGGTGGACGACGCCAGCGGGCGGGTTCTCGCTATCGGGACGGACCTGCCGGAGGTCGATGCGCGGATCCGCCTGGACGGAGAGGTCCTGTTGCCCGGCTTGATCGACGTCCATGTGCATCTGCGGGAGCCGGGGTTCGAGGACAAGGAGACCATCGCCACTGGCACTCGCGCGGCGGCAGCGGGCGGCTTCACACAGATCGCCTGCATGCCGAACACCAAGCCGCCCATCGACACCCCCGAGGGCGTGGCGTATGTACGGGTGCGGGCCGACGAGGCCGGTCACTGCCGGGTGTGGCCCATTGCCTGCATCACGGAAGGGCAGCGCGGGGAGCGGCTGACTGACTTCGCGGCGCTGAAGGCGGCCGGCGCCATCGCCCTGTCGGACGACGGCCGCGGCGTACAGCACGGGGGTTTGATGCTCCAGGCGCTGGCCGAGGCCGCGAAGGCCGGGCTGCCGCTGGCCATCCACGCCGAGGACGAGACGCTCTCCGGACGGGGGGTGTTCGACCGGGGTGCGGCCGAACGGCTGGGCGTACCCGAATCCCCGGCCGAGGCGGAGTCGGTCATGATCGCACGCGACCTGTTGTTGGCGGAGCGGACCGGGGCGCACCTGCACATCTGCCACGTCAGCACCGAATCGGCCGTGTCGCTGGTGCGCTGGGCAAAGGCGCGCGGCGTGAAGGTCACGGCCGAGGTCACGCCCCACCACCTGCTGTTGTCGGACGACGTCATCGAGGAGGCGGACCCGGTCTACAAGGTCAACCCACCTCTGCGCAGCGAGCGGGACCGCCTCGCGTGCCTGGAGGGGTTCCTCGACGGCACACTCGATATGGTGGCGACCGATCACGCGCCGCACACGCAGGACGAAAAGCGCCGGCCGCTGCTCGACGCGCCCTTTGGGCTCGTCGGCATCGAGACGGTGTTCCCGCTCCTGTACACCTATCTGGTGGGCACCGGAAGGATGTCTCTGGCCGAGCTGGTGAAACGGATGTCGACGCGGCCCGCGCAGGCCTTCGGCCTTGCGGGTGGCGTCCTCCGGCCTGGCGGCCCGGCCGACCTGGTGGCGGTCGATCTCGAAGGCGAACGCGTCATCGACCCGGAGCAGTTTTACTCCAAAGGCCGCAACACCCCGTTTCGCGGGTGGCGCGCGGCCGGTTTCCCGACCCTGACGATGTACGGGGGCCGTGTGGTGCATCGAATCGAAAGGGGGGTCCCCGTTGGCGACCGTTGAGCAGAGGCGCAGGGCGCGCTTGGTGCTGGAGAATGGAGTGGAGTTCACCGGCGTTGGGTTTGGCGCGGAGGGCGAGTCGTTCGGCGAGGTGGTGTTCAACACCGGCATGACCGGGTACCAGGAAGTGCTGACCGACCCGTCCTACTGCGGGCAGATTGTGACGATGACGTACCCGCTCATCGGCAACTACGGGGTAAACGTGGACGACGTCGAATCGCGCCGCCCCTACGTGCATGGATTTGTGGTGCGGGAGTTCAGCGAGATCGACAGCCACTTCCAGAGCGTGGGGACGATTGAATCGTACCTGGAGAGCCATGGCATCATCGGGATCGCCGGCATCGACACGCGGCGGCTGACGAAGATCATCCGGGTGCACGGCACGCTGCGCGGCGTGCTGACGACGGAAGATACCCCGACAGAGGCGCTGGTGGAGCAGCTGCGAGCGCCCCTTCCCCGGGATCAGATTCCGCGCGTGACGACGCCGACGGTGTATCGCTGCCCGGGCGAGGGCCGGCGGGTGGTGGCGATGGACTTTGGGATGAAATCGGGTGTGGTTCGGTCGTTGCTGGCGCGCGGGTGCGATGTCATCGTGGTGCCGGCGCAGACCCCGGCCGAGGAGATCCTCGCCTGGCGGCCGCACGGGGTGATGCTCTCCAACGGCCCGGGCGATCCCGAGGACGCGCCGTACGCCATTGAGACGGTCCGCCAGCTGCTCGGCAAGGTGCCGATTTTCGGCATCTGCCTCGGGCTGCAATTGATTGCGCTGGCGTGCGGAGCGCGGACGGTGAAGATGCGCTTCGGCCACCGGGGAGTCAACCACCCGGTCAAGGACTTGCGCACCGGCCGCGTCGCCATCACCTCCCAGAACCACGGCTATATGGTGGATCCGGCGTCCCTGCCTGGCACGGACCTGGAGCTGACGCACGTCAACCAGAACGACGGCACGGTGGAAGGGCTCATTCACCGCCGGTATCCAGCCTTTTGCGTGCAGTACCACCCCGAGGCCCGGCCCGGCCCGGACGATTCGGACGGGTTGTTCGACGAGTTCATGCAGCTGATGGACGCCGTCCAGGAAGGAAGGTGGATCCCTCGTGCCGAAGCGGACTGATTTGCGCAAGATCATGGTCATCGGCAGCGGCCCCATCACCATCGGGCAGGCTGCGGAGTTCGACTATGCGGGCACTCAGGCCTGCCAGGCCCTCCGCGAAGAAGGGTACGAGGTGGTGCTGGTCAACTCCAACCCGGCCACCATCATGACCGACCCGGAGATGGCGGACAAGGTGTACATCGAGCCGCTGACGCCGGAGTTCGTCGCCCAGATCATCCGCAAGGAGCGGCCGGACGGTCTGTTGCCGACCTTGGGCGGACAGACGGGTCTGAACATGGCGGTGCAGCTGGCGGAGATGGGGGTGCTCGAAGCGGAGGGCGTCGAGCTGCTCGGGACGCAGCTCGATTCCATCCGGGAGGCGGAGGACCGGGAACGGTTCCGCGCCTTGATGAACCGGCTCGGCGAGCCGGTGCCGGAGAGCGCCATCGTGACCTCCATGGAAGAGGCTCGGCAGTTCGCCCGCGAGATCGGCTTCCCGATCATCATCCGCCCGGCTTACACCCTGGGCGGAACCGGCGGAGGCATCGCGGGAAATTGGGAAGAGTACGAGGAGATTGTCGAACTCGGGCTGACCCTGTCCCCCATCCACCAGGTGTTGGTGGAACGCAGCATCGCCGGGTACAAGGAATTGGAGTATGAGGTCATCCGCGACGGGGCGGACAACTGCATCATCGTATGCAACATGGAAAATGTCGATCCGGTCGGCATCCACACCGGCGACAGCATCGTCGTCGCTCCGAGCCAGACGCTCTCCGACCAGGACCACCAGATGCTGCGCTCGGCGAGCCTGCGCATCATCCGGGCGTTGAAGATTGAGGGCGGATGCAACATCCAGTTCGCGCTGGATCCGCTGAGCCGGAAGTACTACGTGATTGAGGTCAACCCGCGCGTGAGCCGCTCCAGCGCGCTGGCCTCCAAGGCGACCGGCTATCCGATTGCCCGCGTGGCGACGAAGATCGCGGTGGGCTACCGGCTGGACGAGATCGTCAACCCGGTCACCCAGCAGACGTACGCCTGCTTCGAGCCGGCGCTGGACTATGTCGTGACGAAGATCCCGCGCTGGCCGTTCGACAAGTTCCAGAGCGCCAACCGCCGGCTGGGGACGCAGATGAAAGCCACCGGCGAGGTCATGGCCATCGGGCGGACGTTCGAGGAGTCCCTGATGAAGGCCATCCGGTCGCTCGAGATCGGGCGCGATTCGCTGCAAATGGAAGGGGCGGAACGGCTGTCCGACGCTGAGCTTGAGCGGCGCCTGGCGGAGCCGGACGACGAGCGGCTGTGGCTTCTGGCCGAGGCCATGCGTCGCGGCATGCCGCGGGAGACGCTGTACGAGCTGACGAAGATCGACCGCTGGTTTTTGGCCAAGATCGAGCGGCTGGTCGGGGCGGAGCGGACGCTGTCGGGGCTCGCCGGGAAGGGGGTTGCGGGCCTGAGGGCCGAGGCGGAGACGCTGCGCCGGGTGAAACGGATGGGGTATCCGGACAGCGTGATCGCCCGGTTGACCGGGGTACCGGTGGACGCGGTGCGGCAGCTGTGCCGGGAGCTCGGGATCCGGCCGGTTTACAAGATGGTGGACACCTGCGCGGGAGAGTTCGAGGCGGCGACGCCGTACTACTACAGCACGTATGAAGAAGAGGATGAGGTGGCGCCGAGCGCCAAGAAGAAAATGCTCGTGCTCGGCTCGGGGCCCATCCGAATCGGTCAGGGCATCGAGTTCGACTACGGGTCTGTGCACGCGGTGTGGGCCATCCGGCGGGCCGGGTATGACGCCGTGATCGTCAACAATAACCCGGAGACGGTCTCGACCGACTTCAACACGTCCGACCGGCTGTACTTCGAGCCGCTGTACATCGACGACGTGTTGAACGTGATTGAACGCGAACAGCCGGAGGGGGTGATCGTGCAGTTCGGTGGCCAGACGGCCATCAACTTGGCCGAGCCGCTGACGAAAGCGGGGGTGCGGATTGTCGGGACCTCGCTCGACGATATCGACCGCGCGGAGGATCGGGAGAAGTTCGACGCGCTCCTGGCGGAGCTTCGCATCCCGCGGCCGGCGGGCGTGACCGTCACCTCGGCCGAGGAGGCCTTGGCGTCGGCGAGCCGGTTGGGCTATCCGGTTCTGGTGCGTCCGTCGTACGTCCTCGGCGGGCGAGCGATGCAGATCATCTATAACGATGAGGAGCTCCAAGTGTACATGCGCGACGCGGTCCGCGCCTCGCAAAGCCACCCGGTCCTGATTGACCGGTACGTGCAGGGCACCGAGGTGGAGGTCGACGCGGTCAGCGACGGCCAGACGGTCATCATCCCGGGCATCATGGAGCACATCGAGCGCGCTGGCGTGCACTCGGGGGACTCCATCGCGGTGTACCCGCCCCAGTCTCTGACGGAGGCGGTCAAGCAGACGCTGGTGGACTATACGGTGCGGATCGCCCGCGGCCTGTCGGTCAAGGGGTTGGTCAACATCCAGTTCGTCGTGCAGGGCGATCAGGTTTACGTCCTCGAGGTCAACCCGCGCTCCTCACGCACGGTGCCGTTCTTGTCCAAGGTGACCGGCATCCCGATGGTGGACCTGGCGATGCACGCGGTGCTCGGCGGATCGTTGGCGGAGTTCGGATACGACACGGGGTTGGCGCCGGAGCAGCCGCTGGTCTCGGTCAAGGTGCCGGTGTTCTCCTTCGCCAAGCTGCGCCGGGTGGACATCACCCTGGGGCCGGAGATGAAGTCGACCGGCGAGGTGATGAGCAGCGAGCGTACGCTGGCCAAGGCCCTGTACAAAGGCCTGTTGGCGGCGGGCATGGCCATCCCGGTGCACGGGACGGTCCTCGCCACCATTTCCGACAAGGACAAGGAGGAAGCGTGGCCCATCCTCGAGGGCTTCGCGAATCTCGGCTACCGCATCGCGGCCACCGAGGGAACCGCGCGCTTCCTGCGAAAGAAGGGCCTGCCGGTGCGCATCGTGAACAAACTGGCGCAGGGTACGCCGAACTTGGCCGACGACATCCGCGACGGGAAGATCCAGCTGGTGATCAACACCCTCACGAAGGGGCTCAAGCCCGAGCGCGACGGTTTTCGCATCCGCCGCACCGCGGTCGAGCACGGCGTACCGTGCCTGACCTCGTTGGATACGGCGGCGTCCCTGCTGGAGGTGCTCTCCACCATCCGCTTCGCCACCGTGCCGCTTCCGTCGCCCGCTTCACGGGCGGGAAAGGGATCGCATGCCGCGGACTCGGCTTCCCAGGTGGAGGTGGGCCGGTGAGCGAAGCGTTGCAGACGGTGTTGTGCGAACCCCGATACGACGGCGTGCGGCGCGCCACCTACGTGGCGCTGGACGTGCCGACGTGGACGCAGGCAGAGGCGCTCGTGCACCGGTTCGGGCCCGCGGTGGACGGATACAAGGTGGGGCTGGAGCTGTTCTTCGGCGACGGTCCCGTCGCCCTGTCGGCCTTGCGGTCGATGGGGAAGCGCGTATTTCTCGACGTGAAGCTGCACGACATTCCGAACACCGTCGCGGGGGCCCTGCGCGCCATCGCCCGTTTCGAGGTCGAGATGGTCAACGTGCACGCTTCGGGCGGTCCGGCCATGCTGATGGCCGCCCGGGAGGCACTGGACCAAGCGGCGGGGGCGGCCGGTGCCGTGCGGCCTCTGTTGCTGGCGGTGACGGTTCTCACGAGTCTCGGCACATCCGACCTGCAGGCATTGGGCTGGGGCGGGCCGCAGGCCGAACCGGAGGCGCTGGTCGAGCGCTGGGCCGGCTTGGCTGCCCGCTGCGGCCTCGACGGGGTGGTGGCGTCGGCGCTCGAGGCTCGCCGTATCCGTGCGGCCGCGCCGCCCGGATTTGAGATCGTCGTCCCGGGCACCCGCCCGGCGGGAGCCCCGCGCCACGACCAGGTGCGAAGCCTCACACCGGGGGAGGCGATGAAGGCCGGCGCGACGCGCCTGGTGCTCGGCCGTGCGGTGACGCGAGCGGACGATCCGCTGGCGGCTCTGGCATCCGTCTGGGACGAGATGGCCGGGGTGTGAACGGACGAAACCTGGTGGAACCCGACATCACCGGAATCCCATGAAATATGGCCGCCCGCGCCAAACTGGCACTGGCGGCCATTATGTACGGGAGGAAACGAGGGTCAGGCGATGGTCGGGCCGGGAACTTGGTTCCAAGTCTCCTTGGTGCGCTTGACCGCGCCGCCGACCAGCACGGTGCCGTCGCTGTCGATCTTGTACTCGTACAGGGCCAGAGGTTCCGGCGCCGGCGAGGTGTCGGAAGGCACACCGTAGATGTTGTACACGCTGTCGTGGCAGGGACAACGGAACCAGTACTGGCCATTCCCGTATTTGGGCGCCACAGACTGTCCGTTTTCTTCCGAGCCGTCCACGTGGCAGCCAAGGTGGGTGCACACGTGCGACATAATCATCAAGCGGTTTTGATACTTGATGACGTAGACGTCGTTCGGTTTGTCCTGGGAGTTCCACGCGTCGTCGATGTGTTCCGTGAACTTCACGTGTTTCGGCAGCTTGTCATCGAAGTCGGACACTTTCCAGGTGGTGCGGGAGAAGTTGGCGCTGCCGCTGCGGTGAAGCGGATCGAACGCGCTGACGATCATCGGCGCCGCCACCAAGGTCCCCATGAAAGCGCCGGTGCCACCGAGGACGTAGGTCAGGAACTGGCGCCGGGTGAGGCCCCGCTGCTCGTCGAGGCTCACGTGCGGTTCGGTGCCGGGTTGCAGCGGTGCACCCTGCTTGTGCTCCATAAGACTGCCTCCTTGCCTGCTCTGACGTCTCGCAGTTTTGATCTGGCTGCCCACGCAAGTCTCGCAGGGCAAAACATGAAAGGAATCGATGAAGACACTAGTTTCATCTTACCATGTCCTGCATGGGCTTTCACGGGAAATTGTGGACGTTTTGTGGAGATTGCGCAAACAGAAAGGCGCGCTGCCGGAATGGTCCGGCCGCGCGCCGCATCCCCGACAGACGGGTTCAGACCCAGCCGCGCCAGCGCATCGCCTCGGCGAACGGTTTGATGCCGACCATGTAGGCGGCTAAGCGGGTCGAGACGTGATACCGCTCAGCGGTCCGGAGGATGTTGTGCACGGATTGCACCATCATCGCCTCCAGGCGCTGGTTGACCTCCTCCTCGGTCCAGTACCAACCCTGGCTGTTCTGTACCCACTCGAAGTACGACACCGTCACGCCGCCAGCGTTGGCCAACACGTCGGGGACGATGAGCACGTTGCGCCCGGCGAGGATTTCGTCGGCTTGCGGCGTCGTCGGACCGTTGGCCGCCTCGACGATGATGGAGGCCTGGATATCGTTCGCGTTTTCCGCGGTGATCTGGTTCTCCAAGGCTGCCGGAACCAGGACATCGCACGGCTGAACGAGGAACTCCTCGTTCGGTATGACCTTGGAGAAGTTGGTGGTCACCATGCCGAAGGAGTCCCGCTGTTCCAGCAAAGAGGGGATGTCCAGGCCCTCCGGATCGTACAGGCCGCCGCCCGCATCGCTGATGCCCACGACCTTGACGCCCATCTCGTGCAGGATGGCGGCGACGTTGCTGCCGACGTTGCCGAATCCCTGGATGAGGACACGCAGATCTTGGAGGGGCAGCTTGCGTGCGGCTGCCGCCTCGCGCATGGCGATGCACACACCCAGCGCGGTCGCCTTCTCCCGACCCTGCGAACCACCGAGCACCAACGGTTTCCCGGTGATGAACCCGGGGGAGTCGTATTCGCGGATGCGGGAGTATTCGTCATACATCCAGGCCATGATCTGCGGGTTGGTGTACACATCGGGCGCCGGGATGTCCTTGGTGGGACCGACGATCTGGCTGACCGCGCGGACATACCCGCGCGCCAGGCGCTCCTGTTCTTGCACCGACATCTTGCGCGGATCGCAGATGATGCCGCCCTTGGCCCCTCCGTAGGGCAGGTTGAAAATGCCGCATTTGATGCTCATCCAGATGGACAGCGCCTTGACCTCATCGAGGGTGACGTTCGGATGGAAGCGAATGCCCCCTTTGGTCGGGCCGATGGCGTCGTTGTGCTGGGCGCGGAACCCGGTGAAGACTTCGACGTGGCCGTCGTCCATGCGCACCGGAATGCGCACGGTCAACACGCGAATGGGTTCTTTTAGCAGTTCATAGACCGTATCGGAGTAGCCGAGGCGGGTGAGTGCCGCATGCACCGCCTCCTGGGTATTGGCCAGTACATTCTCGTCGGCGGCGGGCATGCTGGCGCCTGCCGCCAGTCGCTTGCTGACTTTCATGGACATGACGGGTACGCTCCTCTCCATGGACCCCGGGCTGTCCCGGGACACGGGTCGCTCGGTTTCATCATAAATCAGACAGGGCAGGATGGAAAGTGTGAAACCACCGGGAAAGCGAGGGATCCGGGTGTTGCTGGGGGATTGGCGGGCGTCGAGGCGGCTTCAGGCGGGCTGGCAGTGGGTGGCGTCCTCCCAGGTGGTGCACCTGGTGGTGGCCGCCGCCATCGTGGCGGCCGTGTTCGCCTGGACGCCCGCGGTGTTCTCGGGAGACACCGACACGGCCCGCAACTATCTGAACACCATCGTGTCCTCCCTCTCGACCATCCTGGCGCTGTGCATCTCCATCATCTTGGTGGCCATCCAGCTGACCGCGAGCAACTACACCCACCGGGTGCTCGATTTTTTCATGCGCCTGCCGTACAACGTATCGCTGTTTTTCATCTACCTGGTCACCATCATGCACAGCTTCTTCCTGATGACCAAGATCACCGACACGGTCAACGAACCGCTCCCGGCCGCTCTGCGACCGGAGATGAGCGCCGACCTGGTGTTGGTGATGATCTGCTTCCTCAGTCTGTTGGGGTACATGTACGCGGTGGTGCAGCTGCTCAAGCCGGAGCGAATCATTCACCTGATTGTGCGCGAGTACGGACGTGCGTTCCAACGGGGCGACTTTCGGGCCGCTCTCGACAATGTCGAACAGATCTGCGACATCGCCAAGCGCGCGGCATCCTTCAACGACTCGCTGACGGGTATGCGCTGTATGGACGTGATGCTCCGCATCGCCGCCCGGTTGCCGCTGCCGCAGGACCGGGACGACGGGCTCTTGGAGATCCACCGCAATCTGGTGGAACAGTGGGTGGAGATGGTCGGCGTGGCGGCCAAGGAGAAGGAGACCGGGCTGCTCAACGGCGGCCTGGACGCACTCTACGCACAGGGCCAACTGTATGTCGAGGCGGAGGCCTGGCCTGCAGCCGAGTTGGTCATCCGGGCATTCCGCCATCTGACGTTCACCCATCTGTTCGTAGAGGGACAGGTGTTCTACGTGGAACGGGTCGCGCGGCGGCTGTATCTGCTCGGTCTGTGCGCGGCGCGCCAGAGCAGGCGCGGGCAGACGTTCTGCGTCCGCACCTGGGAGGTGATTGCGACCATCGGTGAGTCCCTCTTCTCGTCGCAGCCTACAGGCGCCACGTCTCTCTTGTCGGGATTTTTGTTGGTGGAAGAGTTGGAGGACACGCTCGAAGCCCTCACCGCGCAAGAGGTCCGGGTTCAGGCGCTGGCGCTGTACATGGAATTGTGGAAGGCCTTCGCGGCCACCGCCAGCGTGCGTGACGTGGCCAGGTGGGCCGCCTGGTGGGTACAGCGCCGGGACGCGGGCGGCCTGCGCGGCCACGGCCAGCGCTTGGCCGTGCTCCTCGCGCACCATCTCGGACGTAAGGACGTGGCCGAGACCCTGGGATATCTCTGGTGTCTGCGCCTGTCGCCGGATGATGTCGCAGAGACGGTTCGGCGCTTTGACCCACAGCGGACGTCCCTGTTTGACGGCTGGCCGTGGCCGCAGGTGCCCGGGGGTTGACGGGTCAACCCCGCCGCTCGATGCGGCGCCCGAGGATGGCCTCGATCCGGTGCCGCTCGGGGTGGACGTAGAGGGTCTTCTGGTGATCGTACAATACGAAGCCGGGGCGTGCCCCGTTGGGCTTCCACACGTGTTTGATCCGGGTGTAATCGACGGCCACGGTGCCCGCGTCACGGCCGCGGCTGAAATACGCGGCGAGCAGGGCGGCTTCATGCAGGGTGGTCTCGGGCAGCTCCCGGCCGCTCAGCTGTATGACCACGTGGGACCCCGGCAGGTCCTTGGCGTGCAGCCACACATCCTGGGGATGGCTCTGGCGAAGGGTGAGCCGATCGTTTTGCGCGTGGTTGCGGCCGACCCGGATGACCAACCCGTCGCTGCTTTCGTAGGCGTCCGGGTGTCCGGGGGCGCCGTCCCGCGGGCGCCCACCCGCGCCCGGCCGAGCGCGGCGCGCTTTCAAAAAGCCCTGTTGCGTCAACTCCCGGCGGATGGCCGCCAATTCCTCCGGCCGCGCTCCTTCGACGTACAGCAGGATCTCCTCCAGGTACCGCAGGTCCTGCCGGGCCTGCGTCAGTTCGGCCTCGACGCGTGGGATGGCGCGCTTCTTGCGGCTCGCCTGGTGGAAGTAGCGCTGGGCGTTCTCGATGGCCGTGAGCGCAGGGTCGAGCGAGATGGTCAGCGGCGCACCGTCCGCGTAGAAGTTGGGCAATGTCACCTCTCGGGCGCCGCGGGGGACCAGGTGGGGGTAGCTCAACAAGAGTTCCCCCTGCACGCGCAGGGCGTCGTGATCGAGCGCCTCCGTCCGCTGCTGCTCCAGATTGGCGATCTTCGCGCGCAGGCGGTCCAACTGCTTCTCGACATCCCGCGCCAGGGCCTGGGCGACACGGGAAGTCTGGCCGCGCTCGAGCACCTTTGCGTACAGGCGGTCCATGGCCTCGTCGAGGTTTGGGACCGCCTCGTGCCCTGCACAGTGGGTGAGCCGGAAAGGAGCCGCGGCGACAGGCCACCCCAGGTCGTCCAGCCCGAGCGTCGCGGGTTCCCGCCGTCCCAGGGCGGCGGTGAACACGTCACGGAGAGCAGCCTTCACGCCGGCGGGATCGCAGCCGCCCGCCCGAAAGAGCACCTCGGCCGCCGTGACGGTTCCGGCCCCGGCGACGAGGCCGGCCAGGGCTCGAGATCGCCGTTTGGCGTCCAGGGCGTCGAGGTCAAGTGCCGCGATGTCCGCTTCGGTCACCTCGTCGTACACCTTGCGGGTGAGCGGCGGCGCCGGTTGATACGGAAGGCCGGGTAGCACCTGGCGGACGCGGCTGAGATCGGCGCCCACGTGGACGACGCTGTCGACGATGCGCCCGAGCCTGCCCGCTTCGTCCACTTCCACCAACATGAGGTTGCTGTGCTTGCCCATCATCTCGCAGACGATCGCGTACAGGACGCGATCGCCGATCTCGGTGACCGCTTCGACGTGTACCTCCAACACCCGGTCCCAGCCCTGCTGGCGGATGGCGGTGATTCGCCCGCCCTCCAGCCGTTTGCGCAGCATCATACAGAACATCGGCGGCTCTTCCGGGTTGGCCGGCCGGGCGTGGACGAGCTCGTGGACGCGAGCCAAAGCCCGGTGGGCCGACAGGAGCACCCGGTGAACGCCGGTTCGCGTGCGCAGGGTCAGCACGATCTCCCGCTCGCCCGGTTGGTGGATCTTCTCGATCCGGGCCCGGGCGAATCGTTCGTTCCAGTCGGCGCACAGCACCGCCAGCGCCAGTCCGTCCATGTCCCATCCCTCCTCGTGCAGCCATGGCTCCCCTGAGTATACCATCGGTCCTGCGCGGGCGTTTCACTCCGTTTGTGCTGCGCAAGACACTGCGTGAAACGCCCACGCAGTAGAAACGGAGAGAAGCACCTTCCCTGCTTCGCCGCCGTACGAAAGGCCGTCCCCATGGCGAGGGTGGGGTGCATAGTTGCAGAACACTTTGTCCCGCCATGTGCTGCTGCCCTGGAAGCTTGGACATAGGCGAGCCCGGCCAAGCATATGGATTACGAGACAAGATTGCTGAAGGGGTGGCTCCATTTGGAGAAGAACTGGCACGCGCTGGCCGCCAAGGATTGCTTGGCGATCCTCGAATCCCAGCCGAGCGGTTTGGACGAGGACCAGGTCCGCGAACGGCGCGCCAAGTATGGGGCGAACCAGCTGGTGGAAGGCGCGAAGGTGTCGCTGTTGACCTTGTTTCTCAATCAGTTCCGGGACTTCATGACGGTTGTTCTCATCGCCGCGACCCTGATCTCCGGCCTGCTCGGCGAGTACACCGATGCCATCACCATCATCGCCATCATCGTCCTCAACGGGGTGCTCGGGTTCGTCCAGGAAGTCAAGGCGGAGCGGTCGTTGGCTGCCCTGAAAGAACTCACGGCCCCGACCGCCAGGGTCCGGCGGGCGGGCCAGGTGATCACCGTGCCGGCCAAGGACCTGGTGCCAGGAGATATCATCCTGTTGGAGGGCGGGGACCGCGTCCCCGCGGACGGGCGCATCCTGACCGCCTCTGGGCTGGACGTGGTGGAGGCGTCCCTGACCGGGGAGTCGGTGCCCGTCAGCAAACAAGCGAACGCCTTTGTCGATCCGGTCTCGCCGCTGGGCGACCGGATCAACATGGTGTACATGGGGACCCTTGTCTCCCGCGGCAAGGCGGAGGTGTTGGTCACCGAGACCGGCATGCAGACGGAGATGGGCAAGATCGCCGGTCTGATGCAGCAGTCGGAGGAGGTGCTGACGCCGCTGCAGAAGCGCCTCGACGATTTGGGCAAGGTCCTGGTGTGGCTCGCCGTCGGCATCACCGTGCTGGTGGTCGTCACCGGCATCCTGCACGGACAGAACTTGTACAAGATGTTCCTCGCCGGCGTCAGCCTCGCCGTCGCGGCCATCCCCGAAGGATTGCCTGCGATTGTGACGATCGCGCTGGCGCTCGGGGTCCAGCGGATGATCAAACGCCATGCCATCGTCCGCAAGCTCCCGTCCGTGGAGACCCTCGGATGCGCCACGGTGGTGTGTTCCGACAAGACCGGAACACTGACCCAGAACCGCATGACGGTACAGCGGGTGTGGGCAGACGGGGAGTGGTTCCGCATCACCGGCTCCGGGTACAACCCCATCGGCGAGTTCGTCTACGAGGACCGGCCCATCCAACCGATGCGCCGGCCGGCGCTCCGGTGGCTCAACGAGATCGCGGCCACCTGCAACAACGCGGTGATGAAGCAAGTGACCACGGATGAGGGCGAGGCGTGGGAATGCAACGGCGACCCCACGGAAGGCGCCTTGCTCGTCATGGCGAAAAAGGCCGGCTTCGACGACCCGGATGCGGTGTACGAGCGGATCGACGAGATCCCGTTCGATTCGGACCGCAAGCTGATGTCGGTGCTGGTGCGCCGGGGAGACGAGGTGTTCCTCTTCACCAAGGGAGCGCCGGACGTCCTGTTGGAGCGCTCCAAGTACATCCTCACGGGCGGCAAGGAGGAGCCCATTTCGTCGGGCGTCAAGCGCCAGATCGCCGCGGCCAACGAGCACATGGCCAAGGCCGCCTTGCGCAACCTGGCGCTCGGGTACCGCCGCTTCCGGAGTGTCGAAGCCGCCAAAGCGGAGCGCAATCCGGAATCCGACCTGGTCTTCGTCGGCCTGTGCGGCATGATGGACCCGCCGCGGGAAGAGGTGTTCGAAGCCATCCGCAAGTGCCACCAGGCGGGCATCCGCACGGTCATGATCACGGGCGATCACCAGGAGACCGCGACCACCATCGCCCGCCAACTGGACATTCTGCCAAAGGACGGCGTGGTCGTCACGGGCGCCGAGCTCGACGAGATGACGGACGAGGAACTGGCGCGCCGGGCCAACGACATCTATGTGTACGCGCGCGTGTCGCCGGAGCACAAACTGCGCATCGTGAAGGCCCTGCAGACGCGCGGGCACATCGTCGCGATGACAGGGGACGGCGTCAACGACGCGCCGGCCATCAAGCAGGCGGACATCGGCATCGCCATGGGCTTGACCGGCACCGACGTGGCCAAGGAGGCCTCCGCGCTGGTCTTGGCGGACGACAACTTCGCCACCATCGTCGCTGCAGTCGAGGAGGGGCGCGGCATCTACGACAACATCAAGAAGTTCATCCGTTACGTGTTGGCCAGCAACGTGGGTGAAATTGTCACGATGTTCGTGGCGATGCTCGCCGGGCTGCCGCTGCCCCTCGTGCCCATCCAGATCTTGTGGGTCAACCTGGTGACGGACGGCCTCCCCGCCATCGCCCTCGGCGTCGATCCGGCGGAAAAAGACATCATGTCCCGGCCACCCCGGGATGTCAACGAGGGCATCTTCGCGCGCGGGCTGTCGGTCAAGATCTTGAGCCGCGGGATCCTCATCGGCGCGGTGACGCTGGCGGTGTTCGTGTGGGCGCTGCAGACCCACCCGGACAACCTGGCCAAGGCGCAGACCATGGCCTACGCGACGCTGACGATGAGCCAGTTCATCCTCGTATTCGACTGCCGCAGCGTGGAGGGCGGCATCTGGAAGCGCAACCTGTTCGAGAACACCTGGCTGGTGTTGGCGGTGTTGTGTTCGTTGGGCCTGTTCCTGATGACGCTGTACGTGCCGGTCCTGGCCCAGGTCTTCGGGACCGAGCAGCTGTCGCCGACGGAGTGGGGGATCGTGATCCTGGCGGCAGCCGTGCCGACGCTGGCGCTGTCCCTGCGCCGGGCGGGCCGCAAGGCACTCAAGACCAAGGTCGCGCTTGGGCGCTGAAGCGCGGCAGTCCAGCTCTTATGGCGGGACCGGTGATGTACCGGCCCCGTCTTTTGGCGCTTTCCGGCGGATCGCCGCGATTGGGCGGGAAAAGTTGTGCCAACCCGCGGATTTCAGTAGAATATAGTCACGTTTGGAGGGCTGGCCCGATGGCACTGCGCAGCATGACCGGATTCGGGCAGGCGGTGGTCGAGGGAACCGAGGTCCGGGTGAAGGTCGAGATTCGGTCGGTGAACCACCGCTTCGCCGAATTTCAAATCAAAATTGGGCGGGATCTGTTCGCCCTGGAAGAGGAAGTGCGGGCGCTGGCGGCGAAGCGAATCGGGCGAGGGCGAGTGGATGGATTCGTCTCTGTCGAACCGCTGCGGCCCCTGCCGGCCCAGGTGTCGGTCAACTGGGATCTGCTCGACGCCCTGTGCGAGGCGGAGCGCGCCGCCCTGAGACGGCAGGGGGTGGACAGGCCCGCGTTGGTCTCGGTGGCTCATTGGATGACCTATCCCGGCGTGGTGACGGTCGAGACCCGCACGTTCGATCCCGATGCCCTACGGCGGGATGTCCTGGCCGCTGTGACCTTGGCGTGTGACCGGCTGGTCGACATGCGCCTGCGCGAAGGCAGCCGGATGGCGGCCGACATGCTTGCGAAACTGGACGATTTGGCTCGGTTGACGGAGGAGATGGCCAGACTCGCCCCCGCCGCTGCGGAGGCGGCGTTGAGGCGGCTGCGGGATCGGTTGAAGGCGGTGGTGCCGGGGGCGGACGAGCAGCGGCTCTTGTCCGAAGCCGCCATCCTCGCCGACCGGGCTTGCATCGACGAAGAACTCGTGCGCCTGGAGAGCCACATCGCCGAATTTCGCAAATCGGTCCGCGAGGGCAGCCCGGTGGGCCGGAGGCTGGACTTCATCGTCCAGGAGATGCACCGAGAGGTGAACACCATCGGATCGAAGTCGACGGATCTGCAGATCGCCAAAGCCGTTCTGGAGGCCAAGGCGCTGGTGGAGCAGCTCCGCGAACAGGCCCAAAACATTGAGTGAGGCGGCTTGGGCCGCCTGGAGGAGGCGCTGCGTGTGAGTATCAAGCTGATCAACATCGGGTTTGGCAACATCGTGTCCGCCAACCGGATCATCTCCATCGTCAGCCCGGAGTCCGCACCCATCAAGCGGATCATCCAGGAGGCCCGGGACCGGGGCATGCTCATTGACGCGACGTACGGCCGCCGGACGCGGGCGGTGATCATCATGGACAGTGACCACGTCATCCTGTCTGCCGTGCAGCCGGAGACGGTGGCTCACCGGTTGACGGCCAAAGACCAAATTCTAGACGACGAGGAATGATGGCTCATGGCTCATGCCCGGGGCTCCGGGATTCTGTTTGTCCTCAGCGGCCCGTCCGGGGCCGGCAAAGGGACGGTGTGCAAGGCCCTGATGGAGACACTGCCAGACATGCGCCTGTCCGTGTCGGTGACGACGCGCCCGCCGCGGCCCGGAGAACAGCACGGGGTGAACTATTTCTTCCACACCAAGGCGGAGTTCGAGGCGATGATCGAGAACGGGGAGTTGCTCGAGTGGGCCAGGGTGTTCGATAATTACTACGGAACGCCGCGCGCCTACGTCGAAGAGAATCTGGCGGCGGGGCACGACGTGCTGTTGGAGATCGACATCCAGGGAGCCATGCAGGTGAAGCGCGCCTATCCGCAGGGGGTGTTCATCTTTCTCATTCCCCCGTCGGCCACGGAACTCGAGGCGCGCATCCTGGGGCGCGGGACGGAGACGGAAGACTCGTTCCGCCAGCGGTTCGGGGCCGCCCGCCACGAGCTGCAGATGATGAAGGAATATAATTATGTGGTCGTCAACGACGTCGTCGAGGCGGCCTGCGCGCGCATCCGCGCCATCATGACGGCCGAGCACTGCAGCGTGTCGCGCAATCTGCATCTGTTATCCGAATGGTAGTCCGAGGCGCGCCGCGCTTCGCTTCTGCGCTGAAGCGAACCGCTCCGCGCGACGCGCCTCGGCCTCGGGGTGAAAACCCGCCGCGGGCAGTCTGGGAAGCGTTACAACAAGGAGGGATGCCTGTGCTGTATCCATCCATCGATCACCTGATGAGTCTGACGGACAGCAAGTACAGCCTGGTGGTGGCGACGTCGAAACGGGCACGCCAACTGCAAGAGCGGACGATGCATCAACCGGGATCGAGCACGACGAAGAATGTGAGCCGTGCCCTGTGGGAGATCGCCGAAGGCAAGGTGCGGTTCTACCGGACCAAGGAAGGGCTGAAGTGACATCGGTCGGCCGGGGGGCGGGCGATGGCGGCCGTCCGGCGGCCGGTCAACGGCATCGGGCGGATGGCCTCGCGTGGACGGGGCTTCCGCGGTCGACAGCTTCCCGCATCCGTGATGGCGATGCGGGAAGTTTTTTCTGAAAGGGGAGGGGAGCACCGTGCCGGCAAACGTGCTGCTGGGCGTCAGCGGCGGGATCGCAGCGTACAAGTCCGCCGCCTTGTGCAGTCTGATGGTCAAGCGCGGATACGACGTCCAGGTGTTGATGACGGAGAACGCCACTCGGTTTGTGCAGCCGTTGACGTTTCAGGCGTTGAGCCATCGCTCGGTGGTCGTGGACACGTTCGCGGAGCCCAATCCGTCCGAGATCGCGCACATCGCGCTGGCGGACGAAGCGGACGTGTTCGTCATTGCCCCCGCGACGGCCAATCTCATCGCCAAACTGGCCCACGGGCTCGCGGACGACATGGTGACCACCACCGCTCTGGCGTGCACCGCCCCCCTGGTCGTCGCGCCGGCGATGAACGTGCATATGTGGGATCACCCAGCGGTGCAGCAGAACCTGGAGGTGTTGAAGGCGCGCGGCGCGGTGGTGGTCGAACCGGGCAGCGGTCTGTTGGCGTGCGGGTACACCGGGAAAGGCCGGCTCGCGGAGCCAGAGGAGATCCTGGAGGTGGTGGAGCGCATCCTCCGCCGGCGGCAGGACCTTGCGGGGAAGCGCATCGTGGTGACCGCGGGGCCGACCATCGAGGAGATCGACCCGGTGCGGTACCTGAGCAACGCGTCGTCGGGCAAGATGGGATATGCCATCGCGGAGGCGGCCGTGGCGCGGGGGGCCGACGTGCACCTCATCTCCGGCCCGGTGTCGCTGCCGCCGGTGGCGGGTGCGCGGGTGGAGACCATCCGGTCGACCCAGGACCTGTTGGATGCGGTGCTGCGGGTGATCGACCAAGCGGACGTCTTCATCAGTGCGGCGGCTCCGGCCGACTTTCGCCCGGTGCGCCGGCTGGCGCAGAAGTGGAAGAAGACCGACGGGACGCCGGTGCTGGAGTTGGAACCCACGCCCGACGTCCTGGCTGCCGCAGCCGCGCGCCGGAGGAGCGGGCAGGTGTTTGTCGGCTTTGCGGCGGAGACGCACGATGCGGTGGCATACGGCCGGGACAAGCTGACGAGAAAGCGGTTGGATCTGGTCGTCGTCAACGACGTCACGGAACCGGGGGCTGGTTTTGCTGTGGATACCAACCGGGTCGTCTTACTCGACGCCCAGGGGGGAGAGGAGGCCCTGCCGTTGATGTCCAAGCGAGACGTGGCGGAGCGCCTCCTCGATCGCGTGGCGGAGCTGTTGCGCGCGCGGCGGGGGGAGTGAAGCGGCGGTGCAGGTTGCGAGCGTCGTGGTGGAGATCCCGGCGCGTGCCCTCGATCGCCGGTTCGACTACCAGGTTCCTCCCGAGTGGGAAGGCCGCGTCGCTCCCGGCCAGCGCGTGTATGTGACCCTCGGCCGGCGCTTGTGCCAGGCGTACGTCTGGTCGGTGGCGGACGTGGACGAGCCTACCGCGAGCCGATTGAAACCTCTTCTGGCTGTCATGGACGACACGCCGCTGTTGACGGATGAGTTGATGGATCTGGTGACGTGGCTGGGGGAGCGGTACGGGGCCAGCACCCAGTCGTGCCTGCAGGCTGTGGTACCGGCGGCATTCCGACTGCAACCCCAGCGAAAGTACCGGGTCCGCCCGGATTCCCGGCGGCTGCCGCCGGCCGAACTGCAGCCGTTGTGGCAGGCACTGCGGCGGGAACCGCTGTCGTACCGCCAGGTGATGGGTCGCCATGGCCCGGACGCGGCGATCGCGCTCGAGCGTCTCCTCGCCCTGGGCTGGATCGAGGAAGTGGCGGCCGGGCGTGACCAGGTGGGTGCCCGGCAGGCCTGGTTCGCCGTGCCCACCGGTTCCCTGGCGATGCTGCGGGCGGCCGCATCGGAACGGTCGCGCCGCGCACCGCGCCAGGCGCGGATCCTGGACGCGTTGGCGGCGGCCTGGGAGGAGGCGGGCTGTCCGCCCGGCGGGGTGCCGCTGACGGCCCTGTCTTTGCGCCCGTCCGATGAACCCGTCCGGGCGCTGCAGGAGCAGGGAATGGTCCGATTGGAGGCCCGGGAGGCACCGCGCGTCCCGGACATGGCGGCCGGGCGCGACGAACGGCCCGCGAGCCTCACGCGCTGGCAGGCGGAGGCCATCCGGCGGTTGTCGGCCCGGATCGCGGAGGAGCGCTTCTCTGTGCATGTCCTGCACGGCGTGACCGGGAGCGGGAAGACCGAAGTGTATCTTCAGGTGATGGAGGCCTGCCTGGCGGCGGGGGGCGGCGCGCTCGTCCTCGTGCCGGAGATCGCGCTGACGCCCCAGATGGTCCAGCGGTTCGTCGGACGGTTCGGGCCGCAGGTGGCCGTGCTGCACTCGGGCCTGTCACAGGGCGAGAAGCGGGACGAGTGGATGCGCGTGCGCCGGGGGGCGGCGCGCATCGTGGTCGGCGCGCGATCGGCGGTCTTCGCGCCGGTCGAAAACCTGCGGCTCATCATCGTCGACGAAGAACATGAACCGTCGTATAAACAGGAGGAGAGCCCGCGATACGACGCGCGCGAGGTGGCCCGCTGGCGCATGGAGCGGTGCGGTGGCACGCTGGTCCTCGGGTCGGCGACGCCGTCGCTGCAGGCGATGCACGAGGTGGAGTGCGGGCGGGCGGAGGTCATCCCCATGCCGCAGCGGGCGAACGGAAAACCGTTGCCGCCCGTCACCGTGGTCGACATGCGGGAAGAGCTGCGGGCCGGCAACCGATCTCTGTTCAGCCGGGCCCTTCGCCAAGGCTTGGAGGAGGCGGTGGGGGCGGGCCGCCAGGCCATCCTCTTCATCAACCGGCGCGGGTACGCCGCGTTTCTGCTCTGCCGCAGCTGCGGGGAGACCATCGACTGCACGCACTGCGACATTTCCATGACCCTGCATCGGGGGCGGGGTGGGGATTGGCTCCAGTGCCACTACTGCGGAGAGACGGCGCCCGTCCCGGACGTGTGTCCGCAGTGCGGCGAACCGGCCCTTCGCCCCTACGGGGTCGGGACGCAGCAGGTGGAGCAAGCCCTGCGGGAGCAGTGGCCCGCCTGGCGGGTGCTGCGCATGGACGTGGACACCACCCGCCGCAAGGGGGCGCACCAGGAGGCGATCTCCCGCTTTGCGGATGGAGAGGCGGACGTGCTGGTCGGCACGCAGATGATCGCGAAGGGCCTGGACTTCCCGAACGTGTCGTTCGTCGGCGTCGTATCGGCCGATACCATGTTGGCCGTGCCCGATTACCGGGCGGCCGAGCGCACGTTCAATCTGTTGACGCAGGTGGCGGGCCGGGCTGGGCGGGCCGAGGCGGATGGGAAGACGGTCGTGCAGACCTACCGCCCGGAGCACTACGCCATCCAGGCCGCCGCGCACCACGATTACGCCGCCTTCTATCGGCGGGAGCGTGCCCTTCGAGAGGCGTTTTCCTATCCGCCGTTCTGCGAGATCGCCGTGTTTTGGGCCATTCACCCAGAGGAGCGCCTGGCCCGGTCTGCCGCCCAGCGGTTCGAACGGGAGCTGCGCCGGCGTCTTGGGGAAGACGGGGTGACGGTGCTGCCGGCGGTGGCTGCGGGCATCGGCCGGGTGGAAGACAAATACCGATATCAGGTTGTGGTAAAGTATTCACATTGGGTACGTGTACGCGAAGGGGTCATGGCCGCGTTCCGTACGGTCGACGAAAAGATGCACGCCGCAGGCGGAACCTGCGTCCTTGATGTCAACGCGGGACGCATCGGATAGCGCCGCGGCGAAGGGCCCGGTCCCCTGTGGGGACCGTATCGGCCTGCGAAGCGAGGAGGGATCACGGTGTCCATCCGGATTATCCGCACCGGGAACGATCCGGTGCTGCGCCAGGTGTCGAAACCTGTGCCGGAGGTCACGAAGGCGATTCAAAAACTGCTCGATGACATGGCTGAGACCATGTATCACGCGGACGGGGTGGGCTTGGCCGCCGTTCAGATTGGGATTCTCAAGCGGTTGGTGGTGATCGACGTCGGCCAGGGCCTGATTGAACTCGTCAATCCGGTGATCCTGGATCGCAGCGGCAGCCAGCGGGCGTTCGAAGGGTGCCTGTCCCTTCCGGGCATGCGGGCGGAGGTCACGCGGGCGGCGCGCGTGAAGGTGCGCGCGTTGAACCGACACGGAGAGCCGTTCGAGATCGAGGGGACGGACCTGCTCGCGCGCGCGCTGCAACACGAAATTGACCACCTGGACGGCATCCTGTTCATCGATCACGTTCGCCCTGAGGACATCGTGTACGAGATGGAGGGCAAGGACGCCCGATGAACGGCCGGGTGCGGATCGTGTTCTTCGGTACACCGGATTTTGCGGTTCCCGTTCTGCGCGCCCTGGCGGGCGCTCCGTGGGCCGAGGTGGCGGGGGTGGTGACGCAGCCGGACCGGCCGGCGGGGCGCAGGCAGACGCTGACGCCGCCGCCTGTGAAACGGGCGGCACAGGAACTCGGGCTGCCGGTGTGGCAGCCCGAGCGGGTGCGGGCGCCGGAGGCCCTTGAGGCCATCGCCCGCCTCGAGCCGGACGTCTGCGTCACCGCCGCCTACGGGCAGATCTTGCCGCAGCGACTGCTCGACATCCCACGGCGGGGCTGCTTGAACGTGCACGCGTCGCTGTTGCCGCGTTGGCGTGGCGCGGCGCCCATCCACCGGGCCATCCTCGCCGGGGATGAGCGGACCGGCGTCACGTTGATGGAGATGGTCGCTGCTCTGGATGCCGGGCCGATTGTCGGCGCGCGGGAGATCCCGATCGATCCGGACGACGACGCGGGCACCCTGCACGACAAGCTGGCGGCACTGGGGGCGGCGCTGGTGTTGGAGTTGCTGCCGGACTACGTGGCGGGGCGGGTTATCCCCCAGCCGCAACCCGAGGACGGCGTGACGTACGCGGATCGCATCACGCGGGCGGACGAGTGGATCGATTGGCAACGTCCGGTGCGGGAGGTCCACAATCAGGTCCGTGGCCTGCGGCCCTGGCCCGGCGCTTCGGCGCAAGTGGATGGCGGCGCGTTGAAGGTCTGGCGCACGGCGCCCGCCACGGCCGTCGAAGTCCCGGCGGAGCCGGGGGTTGTGCGCATGTTCCCTGATGTTGGAGTCGCGGTTCGCTGCGCAGACGGCTGGCTCCGGATGGACGAGGTGCAGCCGGCGGGCCGGCGGCGCATGCCGGCTGCGGATTGGTGGCGGGGGTTGCGACGAGATGAGGTGCGCATGGACGTGGCGGAGCCGCTGCCGGACGGGCGGTCGGACGGATGACGGCGCGGGCGCGCTCGGTGGCATTGCGGGTCCTGCTCGACATCGAGACGGACGGGAAGTACGCGAACCTTGCCTTGCAGCAGGCCTTCCGGAAAGCTTTGCTCGAGGAGCGGGACAAGGCATTGTGCACGGAGTTGGTCTACGGCACGGTGCAGCGGCGGCGGTCCTTGGACGCGCTGTTGGCGCCGTACTGCGCCCGTCCTCTCGATGATTTGGACCGCCGCGTGTTGACGATATTGAGGATGACGGTGTATCAGCTGGCGTACCTCACGCGGGTGCCGGCGTACGCTGCCCTCAACGACGCCGTCGATCTGTGCAAGCGCATGGTGCCACGCGCCGCGGGGTTCGTCAACGGTGTGTTGCGGGCTTTCACCCGCGATCCACGGCCAGTCGCCCAGCGCCTGGAGGAAGCGGCCCAAGCGGCGTCCGCTTGGGCTGACGCGGTGGGGATCCGGCACTCGTATCCGTCCTGGATCGCGGATGCCTTGGCCGCGTCCTTGGGCAGGGAGCGCGCAGAGGCGGTGCTCGCCGCCTGCAATGACCCGCCGCTCCTGTCCTTGCGCGTGAACCCGCGGCGGGCCACCAGGGACGAGGTGCTTCAGGCGCTGCGGGAGGCGGGCATCCCGGCCTCGCCCTCGCAGGTGTCTGAATGGGGGATCCGGCTGGGGCGTGGCGTGGACGTGGAGGCTTGGCCGCTGTACCGGCAGGGCGTGGTCTCTGTCCAGGACGAGGCGTCCATGTTGATCGCGCCGCTGCTCAAACCCGCTCGCTGCGCGTCGGTGCTCGACTTGTGCGCGGGGCTGGGGACGAAGGCGACGCAGATCGCGGAGCACCTGCCCGATGGCGGACGAGTGACCGCGTGCGACATCCACGCGCACAAGCTCCGCCTGCTGCAGGAATCGGCCCGGCGGCTCGGCCTCGACGGCCGGGTGGAGGTCATCCTGTCGGACGCGCGGGCGTTGCCCGAGCGGCCTGAGCTATTGGGCCGGTTCGACGCGGTGTTGCTCGATGCGCCCTGCAGCGGCCTCGGCGTGCTCCGCCGGCGGCCGGATATCCGGTGGCGGAGGCGGCCGGAGGACACTGCGGCGCTGGCGCATCTGCAGCGGGAGCTGCTCGACGCCGCGGCGGCGTTGGTGCGGCCGGGCGGCGTGATCGTCTATGCGACGTGTACGCTCACCCGGCAAGAGAATGACGAGCTGGTCGCCGCAGCGGTATCGGACGCCGGAGGGCGGCTGGCGGTCGACGACGTCCGGCCAGATTTGCCCGCGGCGGTGGCGGCACGGGTGTCTCCGGAGGCCGCCGGGGCGTGGGTCACGCCGGAGTGGTTTGGTACCGACGGATTTTTCATGGCCCGTCTGCGCAGGACGGAGTGAGGGGGATGAAGCGTGCGGCATCTGTACGACATGCGCATGGATGAGATGGAGGCGTGGTTTGAAGAGCTCGGTCAGCCGCGGTATCGGGCGAAACAGGTCTTTCAGTGGCTGTATCAGCGCCGCGCGACCTCCGTCCATCAGATGACCAACCTGCCCAAGGCCATGCGGGATCGGTTGGCCGAGGAGAGCGCCATCCAGACCTCGCGAGAGCTGACCCGGCAAGTGTCGCGGATCGACGGAACGGTAAAATTTTTGCTCGGCTGGCCGGACGGGGTGACGGTGGAGACGGTCTTGATGCGCCACGATTACGGCAACAGCGTCTGCGTGTCCACCCAGGTCGGCTGTAAGATGGGCTGCTCGTTCTGCGCTTCGACCCTGGGCGGGATGCTCCGCCAGATGACTGCGGGCGAGATGGTCGAACAGCTGATGTACAGCCAGCGGCTGCTGGACGAGGAGGGCGAGCGCGTCTCGTCCGTCGTCCTGATGGGCTCGGGCGAGCCGATGGACAACTACGACGCGGCGATGAAGTTCATCGACATCATCAACCATCCGGACGGGTTGAACATCGGCCAGCGTCACATCACCATCTCGACGGTCGGGCTGGTGCCGGGCATCATCCGCCTTGCGGACGAAGGACGCCCCATCACCCTCGCCGTCTCCTTGCACGCAACGACGGATGCCTTGCGGTCGTCGATGATGCCGGTCAACAAAGCGTATCCGATTGCGAAGCTGATGGAAGCTTGCCATTATTATCATAGGAAGACGGGAAAGCGGATCTCGTTCGAGTACGCCCTCATCGGCGGGAAGAACGACTCCTTGGAGGATGCCCGCCGTCTGGCGGAGCTGTTGCGCGGGCTCCCGAGCCACGTGAACCTGATCCCGGTCAATTACGTGCCGGAGCGAAACTATCAGCGCACACCAAAGGAGCAGATTCAAGCCTTTTTGAAGGAGCTGCGGTCGCTCGGTGTCCATGCGACCGTTCGCCGGGAGATGGGTCACGACATCGCGGCCGCCTGTGGCCAGCTGCGCGCGGAATACGCGGGAAGGCGGCTCTAGGCGGGTTGGCCGCGTTGCCTTTGGGGACGCGGGCCGAATTGAGGGGTGAAGGAGCAGATGCTGTTAGCAGCGAAGACGCACGTCGGTTTGGTTCGTCCCAACAACCAGGACAGCTTTGTGGTGCGCACCGATGTGGCGCCGGCCTGCCTGGTGGTGATCGCGGACGGGATGGGGGGCGCACAGGCAGGCGAGGTGGCGAGCCGCCTGGCCGCCGACACCGTTTCGGAGTATGTCGCCGAGGCCTGCCGCCAGGCGGGGTGGGGCGTTGAGCCGGAGAAGGTCCTGCGCGACGCCGTCCAGGCCGCGAACCACCGCATCTGGGAGGCGAGTCGGAACAGCGCCGAGTACGTCGGGATGGGCACGACGCTGGTGGCGGCGTTGATACACGACGGCAGGGTGTGCCTGGCACACGTCGGGGATAGCCGTGCCTATGTCCTGCACAAAGGGGAGTTGGCGCAGGTGACGGACGACCATTCACTGGTGGCGGAGCTCGTGCGGCGCGGCCAGTTGACGGAGGAGGAAGCGCAGCATCACCCGCAGCGCCATATCGTCACGCGGTCGCTCGGGACCGCCGAATTCACCGATCCGGACGTGTCGGTCCGCCCGTTCGACGAGGGAGACGTGTTGCTGCTGTGCACGGACGGACTGTCCAACCTCGTGCAGCCATCGGAGCTGAAGGAGCGGCTGCAGCCGTTGCAGGATGCAAAGGTGCAGGCGGATGTGGAACAGGCCGCGGAGGAGCTGATCGGGCTGGCTCTGGCGCGCGGGGGGTCGGACAACGTCACGGTGGCGCTGTTGGTTCGCCGAGAGGAGCGTGAGACAGCGTGAGCCGCTTGCTCGGCGGACGGTACGACCTGCAGGAGGAGATCGGCGGCGGCGGTATGGCCGTGGTATACCGCGCGATCGACACCTGGCTAGGCCGCCAGGTGGCGGTCAAGATGCTGCGGACCCAATTCGCCGGCGACGAGGAGTTCGTGCGCCGCTTCCGGCGGGAGGCACAGTCGGCGGCCAGTCTGTCGCATCCGAACATCGTCAACCTGTACGACATGGGCATCACCGAAGATGGACAGCACTACATCGTCATGGAGTATGTCGACGGGCCGACGCTGAAGGAAGTCATTCGCGATCGCGGACCTCTGCCGGTGAAAGAAGCCCTCGACATCACGATGCAGATCTGCGATGCCCTGGAGCACGCCCACGACCACGGCATCATCCATCGTGACATCAAGCCGCACAACATCCTGTTGACGAAGACGGGACAGGTGAAGGTCACCGATTTTGGCATCGCCCGCGCCAGCACCACCAACACCATCACCCATCATCAGGGGGACTCGGTCCTGGGGTCGGTGCACTACTTTTCACCAGAGCAAGCACGCGGTGCGGCGACCGACGTGAAGAGCGACATCTACTCGCTCGGCGTGGTCATGTACGAGATGTTGACGCGCCAGCTGCCGTTTTCCGGGGATTCCCCGGTCAGCGTGGCGCTCAAACACCTGCGCGACAAGTTCACGGATCCGCGAGAGATCAACCCGGCGGTGCCGCAGAGCGTGGAGAACATCATCCTGCGCTGCCTGGTCAAGGCGCCGGAGCACCGGTATCCGAACATGCGCGCGGTCAAGCGGGACCTGGAGGACGCGTTGATTCATCCGAATGTGCCAAAATTCCAGGTCCCGGATGACGCCACCGAAGCGACCATCGCGGTGCCCCTGGTGGGCCAGGGCCGGATGGCGGCGGAAGGGATGGACCCTGAAGCTGCCGACACCGGGAAAAGGCGCCGCCACTGGTGGAGGGCGCTGCTTTGGTCGGGCGTCGCCCTGGTGGTGGTCTGCATCGGGGCGGTGGCGGCCTACTACATCGTCATGGACCTCATCCAGGTCCCGAATGTCAAGATGCCCGATGTGCGCGGAAAGACGGTGGCGCAGGCGGAGAGCATTCTCCACCAAGCCGGCTTCAATCAAATCGACGAACAGCAGGGCGTCAACAACAGCCCGGCGGGCACCGTGTACGACCAGGATCCGCCTGGCAACAGCGAGGTGAAACCCGGACGCGCCGTCACCCTGTGGGTGAGCAAAGGCCCGCAGCAGGTGCAGATGCCGGATCTCACCGGTGTTCCGGTGGACGAAGCCATCCAGCAGTTGAAAAACCTCGGCTTGTCTCCGGACAACATCACGAAGCAGACGGTGCAGAACAGCCAGGTGGGGGCGGGATTGGTCGTGTCGACCAATCCGCCGAAAGGGACGATGGTCGGCCTGGACGCCAAGGTGGTCCTGCAGGTGAGCGACGGGGCGATGACCACAGTTCCGAACGTGGTCGGCATGTCTTTGGACGACGCGAAGAAGGCCTTGGCGGCCGCCAATCTCAACTACCAGGTCACCCGGATGCAGTACCCGGTACCGGATGGCCAGGTGTTCAAGATCGTGCCGTACCAGGCGGGCGCGCAGGTGCCGGCGGGATCGACCATCACGCTGTATGTCGCCGACAACTCGGGTGAATCCGGTGGGGGGTTGAATACACCGCCGGATAACTCCAACGGAGCCGGGAATCCGCCCGGGGAGGGCCAGCAGGTGAAGACGTTCCAGGTCACTGTGACCGATAAGAAACACAAGGCTCTGCACGTGCAGATCTACAAGTCGGATGCGGAGTCCGCCCGGCAGGTGGTGGTGGACGAGGTGATCCGGGACGACAAGCAATGGACCGTTAGCGTCATTGTCACACCGGACACACCGGGGCAGATCCAGGTCTACGAAGACGGGCATCTCGAGCAGACATACAACGTGCCGTACGGGTCCTGACGCGCGAGACACGGCCGGGAAGGGAGGATGGACGTGGGAGAAGGATTGGTGATCCGGTCGCTCGCGGGATTCTTCGATGTGGCCGACGCGGGCGTCACCCGGCGCTGCCGGGCCCGCGGGGTGTTTCGGAAGCGGGGCGTGCGCGTGTTGGTGGGAGACCGGGTGCAGTACCAGCCGGTGGGCGCCTCGGAAGGTGTGATCACGGAGGTACTGCCCCGCACGACGGAGCTGGTGCGTCCGCCGGTCGCCAACGTCGACCACGCCCTCCTCGTCTTCTCCGTCGTCACCCCGGCCTTTCAGCCCCGGCTCCTCGACCGGGCGCTGGTGGCGGTATCGGTGGCCGGGCTCGCCGCGACCATCGTGTTGACCAAGTGCGACCTCGCCGATCCGGAGGATGTCGATCGCGCCGCCGCACCGTACAGGGCGGCCGGGTATCCTGTGTTGCGTACGGCGGCGCCGTTGGGAAAAGGTGTGGAGGCGGTGCGCGCCGCCATCGCCGGCCGGGTCACCGTGTTCGTCGGTCCCTCCGGCGCCGGCAAGTCGTCCCTGGGCAATGCCCTTGCGCCTGCGCTGGGACTCAAGATGGGCGATGTCAGTGACAAGATCGGGCGAGGCCGGCACACCACGCGTCACGTCGAACTGTTCGACCTCGGCGGGAACACATACGTGGTCGACGCCCCCGGGTTCAGCCAGCTTGAGCTGGATCTGCCTGCGCGCGATCTGCGGCTGCACTTCCCTGAGTTTTCGCCGTGGGCGGCGTCGTGCGCATACCGGGGTTGTGAACACGCCGAGGAGGCAGAATGCGCCGTCCGCGATGCGGTTCGGCGCGGGGACGTGAGCGCGGAGCGGTACCAGTCGTACCTGGAGCTCCTGCGGGACCTGCGCGAGAAGGAGGCGACGCGGTTTTGAACGTGATCATCGCGCCTTCCATTCTGTCGGCCGATTTCAGTCAGCTGGGGGCCGAGGTGGCGTCTGTGCTGGAGGCAGGGGCAGAGTGGATCCACATCGATGTGATGGACGGGCGCTTCGTCCCCAACATCACCATGGGTCAACCGGTGGTGGCGTCGCTCGCCCGTCATGTCGACGCCCATCTCGACGTACATTTAATGGTGGAACGACCCGAGGCGCACATCGAATCGTTCGCCCGCAGCGGCGCCAGGTCCATCTCGGTCCACGCCGAGGCGACGCCACATATCCACCGGGCTCTGCAGTCGATCCGTGACATGGGGGCAGCGGCGGGACTCGCTGTCAACCCTGGGACAGGGCTGGATGTGCTGGTTCATGTGGCGGACCTGGTCGATCTCGTCCTCATCATGACCGTCAACCCCGGATTTGGCGGCCAACCGTTCTTGGCTTCGATGGTGCCAAAGATTGAGCAGGCGCGCAGGATTCTCGATGCCGCTGGCAGGACGGAGGTCCCCATCGAGGTCGACGGCGGCATCACCCCCGCCACGGCGCCGTCCGTGGTCCGCGCGGGCGCCCGCGTCCTGGTCGCAGGATCGGCGGTGTTCGGCACCTCGGACCGCCGGGCAGCAATTTCGGCGTTGCGGGCTGCGGCCGTTGCCATGGCGCCGGATCCCCGTGCTTGAGCACCCTCGTCCAGGTGCACATCCAAGCGTGGGCAGAATATATATAGTTAGCGATCTGGTACGCCCATGACGGTGTTCAGCGGTAAAAACAAGGAGGGACGGCGGGGTGAAATTCTATACAATCAAATTGCCCAGGTTCGTGGGCGGCATCGTCAAGGCCTTCATCGGGGTATTCTCCAAGGACTGAACGGGCGGCGCCAAGGTTCGGTGGATGTTGGTCGAAACACGACAAGGGGCTGATCTCCCGCTGGCGGGGATCAGCCCCTACGTTTTCGAACCCCTCAAACCGCGCGCTGCACCTTGCCTGCTTTGAGGCAACGCGTGCACACCTTCATCCGTTTCACGGTGCCGCCCACGTTCACGCGCACCGATTGAAGGTTCGGGAGCCAGCGACGCTTGGTCTTGTTCTCCGCGTGGCTGACCAAGTTTCCGCTCTGAGGCTGCTTGCCGCAAATCTCACACCGTTTCGCCATGTTCCGCACCTCCCCGTGGCCAACGCCTGCAATTGTAACACAAGCCGCTTCTCGCACGCAATGGCTCGCAATCACTGGTGGGCCGTGCAAGGCGGTGCCGGATTGTGTGATATAGTACAATTGCACAAAGGTAGGATGCAGGAGGGGTTCCGCATGCCGAAGACCATCCACACGGAGTACGGCACCATCAGCATCGCCGAGGACGTCATCGCGACCGTGGCGGGACTCGCGGCCATGGATTGCTATGGTCTGGTGGGCATGGCGTCCCGGAAGCAGGTCAAGGACAGCCTGAGTGAACTTCTGGGCCGGGACAATCCGGGGCGCGGCGTGGAGGTCCGCATCTCGGGGGAAGACGTGCAGGTGGATCTGTACATCGTGGTCAGCTATGGTGTGAACATCTACGAGGTGGCGCAAAACGTCCGCGATAAAGTCCGATATGTGTTGAACGAATCGATCGGCATCGCCGTCGACCGGGTGAACATCTTTGTCCAGGGTGTGCGCGTCGCCGCGGAACGCTAGGAGGTTTTCATGACGACTGTCCGCTCTCATCTGGACGGTGCCGCTTTCGTGCAGATGATCCGCGCGGGGCACGCGCGGCTAAAGGCGATGGTGGATGCCGTCAATGCTTTAAACGTCTTCCCAGTGCCGGATGGCGACACCGGCACCAACATGGAATTGTCCCTCGCCGCCGGTATGGAGAGCCTCGACCGGTTGACGAACCCGACCCTGGCGCAGGCGGCATCCGCGCTGGCCTCCGGTCTCCTGATGGGGGCACGCGGCAATTCGGGCGTCATTTTGTCCCAACTGTTTCGCGGTTTTGCCAAAGTGGCGGCCGATATCGAGGTCTTGGACGCGCACGCGTTCGCCCGGGCGTTGCACGAAGGCGCCCAGATCGCCTATCGCGCGGTGGCCAAGCCGGTCGAGGGCACGATGCTCTCCGTCGCGCGCGAGGCGGCCGCGGTTGGCTTGCGGGAAGCGAAGCGGAACCCCCCTTTACCGGAGTGGATGCACAAGGTCCTCCGCGCCGCTGAAGACGCCCTCGCCAAGACGCCCGACCAGCTGCCGGTGCTCAAGCAGGCCGGTGTCGTCGATTCCGGCGGGCAGGGGCTGGTGTATATTTTCGAAGGGTTCGACCGTTGGTTGCGCGGGGAAGAGGAGCCCCATGGGGAGGCAGCGGAACGCGCCGCGACGGCCGCGCCGGAGGGCCCCCTCGCCCTGGATTTTGCTGCGGCGCACGTGGCCGCCGAAGGGGAGTTCGGGTACTGCACCGAGGTGTTGGTGCGCACCCGGGACGCGGAACGAGCCGAGTCGACCCTCCGCGCTGCCCTCTCCGTGTACGGAAACTCGCTGCTGGTCGTGTCCGCCGGGGATCTGGTGAAGGTGCACGTGCACACGCTTCATCCCGGGCGCGTGCTGGAAGACGCCTTGGCGCACGGGGATTTGGTGAAGGTGAAGGTCGACAACATGACGGAGCAGCACGCGCAGATCCGGGCGCAGGCTGGCGGCGGTGGTGCACAGCCGAATCCGCCGTCGCCTCCCGCCCGAACGGCGGCGCGCAAATCGACCGCGATCGTGGCTGTCGTGGCCGGCGACGGGCTGCGCGAAGTGTTCACCAGCCTCGGTGTGGACGCTCTGGTGGCCGGAGGTCAGACGATGAACCCGAGCACGCAGGAGATCCTCGCCGCGGTGGAGACGGCTCCCGGAGAGCGTGTAATTGTGCTGCCGAACAACAAGAACGTGGTGTTGGCCGCAGAGCAGGCGCGGGAGGTGGCGGGCGATCGCTTGATCGTCGTGCCGACGACGACGGTGCCCCAGGGCATTGCGGCGATGATGGCATTCTTGCCGGCGGCCGAAACGAAAGAGAACGTCTTCCGGATGACGAAGGCCATCGCGGAGGTGCGGTCGGGATCGGTCGTCCGCGCAGCGCGCGACACGGTGTATCAGGGCCGGGAAGTGAAGGAAAACGAATATCTCGGCATGGTGGATCAAGATCTGGTGTGCGTGGCCGGCGATCGGGAAAAGGCTTTTCTCGAGGTGGTGGCGGCCCTGTGCCAGGAGGGTGCGGAATTGGTGACGGTTTTCTACGGCGAGAGCGTCGAGGCGCCGGAAGTGAAGCGGTTGGCCGAGTCGGTGGAGGAGCGCTTCGGCATCGAGATGGAGGCGCGCGCCGGGGGCCAGCCGGTATACGATTACATTCTATCGGTGGAGTAAGTCCGCGATGCTGGATTCGCTACCGGTGACATGGGTGGCGGGCGTCGGGCAGGCGAAGGCCAAGGCACTGCAGGATCTGGGTATCGTGACCGTGGGCGACCTGTTGCATCACTTTCCCGTCCGGTATGAGGACCGGCGGATTTTGACCCTGGAAGCGCAGGCGTCCTCCGATAAGGTCACCGTCCGCGCCGTGGTCGAAGGGATGGCGACGGTGCGGTGGCAGAACCGGCGGTCGCTCCTGCGGGCGCGCCTGCTCGTCGACGGGCGCCACCGCGTGACCGGGCTGTGGTTCAACCAGCCCTACCTGAAAGAAAAATTGACCGACGGGCGCGTGGTGATTGTCAGCGGGAAGTTCGACCCCGCACGGCGGACGCTCGTCGTGTCGCACACCGATTTCGGCTCGGGGGACTCAGGCCGATACGGGCGATGGGCGCCGGTGTACCGGGCGTCGCAGGCCATCTCCTCTGCTCAGCTGCAGACCCTCATCGAACGGGCGATGGAACAGTACGACGATCAGGTCGAGGAGCTGTTGCCGCAAGCCTTAACACAGCGCTACCGGCTGTGCACCCATGCCCAGGCGCTGCGCTGGATGCACCGTCCGGACGGGGAGGAAGCCCTGAAGCAGGCGCGCCGTCGTCTGGTGTTCGAGGAGTTTCTCTGTTTCCAATTGCAGCTTCAGTGGACGCGCTACAGGCGCGAAGGCAACACGGACGGAACGGGGAGAGATGTCCCGGAGGACGCTTTCCGCGTCTTTGAAAACAGCCTTCCGCATCCCCTGACGGCGGCTCAGCGCCGCGTCTGTCTGCAAATTCTCGATCGCCTGCAGCGGCCGTCGCCGATGAACCTGTTGGTCCAGGGGGACGTGGGGTCGGGCAAGACCTGGGTGGCTCTGTGGGCGGTTTACGCCATGGCGCGAGCGGGCGGGCAGTCCGCCCTGATGGCGCCCACGGAGATCCTCGCGGAGCAGCATTTTCGTGAGGCGGTCGCCCGATTGGAACCTCTCGGGTTGCGGGTGGGTCTCGTGACCGGGAGCACCCCGAACAAGGTTCGCCAGGAACGGGTGGCGCAGTTGGCCCGCGGCGAGATGGACCTGGTGGTCGGAACGCACGCGCTGTTGACAGGCGACGTACAGTTTCGCGACTTGGGACTCGTGATCACGGACGAACAGCACCGCTTTGGCGTGCAGCAGCGAGCGGGACTGCGGCAGAAGGGGGGGCGGCCCGACGTTCTGTTGCTGTCGGCAACCCCCATTCCTCGCACGCTCGCCATGGCGATCTACGGAGATATCGACGTGGGTGTGCTGGACGAATTGCCCGCGGGCCGAAAACCCATTGTCACCCGATGGCTGCCGCTGGCCCAGGAGGACCGCGCCATCCGTCTCGTACGGCGGGAATTGGCGGCGGGGCGGCGGGCGTACGTCGTGGCGCCACTCGTCGAAGACTCGGAACAGCTCGGGGATGTCGCTTCGGCCACGCAACTGGCCTCCCGCCTCTCTGACGCCTTCGCTGGGTATTCGGTCGGACTGCTGCACGGACGGATGTCGAGCCGGGACAAGGACGAAGTCATGCGGGCCTTCGTCGATGGGCGCCTGCAGGTGTTGATCAGCACGACCGTCATCGAGGTCGGCATCCACGTCCCCGAGGCCACGGTGATGATGGTGTACCACGCGGAGCGGTTCGGACTCGCGCAGCTCCACCAGCTGCGCGGACGGGTCGGGCGCGGCCGGTGGCAGAGCTACTGCATCCTGTTGTCGGATGCCGAAGGGGAGATGGCCAGGCGGCGGCTCGAGACGCTGGTGGAGACCCAGGACGGCTTCGTGATCGCCGAACGCGATCTGGAACTGCGCGGCCCAGGCGAACTGTTCGGCGTCCGGCAGAGCGGGTTGCCGGAGTTTATGGTGGGCGATCTGACACGGGACTTCCGCGTCATGGAGGTGGCCCGGGACGAGGCGGTACGGGCCATGGAGAGCGGGGACTTTTGGCTGTTGCCGTCTTGGCGTCCCCTGCGCGAACACCTGCAGCGCCAGATGCAGGCCGCCCCTGTCCGCGACTGACCGGCGGGCCGCGATATGGACTTTGGCTGTCCCGTCGCGCATAATCAAGGATTAAGATGGCGAAGACGGGGTGGAGCATGAGACGGGCACTCGCGAGATGGACCCTTGGCGCGCTGCCGAAGCGCACCCTGACGGCGTGCGTCGGGCGGGTGTCACGCAGCAGATGGAGCCGGCATTTGATCCCGTTGTACATCCGGTACTACGGGATCGATTGCAGGGATCTGGAGCGCCCGCCACAGACGTACGACAACCTGCTGGAATTTTTTTGCCGCCGACTGAAGAGCGGGGCGCGTCCTGTCGCTGGGGAGGGCATCGTCTCTCCGGTGGACGGGACGGTCAGCTGCCTCGGCCGAATCCGGGAAGGCAGCCTGCTGCAGGTCAAAGGATGTACGTATACGTTGGCGGCATTGCTCGGGGATGCACAGGATGCCGAACAGTTTCAGGGCGGGGATTACATCACGCTCTACCTGAGTCCCCGCGACTATCACCGCGTCCACATGCCGCTGCCGGGCGTCATCCAGGGTTGGCGCTACATCCCGGGCAACCTGTATCCGGTCAACCCGGCCGGGGTCCGCAGCATTCCGGGGTTGTTCACCAAGAACGAGCGGTTGATCACGTATGTGCACACGGCCATCGGGCGGTTTGTGGTCGTGAAAGTCGGCGCCACCATCGTCGGCAGCATCCGAACCCGATATGGCCCGGGATACCGTGGGCCCGTCCAGCGGAGAACGCTCCGCGTGGAGAGCGGATCCGCCTCGCTGCGATTGGACCGCGGGGAGGAGATGGGCCGGTTTGAACTGGGTTCGACGGTGATCTTGGTGTTCGAACCCGGGATGGTGGGTGCATTTCGGGTTCACCCAGGCCAATGGGTCCGCATGGGCCAAGTGATCGCCACCACGGTGTGAACACCGGTCGCATGGCGATGGTTGCGCACCTTGGCCGGTCTCTGGCCCGTCCACAGCATCACGGGCCTCCATCGCGGGCGGTGCTATGGCCGCCAGTATAGGAAGGGAAAGGATGGGCATCCTAATGCCGAGGTGGTGGGCATGAGACCTGTCCGGGCCGTGTTGCGATGGTGCGGAAAGGGCCTGCGCGCCTACTGGGCGTGGATGGTCAAGGCCAGCGAACAGATGGGAGATCATTACGGACCGTGGTGAGCGGCCGGGGCCGCGCTCCCGAACCGGGGGCGTGGCTTTATTTATGTCAACTTGCTGGATGGGCGGAAAACCTGTAGAGTAGAAGTGTTAGAATGCGCTTTTTTGCGCACTGACCAGTGATGGGGTGACGATGCATGAGAATTTTGATCGCCGGGGGCGACGGGTTCTGTGGGTGGCCGACCGCGCTCTATTTTTCGGAACGCGGACACGAGGTGGCGATTGCGGATAGCATGATCCGCCGCAAATGGGACGAGGAACTGGGAACTCAATCGCTCACGCCGATTGCTTCGCTAGAAGAACGGGTACGGGCCTGGAAGGAGATTACCGGAAAAGACATCCGGGTGTTCGTCGGAGACTTGACCCATTATGATTTTGTGGAAAGTGTCTTCCGGCAGTTTGAGCCGGAGGCCATTGTGCACTATGCGGAGCAACGGTCGGCGCCGTATTCCATGATCGATCGCGAACACGCCGTGTTCACCCAAGTGAACAACGTGGTCGGCACACTCAACGTATTGTATGCCATCAAGGAGATTGCGCCGGAGTGCCATCTCATCAAACTCGGGACGATGGGGGAGTACGGGACTCCGAACATCGATATCGAGGAAGGATACATACGCATTCAGCACAAGGGGCGGGAGGACGTCCTGCCGTATCCAAAACAGCCGTTTTCGTTCTATCACCTGTCGAAAGTCCACGACAGCCACAACATCATGTTTGCCTGCAAGGCGTGGGGCATTCGCGCCACCGATCTAAACCAGGGCGTCGTCTACGGTCTGTGGACGGAGGAGACCAAGCGAGATGAGCGCTTGTACAACCGGATCGACTACGACGGGGTGTTTGGGACCGCGCTGAACCGCTTCTGCATCCAGGCGGCGGTGGGATACGACCTGACGGTGTACGGCAAGGGCGGACAGACGCGCGGATTCCTCGACATCCGGGACACCCTGCAGTGCGTGGAACTGGCCGCTCTGCACCCGGCCGATCGCGGCGAGTTCCGCGTGTTCAACCAGTTCACGGAGCAGTTCTCCGTGCTGGAGTTGGCGGAGCGGGTACAGCAGGTGGCTCGGACGATGGGCATTGAGGCCAAGATCGCCCACCTCGAGAATCCGCGCGTCGAAAAAGAGGAGCATTATTACAACGCCGTGCACACGAAACTGCTCGACCTCGGCCTGAAGCCGCATCTGTTGTCGGACGACCTCATCCGGGAGTTGATTGAGACCGCCCGCCGCTATCAGGATCGGGTGGACTTTAACGTGATTGCACCGACCGCCAAGTGGCGCTGACCCTGGCGGACGCCCCGCGGCCACCTTCGGACGGCCGCGGGTTTTTTTTACCGGTAATCGGGAGCCACCGGATTCCAGGGCAAGACGGACTCGGCGGCGAGGGCGACGGCCAACAGCTTCATCTCCCCGAAGCGCGGGCCGACCAGCTGCAACCCGACAGGCAATCCGTCTGGCGAAAGACCGCAGGGCAAAGTGATGGCGGGAAGTCCCGTCAAGTTCCACGGGTTCGTGTAGCGGGTGAGGTGTGCGCGGACCAAGACCTCTTGTGCACGGATGTGAGCCTTCTGCTGCCCCACATCGGTCGCCGCGATGGGGGTGGTGGGGGTGGCGATCACGTCGACCTGCGTGAACACCTTTTGCATCTCGGCGGCGAATTGGCGGCGGAAGCGCGTCGCCGCCACCACCTGATGGCCGCGGATCTCATACCCGCTCTCCAGGCGTTTTCGCACGTCTTCCCCGTATTGCTCGGGATGTGCCTTGAGCAGGGCCTCGTGGACGTCGAGCGCTTCGCTGGAGATGATGGCGTTCTGCATCTCGGGAACCTGGTGCGCGCTCGGCAGGTCCACCTCCACGAGGTCGAACCCTTGTTCCTGAAGGGTGCGCAGGGCAGCTTGAACCGTCTGGGCGACGCCGGCGTGGCACTTGTCGAAGAAAAACGACTTCGGAACACCGACGCGGGCTCGCGGCTTCGGCTGCACCTGGTGATACGCGCGGGGCGGGATGCGCACCGTCGTGGAGTCATGCGGATCGGGCCCTGCCAGGACGGACAGGAGGAGGGCAGCGTCCAGGACGGATTTTGCCATGGGCCCGACGTGATCGAGCGAGTCGGCGAGCGGGAACACGCCCGCCTTGCTGACCAGGCCGTAGGTGGGTTTTAGGCCGACGTGGCCGCACAGTGCGGCCGGGATGCGGATGCTGCCGCCGGTGTCCGTGCCGAGGGCGGCCATGGCCAGCCCGGCCGCGATGGCCACGCCGCTTCCACCGCTCGAGCCGCCCGGGATCTTGGCGCGGTTCCACGGGTTGCGGGCGCGACCGTAATGCGGATTTTCGTTCGTGGTGCCGTACGCGTACTCGTGCAGGTTCGCTTTGCCGATCACGATGGCGCCGGCCGCCCGCAGGCGCGTGACGGCGGTGGCGGTGCGGGACGGGCGTCGCCCGGCGAAGTGCAGCCCGCCGTAGGTGGTGGGCATGTCCTCGGTGTCCATGAGGTCCTTGACGGCCACAGGGACGCCCGCCAGGGGGCCCACAGGCTGCCCCTGTGCCAACCGTTTGTCGATTTGACGGGCCTCTTCCACCGCCGTTTCTGAGACGTGGATGTACGCGTGCAGTGCGGGATCAAACTGGCGGATGCGGGCCAGGGTGTCACGCACCGCTTCTTCCGCGGAGATGTCCCGCTTGGCGAGGTGCTGTTGGTACTCGGAAATGGTCCACAGGTGGGGGTTCATACGCAGACGCCTCCTTCTCCCATGCGGAAATTATACAATTCCGAACGCAGAAAACCCACGCCCGGGTACGCGTGGGTTCTGCCGCCAACCCCGGCCAGCGGCCGGGGTCAGCGAGTCTGGGAGAGGAGAAACCGGAGGAAGTGCTTATGGGGAACTAAGCCTTCACCCGCGGTTGCCTACAACAGCAGATGCCGTTGTTGTCTACAGCGTTTCCAGTTTGCGGAGGATTATACATGCGTACCGCACCGGCGGAAAAATTTTTTCTCAGGCGCCCGTGTGGTACAGTGAAGACGATCCGATCCGGTGAGCGAGGCGGGGTGGATATGCGCATCATTGCGGGACGGTGGCGCGGCGCCCGTTTGGTCGCCCCGGCCGGGGAGGTGGCGCGGCCGACGACCGACCGGGTCAAGGAGTCCCTGTTCAATCTGATGGGGTGGTCGTGGGAAGGCGGGATCGCGGTCGATCTGTTCGCCGGCTCGGGATCTCTGGGCTTGGAGGCATTGAGCCGGGGGGCGGATCACGCCGTGTTGGTCGACACACACCCCAGGTCGCTCGCCGCTGTGCGGGAAAACGTACGCCGGCTGCACGCCGAGGAACTCTGCTCCGTTTGGCGGATGGACTGGGCGCAGGCCTGGGACCGCCTGGAGCGTCTCGGGTGGGCCGCGGGGTGGGTGTTCGTCGATCCGCCGTATCGCCTGGGCCTGTGGCCCCGGGTCCTGTCGGTCCTTGCGGACAGCCCGGTGCCTATCCGGTTCGGCGTGGCGTGTGAACACCCGTGCAGTGTGGATCTGCCGGACGCGGTCGGAAGGCTTCGGCGGGTGAAGCGGCGAGCGTATGGGGACATCGCCATTTCGTTGTACCAACACCATGCGCCGTCCGGTCCGGATGCAGAAGATACCGACTCGGCGGGAAAGGGGGCGCGGATCGGATGACCCGCGCGGTGTTTCCTGGCAGTTTCGATCCGATGACGAACGGTCACCTGGAGATCTTGGGCCGGGTGGCGCCTCTGTTCGAGGAGGTGCGCGTCGCGGTCTTGAACAACCCGGACAAACGGCCGCTGTTTTCGGTGGAGGAACGGATGGCGCTGATGCGCGAAGTGGTCCGGCCCTGGCCGAACGTCCGGGTGGACGCGTTCTCGGGTCTCCTGGTGGACTACGTCCGCCGGGAGGGGGCGGATGTGATTCTGCGCGGACTCCGCAGCGCCATGGACTTTGAGGCGGAGATGCAGATGGCGCTGATGAACCGCCATCTTTACGGCGGGGCCGTGACGCTCTTCGTCCCCACGGCGCCGGAGTACGCCTTTGTCAGCTCGTCGCTCGTCAAACAGGTGGCAGCGGGCGGCGGTGCCTTGGAGGGGCTGGTGCCGCCGCCGGTGGCATCTGCCTTGACGGAAAAATTCCAGACCCGCGGGCGGGAATAAGGAACGGGGGAAGGCGTACGCTGTGAAGCGACTCCGCCCGCGGAGGATCCCCCGTTCGACGCAGGCGTGCACGGATGAGGTGAGGGGACCTTGGCGGACACGGTGATTGGCTTGGCGCTCGGTTCCGGGGGGGCCAAGGGATTCGCGCATATTGGCGTGCTCCGGGCGTTGGAGGAACACGAGATCCCCATTCACGTGGTGACCGGCAGCAGTATGGGCAGCCTCGTCGGTGCGCTGTATGTGACGGGGATGCGGCCGCAGTTCATGGAGCGGCTGGCTGCCTCTCTGCACATGCGCCACTGGCTCGACCTGGTGGTCCCGAAGGTGGGCCTCGTTGCTGGGGAGAAGGTGCACGAGATGCTGCGGCTGTTGACGCACAACGCCACCTTTGAGGAACTCGAACGGCCGTTTGCCTGCGTGGCGACCGACCTGCTCCACCGTCGGAAGGTCATCCTGAATACGGGGAACGTGGCGGACGCGGTCCGCGCGAGCATCTCTATCCCCGGCGTGTTCGTGCCCGTCGTGACCGAGGAAGGGGTGCTGGTCGACGGGGGCGTGCTCGACCGGGTGCCTGTGGCGGCGGCGCGCCAGTTGGGCGCCGATGTGGTGATCGGCGTAGACGTCAGCGCGGCGCACCGGGCGCGCGTGCCGGAAACGGTGTTGGACGTCGTCACGATGTCCATCGACGTGATGCAGGAATACTCATTGAGGGCGCCGGACAACGTTCCTGACGTGGCCATTGAACCGGACGTGTCGGATATCGGGACTTCCCAGTTTCACCGCAGTGCGGAGGCGGCGGCCGCGGGCTATGCGGCGGCGGTGGCGTCCATACCCAAGATCCGAGCGGCCCTCGACGCGGCCAAGAACGCCTCGTAACTTGGATTGACAGCCTACATCGAGTGACGCTATACTGAAATCCGTTGTCGACAGGGTGATGGACATGGAGCTGCATGTGACCGACCTCCGTCAGGCCGGACGGCCGGTGAAGTTGCACGAGGATGTGGAGTTGCCGCGGATCGTGGAAGAGAACCCGCAGGTTGCCGGGATGGATCCGGTGCACTGCGACCTGGAGGCGGAGGCGGCACAGCACACGAGCCACGTGCACGGTCTCCTGAGCACACGCGTGACATACGACTGCTCGCGTTGCTTGGAGCCGTTCGTGCGCGGGCTGACGACCCGGTTCGACGAGTTGTTCACGGACAATCCGGATGAGGTGGACGAGGATCACCACCTGTCGGGAGACACCATCGAGCTGGATCCGTACATCGAACAGGCCATCAACCTGGAGCTGGACGTCTATCCGGTGTGTTCGGAGGCGTGCAAGGGCCTGTGCCCGGTGTGCGGGGCGAACCTCAACCTGGGCGAGTGCGGATGCGACCGCAGGCCGGTGGATCCGCGGTTGGACGTGTTGAAGGACTTGTTTTCCGACGACGGGTCCAAGTAAGATTGTGGGTGGTCGCCGCGACGACCACGTCGAGGAGGTGTTCGAAGTGGCCGTACAGCAACACCGGGTGTCGAAGACCCGCAAGCGCCTGCGCCGCACGCACTTCAAGCTGGAGCTGCCGGGCATGGTGACGTGCCCGCAGTGCGGGGCGTACAAATTGCCGCATCACGCGTGCCGCAACTGCGGTTCCTACAAGGGCCGCACTGTCTTGAAAGTGAAGTGAATCAAGGGGAAAGCCGGTGGAAACCGGCTTTTTTTCATTATGCTGCGTGGGCGTTCGTGCTGACGCACGAACTACTCCGTTTGTGCTGCGCAAGACACTTCGTGAAACGCCCACGCAGCCAGACAAGAGTGGGGGGCGCGGCACGGAGCGGCTTGCGAAGCACAAGCGGAGCGCTGCGCACCCCACTAGCAGAAGTGCCCCGTCCTGGCGAAACGCCCGGCCATAGAGTATAATTATGATGAGGTTTTAATACTTGGTGATAAACCCTTCTGGGGATCACCGGTGGGGGATGAACGCTGAAGAAGTCGGAACGCCGGGCGGCGTTGGTGCAGAAGATCCGCGAAGACCCGTTTGCGACGGACGAGCAGCTGGCGGAACATTTTCAGGTCAGCGTGGCCACCATCCGGTTGGACCGCGCTGCGTTGCACATCCCGGAGGTGCGCGAGCGCATACGCCGGATGGCCACCCGCCAATTGGACGCGCTCCGTTCACTGGAACGCCAGGAAGTGGTGGGCGACATTCAGGAACTCGTGTTGGGGCGGTACGCCACCTCGGTGTTCCAGGTGTCACGGGAGCATGTGTTCGCACGGACGGGCATCATGCGGGGGCACCATCTGTTTGCCCAAGTCAACTCCTTGGCCACGGCGGTGGTCGACGCGGACGTGGTCGTGACCGCGAAGGCGGAGTTGCGATTCCACCGTCCGGTCCGGTTGGGTGAGTGGCTGCACAGCCGCGTCGACGTCGTGGCGCAGCGCGCGGGCTTGAGCAAGTGCCAGGCGGTCACGTACGCAGGCGGAGACCGGGTGTTGGAAGGCGTGATCTGGGCCAAAGCGGTGCGGATCGATGCAAGCGCGCCGTGGGATGAAGGGGTGGACGTGTGAGAATCGCGATTGACGTCATGGGCGGCGACCTGGCACCGGCCGCGCCCGTCCAGGGCGTGTTGGCGACCGCATCCGAACTGCCGGATGTCTCGTTCGTCCTCGTGGGAGACGAAGGCAAGATACGCGCCGTCGCGGACGGGCCATGGCCTCGTCAGGTGACGGTGCTGCACACCGACATCGTGATCGACATGGACGAGGAACCGGCGCGCGCCGTACGGCGGAAACCGGATTCATCGCTGGTGACCGCCGCGCGCCTGGTTCGCGATGGAGAGGCGGACGCGATGGTGTCGGCGGGCAGCACCGGGGCACTGGTGGCCGCCGGACTGTTGGTCGTCGGCCGTCTGCCGGGCATCCACCGGCCGGCGTTGGCGCCCGTCCTCCCGACGTTTTCCGGAAACGGCGTGATGCTCGTCGACGCCGGCGCGACCATGGACGCTGACAGCAACAATCTGGTGCAGTTCGCGGTGATGGCGAGCCTGTATTCACAGCATGTGCTCGGGATCGCCCAACCCAGGGTGGGGCTGCTCAACGTGGGTACCGAGGCGGGCAAGGGAAACGCGCTCTGCAAAGAGGCGTATGGCCGATTGGCGGCGTCGGGGTTGAACTTCAGGGGCAACGTCGAGGCTCGCGAATTGCTCAGCGGCGCCGTAGACGTGGTGGTGTGCGACGGGTTCGTCGGCAATGTCGTGTTGAAGCTGGTCGAAGGAGTGGGCCTTGGCCTCTTCGGCGCGCTCCGCGAGGTATTGACGGCGGGGCTTGCCCAAAAGTTGGCCGGAGCCGTCCTGAAACCGTCCCTCGTCCGCCTGCGGAACCGGTTTGACTACGCGGAGTACGGCGGGGCTCCCTTTCTCGGCGTCGCGGGCGGCTGCATCAAGGCGCATGGCAGCAGCGACGCGCGGGCGTGGCGTTCCGCCCTGCGGCAGGCCGTCCGTTTTGTCGAACAGGACATGGTCCAGAAAATGGCGCAGGGCTTGGCCCATGGGGCTGAGCCGGCGCGGGAGGAGAGCGACAAGTGAACCGACCATACCGAGCGGGGATTCTCGGCACGGGTTCAGCCCTGCCTTCGCGGGTGTTGACAAACCAGGATTTAGAGAAAATGGTTGACACGAGCGATACGTGGATCGTGGAGCGCACGGGTATTCGCGAGAGGCGCATCGCGGAACCTGGGGAAGCGACGTCAGATTACGGGTTACAGGCCTGCCAGCGGGCGTTGGACGCGGCCGGGGTGGCGCCGGAAGAGGTAGGGATGGTGATCTGCGCGACCGTCACCCCCGACATGATGTTTCCGTCCACGGCCAGCTTGATCCAGGACCGCATCGGAGCGGTCCATGCCGGGGCTTTCGACCTGTCGGCGGCTTGTACCGGGTTTCTGTACGCGCTGGCCAATGCCGTCGCCATGGTCGAGAGCGGGATGCAGCGGTATGTACTCGTATGCGCCGCCGACCTGCTGTCTCGCATCACGGACTACCAGGACCGCAGCACGTGCGTGCTGTTCGGAGACGGGGCGGGGGCGGTGTTGATTGGCCGTGTGCCGGAAGACCGCGGCTTCCTCGCCTTCGACCTCGGCTCCGACGGCAGCGGCGGCCGGTTTCTCTACTTGCCGGCCGGTGGCTCGCGCCAACCGGCCAGCGCGGAATCGGTGGCGGCGCGCCAGCACTTCATCAAGATGGAGGGACGGGAGACGTTCAAGTTCGCCGTCAAGGCCATGGCCTCTTCAACGGAGCGGGTGCTGGAGGCCGCGGGCTTGGCGCGGGAGGACATCGACCTGTTGGTGCCCCATCAGGCGAACATCCGCATCATCGATGCGGCGCGAAAGCGATTCGGGTTGGAGGAAGAGAAGGTGGTCGTCACCATCGACCGGTATGGGAACACCTCCGCCTCTTCCATCCCGATTGCGTTGGATGAAGCGGTGCGCAGCGGCCGCGCTCGAGCCGGGCAGCTGGTTGTGATGGTCGGGTTCGGCGGCGGTTTGACGTGGGGAGCCACGGCGGTCCGGCTGTGATATCCCGAGCCGAGGAGGGAATTTGGTGAAACTCGCGTTTGTGTTTCCAGGCCAAGGGGCCCAGTACGTGGGGATGGGCAAAGAATTGTGCGACCGGTATCCGGCCGCGCGCGAGGTGATGGAGACGGCCGACCGGGTGCTTGGCTTTTCCCTCAGCCGCCTGTGTTTTGAGGGGCCCGAAGCGGAGCTGAAACTGACCTATCACACGCAGCCTGCGCTGTTGACCGTCAGTACGGCGGCACACCGGGTGTTTCGGGAGTTGACCGGGATCGATCCCGTGGTCACTGCCGGCCACAGCCTGGGTGAGTACTCGGCATTGGTGGCGGCCGGGGTCCTTCGCTTCGAGGAAGCGGTTCGGCTGGTGCACCTGCGCGGCCGCTGGATGGACGAGGCGGTCCCGGCGGGCCAAGGGGCGATGTCTGCGGTGCTCGGCATGGATGCTGCCGAGCTGGAGGCGGTCTGCCGCGAGGCGTCGGCGCCGGGAGAGCCGGTGGAGGTGGCCAACTTCAACTGCCCCGGCCAGATTGTCATCTCGGGCGCCGCGGCAGCGGTGGCCCGAGCGGGCGAATTGGCCAAGGGGCGCGGGGCCCGGCGCGTCATCCCATTGGAGGTCAGCGGTCCCTTCCACAGCTCGCTCATGAAGCCGGCCGCTGAGCGCCTGGCGCGCGCGCTGGCCGAGGTGACATGGCAGGAGAGCGCCAT